>JAFUAY010000039.1 GCA_017460515.1 Prevotella sp.
AGCATCAGGTGTTCATTGAAAGCAATTCATAGCAGAATGTGGAATTGAGTACGGTTGCCAATTCGTAACCCAGATTTTCCTCAATCCCCCAGACAGCCTTTATACAAAGAAAAGCTGAGAAATCTTACAAAGTTACGAAAAAACGAGAGAAATGCAAAAGGAAAACAAGTTTTTCTTTTCATTTCCGAGTGACAGTAACTTCGGTTTATTGACGATATACGGCTTATTTCACGGCATCTTGCACCACCAATCCTGCCAACATAAAGCCGAAAATGGCTGTGATGTGAGCAATGGTACCATTGCCTTTATCATCAGGATCGATGGGCTGACGATTGGTGCTCACCATCGTCTTGTTTTCCAAAAGCTCGTCGGAATAAACACATTGGAACTTTCGATTGGGATACTTGCCATCACGCTTGAAACGCTTACGAAGCGCGCGTGCCAAGGGATCACCCTGCACTTTCCAGAATTCAGTAATCCTGATGCGTGTGGGGTCAAGCTTCAAGGCTGCCCCCATCGACGAAAAGAACTGAGCCTTAGTATTCATAGCCATGAGGATGAGCAATGCCTTGTCCTTCAGCGAGTCGATGGCATCGACCTTCACCTGCCCAACAGTCTTGGTGGTGGCCATCAGCTGGCGGTTAATATTGGTGACACACACGCGGTCGGAATCGACAATCGTCAACTTCCTGATGCCACCTCGTAGCAATCACCTCGGCTGGCGGGTTGCGTGGTGAACCAATGGCACCTGCTTATAGCGCAACGAAAGCCTACACCACCCACGCCAAAGATGATAACACGTTTCTCAGCGATGCGGCCCATTGCCTCATCACCCAAAAGGAGTTCCGCCCTGCGGAATATTGCTTGTTCTATTGCCATTCTTCAATTTTTGTGCAAAGATAATAATTATCCGACAAATAGTGACTGCTTGACACAAAAAAGCCACGCGTCATGCTCACCCCACAGGCGATACATATAAGTGAGAACAAAGAAATCGTTCTTTTTTTTATTCGAGAGTACCTTCTTTACTGGTGGCTGGAATGTTGGAGATGCTTTGACTAGCATGAACTAGAGAATTGTATAGGGTTCCTTCATCCTCTTATCTATATCTTCCTGCGTCATCATGCCAATCTTCACGAGACCTTTCCATCGATCTGCAAATTCCGCACCAGCCGCAGCAATTTGTTTATCAGTCTTCATATTGATAGCTCTGGATTTCTAATTTTGTGACAAAGATACAAATTAAATTTGTAATTTTAGCGTCTGAACAGAAAAAAGTGGAAAGAAATGAAATATAAGAGAAATATGATTATTTCTTGCATCCATGAGTATCTGCCCCAAAAGATACGGATGAACTAAAAAGTAAGCAACTTACGAGAAAAATACGGTGGTTTATCGAAATTCAAAAAATGCTCCGCAAAACAAGATAAACAATTGATTGTCAACAGGTTAAGTGCGGAGCATTTTTAAAATTCGGCGAATGGTGGAAAAGAAGGGTGTTTGCTCATATCAAGATGAAGTATTGCTTTCGAAGGAAATACTGAATCATTATAGAGAATAGGGAAATTAGCAACTTACGACTAAAGTGGAAAGATTATACGACAGTAATCGAAAATTCTTATGACATAAGTCATAATATTATACGACATAAGTCATAAGACAGAAGTATTACATTTTAGGAAGATAAAAACTGCACGTTGAGACAAAAGAAAAGCGGCAAAAAAGACTCATGGTTTTCTATGCATTTTTCTCATAAAAAGGCTTGAAAACGGGGTGTTATCGTATTAACTTTGCGAGTGAATTAACAAAAACACGACAAAATTATGATTACATTTTTTGAAAAAATTTGGCGCCTCTGGAAGATGGTTGCCAACATGGAGAGTGAGAAAATTAAGTCTGACCGCTATGAGAACCGCCAACAGGCAATGTTGCGCCCCGTACATGATATGGCTGCGTTCATAACGGCCAACTACGAGTTCCGCCACAATGTAGTTCGCGATGTGTATGAGTACAGACGCAAGGGCGAGGAAGAAGACTGGCAGATGGTGGATGGACGCCAACTGAACACCATCAACTGCCAGGTGCAGGACGATGGTGAGATATTCTGCCTGTCCAGCTTTGTAAAGCAGCGCGTAGAGAGCAATCTGGCTGTCGACTACCACCCTATCCGTGCCTATATGGATAAGGTTCGCGGACGATGGGACGGAAAGACTGACTATGTGGGCGAACTGGCACGTCGCATCAACGGTTCGCCCTATTGTGAGAAGATGGTGCGCAAGTGGCTGCGAGCAGTTGTGATGCAATGGACGGGCCGTGATCATGAGCATGCCAATGCAGTAATGCTCCTATTGGTGAGCAGTCGACAGGGGTTGCACAAGAGCACGTTCCTCCGTTCGCTGATGCCCCCTGAGATTAGCGACTACTATACGGATGATTTCTCACTCACGGCAAAGGGTTATGCCTATAGAAAGATGGTGGAATTCGGATTGGTCAACATAGACGAGTTCGACAAGATTCCTCACAAGAAGATGCCTGAGCTAAAGTCGATGATGCAGACGATGAAGCCCAGTTTCATTGGTGCCTACAAGAAGAATTTCAACCTGCTGCCACGCATCGCCTCGTTTGTTGGAACCAGCAACGAGCGCCATCTGCTCACCGACCGTACTGGCTCGCGCCGATTCCTCATCCTGGAGCCCAGCGACATCATACCTGTAGAGGGTATCAACCACGAACAGCTTTACGCACAACTGCTCGACGAGGTGGAACGTCAGCATCTTCCCCACTACTTCTCAAAGGAGGATGAGGCAGAGATAGAACGACGCAACCGCCGATATTACGTAGTAAACGAGGTGGAACGATTGTTCCTTGCTCACTTTAGCATACCTAAGGCGAAGGGTGATGGAATCTATATGGATGGTAATGAGCTGATACGCAAGTTGACGAAACATTCAAGAAAGACGATGGAGGGTGTTACGCCCAACCAGTTCGGGCGCTACATGACGCGACTGAACGTGCTCAGAGTGAAGAAGCACGACAGGGATGTTTATTTGGTAAATGAAAAGTAAAAAAATGCTCCGCAGCGATTTGCCCTACCATAGGGCGTTTCAGAACATTTGCGGAGCATTTTTTTAAATTCGAATATGGTCTTTTTTAGAGGTGAGAGGTGAGTGGTGAGAGGTGAGTGGTGAGAGGTGAGTGGTGAGAGGTGAGTGGTGAGAGGTGAGAGGTGAGTGGTTAATGTTCTCCGAATCGACGATAGACGAAGGCATTTCCTTCCTTCTGCATAACGTATTTCGGAAACTCCTCACTGGTGAGCTGGTCGAGCCATTTCTGTGCAGCATAGCTGGTGAGGCCCAGCAACTGGCGGAAGGTTGTGCGGGTGATGAAATGATGTTCAGCCAGATATGCGTTCAGGATATTGATGACCTCCTGCCGCTCATACTGCTTGGAGCGCCCCACTACCCCACGTCCAGCTTCGTTGACTGTTGACACTCCCTTTTTCAGTTTATCAACGATACTCTTGTCGGGGATAAAGGAAATGCCTTTCACCTCCACGTTGCGAGCGGAAATTGCCTCAGGATTCGAAAACGACTGCTTGACGGTATTGCCTTCCTCGTCTGTCAGAGCCTTCAGGCCTACCTTCAACTGGAAAGTGCCCAGCCCGTCAATGCGGAAGCGATGATTATCCTTCAGTTGTTCTACTATCTCGTTTTTCAGCACGATAAGAGCAGACATCATAGCCGTACTGTCGAACGAATTATGACGCTCCAGGTGATTCAGAAACGCTTTCGTATCCATCGTTCCGTCAGGTTCGTGCCTGACCTGATAAGTCGTTTGTCCCTTCTCATCGGGTAGCGGATTGGGATAAATTCTGTATTTGATTTTGCTTGCCATCGTTCTATTGTTTTGAAATTCAGCAGCAAAGGTACAAAAAAACTTGAAAAAACTTGTGGCAACGATAGAAAAACTGTATCTTTGCACGTGAAACAATAATTAAAATAACAACCAAATGAAAGACTTCTTTAAATTTACCTTAGCTACGATCTGCGGCATTATCATCCTTTCGATAGTCAGCGGCATCCTTTTTTTGATATCAATTATTGGTATGGTTGCCAGCGAATCAGCAGCTACCAAGGTGAAAGACAACTCTGTCTTTGTATTGAAACTTGACGGCATCGTTACCGAGCGTGCTGAAGGCAGCAGTCCGTTCAACGAGCTGATGAATCAGAACAACATCGAGGCCATGGGACTTGACGACATCATCAGTTCTATTCGTAAGGCCAAAGACAATGAAAATATCAAAGGCATCTACCTGGAAGGAGGTATCATGTCGTTCGACTCGCCCGCATCTGCACAGCAAATTCGCAACGAGCTCGTGGAATTCAAGAAGAGCGGCAAGTGGGTGATTGCCTACGCCAGCCAGTACATGCAGATGAGCTATTATGTAGCATCAGCTGCCGACAGCATGTTCCTTAACAAGACGGGTCTCATCGACTTCAAGGGTCTGGGCGGCAAGCATCAGTATCTGACAGGCTTACTGGAAAAGGCCGGCATTAAAATACAATGTACGCGTGTAGGAAAATACAAGAGTGCTGTAGAGAGCATGACTCGTAAGGATATGAGTGAGAACGACCGCGAGCAGAACACCGTGCTCTATCAAGGCATCTGGCAGCAGATGCTGAAGGACATCGCCGAGAGCCGCAAGGTGTCAGCACAGCAGTTGGACCAGTTGGCCAGCGACAGTATCATCGCACTGGCTACGTCTGAAGACTATGTGGCAGCGCGCCTTGTCGATAAGATCATGTATCCCGATGAGATTAAGTCCGTCATCAAGAACAAGCTGGGACTCGACGAAGATGACGACATCAACCAATTATTGCTCTCTGACATGATCAACGTTGACAGCAAGAAGAAAGAGAAGGGCGACAAGATTGCCGTCTACTACGCTTACGGCGAAATCATCGACACTCCCCTTTCCAGCTTCTCAAGCGAGCATGCCATCGTAGGAACCGAGACGGTAGAAGACCTGCTGAAGTTGGCTGACGACGATGACGTGAAGGCAGTTGTGCTCCGTGTGAACTCTCCTGGCGGCAGTGCAGTAGCCTCCGAGCAGATTTGGCACGCTGTAGAACTGCTAAAAGAGAAGAAGCCAGTCGTTGTCTCTATGGGCGGACTTGCTGCTTCAGGTGGCTACATGATTAGTGCCGGAGCCAATCAGATTTTTGCCGAGCCCACAACTATCACAGGTTCTATTGGTATTTTCGGACTGATTCCAAACCTCTCAGGACTGGTTACCGACAAGCTGGGTATCACCTATGATGGCGTGAAGACCAACCGCTTCACCGATTATGAGTCAGAACTGACGATTGGCAAAGACAACGAGACAGAGCTGAAGTATGTGCAGGGCTATGTTGATCGCGGTTATGAAACCTTCCTGAGCATTGTTTCACAGGGTCGAGGCATGACTCGTGACGAGGTTCACGAAATTGCCCAGGGGCGTGTATGGCTGGCTACCGATGCACTTGGCATCCGCCTGGTTGACCAGATCGGTTCGCTGAACGATGCTGTGAAGAAGGCTGCCGAGCTTGCTAAGACTGAAGAATACCATACAGCCAACTATCCTGCCAAGAAAGACTGGTTCGAGCAGCTGTTGGACAACAAGGAAGAAAAAGGATCTCTTCTGGATAGTGAACTGCGCGCGCTGTTAGGCAATATGTATGAGCCCGTCATGGAAATGCGCAAGAACGAGCAGCGCAACTGCCTGCAGGCCCGTCTGCCCTTCTTGACGAACATTCGTTGATTCTTGAAAGAACGATATAACGTCATAACGACATAAGGATATAACGTCATAACGAAAAAGTGGAAGGCGATTTCATCAAAATCAACAGTTGGCTGCTTCCTTTCAGCTGGTTATACGGATGCGGTGTGAAGCTCAGGAATTTCCTCTTCGACGTGGGAATTCTGAAGAGCCGTTCCTTCAAGACGCCCATCATCTCAGTAGGAAACCTCACAGTGGGAGGAACGGGAAAAACGCCTCATACGGAGTATCTCGTCGAACTATTGAAACAACAGCTCAACGTTGCAGTACTCAGCCGGGGATACAAGCGTAAGAGCAAAGGCTTCCTGATTGCCAACGAGCATACCACAGCAAGAGATATTGGCGACGAACCGTTCCAGATGAAGCGGAAATATCCCAACATCACCGTTGCTGTTGACAAAGATCGCGTTCATGGTATCGAGATGCTGACGAAGCAGCGCAAGGACATCGACGTCATTCTGCTTGACGACGCATTCCAGCATCGCTTCGTGAAGCCAGGTGTCAACATCCTGCTTGTGGATTATCACCGATTGATTATCTATGACAAGCTGATGCCCGCAGGAAGGCTTCGCGAACCTCAGTCTGGCAAGAACCGAGCCGACATCGTCATCGTGACGAAGTGTCCGAAAGCGCTCAAGCCTATGGAGTTCCGCGTCATCACCAAAGCGATGAGCCTGTTCCCCTACCAGACGCTGTTCTTCACCAAGTTGGCCTACGAAGATATGCATCCCCTCTTTGGCAATGACCATAAGCGCTCCATCGAAGATATCAAGCCCGATGAGCACGTCATGCTACTCACAGGTATAGCATCACCACGGCAACTGATTGAGGACCTGACCCCCTACACCAGCAACCTGACTCCGCTTTCCTTCTCCGATCATCATGATTTCAAGCAGAAGGACGTACAACAGATCAACGACACCTTCGCTGCCCTACCCGCTCCAAAGTTCATTATCACCACAGAGAAAGATGCGGCACGATTGCTTGAGACAGAAGGACTAAGCGATGAAGTTCGCAAACATATTTATTACCTGCCTGTGAAAATCGAGTTTATGCTCGACCAGCAGAATAGTTTTAACGAAAATATTTTAGGCTATGTACGAAAAAATTCTAGAGACAGCATCCTGGCTAAAACAAAGGATGACCACAAGCCCGAAAACGGCAATAGTTCTGGGGACAGGCCTCGGACAATTAGCTTCAGAAATAACTGATAAGTTAGAGATTCCCTACAGCGAGATACCCAACTTCCCCGTCTCTACGGTAGAAGGTCATAGCGGCATGCTGATATTCGGCAAGTTGGGCGGTGTGGACATCATGGCTATGAAAGGCCGTTTCCACTACTACGAGGGCTACTCGATGAAAGAGGTGACCTTCCCTGTACGAGTGATGTACGAACTGGGCATCAAGACACTGTTCGTCAGCAATGCAGCCGGCGGCATGAACCCAGGCTTCAAGATTGGCGATCTGATGGTGATAACCGACCATATCAACTTCTTCCCCGAACATCCGCTACGCGGAAAGAACTTCCCCACGGGTCCACGCTTCCCCGATATGCATGAGACCTATGACACCTCGCTGATCAAGCTCGCCAGCCAGATTGCACGCGAGAAGAAGATCCGCTTGCAGTACGGTGTCTACATGGGCGTTCAAGGTCCTACTTTCGAGACACCTGCTGAATACAAGATGTATCGCACGCTTGGTGGCGACACCGTTGGCATGTCTACTGTTCCAGAGGTGATCGTTGCCCACCATTGCGGCATTCGCACCTTCGGCATCAGCGTGGTAACCGACCTGGGCGGCTTCGACAATCCCGTTGAGGTCTCTCACGAAGAAGTTCAGGAAGCTGCCGACAAGGCCCAGCCCATCATGACAGAGATTATGCGCGAGATGATTGTCCGCTCAGAAGCCATCGAGCACCAAAAGGCGGAGAAATTCAATACCGATCACCCCACGGAGAATTGGAAGAAGTAATCCGTTACTTCACACCTTATTATATTATATGGAAATAGCAAAGATCGGAGAGTTTGGCCTGATAGACCGTCTGACCAAAGACCTCCAAATACAGAATGAATCCACAAAGTACGGCGTAGGCGATGACTGCGCCGTACTCAGTTATCCTAACAGCGAAGTGCTCGTCACCACCGATATGCTCATGGAGGGCGTACACTTTGACCTTACCTATATCGACCTGAAGCATTTGGGCTACAAGTCGGCAATGGTGAATATCAGCGATATCTTTGCCATGAACGGCACACCGCGTCAGCTCACCGTATCACTTGCACTCAGCAAGCGCTTCACCGTAGAAGACGTCGAGCTGTTCTATGAAGGTATGCGACTGGCTTGTCAGAAATGGAACGTCGACATTGTGGGCGGCGACACCACCTCGTCCTATACCGGTCTGGCCATCTCCATCACCTGTATCGGAGAGGCCCGCAAGGAGGATATCGTCTACCGCAATGGTGCCAAGAACACTGACCTGATCTGCGTGAGCGGCGACCTTGGTGCTGCCTATATGGGACTGCAACTGCTGGAGCGCGAGAAGTCAGTCTATTACGAACAGGTGAACGAGCTGCAGAAAAAGATTGCCGAAGCAAAAGCCAATGGCGACAGCCAGAAAGTCTCTACGCTCAACGCACAGCTCTCAACTATTGCAACACCCGACTTCAGTGGTAAGGAATACCTGTTGCAGCGCCAGCTGCAGACAGAAGCCCGCGGCGATATCATCCAGCGTCTGCGTGAGGCTGGCATTCGCCCCACTGCCATGATGGACATCAGCGATGGCCTCAGCAGCGAACTGATGCACATCTGCAAACAGTCAGGCGTAGGGTGCCGCATCTTTGAGAAGAACATCCCCATCGACTACCAGACAGCGGTAATGGCTGAAGAGTTGAACATGAATGTCACCACCTGTGCACTTAATGGCGGCGAAGACTACGAACTGCTCTTTACCGTACCCATCGGTGACCTGAGCAAGGTAGAGGAACTTGACGACGTGAAACTCATCGGACATATTACCGAACAGAAGTTCGGACATATCCTCGTTTCACGCGATAACCAGGAATTTGAGCTGAAAGCACAAGGATGGAACCCGCTAAGAGAATGAAGAGTAAAAAGTGAAGAGTAAAAAGCGAAAAGCGAAGAATAAAAAAGGAAAGCGAAAAGTAAAAGTGAAGCATTTACTGCCATAAAAGATATGTTTTTGAAAAAAAACGTTAATAGAAAGAAGTTTTTTCTCTTTTCACTTTTTGCTTTCAATTTTTCTTCGTACCTTTGCACCCGCAAACGAAAGGAATGCAGTGACACAATGGTGCCTTAGCTCAGTTGGTAGAGCATCGGACTGAAAATCCGTGTGTCCCCGGTTCGATTCCTGGAGGTACCACTCCTCCTTTCATTAT
>JAFUAY010000040.1 GCA_017460515.1 Prevotella sp.
TGATGAACTACTACCAGCCTCTCAAGGGCAACGCCGCTATGCACTGTAGCGCCAACACCGACATGAACTGCGAGAACACAGCCATCTTCTTCGGTCTCTCAGGCACAGGCAAGACCACCCTCTCGACCGACCCCAAGCGCCTCCTCATCGGCGACGACGAGCACGGATGGGACGACAACGGCGTGTTCAACTTCGAGGGCGGATGCTACGCCAAGGTAATCAACCTCGACAAGGAGAGCGAACCCGACATCTACAACGCCATCAAGCGTAACGCTCTGCTCGAGAACGTGAATGTGGACGAAAACGGCAAAATCGACTTCGCCGACAAGAGAGTGACCGAGAACACACGCGTTTCATATCCTATCGACCACATCGAGAAGATTGCCCAGAAGGTTAACGGTAAGAGCGCAGGTCCTGATGCTAAGAACGTAATCTTCCTCTCTGCTGATGCATTCGGAGTTCTGCCTCCAGTATCTATCCTGACTCCAGAGCAGACTAAGTACTACTTCCTCTCTGGTTTCACAGCTAAGCTGGCTGGTACAGAGCGCGGTATCACAGAGCCTACTCCTACATTCTCTGCTTGCTTCGGCCAGGCATTCCTGGAGTTGCACCCCACAAAGTATGCTGAGGAGCTGGTTAAGAAGATGGAGAAGAGCGGTGCTAAGGCTTACCTCGTTAACACTGGTTGGAACGGTACCGGCAAGCGTATCTCTATCCCCGATACACGTGGTATCATCGACGCTATCCTCGACGGAAGCATCCTGAAGGCTCCTACAAAGAAGGTTCCTTTCTTCGACTTCGAGGTTCCCACAGAGCTGCCTAACGTAAATCCTGCAATCCTTGATCCTCGTGACACTTACGCTACTGCTGCTGAGTGGGAGGAGAAGGCTAAGGATCTGGCTGCCCGCTTCATTAAGAACTTTAAGAAGTACGAGGGTAACGAGGCTGGTAAGGCTCTCGTCGCTGCAGGTCCAAAGTTGTAAGACTTGGGACCGAAAGCAACTTCGCCCTATGCAGGGTTAAGTTTGCAGGTCCAAAGTTGTAAGACATAGACAATAGAAATTAGTCGGTCAAAGTGCGAAAAATCATCGCAACTTTGACCGATTTTGTTTTTTATTTACTATCTTTGCACGCAGATAACAATAACCTGACAATGGAATCTCAGAAAACTTACACGTATGAGGAGGCTTATCAGGCCTCTCTTGCTTATTTTGGCGGCGATGAACTGGCCGCGCGCGTATGGGTAAATAAGTATGCAATGAAGGATAGCTTCGGTGCTATTTATGAGCAGTCGCCCGCTGACATGCATTGGCGTATTGCACGTGAGATAGCACGTATAGAAGAGAAGTATGCCTGTTCTGGACGTTCAAAGGGTGAGAAAGCACTGACTGCTGATGATATTTTCCAGTTGCTCGATCACTTCCGATATATTGTTCCGGCAGGAAGTCCGATGACGGGTATAGGCAATAATTTCCAGATTGCATCACTCTCCAATTGTTTCGTCATTGGACTTGATGGAAATGCCGATTCATACGGAGCTATTCTACGTATTGATGAAGAACAAGTCCAACTGATGAAGCGACGTGGAGGTGTAGGCCATGACCTGAGCCATATACGTCCGAAGGGTTCTGCTGTTAAGAATTCTGCATTGACCTCAACGGGATTGGTTCCCTTCATGGAACGATACAGTAATAGTACGCGCGAAGTGGCACAAGACGGACGACGTGGTGCATTGATGCTTTCAGTCAGCATCAAGCATCCTGACTCAGAGGCTTTCATTGATGCCAAAATGGAAGAAGGCAAGGTGACAGGAGCCAATGTCAGTGTGAAGATTGATGATGCTTTCATGCAGGCAGCCATTGAGGATAAGACCTATGTACAACAGTGGCCTATAGACTTGCAGAATGCAGAAAATGATCCAGTCTATTCTCAGCCTCCTTATCATAAGGAGATATCCGCAAAGGAACTATGGGAAAAGATTGTCCATAACGCCTGGAAGAGTGCAGAGCCGGGTGTACTGTTCTGGGATACTATCTTAAGGGAGAGCTTGCCTGACTGCTATGCTGATTTGGGCTTCAGAACAGTATCAACCAATCCTTGTGGTGAAATACCTCTCTGTCCCTATGACTCGTGTCGACTGCTTAGCATCAACCTTTACTCTTATGTAAAGAATCCATTTACAGCCCAGGCAAGCTTTGATTTTGACCTCTTTAAGAAACATGTTCGTGCTGCTCAGCGAATCATGGATGATATCGTTGACCTGGAACTGGAGAAGATTGAACTCATCATGCAGAAGATTAAGGCTGATCCCCAGTCGGAAGAAGTGAAGAGTGCTGAGCGCCACTTGTGGGAAAAGATTAAACGTAAGAGTTCTATGGGTCGTCGTACGGGCGTAGGAATTACTGCTGAAGGTGATATGATTGCAGCAATGGGTCTTCGCTATGGCACCCAGGAGGCAACCGATTTTGCTGTTGAGGTGCATAAGACGCTTTGCCTGACGGCCTATCGTTCAAGTGTTGAGATGGCTAAGGAACGTGGCGCTTTCGAAATCTTTGATGCCAAACGTGAGGAAAATAATCCCTTCATGCTTCGTATCAAGGAAGCTGATCCCCAACTCTATCAGGAAATGAAAAAGGTGGGTCGTCGTAATATTGCCTGTCTGACCATTGCACCTACAGGTACCACCTCGTTGATGACACAGACAACCAGTGGTATTGAGCCCGTATTCCTTCCTTTCTATAAGCGTCGTCGCAAGGTGAACCCAAATGATACTGATGTGCATGTTGACTATGTTGATGAGGTGGGCGACTCTTTCGAGGAATATATTGTTTATCATCCGAAGTTCTTGGAGTGGATGCGTGTACAGGGACTTGACCCTGACAAACGCTATACACAGGATGAAATTGATGAACTCGTAGCCCGTTCTCCCTACTATAAGGCTACGGCAAACGATGTGGATTGGCTCATGAAGGTGCGTATGCAGGGCGCAATCCAGAAGTGGGTGGACCATTCTATCAGCGTGACAGTCAATCTTCCGAATGACGTTGACGAGGATTTGGTCAACAGACTCTATGTGGAGGCTTGGCGTTCGGGATGTAAGGGATGCACGATTTATCGTGATGGATCGCGTTCGGGAGTGATGATCTCTGTAACGAAGAAGGAGAAGAAGAGCGAAGAGACCGTAACCGATAATAATCTTGAGAACGCTCCACAGCAGGATGCGCCTTGTAAGCATCCACAGGTGACAGAGATTCGTCCGCAGGTGTTGGAGTGCGATGTGGTTCGCTTCCAAAACAACAAAGAAAAATGGGTGGCATTGGTAGGCTTGCTCGATGGCTATCCATACGAAATCTTCACAGGTCTTCAGGATGATGATGAAGGAATCATGTTGCCTAAATCTGTTACAAAGGGTAAGATTGTCAAGCAGACGAACCCTGATGGTACGAAGCGTTATGACTTCCAGTTTGAGAATAAGCGTGGCTACAAGACCACTGTTGAAGGACTTTCGGAGAAGTTCAACCCTGAATACTGGAACTATGCCAAACTGATATCTGGTGTGTTGCGCTATCGTATGCCTATTGAGCATGTGATCAAGCTGGTCTCTTCATTGCAGCTGAAGTCAGAGAGCATCAATACCTGGAAGAATGGTGTGGAACGAGCTCTGAAGAAATATGTGATGGATGGCACGGAGGCCAAGGGACAGGTTTGTCCCAATTGCGGTCACGAGTCGCTGGTCTATCAGGAGGGTTGCCTGATTTGTAAGAACTGTGGTGCAAGCAGGTGTGGTTAAGAAGCAAGAGGTGGAAAGTGACTGGTAAGAGGGATGGAAAGTCTCGATAGCTACATATTTATACGCGACCTGCGCCTTTACGCCTATCATGGCGTGATGGCTCAGGAACGTAGGGTAGGAGGGTGGTATACGCTTTCCTTACGCGTACATTATAATATAATATGTGCCATGGAGAGCGATGAGGTCAGCGATACGGTAAATTATGCTGAACTCTTTGAGATGGTTAAGGCTGAGATGTCAATCCCGTCGAATTTGCTCGAACATGTGGCTGGGCGTATAGCAAAGGCTGTGTTTAATGCTTATCGTGATGTGACGGCAATTGACTTGACAATTGTGAAGGATAATCCACCGATGGGAGCCCATTGCCGTGGTGCAGGAGTGGAACTACACTTAATAAATGATAAAACCAAGTAGCGATTGATAGTTTTTCCGCTAATAAAGCGTAATTTTGCAGCGGAATTCTGAGCATGTAGGCTTATCGTCATGAAGATGAATCATAGAATGAAGGTAAAGAGAGTCATATCCTTTTTGTTGCTGATGTGCAGTTTTACGGTTGCTTTTGCGGCTGTAAAACAGAAATATACGCTGGTAATTGATGCGGGACATGGTGGTAAAGATGCTGGTGCCTGTGCTTTTGGCGCAAAAGAAAAAAATATTAATCTGAATGTGGCGTTGGCTTTCGGACGCTACGTAGAGCGCAACTGTCCTGATGTCCGTGTAATCTATACCCGTAAGACGGATGTGTTTATCCCTTTGCATGAACGTGCATCCATTGCCAACCGTAATAAGGCGGATGTGTTCATCTCTATCCATACCAATGCGGTAGCCAGTAAGCGTCCTATCGTTGGCATGGAGACCTACACAATGGGTATGCGTCGCAGCGATGAGAAACTCAGTGCAGCTATGCGAGAGAACGAAGTTGTGCTCATCGAGAAAGATTATAAGCAGCACTATGCAGGCTATGACCCGCGTTCGCCTGAGAGCATGATGGTCTTTCAGATTATGAACGAGCAGAATATGGCCAAGAGTGTAGAATTGGCCAGTATGATACAAAAGTACACCTGTTCAACGGCAGGTCGTCCTAATAAGGGTGTGCGTCAAGATGCCTTCCTGGTGCTTCGAGAGACCTCGATGCCAGCCTGCTTGGTAGAGTTGGGATATATCACAACACGCTCGGATATGTCCTATCTGACGAATAGCAAGAATGTTGATTTGATGGGAAAAGGTATCTATCAGGCTTTTGTCGCTTTTAAGAACAAGCAGATGGGCAAGGCTGTTCCTCCCCAAAGAACTGCAGAGATTACTCAGCCAGCAGAAGAAGCTCAACAAATAGAAGAGGTTACGCAGTCGCCAGTTGTAGAGACTCCGCAGCAGCAATTAGCGGAGACCCCGGTTCAGGAAGAGGCGCAGCCTGTCGCTGTGACAACCACTGAACAATCTGCTTCTGGTAATTGGGCTAAGCCCATATTTATGGTTCAGCTGTTTGTGAGTAATGTGAAGTTGAAGAATACTGACAGCAGACTGAGAGGATTGAAGGATGTACATTCCTTCAAGGAGGGAAATACCTGGAAGTATGCTGTGGGCGCTTCAGATAATTATAATGAGGTGTATCAGAAGCGAAAGCAATTGTTAAAGAAGTATCCCCAAGCCTTTATTATTGCTTTCAGAAACGGACAGAAGATGGATGCCGGAAAGGCCTATGAGGAGTTTAAGCAGCGTAGGGGCAAGTAAGGTATTCATGCTGAATAAGCAAACAAGAACAGATAATTATTAAAGGAGAATAAATATGAAGTTGACCAATGAAGTGAAGATTGCTCTGGTGGCGATAGTTGGTATCGTCCTGCTGTTTTTTGGCTTACAGTATCTGAAAGGGAAGAAGATGTTCTCAACTGACGATTACTATTATGCCCAATTCGATGACGTAACAGGTATGTCGGCAGCAAGTCCTGTCTATGCCAACGGCTTCAAGGTCGGCGTTGTTGAAGATATTGTTTACGATTATGCTCATCCTGAGAATATCGTTGCAGCCCTTTCTGTTGACCCTCGTCTGAATATGCCAAAGGGAACGCGCGCTGAGATTACGAGCGATCTGCTGGGTAACGTACGCATTGAGTTGCGTTTGGGACCGAACCCCCTTGAACTTATGCAGCGTGGTGATACTATTAGTGGTAGCATCCATAAGGGAATGATGGACAAAGCTGCCGCAATGGTGCCTCAGATAGAGCAAATGTTACCAAAGCTTGACTCTATTCTTACCAGCGTCAATACACTTCTGGCTTCTCCGGCACTGGCGAATTCCCTCAATAATGTTGATCATATCACGTCAAACCTCAATTCAGCTACTCATGAGTTGAGTCAGCTCTCTGCTACGCTCAATCAGCAGATGCCTCAGATGATTGCCAAGACCAATGGCGTACTGGAGAATACAGAGGGACTGACCAGACAGTTGAACAGCATTGATGTGGCTTCAACGATGAACAAGGTTGACCAGACACTCAACAACGTAGAGCAGATGACACGGGCTTTGAACAGCAAGGAGGGTACACTGGGATTGCTGATGCATGATGCACAGCTTTATAATAATATGAACGCAACGATGCATGATGCCGACCAACTGCTCATCGACTTCAAACAGCATCCTAAACGTTATGTGCATTTCTCGGTTTTTGGTAAAAAAGACAAGTAATAAACCCAAGAAGGAGAATAGTATAAAAAATAGCAAAAAGTATTCAATTTTAATTTTGTCTAAATAAAAATCAGCTGGTTGCTACTTCTTTTTGAGTTGTAACCAGCTGATTTTCAATAAGGTCGAAATTCGCAATAGTCAGAGTACTAAAAAAAGCGTGAAACAATATAATTATCCGTAAATAAGAAAGTTACGTGTTTTGTAAACACAATACTCTATTTTTGCGGATTTTGTTATTTCAGAAAAAAGTCCGACCTTTGCACTGCGATTATCAAAACATAATCAATCATAAGTAATCTAAAAGAACAACGCCTAATGCAACAAAGTCACAAATTGCTGTGGGATAATTTTCTGAAATTGATTCAGAGAAACGTTCCTGAGCAAACATACAAAACATGGTTCGAGCCCATCGTATTCGAGAGATACGATGAGGAACGTTCGACTTTGTTGGTGCAGGTTGATAGCCCCTATGTCTACGAGTATCTGGAGGAACATTTCGTTCAGTTGATGGGGTGGGCTTTGAACCAAAGTTTCCACGCAAACGTGAGGCTGACTTACCGCGTGGTGACGGATAAGGCGCATAAGATTACTCAGGAGTTCGAGAGTGACGAGCCAGCTGATATTGAATCTGTACCAGCTTCTAATCATGTCAATAAAGCACCCGATGTGCTTGATGCAGCATTGCCTCAACAGCTAAATTCGCAGTTGGACCCCAAACGAACTTTCGATAATTTCATTGAGGGTGCTTCCAATAAGTTGCCTCGTACTGTAGGCCTTTCGATTGCTGAACATCCGGGAAAGTCTACTTTCAATCCTTTCTTTATCTACGGACCTTCAGGCTGTGGCAAGACGCATCTGATTAATGCCGTTGGCGTACATATTAAAAAGATGTATCCACAGAAGCGCGTGCTTTACGTTTCTGCCCATTTGTTCCAGGTGCAGTTTGTGGATGCTAAGCTGCAGAATAAAATCAATGACTTCATCAACTTCTATCAGACTATCGATGTTCTGATTGTTGATGATGTGCAGGAGTGGGCTACCTCTGAAAAGACAGTTGCCACGTTCTTCTATATTTTTGACCATCTGTTCCGCTTGGGTAAGCAGATTATTCTGGCCAGCGATCGTCCTCCTGTTGACCTTGCCTGGCTGAAGGATCGTATGCTCACCCGTTTCTCTTGCGGACTGATTGCTGAACTGGAGAAACCCAATGTGCAGCTCTGCGTGGATATACTGGAGTCAAAATGTCGTCGTGATGGTTTGAAGATATCATCTGATGTTATTCAGTTTATTGCAAGCACAGCTAATGGAAGCGTTCGCGACTTGGAAGGTGTCATCAACTCACTGATGGCCTATAGTATAGTCTATAATTCCAATATCGATATGCGTCTGGCTGAGCGCGTCATCCAGCGTGCTGTCAAGGTTGACAACCATCCGCTTACAGTTGATGATATCCTGGATACTGTTTGTCAGCACTACAAAGTATCGCAGCAGAACGTGTTCAGCAAGAGCCGTAAGCGTGATTATGTATTGGCAAGACAAATCTCCATGTATCTGGCACAGAAGTTCACGAAGATGCCAACCTCACGTATTGGTCAGCTAATAGGAGGTCGCGACCATTCAACGGTAATCCATAGCTGTTCAGCTGTTGAGCAGCGACTGAAGGTCGACAAGGCTTTCGTCGAAGAACTGAACAGCATCGAATCATCCTTCCGACTGAAACACGCTTAGCGTTCCTAGGCTTTGCTCATAGCGTTCCTAGGCTTCACTCCTAGCGTTCCTAGGCTTCACGCTTAGCGTTGCTATGCTTTACTCTGAGCGTTCCAGTGGAACGCTTTTTCTTTTTTGTACTTTTTAACTACGATTCTCGTATAGAAACACTAAAGAATTAGTACCTTTGCGGAGTAAAACCACCTAAAACTTACTGCATGAAGTTTCTTCAGCACATTGTGGCCCTCATGATTCTATGGGTAAGCTTGTCTACAAATGCCAAGATTGCCCCTGATGATTCTGTCTATATTGCCCTTCGCAGTGAGATGGGGGCAGCCTTTAATGCTGGCGATAGTGCTGAGTTCCATCGGGCTATAGCTGTTTTGGAAGACTATTGTCTGGCGCAGGATGACTTACATGCGTACTATACCCAACGTTGTAATGAGATTGTTTTCCTGCTGAATCGTGAGGATATTTTTGGAGCTTACAAGAAGTCAATCTTGCTCTCTCGTGAGTTGCGTGAGCGCAATCTTTCTTCTGAAATGTATATGGCTATCAATATGATGGGCCATGTTTATAATTATTGTGGCAATCATGAGATGGCTCGTCGCTGCTTCAGTGAGGTGATTGAGATTATGCAGAAGAACGGGTATACCGAAGGTCTGCCGCCCATTTATATGAATCAGGTACAGGTTGAGATTGACGAGAACCCTGAGGAGGCGATGCGTCTTTTAGACCTGGCTGCAAAATATTCACAGTCCCCCGACCGCCTGATTGATGTTGAGGCCTATCGTGCTGTGGCAAACTTCAAGCGAGGTGAGTTTCCTGCTTTTCTGAAGGGCTATGAACTCTATAAGGAGTTGGAGGCTCAAGGCTATACATCTGTTCACGGTGTACGGCTGGAAGCCTATAACCTGCTGTATCATAAGAATATAGCTGGAGCACTAAAGGTTGCCCAAGACAGTTATGAGAGCACTCCCATCGAGACTTTTATCTATGAATGGTCAGGCGACTGGAAGCATGCTTATCAGAATCTTCGCAAGCAGATGGCTGAGAATGACTCCATCAATGCAGTGATCCTGAGCAATAGCATGGTAGGCATCCAGAATGAGTTAGACCTTTTTGAGGCGGGACAGAAACTGAATCATCAGCGTATCATTGTACTGCTCACCATCGTGGTCAGTATGTTGGTGATTATTGTGGTGCTGCTGATTTACAGCTACAAGCGTCGTCGTGATATCAAGGCGCTGAAGGAAGCTCGTGACCGTGCGATGGAGAGCGACAACATGAAGACCGAGTTCATCAATAATGTGAGTCACGAGATACGTACGCCCTTGAATATCATCACTGGCTTTACCCAGGTGATGGGCAGTACTGAAGTCGAAATGAGTGCTGATGAGCGCAAGAGGATTGTGGGTATGATGAGTCATAACACCCGTCTGATTGTCTCACTTGTTGATGAAATCCTTGACTTGTCTATGGCTAATGCCTCTACCGAATTGGAGTGCTCTGATCTAGTCAACTGTAATCAGCTCTGTCGTGAAGTGTTCCGTGATAATCGTGAGATGAAGGGCGATCAGGTCGAAACTGTCCTTATCTCAGATGTAGATGACGATTTTACGCTGAAGACCAACAAGATTGTTTTGCAGAAAGTGATCAATGCTTTGATAGACAACGCGTTGAAATTCACTGAAAAAGGCGAGGTCCGTTTGCGCGTCCGCCAGCTTCGCACTTCGATAGCTTTCGTTGTGGAAGATACCGGTAAAGGTATTCCTGAAGCAGATGCCGAACGTGTATTCGACCGTTTCGAGAAATTAGACTCGTTCAAGTCCGGCCTTGGTCTCGGACTTACATTGGCCCGCGCATTGGTAGCCCGTCTGAAGGGTACGTTGATGCTTGATACAACATACAAGGAGGGTGCACGTTTCGTGGTAACGCTCCCTTTAAACACTTAACCATTTTTTCAATGAGAAGAAACCGTTTTGCGGTATGTCTTCTGGCCATGTTAACCACAGTAGTGGCGAAGGCCGGCAATTTGGATGACATACGACAAGCTTTGGAGGAATCCTCCTATTCACAAGTTCAGGAGAAAGTATACATCCATACTGACAATGGATGCTATTTCGTGGGCGATACCCTCTGGTATAAGGCCTATGTGGTCAGAGCCGATGATCTGTTGCCGACTGATATCAGCCGTATCCTCTATGTGGAACTGCTCTCACCCGATGGTTTGTTGGTGGAGCGTCAGCAGATTGTTGTCAGCAATAAAGGTCATATGTGTGGCCAGTTCGTCTTGACGGATTCACTCTATTCCGGCTACTATGAACTGCGTGCCTACACCCGTTGGATGTTGAACTTCAATGTTCGTCACCATCGTTTCAGTACCACTGACAAGTGGGCCTTCTACAACAAGCAGATGGCAGCCGACTATTATCGCATTTGGGACGGACTATATTCGCGTGTGTTCCCTGTCTATAGTAAGCCCGATGAGGCAGGCGATTTCGAATATCGCAGGATGTATCAGCGTCCAAAGACACGCATTCAGAAGCCCAAGAAAGAAGACCTCTTTGTCTCCTTCTATCCGGAAGGCGGTCATCTTATTGAAGGTGTGGAGAATAATGTGGCCTTCGAAGTGACGAACCAGTTGGGTGAGGCTGTTACTCTCAAAGGAACCGTTACTGGGGCTGAAACACCTTTGACCATTCAAACAGAATATATGGGGCGCGGTTCTTTCATCGTCAAGCCTGACAGCCGCCGATTGAAGGCCTCTTTCAATTATCATGGGAAAGCGTATAGCTTCAATTTGCCTCATGCTGAGAAGAAAGGCTTTGCAGTACGTCTCGCTGACGGGAAAGTCACATTGTCCAGTCACGGTCTGCCCCAGGATGCTTCTTACGGTATGTCCGTCCTTTGTCGTGGTGCACTGAAGCATTTTGAAACCTTCTCTGCTGGCTCTAACACCATCCAGTTGCCCCTAAACTCACTGCCTACAGGCGTGAATCAGCTCACCCTTTTTGATGATGAAGGACAAGTCTTAGCCGACCGTCTGTTCTTTGTCAATCATCATGAGCACGACTCATTACTGATAACGGCTCCTATCGAGTCAACACGAACCTACGAACCCTACGAGCTCGTTGAACTGCCCGTTCAGTGTCAGGGCGTTACTGAGCCTACAGCCTTCTCCCTCTCCATCCAGGACCGCACTACCGATGAGCCAACCTATGATGATGGTAATCTCATGACCTCCATGTTGCTCTCCAGTGATCTGAAGGGCTTTATCGCCCGTCCCGCCTATTATTTCGAGAAGGATGATGATAGCCATCGTCGGCATCTCGACCTGCTGATGCAGGTGCAGGGTTGGCGGAAGTATAAGTGGCAGGAGTTGGCTGATACCGCCCGACAGCTGCGCTATACGCCTGAAACGGCTCTAACCGTTGAGGGACATGTGTATAAGATGATATCCATCAACGAAATTGACCCCGATGAGATTAGCTCCTGGCTGACGGGAACGGCTATGATTGGCCAAAAGAAGTCTGACGATGAAGAGGCTACAGAAGATCCCTGGGCTGATGTAGAGACCAGCGAGTTCGAGACAATTGGTGTTGAAACCAGCACTGAAAGCAATGTTGACGTGAGTACTATTGAAACTGGCAGCTTCGATACCGCCACTGCCGACCTGAGGGCTTATGGCGGTTCCCTTCGCAAGGATGTCTTCGTTGAGGCAGAGGTCTCGGTCGGCAAGCAAGTCGTTGGTTCTGTGCAGAAGACCAATCGCGGACATTTTCTCTTCCAGGTGCCCCCCTTCTATGGTACTGCCTACTTGAACATGAAGGCTTATAAAGAGAAAGACTCCCTCAAGAAGAGTATGACGTCGCGTCAGGATAAAAAGGTTCTTGATGAAGACTCCTATCCTGATTACTACGTGAAACGCGACCTCTTCTATCCCATCTTCACCCATGAGTACACCTATTACGAGAAGCATCAGCCCGACTTGGACGAGGAGCAGCTCATTGATACCCTTTCAGAACTCTCGATGGAGAATGAAGTTCAGCAGCTGGGCAATGTGACTGTTAAAGGCCGTCGGCGTGGTCGCAGAGCCATTGACTGGAAGAAGCCAGCCTTCGTCATCGATGCCTATCAGATGTATAACGATCTTACCGACTATGGTCTTTCATACGGTAAGCTCGATATGCGGTTGTTCCCCATTCAGGTATGCCGCTTCCTCTATGGTAATATGAACCGTCATCGCATGTTCAATGTCGACGGACGGTTGGAGGGCTACACCTATTATCGTAACTATTCGCCTTACTCTTTTGGCTCTGAAGTTGAGGTGGCAGGCCTTCTGCGTGCTAATCGTACCCCTCAGTGGTATGTAAATCGACTGAAAATGAAGCGTATGCAGGATATCCGTGTCTTCAGTGATTATGAACCGCGAAATGAAGAATCTACGATGGTTGAGTCGATGACTTCTGCTGATGCAACAGTTGATATCGTGCTTATTCCTGATGACGGCATCCAACCTACGTTCCGTGATCGCCATCTTGTCTTCAAGGGATTCAATGCTCCTGAAGCGTTCTATCAGCCTGATTATAGTGAGCGAAAGCCTGAACAGCCCACTGACTACCGTCGTACGCTCTACTGGAATCCCAATGCAGTAACTGATGAACAGGGCCGTTTTGTTGCAACCTTCTATAATAACAGTAAGCAGACGCGTATAAAAATGACCGCCGCAGGACTTACCAACGACGGTCTGATGATGCACGGAAGCGTCCGTTAGTGGCGCTTCCTGTGATTGTCTGTTCCTTTATTGCACTAAAATCTTCTTAGCCCGTTTTCCTTGTTTGAGGATGTAAAGACCTCGTGGCAACATGGCTGTTGACGTCTGAGGAAGTCTGCGACCTGCTGTGTCGTAGATGATGACAGGTTCATCGTTCGTCTGGTCGATATGCTCAGCGATTCCAGTTGTTTCCTTTGCCTTTACGATGAGGGTGTCCATGACAGTTTCTCCGTTCATGCCGGTAATCTTCAGGGCAAACTGATAGTTGCCTTTTTCCTGTGGAACACCTCGCAGAGTCAGTTCCTTGGTTGTAGAACTGAATGACGGACGCTCGAACCCCTCAGGTACGTTGTAGCCTTTCTTTGTTCCGTCAGGCATGATACTCGCCATCAGCAATACGCTCTTCGCATAGCGCACCTTAGTCTTGTAATTCAGCGAGTCACCTACGGTTGCTTCAATCTCATAGCGTCCGCCGTCAATGATATGGGGCATCATGGCGTCAGGCAGATAGTAGCCCAGGTGGGGCGGTTGGTTATATGCAGTGTTCTGCCATGCTACTCCCATACGATAAGTGTGGTCATGCATGAGTGTAGGCATTCGGTAGTTGGTTGTTGTGTTGGTCGTAAAGATATTGATGGTAGCATTGTCGGCAGCAGACCATAAAATGACCTCTTCGCGCCAGTCGCCAAGAATGTCTGCTTGCAGACAGGGCGTTGCCTTTGTGCTGTTACAAGAGCTGGAGCTGTTCAGGTCGTACAGGTTCTTGCCGTTCAGGTAGACGCGGCTTGTGCCGTTACCGTTCCATTTGTCAATCTTTCCACCATCGAGCAACTCTTCCTGCAGGTCACCGTCCCAGTAGATGCGGAAGTTTGATGAACCGTGCTTCGTAGAGTACTCCTCACCGCTGATAGCCTTGCGTGCTGAACCGTCAGACGATGACCAGAACAGTGAACCACGCACATTGGCATCAAACTGTCCGGCAATGCCGCGTCCGTTATCTACGCCTTCGGGTCCACCTTTTAATAGAATCTCGCCCGTAGCAGCATCGTGCAGATCCCAGGCGTAAGTGCCTTTCTCTTCATGCACTTGGAATACCTCCAGGCCTGGACGGTCAGGACAATGGTCGCCCAGATGGATGGCGTCGCCATGACCAAAGCCTGTACCATAGAGCAGTCGGCCGTTATTGTCGCAAGCCGCTGATCCCCAGATGATTTCGTCGCATCCGTCACCATCGACATCGGCTACTGACATATTGTGGTTGCCATTGCCATACATTGTTCCGCTACCGCTGCCACAAGTAGGCTTACAGTTTGTATAGGTTTTAGTTGAAGGAGAATTGTTCGTCCATGTTATCACCTTATACGAACTGGTGGTCTCTGAGGAATGCAGCCAACGGGGATGCAATTCTGAACCGTCAAAATCAACAGCCCATACATGAGCATAAGTATAGTAGCCACGACAGAAGATGCCGCTGGCATTCTTGTCGTGTCCGTCCAGATGAGCTACGCCAGCCAGATAGCGCTCACCTCGGTTGCCATACGAGCCCGCATCACTTTTGCTCACGCCCCAGTTGAAGCTTCCTGCAGCCTCGCTCAGTTCTATTGTCGCATTGCGGTTGGGGACATAGGCAATGGTATGGATGGCACGTCCTGTCTGTCCGTCGAAGACTGTCAGGTATTCGTGTCCGCCGTTAATGCGTCCTGCTCCCTCGCTTACCCAGTCTTTGGTGTTGCTTGCGTTCTTGATACTGGCGAGTGTGGCAGCTTGGTTGACGTAATTGCCCTGACCGTCTTGTGAACCGGGAGCAGTCTTGCATATCATTTCTGCCCGTCCGTCACCATTGAAATCATAGACCAGGAACTGTGTGTAGTGGGCACCGGCACGGATGTTCTGTCCCAGATTGACACGCCACAGCTTGGTACCGTCCAACTTGTAGCAGTCTATGTATACAATACCTGTCACACCGTTCTGTGAGTTGTCCTTTGAGTTGGAGGGATCCCATTTCACGAAAAGCTCATATTCACCGTCACCGTCCACGTCGCCAACGCTCATGTCATTGGGTGTATAGCTGTAGTCCTGACCATTCGGAAAAGAAACGCTCTCTTTATTGATGGTGGTAGAGTAGGGCTTGGTCTTACCGTCGGCAGGGCGGTCCAGTTTAATAGGGTTATAGACCAGCGACCAAGCTTTTACCGCCTTTGATGTGTCGACAGCCACACCGTTCACCTTTGTCACAATCTGGTAGGTTGAAGATGCTGTTCCCTGAGCATCTGTGTAGTTTGTGAGATACTGGTTCGACTTGATAAGCATACCGTTGCGCAGGATGTCGAAGGTGGTCAGCTCCTCATCGTCAGTACCTAACAGGCGCCAACTGACGAAGTTGCCACTACCCGAACTGACGGGAAGTGCGACTGTTCCGCGGTCCAGTTTTTCCATCTGTGGGGAAGTCGTCTCTTGTGCCTGTGTGCCAAGTGCGGCAAACAGAGTGGCAGCAAAGAAAAATAGTCTCGATTTCATCGTTCTTAAGTAGTTTTAATAGTTATAATTCTGGCGGCAAAGGTACACATTTTTTATGGACAATCCATAAAATATTGGTCGAATGTACTTAAATTTTCGAGATAAATAGCCTAAAATTTGATAAAAACCTTTTTTGTTGTCATATTTTTCGTATTTTTGCACCGCTACAACTATGCATTTATGCATCGTGAAACGACAAAACTAATAACTATTAATACTACAGACGTATGAAAAAATTAATTCTTCTTTCCTTGATGGGACTGATGATGGTGTCTGCTGTCTATGCACAGCGTGTCACCGACAAGCTGACGCGTGGTCTTGTGGCTATCCCGCAAGGTGATAAGACCGGACAAGACGACCGTTATGGCGTTTCGGGTGTGGGCAACTTCGTGTGTTGGCGCATTCTGCCTTCAGAGTATTACGACACCCAGTACAACCTCTATCGTGACGGAACGAAGCTCAATGCTACGCCTTTGAGCGTTTCCAATTACCAGGACAATGCGGGAAAAGCTTCCAGCAAATACTATGTCATTCCTGTCGTGAAAGGTCAGGAACGTCAAGACCTGAAGTCGGCTGAAGTGACTCCTTGGGAGCATCAGTATTGGGATATCAACGTGAAGAATGTGGTGAACCGCAATGGCGTTGATGTCAATGCAGGCTATTCGTTGAACGACTGTTCAGTGGCCGATGTCGATGGTGACGGTCAGATGGAGGTTGTCGTGAAGCGCCGTAATGACAGCGGTAATCTGAATACTGCCGATAACAAGACCGATTTCAATCTGCATGAGTGCTACAAGATGGACGGCACCCGACTCTGGTGGATCGATATGGGTCCGAACCTGATGGCAGGTCCTGACGAACAGTTCGACTTGATTCTTTACGACTGGGACCAAGATGGCAAGGCCGAGGCCCTGATGCGTGGTGCTGATAATATGATTATCCATACTGCTACGGGTAAGAATATCAAGGTGGGTAATATGTCGTATTACGCTCCCCGATATGAATATACCCGTGATGGTGCTGAATACCTGATTTACCTGAATGGCGAGACAGGTGAGCCTTATGGATGGGACGGTTCTGAAAACTGGACACCTGCAGCCTATCCGCTGCCTCGTTATGAGAGCGGTGAGAGCGACTATGCTACGGTATGGGGCTCCAATGATACCGGTCACCGTTCTTGTAAGCACTATTTCGGTGCTCCTTACTTAGACGGTCGCAATCCAGCCATCTTCTTGGGTCGTGGCTGCTATACCCGTCATAAGTTCTGTGCACTGAGTGTCAACAAGGAAACACATGAGCTGACCCAGCTGTGGCGCTGGAACTGCTATGACGGTGGTTCACCTTGGTTCGGCAACGGCTTCCATAACTATGCCATTGCCGATGTCGATATGGACGGACGTGATGAGATTGTGTTCGGTTCGATGATTATCGATGATACTGGCTACGGACTCTCTACTACAGGGTTTGGACACGGTGATGCCCAGCATTGCGGTGACTTGGATCCCTATCGTTGGGGCCTCGAACAGTTTGTCTGTCTGGAGAGTAGCGCCGTTCCAGGTATTGCCTATACCGACGGCATGTCCTCTACCTTACGTTATACCACTGGTACTGGCGGTGACAATGGTCGCTGTATGGCAGGCAATTTCCAGAACACTTATCCTGGAGCCGTGGGCAATAGCTTTGGCACTGACGTCATCAGTCTGGTGGCTGATAAGGTGATTGGTGGCATGAATATGGCTAACGATGACTATCTGAACTGCCGTATCTACTGGGATGGCGACCTGCTTGATGAGTTCATGGACTCTCCAGGTACTGAGCGTTCTCCGTGTGTCTATAAGTATGGCGCTGGTCGTCTGTGGTTAGGCGGTGGTTCACTGAACAACTCCAGCAAGAACAATCCTGGTTTCCTGGGTGATATCATTGGTGACTGGCGTGAGGAGATTATCAACCGCGTTGGCACGAATACCCTTCGTATCAATATCTCCAGCTATGTATCTCCCTGGGGTATTACTTCTCTTTGGTATGACCATGAGTACCGTAATGCCATGACCTGGCAAAGCGTGGGCTATAACCAGCCGCCTCACACCAGTTTCTTCCTCGGTGAGATGGAGGGTATCACGAAGGAACCGCCCGCCAATACATTGGAAGGACGTACTGAGATAAAGAATGGTGGTACTATCAATACAACTGATAATCAGCTGCTGATCTCCGGCTATGAGAACCAGACCATTAGTGTTGCCGATGGCGCTTCTCCTTATGTTCTCTATGTCAATGCACCTGCTTGGGTGAAAGGATCCGGCGGCACACTGCAGACCGATGGCAGTATCAAGGCATTGACCAGCACTCCAAAGCAGCCAAAGCGTACTGTTGAGACCTATACCACCACACTCACTGGCGGTGCCTTCGGTGGCGCTACCCGTCTGGTCAAGCAGGGTGAGGGCGTACTGGTATTGCCAAAGGTTACACAGAAGCATACAGGCAATACCGATGTATGGAACGGTACACTACAGTTTGATGGCACGATGGAAGCTTCACCCGTATGGCTCAACCGTCATACTACACTGATTTCCGACGGTGGTCAGTTCAATGGAGGCTTGAAGGCTGAATATAATGCAACCATCTATCCTGGAGGTCAAGGCAATGTGGGTACTATCTCCGCCTCTAAGCTGGAGTTAGGCTTCGGTTCACGTATTGTCATTGATGTCAACGGTACGAACTTTGACCAGGTGAATGCTGATGCCCTCGTTCTGGAGGACAAGACCAGCGACGATGTCTGGGTGAAGTTTGGTCCCCGCTATAAGTCGCCCGTGTTGCAGTTCAATATCACTGGTGAGGTGGCTCCCGGAACCTATGAGTTGGGTACAGTGGGTGCTGTGACCGGTTCTATCGAGGAAATCATCATCGAAGGCTTCCCCACCAACCGCAAGACTACGTTGGTCTATGCTGACAAGAAACTGAAGATTGAGGTTGAAGAGGCTCGTGTGGCCAGTACGGTTGTTTGGAACGGTACAAGCGACAATGCTATTTGGCAGCAGGCAGTCAGCACCAACTTTATCGCTGATGGTAAGGAGTCTTATTCTACTGATGGCGACAAGGTTGTGTTCAACGACGATGCCGCCGCTACCAGTGTGACTATCCGTGGTGCTGTAAGCCCCAGTGAGGTGGTCTTCAACAATGCAACGAAGAACTATGTCATCTATGGCGATAGCATCGTGGCAGGTGCTCCTATCACGAAGAACGAGAAGGGCAGCCTGTCGCTGACCAATATCAACCACTCTGGTAATACTACGGTGAATGGTGGTACGCTGATTGTGGCGCTTTTGGCCAACAACGCCGGTCAGACATGGGGCTCATTGGGCGATGTGTCGAAGAAGATTACGCTGAACGACGGTGCGGTTCTGCGTACCAATGGTGTGATTATTACCGACCAGACCTTGAATATCAATGGTAGTGTCAGCGTCGATGTGCCTTCTGGTAAGAGTGTCATCTTCAACAAGGGCATCAAGGGTGCAGGCGCAACGCTTAGCAAGACGGGTGCCGGTTCGATGGAAATGGGTACGGAAAGCAATACCTTTGGTAAGCTGATTATCAAGGCTGGTACGCTGACCTCTAATCATGGTAACCATAAAGAGACGTTGCCACCAACGGTTGAGTTCCAAGGTGGTACGCTGTGGGCAGCCAATGATGAAGGCACTAATATCGACAATACTGCCAACTTCGTTGTGCCCGAAGGAAAGACGGGTGCCTTCTATGGCGGTTTCCGCTCTACCTATCGCGGCAGTCTGACGGGTGCAGGCACGTTCACTGCCTATACAGGTGGTGTGCGCTGTTACTTCGATGGCGACTGGAGCCAGTTCACGGGTACAATTGTTGCCGGTATGAACAACCGTCAAAACAAGAAGTCATACAATCCTGTTTGGGAGTTCCGTAATACCAATGGTATGCCTAATGCTACGCTGAATGTTCAGGACAAGGTACAGGTCAGCAACAGTGGTAAGGATATTGAATTGGGCGGACTGAAGGGAACTGGTTATCTGCTTGGTTCGGGTAAATGGATTCTCAATAGTGATCAGAACATCACGCTCTCTACCGTTCACGTTGGTGTTCCTGCGGCCTTCAATCCCGGCTGGGGCGATGTCGCCGTTCAGACGTCAGCGCTTGTGAAGCGCGGTACGGGTAAGTTGACTGTTTCTACGCTGGGTAATATTAATGGTCAGCTGACGATTGAGGAAGGTACACTCGCATTCAATAACTCACAGCTTGATACCTATATCAATGGTGCCAACCTGCTCACTATCGGCAGTAAGGGTCGAGTGGCTGCACAGGGTTTGATTCGTCAGTTGGTGGTGAATGCCGGTGGTGAACTGTTCCTCAACGGTTCTCTTTACAATGAGACTACTCCAGGTACCATCAAGACCAATGCCCGCACACAGTTCAGCAGAGGCAGTGTGCTGACCTATCTCTTCAAGAGCACCAAGCAGTCACAATTCCAGCCCTATATGCTGGAGATGAACGGAACGGTACGCATTCAGCTGGTTGGCGACTATGTGCCTGCTGTTGGTGATGAATTCGTGCTTTGGGAGACCAGCAGTACCTTTACTGGTACGCCCGACTTCGATTTGCCTGAACTGCCAAGCGGGCTCTATTGGGACGTGACGGATGTTGCTCAGAAGAAGGGCGTGCTTCGCGTTACTGACGATCCCGCCGGTATCGGTGCTATTGCTGGCGATGCAGTGGTGGAGTGTGAGGTGCTGACACTTAGCGGACAGCATGTTGCATCCTTTGTAACAACGAAATCGGCAGCCATTGCCAAGGCAAAGACAGCAGGTCTTCGCGCGGGTACATTTATTATCAATATGCGCGACGGACACCGTTCTGAGGCTCGCAAGGTGGTAGTAAAATAATACATTTTTCAGGAAAATAGCAGAAAATGGGGGCATTTGTCAAAAAATATGCCCCCATTTTCTTGTCTTGTATCAATAAAAACCTTACCTTTGCAGCCGACTACTATAGGATTAATTTGCAAATTTTGAGTTTTCAATATCTTTTATTAATAACTAAATTATAACAATTATGAGAAAAAGACTACTTATTGCAGCTCTTGCATTGGTAAGTGTGGTATCTGGCTATGCCTATGAAAAGGACAGCTATATCTACACCTCTACGCAGAAGTTCCAGTTTACTGGAGAAAACATTGTCAAGAATGGCGACTTTGCCGAAGGCCTCGTAGGATTTACGGGTTCTGACGCTGGCGAATTTGATGCCGCTACATGGTCCCTGAGCGCGGGTTCTGGTCCTAACGGAGAGAACACGCTGAAGAGCTTGGGCGCAACAGAAGGTGCTGCTTTCTGTGGCGTTTGGGGCGCTGAGGATGGCTTGGTCGATGGAAAATCTTACCTTGCATCTGTTCAGATCAAGGGCGCTGATAGTAAGACAACTATTGGTACATCTATTGGCGCAAACTATCTTGACTTCTTTATGAACAATGATGGTGCACTCATTCGCGTTGATGGTACTGAAGAAGCTCCTGTTACAGGTATTGCTACTGCTCAGGTATTTTATGCAGACAACTGGGCAACTCTTTGCTTCCTCTTCACTTATGCTGAGGGCGCTAAGGTAGTGATGCATATTGAGAAGATGGCTACTGATGTTGAGATTGCTAATATCACTATTCAGGAGGCTTCTCAGGTCTATGATGATCGCGTTGCTAAAAGAAGATTAGCTTTTGCTAAGAAACTACTTGATGATCCAAACTTTAGTGTAGAAGCTGCTGCAGAAGCTCGCGCTAATATGCTTGAAAATGTTATTCCTGGTATCGAAGGAATGCTTGAAGCTGGTGAGTTGGATGATATTGCTTATGCTGAAGGTATGATGGCATCCTTTGAGGAGGAATTTGCTGCATACATGGATGCTTCTTCTTTCAATATCGCAACTGACGAATATTTCAAGTATGCTGCTGATTTAACAACTTTCCCCAAATATAATCGTGGTGCTTCTCAGATGGCCAGCGGATCAGTTGTAGGAGGATTCCTTTTCCATGGTGACAACTGGTGGCATGGAGATAAAGCAGAATACCTCACTAAGCAGATTCAGGGTGTTGGCAACTATCAAGTAGGTCCTGGCTCGGTCTCTTTGTATAACAAGTACATGCCTGCAGGAAAGTACTATATTGCTGCTGAGATGCGTAATGCTCGTTGTGAAAAGGGTTATACTTTGAGATTTACCCACAAGGCTGAGGTTTCTGCTTTTGTAGGAAAGGATACTGTAAAACTTGATTCTATCCAAGGCGAGGATTTCGTTAGGTTCTATATTGTTAAAGAATTTAAGGGTGGCGAGCCTTTCGAGGCAGGTTTTTATTGGGATGGACCTCTTCATGATGGAACTTTCCATATTAAGAATTTCGAGATTCGTAGTTTTGAAGATGTCACATCTGGCGTTGCTCATTTGAAGGCTTTCGAATCTTACAAGGCACAGTGGGATGCTGCTGTTGCTGCACGTGAAAAGCTCTATGGCATGGTTGACCAGAAGAACTATATCTGGGGACAGGATTCATTGGCAAGTGCCCGTAAGATTTGGGATCCCATCTGGTTCAATCAGTATCACAAGCGTTGGATCACTGATGATGGTGAAGATGCAGGCAAGGCTACAACTGCTGAGCTCGAGGATTGGACTCTCTATCAGGGTGTTGAGCTTTATACTGAGCCAGATACTCTGGGTGAAGTAAAGCGCTTAGAGTACCAGCTGGTTCGTAACTACCAGTGGGCTACTACCTATGTAACCAACCTGAACAAGCCTTTCTCTGATCTGGCTACTGCTATTGATGAAGCTAAGAAGACACGTAATCAGGGATCATACGCTTCTGGTGATCGTGCTACTTACAAGACTGCTATTGAGGCAGCTATTGCTACCATTAAGGATGTTCGCGCTAAGACTGTCGATGCTACCCGTGTAGCTGACTCTACCACTCTGGCTGATGCTCAGGCTAAGCTGGCTGCTGCTACTGAGGCTTTCATCGCATCTGTAGAACTGAAGCCTATTGTTGATATCGATTTTGAAACTAAGGCCCAAGTTGATGGTGAAGGTAATTATTCTATCGCAGGAGCTGTAGGTCAGATGGATTTCGGAACTAATTTCCAGCCTGATAATTCCGTTGCGGATTGGAATTTCGCACAAGGATATGATGGCGTTTTGGAGGATGTCTTGCATGTTGGTGGTGCAAGCTATGGTACAGTTGCTTTACCTGAGCCTTCTGCAAGTGATGCTCTGTCTATCACATTTGATTTGTGGTATGGTCAGCTTGGTAAAGGATTTATGGATGTTGAGTTCCTGAATGCTGATGGAACAAGAGTTCTGGGCTTTAGCTACGATAGCTATAATAGCAATGTTGCCTATAACGATTTTGATGACGCTTCTGGTACAGGTATGGTAATTAAGGGTAATGTAAAGAGTAATCACGATAAGAACGGTGGTGCTGCCTCTGTTTGTACTGATGCTTTGCGCAACTCTTTCACTTTGACTATTGACTATAGTAAGCAGACTGTTCAAGGTAAAGTTGTTAACTCTTCAAAGAATATTGATGGTGCAGTCCTTCCTTTCCCCGCTCTGGCAGAAGATGCAGGTAAGATCGTTTCTTTCCGCATTGGTAGTTCTACCTATCAGAAGGCTAATAATGGAGCAACAGGTCGCCGTTGCTGGTTCGATAACTTGAAGATCTTCAAGTATCAGTTGACTGACTTCGAAGAGGACATCACCGAGACTGGTTGGGCTGAATGGACTCCTACTGTTGACGGTATCGCTACTGTTAAGGAGAACAACAAGTTCGACAACACCATCTACACCATCTCTGGTGTTCGTGTGAACAGCAAGAACCTGCAGAAGGGTCTCTACATCATCAACGGTAAGAAAGTCGTGATTAAGTAATATCACCCCTCCTTTTTAACTCAAATATTGGGAGCGCAGTTGCTGCGCTCCCAATTTTTTTTATTGGGGGAACAAGAGTTCAGAAAGTAAGATTGTGGTGTTTTGACTTTAGTCGGAAGAATTTACGACATAAGTCATAAAATATTACGACAGAAGTCGGAAGCTTTTTCGACATAAGTCGTAAATCATTAAAGACTGTTTTTAGGCAAAGGAAAAATAGGGAGGACGTTTTTCCTTTTTATTCAATATCCAAAAAATGTAGTGAATTGTCAATATTTGTAGAAAGATATTTTGGTAGTTTGTTTTTTTTTTCGTTATTTTGCACGTTGAAATCTACGAACTACGAATATTTCGAAATAAATCAAACAATATTAGCTAATAACCATTTATGAAGAGAATCTTTTTCTGTGTCTCTCTCGCTCTGACGGGATTGATGACCTCTTGCGTTGAAAAATACGAGGAGGTGGATGCAGACAGTAAGCCGGAATGGCTTGGCTCAAGCATCTATTCGGAATTGGAGAACCCATCTGAGGCGGCTGGTCTTCAAGGTACTTTCTCAACCTATTTGCGGCTGATTAATGACCTGGGACAGGCAGATGTGCTGAAACGCACAGGTTCAAAGACGGTGTTCCCCGCAAATGATGATGCTTTCAAACGTTTCTTTGAAAGTGACAATGTTTGGGGCGTGAAGAGTTATGAGCAGTTATCGTATGCCCGGAAGGTGCTGCTGCTCAAGTCGTCAATGCTCGACAACCCTCTGCTGTTGCAGATGCTGCCCAACATGAGTAACGGTACCGTGGAGGCTGTTTCGGGTCAGGCCCTGAAGCATGCTACAAACGTGGCTGTGAGCGACTCTGTACAGATCATGAAGGGTAAGGACGACATGCCTAAGAACAATCCTTTCTGGACGAAGTTCTACAATCAGGACATCAGCATCGTATCGGATGCATCCACCCCGATGATGGTGCACCTGACGCGTGAGTACATGATTAACAACAGCATCACGATGAATGGCGATGACAGCGACTTTGCACTGATCACCGGCAATCCCTATCCTGAAGGCTCACGTACCGCGTACATCTTTAATAATAAGGTGATTGTGCCCGACGTAACCTGTCAGAACGGCTATATCCATCAGATGGACAACGTGCTGGTTCCCCCAGGCAATATGGCCCAGGTGCTCCGCAACCGCGAAAACCTCAGCTTGATGAGCCGCATGTTGGACTACTTCGCACTGCCCATTCTCTCAGATGCTGTCACGAAAGACTACAACAGCTGGGCACGTGAGAACAACCGCCAGCAGAAAGACGCTATCTATACGATGCGTTATATGAGTTCACGTTCGTATAACTACGATAACTACGTGAACAATCAGGAACCGGTCGTGGAGGCATTGGCCAACAAGAAGATTGACGATGTGATGATTACCAACTACCTGGACTTCGATCCAGGCTGGAACGGTTATTATCCTGCCGTTGTCAATGCTGGCGGACGTAATGTGGAAATCATGGATATGGCTTCCTTCTTCGTGCCCAACGACCAGGCCGTGCGCGACTATTTCCTGCCGAGTACAGGCGATCCCAACAAGGGTCACGGTGCCTTCCTCATTGATATCTATGGCGATCCCAGTCTGTCTAATACGGCTGAGAACCTGCCTACCCACTTGGATTCACTCCATGTGAAGAATCCTCAGATTGTCACCTCGCTGCTGAAGAACCTGATGAAGGCCTCGTTCGTAGAGTCAGTGCCCAGCAAGTTCGAGTCTGTGTTGAACGATGCTTCTGAGAACATGGGTCTGACGATTGACCTGATTGCCAAGAAAGATGACGGCAAGCGCGATATCGTAATGGCCAACAACGGTGCCGTCTACGTGCTGAACGAGATGATTGCCCCTGATGAGTTCCAGGCTGTGCTTGCTCCTGCTACGTTCTATCAGGATATGAAGGTGATGAACTGGGCCATTCAGGACCGTGGTAGCACCGACTATCACCTGGGTCTCGACTTTAAGTTCTACCTCTTGGCTATGAAGGCCAACTATGCTTTCTTCATCCCTGAAGACTCAGCATTCAACTATTACTATCTGGATCCCGCTACGCTGGGCCATCGCGAGAACAATACACCTAACGGTGCGCTGCGTCCCGACGTGCTCCATTTCTTCTATAAGGATGACGGACAGGCTCCGACGCTGAAGTGCGAACGCATGAAGTTCGATATGGAGGCTGGTCAGCCCGTTGGAGAGCCTGTCGCTGAGAAGATTGCCAACGTGAAGAGTCAGCTCGTTGACCTGCTGAACTACCACACCGTGGTGCTGAAGGAGGGTCAGGACATCAGCTCGAACCATTACTTCAAGACCAAGCATGGTGGCGAGATCTACGTGGATGGTCCTAACAAGGAGGGCACACACGCTATGTCGGGTGCTCAGCGCGACCTGACCTACTTCGACGTGATGGGCAACCAGCAGAAGGGTCGCACCTTCACCATCCAGGGACTTGACGCTCCGAAGATTACGCAGGTCTATCCTGAGAAGAACGGTTATGCCTATCGTCTGGACCGCGTCATCCAGGCACCCGTGCAGAGTGTCTATGGCGTGCTGAAGGGAACGGTGCTCAATGGCGATACCGTCTTCTCGAAGTTCCTCAATGCATGCACCGACCTCTCGCAGGCCGACGTGCTCGACTGGGCTGGTATCTCACAGGCTCAGAAAGAGACGGGCGGTACCGAACAGGATGCCTATAAAGTGTTTGTCAGCGACTATAAACTCGGCACGAAGTCGATTGCCAACGCTTGTCTGGACTACAACGTGAAGATGTTCAATACCTATAACTACACCCTCTTTGCTCCTGACAATGCTGCAATGGACTTGGCTTACGAGCGCGGTCTGCCCAAGTGGGAGTCGGACGATGCCAGCGAGGAGACCGTATCCAAACTGTATATGGACTACCAGCAGAAGGTGCAGCAGTGGGCTGAGGACAATGACAAGGATCCCAAGGATTATGAAGACGATGCCACCGACACCGCAAACAAGGCAAAGGCCAAGAAGATGATCAAGGCCATCCGCGACTTCATCCGCTTCCATTTCGTAACCAACTCTGTCTATGCCGATCAGAGCGTTGACGGTGGTCGTATGAAGACCCTCAGCTCTGACGATATGGGTGTGGCTAAGGAAATCCGTGTATCAGGCGGCAGCGGTGTCATCACCGTTACTGACAACTCTCACCAGGTGTCTGTGAATGCTGCCGACAGTGGTTCGAAGGTGGTCAACAAGATGGCGCGTGACTATTGGTTTGATAACAACAAGATGCACGCCAAAGCTATCGAGACCTCTTCATTCTGTGCTGTTCACCAGATCTCTGACCCCCTCTGTGCCGACAAGAACGGTCGCTATGACAATCAGTTATCAGCATCGTCACGCAGAGGCAGATAAATCACGAAGCATTTAAGAACGTAAAGGCATATCAATAATATGAATATCAGAAAATCATTACTAACAGCACTGTTGTGCGTAGCCACCCAGCTAGCAATGGCCCAGGGTGTGCGCATATCAGGTACGCTGAGCGACAACGAAGGCCCCGTGATGATGGGTAACGTTGTGGAGGTTGATGCCAACAACCGTATTGTCTCGGCAGCGCAGACCGACTTCAATGGTAACTTCTCCATGCAGGTGAAGAGTACGAAGAACAAACTGAGGTTCTCGTATGTAGGCGACAAGACCAAGACAATTGCTATTGGAACACAGACCACGTTCAAGGTGAAACTGGAGCCACAGAGCACCCAGTTGAAAGAGGTGAAGGTCGTAGGCCGTCGCCAGAACTCCGGTGGTCTGTCGATTGCCAAGAAGGAGATGACCGTATCGTCACAGACCATGAACATGGAGTCTGTGGAAGGTCTTGCCTTCACTTCAGCCGACGAAGCCCTGCAGGGTGAGATTGCCGGTCTGGATATCGTGTCAAACTCTGGTAACCTGGGTGCAGGCTCACAGATGCGTCTGCGTGGTGTGACCACCCTGAGTGCCAACGCCAACCCGCTGATCGTGGTTGACGATAAGATCTTCGACAACCCTGACGAGGACTTCGACTACGCCAATGCTGACGAGGAACAGTACTCTTCACTGCTCTCTGTCAACGTGGAGGATATCGCGAAGATTGAAGTACTGAAGGACGCTGCTGCTACAGCCGTCTGGGGTTCGAAAGGTTCTAACGGTGTCATCCTGATCACCACCAAGCGTGGTAGCCGTGGTAAACCCCGTATCAACTTCTCGTATAAGTTTACCGGCACCTGGCAGCCCGATGGCTACAGCCTGCTGAACGGTGACGACTACACCATGCTGCTGAAGGACGAGTTCTATCGTGAGAAGCAGCTCTCTACTTCAACCACCAATATCCGTGAGTTGAACTACGACGAGACCTGGGGTGAGTATCATAACTGGAACGACAACACCGACTGGGTAAAGGAAGTGAAGCAGTTCGGTGCCATGCACGAGTTCAACGTCAACCTGACGGGTGGTGGTCAGAAGGCTACCTTCCGTATCTCTGCCGGTTACAAGCACCAGACGGGTTCTATCATCAAGCAGAAGTTCCAGCAGTTCACCACACGTATGGCCCTCGACTATAACGTGTCTGACCGCATCCGCTTCATGACCAACTTCGCCCTGACCTATACCGATAATGACAAGAACTATAAGGACCTGCTCTCTATTGCACAGAACATGGCACCTAACATGACTGTCTATCGTGAGAAGGACGGCGTGGATACCGATGAGTACTATCTGATGAATCCTTATCAGAACGGAAAGACTCCTTACAGTACCGACGGTGCCTACTCCAGCTATGAGATGCGTAACATCCAGGCGCTGGGTAACCCTGTGGCCATTGCCAATATGGCATGGGTGAAGGACCGCACCTATCGTCTGACCCCGGACTTCACCATCAAGTATGAGATTCTGGGTACTGAGGCTGAGAAGAGCCGACTGACCTTCAACGGACGCGTCGACTTCGATATCTTTGCTGAGAGTAAGCCCTCGTTCTATCCTGCAGCCCTGCTGTCATCAGTGAACGCATGGACAGACGGTGACTATAACAAGAGCACCAACTACGAGTATAACCGCATGAAGATAGGCGGACGTGCTGAGTTCATCTTCACACCTTATTTCAAGAATGAGGACTGGAAGGCACAGGTACTGGCCCGCTATGAGATGAGCACACAGAACTCTACCACCCAGACGGTGACCATGAGCCACGAGCCCAACGGAATCACCTCGCCTACGGTAGATGCCTATATCTCAACGGCTCCCTCCAGCGGCAACTCACGCTCTAACTCACAGAACCTGCTGTTCAATAGCCACCTGTCTTACCTGGATGGCCGTTACAGCATCGGTATCTCTGTACGTGCTGACGGTAACTCCCGCTTCGGACCTAAGCACAAGTGGTCATACTATCCTGGCGTTTCTGCCCGTTACAACATCAATGAGGAACCGTTCATGCAGTGGAGCAAGAAGGTCATCTCGATGCTCGGTCTGCGTGCCTCTTGGGGTATCACGGGTAAGGACCCCGATAAGGACTACCTCTTCTTTAATACCTATAACACCTCTGCCGGTAAGTACGGTAAGGGCAACGATACCACTCCTTATGCTACGCTGGACGGCTTGAAGATTGACGACCTGCGTCCTGAGAAGACCATCGGTTACAACTTAGGTTTCAACCTGGGCCTTCTGAATGACCGCTTCGAGATTGACTTCGACTTCTATCACAAGAATACCACCGACATGATGCAGGCCTTAAGCATTCCTACCGTAGCCGGCTACTCATCACTGGCACTTGCCAATGTGGGCCGCATGGTGAACAATGGTTGGGAAATGAACTTCAAGGCTAACAAGTTCATCAAGATTGGCAAGTTCTCGGCAGACTTCAGTTTCAACATCGCCCAGAACGAGAACCTCTTGAAGGAGATGGACGAGAGTGTGCTGAACGCCATCAATGGTAATACTTGGGATCACACCGTTCGCGGTAACTTCACCAGCAGCAATACCTCACAACAGCAGGGATATCCCATCCGCGTTCAGTTGAACAACGCACTGGGATCTATCTATGGCTTCCGCTACAAGGGCGTCTACCAGTATGGCTACGACTATCTGGAGAACTACCGCAAGGAGCATAACCTCACTGATGCTCAGTATGAGTCTTGGCTGAACGAGTTCCTCGCCAGCGGCAAGACAGCTCCTGTGGCTACCGATGCCAACGGCAAGGTCATCATGACCAGCAACGGCTCGCCCAAGCGTCAGGTCTATGTCTATAACGACGACTACAAGCCCCGCTACAGCTTCCAGGGTGGTGATGCCATCTACGAAGATATCAACCATGATGGTAAGATCGATGCTCTCGATATCGTCTACCTGGGCAACTCGCTGCCAAAGGTAAACGGTGGTTTCAACCTCACTCTGAAGTATGGTAACTGGAAGGTCAGTGGACGTTTCAACTATCGTTTCGGCAACAAGATTATCAATCTGGCCCGTATGAACCTGGAGTCCATGTCTGGCACCTACAACCAGAGCACCACGGTGAACTACCGCTGGCGTAAGGACGGCGACGTGACGCCGATGCCTCGTGCCGTGTTCCAGCGTGATGCCAACTCGCCTTACAACTACCAGGCTTCCGACCGTTATGTAGAGGATGGCGGCTTCGTTCGCTTCCAGAACTTGCAGGTGTCATACACCTTCCCCAAGAAGATGATCAAGAGCTGGGGACTGAACAACCTGCAGGCTTATGCCTCTATGAACAACCTCTATGTGTGGACAAGGTATAGCGGCATTGACCCTGAGGTGTCGGCCAGCGGATACTATCCTGCTCGTGACCAGTCGAAGACTCCGCGTTCAAAGCAGTTCACTTTCACACTGAACGTTGGATTCTAATCAATTGAGTATTGATCATTGAAAATTGAAGATTATGATTACCAAGCTTTATAATATAATATGTGCAGGATGTGTGGCAGTAGCGTTTAGCTCTTGCATGGATACCATCATCCTTCCTGATGACAAGACCGTCGATGAAGACTTCTGGAAGTCAAAGTCGGACGTGGCTCTGATGGTCAATGGTGCCTACGCTGCCATGAGCACCGAAGACGTGATCAGTCGTCTGATCGTATGGGGCGACTTCCGTTCTGACGAGTATGTACAGAGCGATGAGTCAACTGCCAACAGTGACGCTACGGCTACGGCACTCTCCGAGATTGCCCTTGCCAATATTCAGGTGACCAACAAGTTTGCCACCTGGTCAGCATTCTATACCGTCATCAACCGTTGTAACATTGTGTTGGAGAAGGCTGCCGAGATGTATACGAATGGTGTCGACCCCAACTATACTGAAGGTGACTATCTGGCCGACCGTTCACAGATGCTGGCACTCCGCTCGCTTTGCTACTTCTATCTGGTACGTGCGTTCCGTGATGTACCCTATATCGATGTGGCCTACATGAACAGTAGTCAGGACCGCGACTTCGTACAGCTGTCGCCTGCCGAAGTGCTGCAGCGTTGTATCGAGAGCCTGCAGGAGGCTGCTCCCAATGCGCTCTCTTCACGCAGCTATCAGGTGGGCATGTGGCGCCGCGTGGGTTGGATGACTCAGGATGCCATCTATTCACTGCTGGCCGATATCTATCTGTGGCGTGCTTCAGTGATGCACAACCCTGCTGACTACCAGCAGTGTGTCAACTACTGTAATCTGGTGATTCAGTCAAAGAAGGAACAGCACGTGCTGAAGCGTACCGAGGCCGTTGCTCCCGACTATCCGCTGGCTGAGTGGAAAGAAATGTATGGTGACCTGTTCGTGACTCAGAATGCTGAGGAAAGTATCTACGAGATACAGAACACCAACAATACCGCAGTGCTTACATATCTGTACAAGTATACGGGTAAGGATGCAGCCCAGGCAGGCTACATGGCTGCCACAGGTATCTTCAATGCTGTAGCCGCTAATCCCAATACCAAGGGTATGCAGGTGTTCCCCACGAATGATATCCGCTATGCAGCATCCCTCTTTAGCAATACTGGTGTAGAGACCTTCGCTGTGAGAAAGATGATCTCACAGAACGTGCTGACGCAGAATAAGCAGGAGTCGCGTGCCACAGCCGGTCGCTCTGCTTCAGGCTTCAACCAGAACTGGATTGTCTATCGTCTGACGGATGTGATACTGATGAAGGCAGAGGCACTCGTGCAGCAGGTAGACACTGCTACCTTCGGACTCCCTGAGGATGAAAAGAAGGTGAAGGACTCTATTGCTACTGCCCGTTTGAAGGAAGCCTTCGATCTCGTGGCTGTGGTGAGCAAGCGTGCAACCACCGACGATCAGGTACTCGACTGGAGTAAGTTGAAGTCTACCAACCATGATGGTAGGGACGGAATGGAACTGCTGGTCATGGAAGAGCGTCTGCGTGAGCTCTGCTTCGAAGGCAAACGCTGGTTCGACCTGCTCCGCTACAACTACCGCCATATTGAGGGCGTGAACTATAATGCTATTCTGGGTAATATCGGTGAGGCTGCACTGCCTGCCAACTATGAGCCAATGCTCTCGCTGATGGTGAGAGGACGTGGCACAAGTGGTGACGGTGTGAAGGCAAAGATGACCAACGAGGCTTATCTCTACATGCCTATTCCTAATGCCGACGTTATTCTCGCACCTGGACTGAAACAGAATCCTGTTTACTCCAGCTCCAGTGAATATGAAAGAAATTAAAGGAAGGAGGAACCATATATGAAGACAACAACAAGAAAAATATTCGGTGTACTGGCTATGGGAATGGCTTTTGCCGGCATGACCATGCTGAGCAGCTGTAACCCCGAACCAGACGAATCAGATATGTTCACCGCAACGGGCGAGACGGCTGCCGACTATATTCAGCGCAAGCCCAATCTCTCCTCATTCAGCGCCATCCTGACCCGTGCAGGTCTTATCCGTACGCTTTCTGCCTACGGTGAGTTCACCTGTTTCGTTCCTACGAACGAGGCTATCGCGCTCTATATCGACAGCCTCTGGCGTGATACCGTAGCTGTTGATGCCAAGGGCGAGAGAGACCATAACGGTCTGACCGCTAACTCACTGGAGGGACTTCTGGATACAAACAACCCCAAGAGTGACAGTATCTGTAAGGATTTTGCCCGTTTCCACCTTACTGATGGTGTACATAATACCATCGAGATGGCACAGAATGCCACCTTCCGCACCATGCAGGGACGTAGCGTCTCTACGGATAATAAAGGTAAGAACGGACGCGTGAGAATCGAGGCTGGCTCAGAGATTATCGAGGGCGACTCTATCGTGACCAACGGTATCGTACACGTGCTGGACCGCATCATTCCTCGCAGCTCACGTGCTCTGAAGGATGAGTTCGACCGTTATCGTACTGACTACAGCATCTTTATCGATGCCCTGAAGCTGACAGGCCTGGCCGACTCGCTCCGTGCCACCAGAAAGGATAAGACCTACGAGCTGGCTGACTATAGCGATACCAACGGTACGCTGCTGTATTATCCTACCGAGTGCTTGCTGGGCTTCACCATCTTCGCCGAGCCTGATGAGATTCTGAAGCAGGAACTGGCCAAGGGTGGCTATTCACAGGACTTGGAAGGCTTGAAGGCATACGCCAACGATCTGTATAAGAATGCCCGTGACTGGTATGACTACCTGGAGGAGCACGATATCACCGTCAGTACTGGCACCGACTATACGAATCGCTTCAATGCGCTGAACATGTTTGTGGCCTATCACATCCTAAAGGCAGGTATGCCTGAGAACCAGCTGGTGTATGAGAAGAACGCTTCGAACACCACAACCTGGAACTACGTCAACGGTGGTGAGCCCTACGACTATTACGAGACCATGCTGCCCCACACGCTGATGAAGATCTGGCAGCCCACACAGACAGCAAACACAGGCAACCGCTTGTTTATCAACCGCTATCGCGCTTACAACACCCTGACTGATATCCTGCCTCACTACACTACTGTTGATGAGACAACGGGTGACGTGAAGATTGAGAATCGTCTGGGCTACGGCTCTGATGGCATGCACCCTGTGAAAAATGAAGGTGTTGAGGTGCTTCGTACATCGAGAGGTAGGCCTTACGCTACCAACCTGCACGCACTGAATGGTTATATCCACGCCATCGACAAAGTGCTCGTTTATGATCGTGATGTTCCAACGGGTGTGCTCCACGAGCGTATGCGTTTCGATGCCACCACGTTCCTGCCTGAGTTCATCAACAACAACATCCGTATGATGACTATGTCGGAGTGTAACAAGCTCAGCCCTGGCGGTAACGGTGCCCGTGTGGCTTTCCCGCTCGACTATTTCGACAATGTAATCAGCTATACCGATGGCAATAAGATCCGTTATAACGTCAAGGGCGCTTACAACGCTTGGCAGGCAGACGCCTTCCAGGGATGGGGTAAGTACGACTTGGCAATGCGTATGCCACCGCTCCCAACAGGAACCTACGAGTTCCGCCTCTATTACGCTCCTATGGATCATGGCGGCATGATGCAGTTCTACATGGCTGAGGTCGACAAGTATAATGGCGAGAAGCCTACACTTTCGAAAATGATGGCCCTCGATATTCCTCTTGATGTACGTATCCTGAAAGATGATCCACGTATTGGTTGGACCGACTATATGGAAGAGGAAGACTTCGGTGTGGGTACCGATGTGGCTCTCCACAACCGTGGTTACATGCGTGGTCCGTTCGCTTTCAAGGATCACCCCGAATATACGACTGACGGTGTGACTGGTATCTGGTCGACGAACTTCAACATGCGTCGTGGTACCCGTAACACAGGCTTGCGCCGCGTGCTGGGGCGTATGACCATCAAGCAGGGCATGGAATACTGGTTCCGCTACAAGAGTGTGCTGAACGATGATGCCGACCTGAAGTGGCAGCTCGACTTTGTGGAGTTCGTACCTACCGATGTGGTTGACAACGACCAGTATTCTGAAGACTGGTACTAAATCAATTGGGAATGGATAATTGATAATTGAAAATTGATTATGAAGACAAATAAATATATAGGAATGATGATGATGGCAGCCACGATGCTGACTGCCGCATCTTGCTCCGACTTTGATGACTACAACGAGGTGCCGTCAGCATCATCGCAGGCAGGCGACAACCTCTCGTTGTGGGAGAATATCAGTCGGAATGCAGAACTGTCAGACTTCCGTGCACTCGTTGAGCGTACGGGCTTCCACAAGAATCTGCAACAAGACCGTTCGTACACCGTCTGGGCTCCGCAGAATGGCTTTACCGGCCTGGCCGACTATCAGGCCATGAGTGACTCGCTGTTGCTGGAGCACTTTGTGAAAAACCATATTGCTGAGTATAAGTTCATGGCATCGGGTAAGGTTGACAACCAGCGCATCCACATGCTGAACAATAAGTCGCTCGTCTTCAATGGCGACGGTAACTATCAGTTCAGTGGCGTGGATGTGGCGAAGGCCAATGTGCCCAGTCTGAATGGTGTGATGCACGTGTTGAGCAACTCCATACAGTTCTATCCGAACCTGTATGAGTATATCAAGATGGCAGACACCATTGGCATGCTACGCAATCAGATCATGAAATATGAAGTGACAGCGCTCGACTATGACAAGAGTGAGAAGGGGCCTATCGTCAATGGTGTTCAGACCTATATCGACTCAGTGATGGTGACAAGCAACTCCATCTTGAAATCAGGCTTACGTGCTTACATTGATAGAGAGGATAGTGCCTACACCATGATCATGCCTACCAATGCTGCTTTCACTGACTATATCAGTAGGGTGGCAAAACTTTACAACTATATAGCAGAGGTGAAGTGTCATGATGTGGCCAAGTATGAGAAGCCTGCTGATACGAAGGAAAAGTCGGCTACGGTCGCTGGTTCACTGAGCGAGCTGCGCGACTCTATCGCCCGCAAGTCGCTCATCACCAATCTGGTCTACTCTCACACCTTTGATTATAATAAGGGCATGAAGGACGATACTGCCCTTGATACCATATTCAGCACAGGCTATCATTTCCTGTCGAATGGTGATGAGATCGTTCGTGATCATACTATCATCGGTCCTGTAGAGATGAGTAACGGCTTCGCCCGCATCGTGGATACACTGGCATTCCATCCTTGGGAAACCTATAACCCACAGATTAACTCACGCAACCTGCTGAGAGCTTTCAACAATACGAAGGCGAACGCCCGTAGTGAGGCTGTCCCCATGAAGGTGAGAACTCCTGGTTGGAGCCTTTTTGACCCAGAGTATGGCATTGACGAGTTCACTTACCAGTTGGTAGAGCCTCAGATCGTGGATAAGTCAAAGCCTGAGATGTTCTATTCACTGCCCGACGTACTGTCTGGAAAATATAGAATCTATTGTGTCTTCCTGCCTGCATGGACGGGTAATACGGGTGCCAACCTGCCTACAGCCATGAACTTCCAGCTGCGCTATTGCGACGAGAAGGGCAAGCTGCAGACCTATAATTTCTGTGCCAACCCTGACGATGCCAATCATAAGGCGCAGGAAGGTGGAACTTGGCAGGACAATCCTAAGACACTCAATATGGCGACAGCCTTCCAGAACGATACGAACCTGGTGAACAAGGCTGACACTATCTATCTGGGTGAGTTTGAGTTTAAGATCTGCTACAAGGATTTGGAGAACAATGTTGCTCCGAGCATCTATGTCAGCTCACCGCTGAGCGTGTTCAACAAGACACAGATGGCCAACTACTCTCGTGAGTTCCGCTTCTGGGCCTTTATCGCACGTCCTGTAGACTATGATGATTACCTGAAATCAAAAAAATCGAACGACAATGAATAGTACTCTATTTGATATCTTGCAGAAGGCAGGTCAGAGAATCCTGTTCTGCACGTTGGCCTTGGGTCTTTCTACGCTCCCAGTCCTGGCACAGGAGGAAGGTGATGAGGAAGAGGAAGAGCAGACAACTGCCATCAAGAAACCCGTGAAGAAGGCGGTACTCGATAACTATCCTACCGTGACCATCAAGGGTAAGGTGACTGATTTGGCTACCAAGAAGCCCCTTTCAGGTATCCAGTTGCAGGCATTAGGCTATATCCGTTATACGGCTATGACGGAGGAAGACGGTTCGTTCACCATCAAGGTGCCTACCTTCGCTACGTCACTCTATGTCCATGCCTCTGACTATGCTGCCCAACAGGTGGCTATCGTGGCTGGCGACAGTACGCAGTTCGTCAGCATCAACATGTTGCGCGACAAATATCTCCCCATGTATAGCGCAGGTACTAATTACACAGCCAAGTCGTCGGCTATCATGGCAGGCAATGGTGTCACCATTGATAACGAAATATCTTCCCGTCTGGGTGGTGATATGCGCACGGTGATGCATTCCGGCGCCCTTGATGGTGGTGCTGCCATGTTCATCCGCGGTCTGAACAGTATCACGGCTGATGCCCAGCCGCTTGTGGTGGTTGATGGCATCGAACTTGATATGCAGCGCGATCGTGCTGTGCTCCATGACGGACAGTTCAATAACCTCCTGGCCAATATCGCTCCCGATGATATTGAGAAGGTGACGGTGCTGAAGAATGCTACCGCGCTCTATGGCTCTCGTGGTGCAAACGGCGTTATACTGATTGATACCAAGCGTGGCCATTCGATGGCTACACGAATCGACGCTAATGTATCGGGTGGCTTCACTTTCGTGCCTGTGCTGCCAACGATGATGAACGCTACGCAGTATCGCCTCTATGCTACTGACGTACTGGGAACAATCAGTGGCATCAACGAACAGAATATCGACTTCCAGTTCCTCAATACGGATCCTAACCGTCTGTGGAACCGCATCCATAAGTACGATAATGATACCGACTGGAGTGATGAGGTATATAAGACGGCATTCACCCAGAACTACAGCATCAATGTGCAGGGTGGCGACGATGTGGGTATGTACAATCTGTCTGTAGGCTATGTCCATTCCGACTATGCTGCGAAGAAGAACTCTTTCGAGCGCATGAACGTTCGCTTCAATACTGATATCAGCATCCTTCATAACCTGATGACGAAGTTCGATATCTCTATCTCGCGTACGAATAATAATGTGATGGACAACGGATTCCCCGAGGACCTGAGCAAGGGTACCATCGTATCGCCTATCGCACTCGGACTTATCAAGTCGCCAATCGTTTCACCTTACCAGCGTGACAACTTCGGCAATCCTTCAGAGTTGCTTTCCGACTATGACGATATCTTCAACCAGTTGGAGGCAAGCTCCTCTCATGATGCAGCCAAGCAGTATGCACTGGCTAACCCCAGCTCTATCCTGGAGTATGCTGAGGGTAACAACAAGAACCGCATGGAGAACACGTTCTTCAACGTTCGCTTGGAGCCTACTTATATCATCAATCCTGAGTTGAAGGTGAAGGGTGTCATCAGCTATACGCTGAACCGTAACTCACAGCGTTACTTCCGTCCTTACACAGGTGTTCCTGGCTTCAGCGTATCAGGTCTGGGTTCAGTATTGGCCAAGACACAGTCTTTGTTTGCTAAGGAGAATAACTTCGTGGCGAAGGTCCAGGTGGAGTGGTCACGCCAGTTCGGTGCTCATAGTCTGGCAGCCTTTGCCGGTGGTCGCTATAATACGTTCTCCTATGATAATAATAATGTAGGTGTTCAGGCCAGTGGTGAGACCAGTGACAAGAACCCGAATCTGGGATGGACAGGCTTCCGTACCGTGGAAGGTTCTAACGATGAGTGGACACAACTGCAGTGGTTTGGCAATGTTGACTATAACTTTATGAACCGCTACTTCGCAACCCTGTCGCTGACAGCCGAGGCAAATAGTCGTTTTGGTGCCAACGCAGACGCCATGAAGATGTTCGGTGTTCAATGGGCTCTGTTCCCAAGCGTGCAGGTGGGTTGGGTATTGACCAACGAAAACTGGTTCCCGAAGAATATTGGTGTCAACTATCTGCGTGTGAATGCAGGCTTCGATATCAGTGGTAACGACGGTATCTCTAACTATGCTGCCCGCACCAGTTATAATGCGGTTCGTTTCAACAACCTCGCCATTGGTGCACAGCTGACTAATATCGGTAACGATAAGATTCAGTGGGAGAGCACGAAGAAGACCAACTTCGGTTTGGAGGCATACCTGCTCGACAACCGTATCGGTGTGAAACTCGACTACTTCATCCATAAGACAGACAATCTGCTGACGCTGAAGAGCTTCTCGAATCCTATTGGCGGTATCAACCGCTATTGGAGCAACGGTGGTAAGTTGGAGAACAAGGGTTATGAGGCAACCGTTACCTTCAAACCCATCGTCATGAAGGACTGGAACGTAGAGATTGGTGCCAGCATTGGTCACTACAAGAACGAGGTCACTGAGTTGCCCGATGGTGACTACACCTCTTCGGTCTATGGTGACAACAATATTATTACTGCTGTGGGTGGTCCTGTGGCTCAGTTCTATGGCTACAAGACAGCAGGTATCTTCTCTACCGATGCTGAGGCAAAGGCTGCAGGCAAGGGCGGTTATCTCTACATGCAGGACAATGCAGGTATCCATCACGACTTCAAGGCAGGCGATGTACACTTCGTCGACCTGAACGGTGATGGCGTTATCAATGAGGCTGACAAGACCGTGATTGGTGATCCCAACCCCGATATCTATGGTAATATCTTTGCTTCTGTCAACTGGAAGAACCTGCGTCTTGATGTGGGCTTCAACTACTCGCTGGGCAATGATGTCTACAACTACCAGCGCTCTATCCTCAACTCTGGTAGCACATTCTACAACCAGCAGGTGTCTGAGGTGGGCCGTTGGCGCTATGAGGGTCAGCAGGCTACGCTGCCACGTGTTGCTTACGGTGATCCGATGCAGAACAACCGATTCAGCGACCGCTGGATTGAGGATGGCTCTTACCTGCGCCTGAAGACGGTGAAGCTGACCTACCGCATTCCTGTTCCTGGTTCATGGACTTGGTTGCAAGGCATGTCTGTATGGGCTGAAGGTCAGAACCTGCTCACCTTCACCAAGTATCTGGGTAGTGATCCTGAGTTCTCTGCTGGCAATAGCGTGCTCTATCAAGGCATCGATATGGGCAATCTGGCTCATAGCCGCTCGGTCTCTATGGGTGTTAAAATTAATCTGTAATGGCTAAAGATTAAAGATATGAAATACGTAAATAAGATAATCTGTGCAATCTGCATAATCTGTGGTTCGTGGTCTTGTTCCGACATGCTGGAGACGGAGAGTAGCCGTCAGAACTTCGACCCTTCTATCGGTGAGAAGAGTGACTCACTGTTCTATGCCTTTGGCATCTTCGAGGCCATGCAGCATCTGGCTGACCAGTATGTTGTGCAGGGTGAGTTGCGTGGTGACTTGGTGAAGACCACCCAGTACACTGACAATAACCTGCGTCAGCTGGCTGATTTCTCCGCGACTACAGCCAACAAGTATGATTCGGCCTACGTCTACTATCGTGTTATCAATAACTGTAACTACTACATCGCTCATCGTAATACCGAGCTCTATACCGGTGCTGAGAATGTGGTTATCAAGGAGTATGCCTGTGTGAAGGCCATCCGTGCCTGGGCTTATATGCAGCTGGCACGCAACTACGGCAAGGTGCCTTTCTTCACCGAACCGTTGACCCAGATCTCGCAGATTGACGATAACAATTTCCCGGAGCTCGATATGGATGGTATCGTGGCACAGTTGGCTCCCGATTTGGAGCAGTATACGGGTCTCGCCGTTCCTCCTGTTTATAATGGTGCGAATGCAGCAGGCAATACGAACTGGTCGTTTGCCAAGACCTTCACGGCTCGTCTGTGCTTCATCCCCGTTGACGTAGTGCTGGGTGATATGTATCTGGAGGTAGGCGACTATCATCGTGCAGCCTCTCATTTTGTGACCTATCTGACAACCGTCGATACAGAGCCCACCTCTTTCTATGAGGCATCATTCTCACTGAAAGGCATGAGGGGTGGTGTTACGGTTATCACCGAGGACAGTCCTTACTATTCGCTTATGACAGAGCGCCAGACATTGGAGAGTGAAGCAGGCACAGACGGTTGGAAGACCCCTGGCTCATGGTCATCGTTCTTTAACCAGAACGCTACCAACGACATCATCTCCTATATTCCCATGGCAGCCTCTGCACAGAACGGAACGACGACTGCTGTTCCGGGATTCTTTGGTGTTGACTATTATGCTACGGCTACTGAGACAACAGGTCTGAAACGTTCTACGAACAACCGTCTGCCACTGAAGTCAGAGATTCAGTTGGTGCCCTCTGACACGTTGCAGGCTTTGTCAGACTCTACAGAGTATTATTACTATGTAGACTATAGCTCGTCGGCCAGCTATGACAGTATCCAGATTGCCAAGGTGGGCGATATGCGTCTGCGCAATGTGCTGGACAACCAGACCACAGACGATAATCAGGAGATGACGTGGATTACGAAGTATGACAATGCCAATATCATCCTGTATCGTAAGAGCACTGTTCTGCTCCATTTGGCTGAGGCCTTTAACCGCCTGGGCTATTATGACCTGGCCTTTGCTATCCTGAAGGATGGTATCAGCCCCGCCTTAATTCAGAGTGCCGATGCTGCTGATGCTGTGCCTTACATGTCGGAGACATCAAAGACCTTGCTAACAACTACCTATCCGCTGCTGGCCAATACGGATAAGTTCCCTGCTAAAACGGCCATCGGTATCCACTGTCATGGCACCAGCAAGGCTGCTAGCGATATGGCTAAGACAACCTATCGTCCCGGCAAGTCGCCTTATAACTTGTCACGTATGGGCGGCATTCAGATTGCCAAGACTGAGGCTTTCCTGAACTTGGCTGCTGGAACACTGAACACGAAGCAGGATACCATCAATGCAATCGAGGATATGCTCTGCGATGAGTATGCACTTGAGTTCGCCTTCGAGGGTAATCGCTATTTCGATCTGCTCCGTCTGTCGAACCACAAGAATGGCCATGCTGCCAGCTCTTCAGCCTTCAATGGCTCGCCTGCCAATTACGGTGGTGCCTATGGTACCAAGTGGCTGCAGAAGAAGCTCGAAGGACGCGGCTGGGATGAGTCAAAGCGCTATCTGCCGTTCAGATAGAATATAATAATGATCCTTATAGTTCAGGAGTTTGGAGTTCTGAAATTCAGAAGTTCAAACTCCTGAACTCTTTATTTTTTTTGCCAAATCGTAGGTTAAGTAAAAAAAAAACACTATATTTGCGCCATAAATCCATACTAACTTTATTATTAAATGCAAATGAAACCTACAAAACTATTGTGTTTACTGCTTTCGTTGCCGTTTGTCTCACTTCTGGTCAATGCTGAGGAAGTGAAGGTAAAGGCTGGCGAAAATGAGATTGGCGTTGAGTTTTTCACCCCACGTACCGTCCACATCACCAAGCATCCAGTAGGGAAGACAATGACCCATCAGAGCATGGTGGTCATTGCTAAGCCACAAGAGGTGAAGGTAAGGCGTGGCGAGTCGGGCAGTGAGGTAACAGTCAGCAGTGACGAGGTTACCGTGCGAGTTAACAAGAAAACGGGTCGTATAGATTTCCAGAGCCGTAAGATCAAGAACCTGCTCAGTGAGCAGTCGTATACTGTTGAGCCTATCACCAAGGGTGCCGATCTGGGTGGATGCCGTGTTGCTACAACGTTCGCTCTTCAGAAGGATGAACCTATCTATGGTCTTGGCACCGTTCAGGATGGACGTCTGTCGCATCGTGGCAAGAAAGTGAAGATTGAGCAGTCTAATCTGGAGGATTTCCAGAATGTGTTCCAGAGCATCCGCGGATGGGGCCTCTATTGGGACAACTATTCTCCCACAGTGTTTGATTCACCAGCTGATGCCAATGCGATGACGCTGAGCTCTCAAGTGGGCGATGGCATTGACTACTATTTCATGTTTGGTGGCACTGCCGATGGCGTGATAGCCGAGATGCGCGCACTGTCGGGCGACGTGCCAATGTTTCCGTTGTGGACCTACGGCTATTGGCAGTCTAAGGAACGCTATAAGAGTGCGAAGGAACTGCTTAGCGTGGTCAGTCGCTACCGTAAAGAGCAGATTCCTCTCGATGGTATCATCCAGGACTGGCAGTATTGGGGCTCCAACTATACGTGGAATGCGATGGAGTTCATTGCTGAGGACTTCAAGGATGGTCGCAAGATGATTGATGAGGTGCATCGTCAGCATGCTCATTTCATGATTAGTATATGGGCAAACTTCGGACCTCAGACAAAGCAGTTCCGTGAACTCGACTCACTGGGTCTGCTTTATGATTTCGAGACGTGGCCTCAGAGTGGACTGGGCTTCTGGCCGCCACGTAGAGACTATCCTTCAGGTGTACGTGTATATGATGCTTTCAGTCCTGTGGCACGCGATGTCTACTGGCGTTATCTGAAGAATCTCTTTGATGAGGGAACTGATGCGTGGTGGATGGACTCTACCGACCCAGACAATTTCGATATGACAGAGCGCGACTACGATCACCGTGCGGGCGATGCCACCTATCGTCGTTATCGCAATGCTTTCCCCTTGGCCACTGTCAAGGGCGTCTATGATCATCAGCGAGCACTTGCTAAGAATGCTTCCGAGCAGGCAAGAGCAGCCGAGAAGCGCGTGTTCATCATGACTCGTTCTGCTTTTGCCGGACAGCAGCACTATGGCTCAGGTCTTTGGAGCGGCGATGTAACGTCTACATGGGATGTTCTGCGACGTCAGATTCCTCTGGGACTGAACTATTCATTGACAGGCTGTCCAAACTTCAATACGGATATCGGTGGCTTCTTCGCTGGCCGCTACAATCGTCAGGGTAGTAATTCTGCCCCGCGCAATCCGCAGTATCAAGAGCTTTACGTGCGCTGGATGCAGTATGGACTGTTCTGTCCGGTATTCCGCAGTCATGGCACTGAGTGTCCCCGTGAGATATGGGAGTTCGGACGTCCTGGTGAACCCGTCTATGACGCCATAGCAGCTCAGATTCGTCTGCGCTATCGTCTGTTGCCTTATCTCTATAGCACAGCTTGGCAGGTGACCTCAAACAACGACAGCTATCTGCGTCCGCTCTTTGCTGATTTCATTGCTGACCGTCGTACATGGGAGATGCCCGATGAGTTCATGTTTGGCCGCAGCATCCTCGCTGCCCCCATCGTCGAGGCACAGTATACTGATGAAGAAGTGCAGCGCAGCTTCCCCAAAGCCGATTTTACACAGTCGAAGACAGCTAAGAAATACCTGCCAAAGGGTGCTCTTTGGTATGACTTCTGGACAGGAAAACAGTATAAGGGCGGCCAGGATATACAGCTGACAACCACACTTGCCCAGGTTCCGATGTTTGTTCGTGCTGGCAGCATCCTGCCACTGGGGCCTGAGATGCAGTATGTGGGTGAGAAAGCATGGGACAAACTGGAGTTGCGTATCTACCCAGGTGCTGACGGACAGTTCGTCCTTTACGAAGACGAAGGCGACAACTATAATTACGAGCGTGGTAAGTATGCCACCATCCAACTGTCGTGGAACAACGCCCGTCGTACGCTTACCATCGGTGCCCGTAAGGGGGCCTTCCCCGGCATGCTACAGCAGCGCCAGTTTGTGGTTGTCTTACCCGACGGTACCAGCCAGACGGTCGACTACAATGGACAGGAAGTAACGGTGAGAGTTTAGAAAAAGACAGTCCCTCTGTACAACAATCGTACAGAGGGACTTTTTTTTATGCTCGGAAGAGGGGTAGCAAACTCTACCCTCTAAACTCTACACTTAAAGAAGGTTCATCGTGTCGGTAGCAATCATCAGTTCCTCGTCGGTGGGGATAACGACTACCTTCACCTTAGAGTCATCGGCTGAGAGAATAGCTTCCTCACCGCGCACGTTGTTCTTCTTGTCATCGAACTTCACACCGAGGAACTCCAAGCCCTTGCAGACTTCTGAGCGCATGCCAATCTGGTTCTCGCCAACACCTGCGGTGAAGACGATCACATCGACACCACCCATAGCGGCAGCATAAGCACCAATATACTTCTTGATGCGATAGAAGTACATATCCTGAGCCAGTGTGGCGCGAGGCTCACCAGCCTTTGCAGCATTCTCTACATCGCGCATATCACTTGAACCGCCTGTGATACCAGCCACGCCACTCTTCTTGTTCAGCAGGTTGCTCATGCCGTCGGCATCAAGACCGAGCTTCTTCTCCAGGAAGGTTACGGCACCACCGTCGATATCACCAGAACGGGTACCCATCACAAGTCCTTCCAGCGGAGTGAGACCCATTGAGGTGTCCACACACTTGCCGTCGACAACAGCTGCGATAGAACCGCCATTACCGATATGGCAAGTAATCACCTTTGTGCCTTCTGCCTTCATACCCAGGAACTCCAGGGCGCGAGCACTGACATAACGATGAGAGGTTCCGTGGAAACCATAACGACGTACGCCATACTTCTCGTAGAGCTCATAAGGAATAGCATACATATAAGCTTTGGCAGGCATGGTCTGATGGAAAGCGGTATCAAATACACCTACCTGTGGCAGACCAGGCATCAGCTCCTTCACAGCATTCACACCCTTGAGGTTAGCAGGGTTGTGAAGCGGAGCCAAGTCGCTGACAGCCTCGAAAGCAGCCAGTACTTCGTCGGTGAGCAGCACGCTCTTGTTGAACTTCTCGCCACCATGCACCATGCGGTGACCTACGGCGTCAATCTCTTTCAGGTCTTTGATGACACCAATCTCAGGATCGGTCAGCAAGGAGAAAATGAACTTTACACCCTCGGTATGTTCGGGGATGTCGTGCATAATCTGTTTCTTCTCACCATTGGCCAGCTTAACCTTGACGAAAGCACCGTCCAGACCTACACGCTCGGCACCACCGCTGGTCATCACACTCTTGTCGTCCATGTTGTACAGTGCGTACTTGATAGACGAAGAGCCACAATTCAATACAAGGATTTTCATATTTTCTTAACTCTTAATTCTTAACTCTTAACTCTTAATTCTTAACTACTTCTTAGCGTCCATGGCCTGACAAGCTGTGATAGCCACGAGATAGTAAATATCCTCTACTGAACAACCACGGCTCAAGTCGTTAACAGGACGGGCAATACCCTGAAGGATGGGACCGATAGCGGTAGCGCCAGCCAGACGCTGAACGAGTTTATAGGCGATGTTACCTACCTCCAGACAAGGCATCACCAGCACGTTTGCCTTACCGGCAATCTCTGAACCGGGAGCTTTCTTGCAGCCAACACTAGGTACGAGTGCTGCGTCAGCCTGCAACTCACCGTCAATCTTCAGGTTGGGATCCAGCTCTTTAGCCAGCTTTGTTGCCTCAACAACCTTGTCTACCACTTCGTGAGAAGCAGATCCCTTGGTTGAGAAGCTCAGCATAGCCACGCGGGGATCAGCGAATCCTGCCACACTCTTGGCGGTCTGAGCCGTGCAGACAGCAATCTGAGAAAGCTGATTAGCATCGGGCATTGGCGTTACGGCAACGTCACCAAAGACGAGCACACCATTCTCACCATATTCGGGCTTATCGGTAATCATCAGCATAGCACCGCTCACGCAGGTGATGCCAGGGGCACACTTGATGATCTGCAGGGCAGGACGCAGGGTCTCACCTGTTGTAGAGAGTGCACCAGAGATCTGACCATCAGCACCTTCGGTCTTGATAATCATGCATCCCAGATAGAGGGGATCCTTCACCAACTCACGAGCCTTCTCGATGGTCATGCCCTTCTTCTCGCGCAGTTTGGTCAGCAACTGTGCATATTCCTCACTCTTCTCGCAGTTCAGCGGATCGATGAGTGTTGCCTTGTCGATGTGGGTCAGCCCTTTCTCCTTAGCCAGTGCATGCACCTTGTCGGGGTTACCGATAAGAATCAGGTCTGCGATGTCTTCAGCCAGTACACGGTCGGCTGCACAGAGTGTGCGCTCCTCTTCTGCTTCGGGGAGCACGATGCGCTGCTTGTTGCTCTTAGCACGCGCAATGATTTGTTCAATTAATCCCATACGTTTGTTTTGTTTTGATAGATTATATCTGATAAATGTAATGTTCAGATTGCAAAAGTAGTAAAAAAAGTTGTATTACCACTTTTCTGGCATGATAATTAATTATTTTTATCTGATGAAGTTCGTTCTCACCGGACTCTCCAGTTGTGGATGTCCTTCCTCGCTGACGTTCAGTTTCCGTATCATCCACGCCATGTTGCGTCCCAGTGTGCGCATGGTCTGCATACCCTCTTCGTCCTGGGCGACTTGTCCGGGCGTCTGTCCGTATGCCATGTTCCAATACTGAGAACTGACGATGGGCATGTTCAGAATGGTGAAATACTTGTTCAGGCGGTCGAAGGCAGCCGAGGCACCTCCTCTTCTGCAGACCACCACGCTGGCACCAGGCTTGAATCGCAGTTCGCTACCCAGCGAATAGAACACACGGTCGAGTAGGGCACAGAGTGAACCGTTCGGACCACCATAGTAAACAGGCGAGCCGATGACCATTCCGTCGATGCCGTCCTTAACTACTCGCCACACCTTATTATATAGTTCGTCGCGGAAGGTACACCTGGGTGTAGTGCGTCCGCACCAGCCACAGGCTATGCATCCCTGTACTGCCTGTTTACCAATACTGATAATCTCTGTTTCGATACCCTCGCTGTTCAGTGTCTGTGCCACCTCTTTCAGTGCCAGCATCGTGTTGCCGTTCTCTCTGGGGCTTCCGTTGATAAGTAGTACTTTCATAGTTTTATGTTTTAGTTGCGTCTGCAAAGATAGGAAATAATCGCGAATACAGCGAATAATTGTGGATTTATTCTTTCTACCTGCCAATTTAATCATTCTTTAACATCTTTTATGATGATATGCAAAGTGTTTAACTAAAAGATATTGTAAATTTGTCGCAATATAATGACTAAAAACGAACCATTGATATGAAAAAGACCGCTTTCTCACTTGTCCTCGTTCTGATGACTGCCTTATGCGTTCATGCCCAGTCGTCTTCTGGAGAAACTCAGGAGAAGAAACAGCTGCGTAGCAGCAATGTAGGCTTTGGTCTTATCTCCAATCCCTACACAGTTATGAATAAATTATTCGCAATTCTGGCGATTCTGTTAACATGGACGGAAGCTGAGGCCCAAACCCAAGTCTTGTTTGATGATGATTGGGAGTTTTCCCGTAATGGAAAGACTGTCAGCGTCAATCTGCCGCATGACTGGGACATCTATACGTCGCCCGATTCGCAGACTGGCGCAACTGGTACTGGCGGGGGCTGGTTCCAAGGTGGAAAGGGCGAATACAAGAAGACATTCAGAGTTGAGCGTTCAAAATTGAGAGAAGGACTGGTGAAACTTCATTTCGAGGGAGTCTACCAGAAGGCTGAGGTGTTTGTCAACGGACAGAAGGCCGGACAGCATGCCTATGGTTTTACACCTTTCACCGTAGATGCTACACCGTATATTAAAGAGGTGAAGGGTAAATCTTCCGAACTAAACGAGGTAGTTGTGAAGGTCGATAACAGTGAACAGCCCAATTGCCGCTGGTATTCTGGTTCCGGTATCTACCGTCATGTATGGTTGCAAACATTGTCTGAAGCGCATATCAGCGACGTTGGCATTGCTATTCATATCAATCAGGAATACAATCATACGACGAAAGTGGGTCTTCAGATTCCGCTCGTCAATGAAGGAAAGCAACCCCATCAGATTGATGATATAGAGGTGGCGCTGACAGGTGGCGACTTCACACCGCATCCCAGTAATGAAAAAGCAAGACAGTCAATGGTAGAGAGGGGATACTTCATGATGAAGCCCAAGGCCAAGATTACGTTTGGTCAGACGTTCACCATCAATCATCCCCGTATGTGGTCGCCTGACGATCCGTATCTCTATGAGGCTATCGTCCGTGTGAAGGAGAAAGGGCGCGTCATTGAAGAGAAGCATCTGAAGTTCGGCATCCGCACCATTGAGTTCGATGCAGAGAAAGGCTTCGTGCTCAACGGCAAACCCCTGCTTATCAATGGCGCTTGTGTTCATCATGACAACGGAATCCTGGGTGCTATGGCATTCGACGCAGCCGAGATACGCAAGGTGAGACTGATGAAGGAAGCTGGTTTCAACCTGATTCGCACCAGTCACAATCCTCCCTCGCGCGCCTTCCTCGATGCCTGCGATTCGTTGGGCATGCTGGTTATCGATGAAGCCTTCGACGGATGGCGCTCGGCTAAGTCGAAGTACGACTATTCCACCCTCATAGACTCCTGCTACAAAGAAGATATCACAGCGATGATGCTCCGCGATCGCCATCATCCCAGTATCATCAGTTGGAGCATTGGCAACGAGGTGATAGAACGTAAGGATATTCGTGTGGTGACCACTGCCAGAAAAATGAAGAAACTGGTTAACTACATCGATAACACCCGTCCTGTTACAGAGGCTCTCTGCGCCTGGGACAACGATTGGGAGATCTATGACCCCCATGCTGAGGTTCTCGATGTGGTGGGCTATAACTATATGATTCACAAGCATGCCACCGACCACGAGCGTGACCCCCAACGAGTGATGTGGCAGACGGAGAGCTATCCGCGTGATGCCTTCAAGAACTGGATGCTGGTTCAGAAATACCCATACATCGTAGGCGATATCGTTTGGACGGGTCTTGACTACTTGGGTGAGTCAGGCATCGGTCGCACCTATTATGAAGGTGAAAAAGCTGGTGAACACTGGGTGGCAGGCGGTATTCCAGACTGGCATGGAGCCTACTGCGGTGATGTAGATATCACAGGTTGGCGAAAGCCCATCAGCCATTATCGCGAAATGTTGTGGAACAGCTCACCCAGCTCCTCCGAGGAAGAGAATCTCTATATGGCGGTCAGGGAACCGGATGGCTATCGGGGAAAGATTCATGAGACGTCCTGGAGCGTTTGGCCTACTTGGGAAAGTTGGAACTGGCAGGGCGGACTTGACAGGAAAGGCGATAATATTCCTTCTTGGGAAGGTAAGCCCATCGATGTGGAAGTCTATACCAAGTCGGCTTGGGTCAATCTTTATCTAAACGACGAGCTGGTAGGGAATAGGAAAGTGGATGAGAGCACCCAGTTCAAAGCTACTTTTACGCTGCCCTACAAGCCTGGAACACTGAAAGCCGTCAATGCCCAAGGACAAAAGGTGACACTAAGCACAGCCGGCGAACCTGCACAACTGCGACTTACTGCCGACCGCTCTGTGATGACTGCCGACGGGCAAGATCTTGCTTTCATCACCGTAGAGGTAGTGGATTGTGAGGGACGCGTCTGTCCTGATGCTGCCATACCCTGTGAAGCCATCGTGAAAGGCCAAGGACAATTGCTAGCCTTTGCCTCTGCCGATTTGAAGGATCGCGAGCCAAAGACGTCAGCACACGCCACCACCTGGAAGGGTCGCGCCCTCCTCGTGATACGCAGTGGACAAAAGAAAGGCAGCACGCAAGTCTCTATCAAGAGTAGCTTACCAACAGCCTCCCTCCTTATCAAGGAAAGATAATCCTGTTGCGATTTTTTATTTTTTTTGTTTTGCTGCCACTCTGCCACCTTTCTCTGTATATTGTTGATAGTCAGGTGATTACGGGTGGTGGCAGCAAGGTGGCAGGTGGCAGCAAAATTTTATATTAGTTTCCATGCAGGAAACTTTTGTTTTCTCATTGAGAAAACAATGTTTTCCCTTGGAGGAAACAATGTTTTCCCTTATGAGAATATTTTGTTTTCTCACGTGAGAAAACAATGTTTTCCTTTGGAGGAAACGATGTTTTCCTAGAGAGAAACTATTGTTTTCTCGTTGAGAAACCATTGTTTTCTCTTCTTTCTTTGCCCACATTCTGTGTGTCAGTAGACAGCGTGTCGCTGAAGGCGGTGATAGACATTGAGTCTGTCAGTTCACCCTCTTCCTGCGGTTCTTGTTCTACGTCTATCTTCACATTGATGTTGCCCCAGCGCTGATGGCGGTATTCATCGTGGAGCCATCCAACGGTGCTTCCCAAGGGAATCAGAGTGCAGAGGGCAATCAGCCAGAGAACGATCCATCCGATACGCTGACCTATGCCCATGGGCTTAATCTTCTTGGAGAGTGACAAGACCATGTGGGTAATGGCATAGACGGGGATGAACAATACCAGCAACAGTGCCAGTACTAAGGTAATCAGCATGGCGGGATGTTCCTGCCAGATTTCTGTGAGTCCCATGCCGCTAAGTGTGAAGGGTAGGGCGATGGCACTGCTGGCTGGCATGATGAAAGCAAAGACGGTAGTCATGAGGATCCCCAGGAAGGCAATGGCGAGTGCGCCGCCCACGATACAGGCGATGACTACGAAGAAGGCTACGACAATCTTGAACAATACGGAGATAATCTCACGTAGAGGCGTACTCTCGGCGGGCTTGGTCTCTTTGTCGTCAATCACCATGTCGGCCAGGTTCTGAGGGTTTACTTCCTTACCCTCCATCTGTAAGCGCTGTTCGGGCGTCCTGGCCTCAGGAATGATAAGGGCCATGACGAGATAGATAATGAAGCCTACACCATAGAAAAAGGTGAAGATGACGGCAAACAGGCGCCATAGGATTGCCGATGTGTTGGTATAGGCAGCCAATCCTGAGAGTACGCCGAACACGATCTTGTCATTAGGATTACGGTAAAGGCGTTTCCCGGCAGTGCTGGCACGGAAACTTTCGTATGCCTTCTTGCCTGAAGAACGTAGGTCGTCGAAGGCATTGCCGCTACTTTGTTGCTTGCTATTATGAGCTTCCTCAGAGTCGTTTGGCGTCTGACCTTCATTGTCATCCATCTGTTCTGGCTTGCCAATGCGGGTGATGATATCCTTCACGTGTTCGATAGTGATAGCCATCGTGCCACGTGTTTGTAGTTCGTCGAACAGTTCGGCTATGCGCTCTTCGATATCGTTTACAATCTCGTTACCTTCAGCCTGGCGACCGAAGTGTGAACGGAGTGAGTCAATATAATGCTGCAGCATCTCGTAGGCATCTTCATCTATCTGGAAGAGACGGCCACAGAGGTTGATGGTGATATTCTTTTTCATAACGGTTTAAAGATGAAATTCAGTTGGGATGTTCTTTAGATATTGGATAGTGTTAGAGAGTTCAGCCCAGGCAGCGTCAAGCCCATCGAGACATTTGATGCCTTCGCGGCTGAGGGCGTAGTACTTACGGGGAGGCCCCTGGGTGGATTCCTGCCATTTGTATTCCAGCAGTCCGTCGTTCTTCAGACGTGTCAGTAGTGGGTAGAGGGTTCCCTCAACCACAAGCAGCTTAGCCTCCTTCAGTTGTTGGATAATGTCACTGGCGTATGACGGGCGTTGCTTCAGTAATAGCAGTACACAATACTCAAGCATCCCTTTTCTCATCTGTGACTTTGCATTCTCGATATTCATACTTATACTTTTTAGCCTTTCTTAGCCACTTCCGGACGCGACTAATCGGTGAAAGGAATGGTTATCGGGTGCAAATATAAGTATTATTACAGTACCTTGCAATACAAAGTACCAAGTTTTTGCATAGAATTATATCTATTTAACAATCAGGTACTTCTATTTCTTTGCCAGCCGTCGTTTTAGTTCCTCCATGGTAACGGCATCTTCTGTGGCATTAGTGGCAGCGTCAATAACGTTTCCGTATTCTGTCAGTGAGTAGAAGATATAGACAAACACGATCATGCCTGCCAACATCAGGATGATGAACGGCCATATCGAAGTAGGGAAGAGGGCAGTGATGACAACGCCTCCCAGTCCGAAGAGGATGATGAGATGACATGAAATGGCAAATGAGTGATGATAGTTGAGTATCATACTCTTTACCTCTGGTGTCCACCAGCTGTATGGCTTTACGTCAGCTTGTCTGTGCTGAAGATTATGTCGCGTATTCAGGTAGGTGCTATAGAACTTGTAGGCAATATAGCCGCCGTGCATGAAAAAGATGAAGAAACAGAAGTCCTGCCGCAGTCCGATCCAATAGCAAGTGATGCCCACCATTAATAATATAAGGTCGCGTACCACTACAGAACGGGGTGGATAGGTGGGTCGCATCAGTGAGGTATGGCTCCAACCGAAGACCACGGCCCCTATATGGAAGTAGGTAAGTGTGAGAGCAGACGCGCCTTCGGGCCATGAGAGACGCCATTCGAAAGTGGCATGTCCCAGGAATCCCAGTCCGAACGCAGCCATGGCGATGGCTGTCAGACAGCGGGCACGACGATAGACATCGTAGTCAGCATACCAGATGTTGTTGTGAACTAGAACAAACGCTATCAACAGGTTGACCGTTCCTCCAAGGAGCAGCACCAGTTGATAGAGTTGAATTTCTAGTTCTTGCATGTTTAATTTGTTTTGTTCTTTTTCTTTTTTTTTTGAGGTTAAGGTCTATGGGCGGTTAATTTCGTTTTTATGTGTCTATATTTAGTCTTTTTACCTTTTATCTCTGATTTCCGATGCAAAGGTAGTGCCTTTTCTACAATCAAGGTGTGTAATTTTTGACAATGGTGTGTACTCTACACAAATTAGGTGTGTAAATTGTAATAATCTACACAGTCATCGAGATTTTTTGACCTAATCTCTCATTTTTATCTGATAATCGGTGGGGGTGATTCCCGTGCTTTCCTTGAACTTCTTTTGGAAATAGCTACGGTCGTTGAATCCGCAATGCAGTGCAACCGCCTCATTGCTCCAGTCGTTATGCATTGTCAGTGTGCGCTTGGCTTCTTCTATGCGCAGTTCGGTAATCCAGTCGCTATAACGCTTGTTTTGGTGGCGCAGCCACTGTGACAGTTGATAGCGCGGAACGCCAATCTCATTAGCGGCATCTGGCATCTTGATACCTGTCCGCAGATGTCCGCCGCGCTCAGTCCATTGTGATACTGCCTGCGCAATACGTAAGAATACGTCATGGCTGATGGAATCGAGTTTTTTAGAGTCGTAGTCATTATTTTTATCGATTCCATCGATATATAAAATATTCTCATGCTCTTTCGCTTCGTTTTCTTCAATTTCATCGCTTTGCTCAGCTTCTCTAACCTTCGCAGACGAGGTTCCCACTACATATAGGCAGAAACTGTCTATCATGTAGAAGATACCTGCAAAGACGGTTAAAGAGAACAGAATGAGTCACCACCCGTTGGAAAAGATGATGGGTGGGACCATTAAAGCAATGATTGCCAGCAAGCTGATACTTACCTCCATCCAACTCAGCATTCCGTCGGTATCACGATCGTAGTAGTTGGCAAGGGTCTTCCTGAGCATCCGCAACTCATTCGTGTTTCGGAAGAAATAGTAAAGTTGCATGGCTTCGTAACAGAAACCTGCTGCAGCTTCACACCATTTCAATCTCATGGTTTCTGCCTCGAATGGAGTTGAACCGTCCGCAAGTCCATAGGCAAGGAATCCTAATGCACCGAACCAAGTAGGTATCAGTATCAGTTTGTCAAGTCTTGTGACGTGGTTGGGACGTATGACGTACAGGATGGCCAATGTGAATAATGTGGTGACAGGCATGAAGAAGGCCAGATTCAGCATGATGGCCATTGCTACATGACCTGTACTACGCAGGTGTAGGGCGTATTGAAGTGTGAATTGGATGGCTAACAAAGCAGTACTCGCTGTCAGTAGCCAGCGAGCTCGACCCAAAGATGTCTTTGCTAGTGTGCGTTCAGGTAGCAGCAACAACTTTGCAGTGAGTATTGCCATGATGACAATGGCTGAAAATTGCATCTGTTCCATACATCGTGCAAAATTAGAAAAAAAACGTATTGAACATCGTAAAAGTGTAAAAAATGCATCAAAAATACGTATTTTTAATGTAAAAGTCACACTTTTCTTTGTTTTTTCCCCTTTTTTATTGTAATTTTGGCGGTACTAACGAATAGCTAAACGTAGCAATGAAAAAGTATTTACTATTTGTCTTATTGACTCTCATGTCAGGTGTGGTGAGAGCTCAGGTGTCGTTTGGTCATGCTGAACTGATGAATGACGGTTGGCGTTTCCTGCGTATTGACTCGTCGTGGAATGTGAGAGAAACTGCTGATATGAAGGAGGTGAATTACGATGATTCCCGATGGAATCGTGTAAAACTGCCTCATGATTGGGGTGTAGAACAGGTAATGACTGCTGATCAAGGTTCCTGTCAAGGTTATCTGCCTGGTGGTATAGGCTGGTACAGAATGGATAAAACCAACCGTTTTGCGCAGTTGCCTGCTCAGTCTGACGCACAGTATTACCTCTATTTTGAAGGTGTTTACAATCATTCTGAAGTGTATGTCAACGGACAGTTGGCAGGTCGCCGTCCCAGTGGCTTTGCATCGTTCCTGTATAATGTGACTCCTTTTCTGCACCGAGATGATCAAGGCCGCTTGGCTGGTAACGATGTGATAGCCGTAAGGGTAGACCATTCGCAGGCTGCCGATTCTCGCTGGTATACGGGTTCGGGCATTAATCGTCATGTTTGGATAGTCAGTGCACCGGCTGTTCATCTGGCTCAATGGGGAATGGCTTACCGATTAAACCGCATAAATCAGCACAAGGCTGTTGTCGAAGTGGATGTGGAGACTACCGACGAACAGAAGGTTAAATCCATAAAACAACCTTTGTCAGCTCGTGTTGAGCTATGGGATGCCGATGGTCGCCTTGTTTCTTCTTCGGTTACTAAGATTGGTTCACAAGAGAAGAAGACAGTAATGCTCACGGTTAAGAATACTCATCGCTGGACCCTCCAGACTCCCTATCTCTATACCGTCAAGACAATCTTGTCAGGCTCTACTGCTGATGGAGTTTCTATTGCTGATACTTCTATTGTTCGCGCCGGACTTCGCACATTAGAGTTCTCCCCAGACCGTGGCTTTGCACTGAATGGACAGTGGATGAAAGTGAAGGGCGTCTGTCTGCATGATGATGCCGGTGTGTTGGGTACTGCTGTGCCGAAGGAAGTGTGGCGTCGTCGACTCATGGAGTTGAAAGCCATCGGGGTGAACGCTATCCGTATGAGTCATAATCCTCATGCTCCTGAACTGTATGATTTATGCGATGAAATCGGCCTTTTAGTGATGGATGAGGCTTCCGATGAGTGGGAGTTTCCTAAGCGTAAATGGATGAAAGGCTGGAATCAGGGGCGCCCAGGCTATCAGGGTACTTATACTTATTTTGAAGAATGGATAGAGCGCGATGTAGCTGATATGGTGCGTCGAGACCGTTGTCATCCTTCTGTGTTCATGTGGTCGATAGGTAACGAGGTAGACTATCCCAACGATCCTTACACCCACCAGGTCCTCGATGGCGATGGATCGTTCACACAACCAGCCTATGGAGGTTATAAGCCTGACCAGCCTAATGCTGAACGCATAGGACGTATTGCTGAAAGGTTGTCGAAGGTGGTGAAATCTATCGATACCTCACGTCCAACGACGGGTGCCTTAGCAGGTGTGGTGATGTCGAATGAGACAATTTATCCCGAAGTCATCGATGTTGTGGGCTATAATTACACGGAGAGTCGTTATGATGAAGATCACCAGAAATATCCCAAACGTGTCATTTACGGTTCTGAGAATCGTCATGATCTCCCTGCATGGAAAGCCGTTAGGGACCATCAACATATCTTCGGTCAGTTCCTGTGGACAGGCATTGACTATCTTGGTGAGAGTGGAACCTGGCCGGCACGCGGTTCATCGGCAGGACTGTTGGATCTGGCCGGACAGCGAAAGCCATTGGGTTGGTATCGTGCCTCGTTATGGAGCGAACTACCCGTCTGCTATATCGGTACGATGAGGAAAGGGTGGAACGGACGTGCTCAGGCTCCTCATCCTTATGCGAATGACACTTGGAATTATCGGGATGGTGAGAAAGTGCGTGTCATGTGCTATACGAATGCGTCATCTGCGCGGTTGTTGCTGAATGGACAGCCAGTAGGCGGTGAACCTATCCGTGATACTGCCACTGACATTCTTTATTGGGATATAGATTATGCAGAAGGTTCGTTGCGTTGTGAAGCCGACAATGGTGCTACCTATGAGATTAAGACTACAGGTGTTCCAGTCGCCCTACGTATTTCAACCGACTCCGTGATGCATGTGTTTGTTGATGTCATTGATGCTGAGGGACGTCTGGTGAAGGATGCCGACCATGAGGTGACGCTACGTGTGTCCGGGGCTCGTCTGTTAGGTATGGAGAATGGTGATATCATGGACAGCTCAGTGGCCGGACGCCGACAGCTGAACCGTCTACGTGTGCATGGCGGTCGACTGGTAGCTTATGTGGATATGCAGGGGAAGAAGAATGTCAGGATTTCAGCAACGGCGAAATACCTGGATGGCGTTTCCGTCGAATTGATCGACAGAAACAACTGATACATTGGCGGGAATCATCGGTGCATGAGTACCGCCAGTGATGGTAAAAGGTGCGGTTTCAACGCGAATTTCGTCCCAAAGGTCATCATCAAGGAAGGACTGGAGCGTCTTGGCTCCACCTTCTACGATGAGTGATTGGATGCCGTGAGCATGTAGGCTTTCGATGTTCAACGGATGATGACGGTCTATGACCAGTCGCTTGGGGTGATCTCCATACCATTCACGTACGGTAAGCTGCGGATGTTCGCGCTCGTCGGTCACACGACCGATGAGGATTGCATCTTCTTCTGCCCTCAGTTTATGGCTGAGCATCTTCGTAAACGGTGTAGAGATGGCCATAGCCTCTCCGTGATTGTCTATGAACCCGTTGGCTGTCTGTGCCCATTTTAATATAATGTACGGGCGCGCGAGGCGATGGAAAGTGAAGAAACGTCGGTTGAGCGCCTTGCATTCCTCCTCTAAGACGCCTACCGTCACTTCGATGCCCTCATCACGTAGTTTCTGAATACCACGTCCCTGAACCTCGGCAAACTCGTCAATACAGCCTACCACTACGCGCTTCACGCCTTTCCGTATAATCAGGTCGGCACAAGGTGGGGTCTTTCCGTAATGCGAGCAGGGCTCTAATGAAACGTAGATAGTGGCTTGTGGCAGCAGATGCTCATCTTCGGGCCGTACTGAGGCGAAGGCATTCACTTCAGCATGACCCTGTCCGCATCGAACGTGATAACCCTCACCGATGATCCTATCCGCCACGATGACAGCTCCCACCATTGGGTTGGGCCTTGCGTTCCGTAGTCCGTTGCGAGCCAGTTGCAGACAGCGCTGCATGTAGAATTCATCGAGGGTCATTTAATCTTCAATACAGTAAAATGTTCATTGATGGTGTCTATGAGAGCTTGATTGCTTGTTTTGCTCTTAACATATTCACCTGCTTCTTTCAATGCATTTTTATCTTTGACAGATTTCGTACTAAGGAATACCTTTACATGGTCATTATAATAATATCCCAATGTGGCTTCATATCTTTTCATTACACCAGATGTTTTCTCTTCATCCTTAAGAGATTCGACAAAGTCAATCTGTCTTTTATATTGGTCTAGCAAATTCTGGCGATTAGATTCATCGACCTTATATATTTCAGATTCAACAGCCTGTCGTTGCTCTAATGCAATTGATTTGTTATTTGCATAGGTTTCAATGGCAATCCATTCATCCAAAATGTTACCAGCTTTACGCAAAACAGGAATTTTCTCTTCTCCTGTTAGCTCCAATGATTGCTGCAAGAAAATACCAGCATAGTTACCCCAAATAGTAGCATCCATTTTTCCTTCTGCTTGTCGTCTATCCACAAACTTCTGATAGAAAGCTGCCGCTTCGTCAAATCGTTTCTCTTTCATAAAGGCTTTTACTTGTTCATCCATCGCTGACTTAATACCGTTATTAGCAATAGATACGCCTGATTTGTCTTCTGCATTGATGACTCTTTCATACTGTTCCATTGCATCATCATAACGCTTCAGTCCGCGATATACATTACCAAGATAAGCCTCGTCACGCTGGTCTAACTTATACTTTGGAGTTTTCTTCATGTTATTGTAAGCCTTAAGAGCACCCTCCCATTCCTTAAGGTTTACCAAACTCTGATAGTAGTATTTTGCAAAGACAAACGATTCGGGATACAAACTCGTTCCCCGCTCAGCTACAGGTTTTGCTTCTTGCCAGTGTTGGGTTACACTAAGGCCGATGAGGAATTGTTGTAAGTCGTTCTCAGTAAGGTCGCTAAGATTACACTTCAAGAAATACTGAGCAGATGAAACGATATAGCTTGGCTGACCTGTCAGAGCTTCCATTCTCAGATAGAGTCGGGCAATCTCAAGATCGGTTTTGAAGTTCGGATCGCTCTGACCTTTTTTCTTCAGTTCCTCGATAGCATCATCCATATTATCCCTGGCCTTATGTAGAGAAAAGGCAATAGCAAGATCTTGAGAGTTGGGACATTGAGCAATTCCTTTTTTATACCATTCTCCAGCCTCTTCATGGCGCAGTTCGTTCTCTTCAATATCTGCAGCTACAAGATATGCTTGTACACAGGTGGTATCCATGTGGAGTGCACGATAAATGTATTTATAAGCTTTCTCTGGCTCTCGTGTTCCGAATTTCTGTTCACGTGGTCCATCTTCTTGTTCAAGCCACACATAGTTATAGTAGCATCGTGCAATACTCGCGATGAAATCGGCGTCTTTTTCAAAAGCCTTGATATTTTCCTCGATAATGTCCTGATGGGCGGGCTCATGAGAGTACTTACGCACGATGGTATCGATGGCAGCCAACAATGCTTTGCGGTTTTTCATTGACTGTGCCTGCACCGGCAGTTGGGCAAGCATCATGCAACTCATGGCTATCAGGAAGAAGATTCTTTTCATAGGGCAGATGTCTGTTTTCTGTTTTGGAAATGCGTTTAATCGTTTGCAACTCGGCTGTTGTCTTAGTCTCTCATCAGGCTGTACTGAACACCGATATTGAAAGTCTGAATAAGATTCAGCTTAGTCAGGTTAGTGCCAGGCAGGTCCATATTGCCAATCCAGTAGAGCGTGGGCGAGAAGAAAGCTCCCAGATATCGGTTGATGCGGTAGTCGAGCTTCAAGCCGAAGTGCGCTCCCACGTGGAAGGTGTTCTTCTGTGGGATATTCAGTTCTACGCTGTGGTTCAGCATGACTCGCTCCAGTTCTGAGATTGTTGACTTCGGTTTCAAACGAATGAAACAAGTGGGACCGATGAAAGCGTGCAGTTTCATGGGTGCCGACTGGTAGTCGAAGAGCAACTGGTTCAGGTTGGCCTGGAAGCCTGGAGAGATGGCAATCACATTGTGTTTATGATTCCACAGACCATAACGGGGCACGGGCGAGTATTCTTCTGTGGGGTTCTCATTGTTATAGTCGGTAAACTCGGTGAGGCTCGAACGGCGTAGGGCGATATATTCGATGCCCAGTCGTACCGACTTCAAACGGTCGAAGTGATACTCGCCAAAGAGCAGTCCGTCATAGCCGATGGAGTTTCCGTCCTTGATGCTGATGGTAGGCTGTATGAGGTTCGTACCGCCACCCAGACCAACAGTTAGCTTATACATGGGGTCATACAGGTACTGATACTCAAACGAGGGCTCTTTGTACCAGTGCTTGATGTCGCGTGTTTCTATAGCTATACCGAAGTTGATGGTCACATTGTCATCGGCAAACTTACCCTTCCATTCTACGTTCGTGTAGGGAATACGGTAGATTAGACGTGAATAGCGGGGCTCCACGAAGAGTTTCAAGCCTTCGGTGGGCTGCCACCAAACGTTTACGCCAGCACAATAGGCCTGACTGCTACAGTTCAGCTCGGTGCTCTGTGGCTTGTTCAGCTCACCCAGTTCGATACCGCCCAACAGATAGAAGCCCCAGGGCGCATTCCAGTTGAAGCGTCTCAGGAAGCCGATGGGATTGAGCATGGTCTCGATGCGTACGCTGCGGTAGGTATTGTTGTAAATCTCGGTATATTCGGGATGATAGGGAGCCTCGGTCGCTTTGGTGACATGCTTGTTCCAGGCTGTCTTTCGTGATGACAGCGTTCCACGGAAGCCGATGACGGGCGACAGCCATTTACCTACTGATATCGACAGTTCGCTGCCGAGTGTCTCCATCATTCCCAATCGGGGCGATGACATCAGGGCTACGCCTGTTGACATTTGGGCTATCCAGGGCTGCTGCCACGACATCAGGAGTGAGTCGGGCTTGGCTAGTTTGTCATGGCTTGCACGGTGTTCGATGAGTCGGAAGCGCGATTGCGGCGACAGGTTATTGCGAATGTAGTAGATAAGACCTACGTTGACCCCGTAGAAGAAGTCGGTGCCGCGCCAGTTGCGCTCACCGCTGAGGTCCATCTGATCGCCACCCATTCCAGCGTATGGTTCCACGTAGACATAAGCATGAGGACCTGTGAAGAATTTGCCAACCAAGCCCACATGACCTTCGAACGACATCTTCGATTCACCGCCGCTGATAGATGACTGCTGCAGTCCCAGTCCGAAGAGGGTCGACACGTCGAGCAGTCGCGAGGGGTTATAGCCCGCCATATACGATGACAGACTGTATAGATGGTCCAGTCGGACGCCCATCTTGCGGAAGGTGAGGTTCCTGGCGCGCTGATAGCCGAGGCCGGCATCAAACTGCAGGCGGAAGGTGTTGAAGCGGTTAATCTCCTTACCGACAGCGATTCGGTAGTTGGTCAGCATGTCAATCTCGAACTCCGTAGCAGGTGGCGGCACAATCTTCTCAACACCTGCGCCCAGCTGAATAAACGTATGATTGAGGAATCTATTCAGAAACGATGCTGAGTCGGCATTTCGCCTGAACGTCTCTCCATCGGGGACATATCGGGTCTCCAGGATATAGTCGCGGGCATTGAAGCCTTTTGCCAGGTTGCGTTGCGTACGTTCTTCCTGTTCGCCTTCCGACTCGTCATCGTCCTCACCCCATCGGGTGGTGTCCTTTGGTGCGGCATAGTCGGGCAGCAACGATGGCACGTTGACAAGTCTTGGTGCCAGCGAAGCGTTTGAGCCTTGCTTGGGTGTTGCCTGTATATTTGTGGCAATCAGCAGGAAGAGTGCTGTAAATAGATGTATCTTCATTGTTCTTTTTTCGTCACAAGCGGTATGTCAACGGTTATTCATCTGACGATTCTTTCTTTTCGTCTTGATCGTTTCCCGTTGTTTCGTCGCCTTCCATGTCGTCCTTCTTCTTCTTTGCAGGCTTGTTCATCATAATCTTATCACGAGCATGCAGCTTCTCGAACAACAGCCGGTAGGCTGGTATATTCTTTTTCTTATAGGGGTACTGGCGGCGCAGTTTCTCGTTGATGGCTCCTTCAGCGAAATAGTATTTCTTGAAAGCGGCATCAATGTCGAAGCAGGCCTGCAGATAGGCAAGATAGTGGGGAATATTCTCCAGGTTGACAGCTGCCTCAGGCTCTGCTTTCTTCTCCTCTTTCTTCTCAGCGGTCTGCGCCTGTGGGTTCAGACATTCGCCCACGGCGGGCAACTGACCGTCATGAGAGTCCATATATTGCTGTTTGGCCTCCATGTAGCCCTTGTAGTAAGCTTCGCCTTTATCCATCATGAGCAGTCCTTCATCGATGCTTTCAAGTAGCGGATAGCACTCGTTGACACCACTTTCGCTCTTGTTGTCGCTGTCAGCTTCGAAGAGTCCGTCGTCACCTACCAGACTGCTGGCATCCTGTCCCTCCTTAGGCACTGACAGCAGTGCTTTCAGGTACCATTTCTTCGGATTCTCGTCGTCCATCTTGTCAACGAACTGTCCTGCCTGGTCCTGCATGCCCCATTCGTCAATCTCAGTGTAGAGAATGGCCTTGTTGTCATTGTTGGCTGCCAATACGCGCTTTTTTGCAGCCTGATATTCGGCTGAGCTTTGGTTGACGAAGTGCAACTGCTTCAAGTCCATCAGCGTCTTCAGCATCTCAACGTTTTTATCCTTGATGCCGCCTTTCTCTAACAGACGGATCAGGTACATCGCAGAGTCAAGCTTCTGTTCCTGATAGAACGTGACGGCCTGGTTGGTAACAATCTCTCGGCGGTTCATGATGACCACTGTCATATCATCAATAGGCTTTCTGGCATTGATGTTCGGACGTGAGTAGTCGATGAAGGGCGCCAGCGTGGCTGAATTCGGCTGTCCGCGGCGCAGGTCCATCAGTGCCACGCGGTTGGCTACATAGGGAGCCATCTTGCTCTCCACCTCATAGTCCGGAATCTGTGTAATCTCGCGCCAAGCCACGTGGGTCAGCAGATCCAGTTCGGCACTGTCGGTAATCTCGCTGAACAGGTTATAGTAGTCGCCAGGCGAGAAGTGTTTCTCACCGGCTATATACGCTTTCTTGTGCTTCATCCATGCCTCGACGCACTCTTCTGGGGTCATCACGTAGCTTCTGAGCACCTGATAGCGGCATTTCATCGAGCGTAACTGAATCAGCACGGGCTCAATCACTTGATCATAGGTGGGAATAGACTTCACAGAGGCCGTCATGCGGATATCGTCACCCGACATCTGTGAGATGGCATCGGCTTCTTCGGCATGTCCTTGTTTGCGCAAGATGGCAATCACGTCATCCCAGGTGTGAACCTTTACATTGACTGAAGGTGTGGCGTGTCTGGGCAGGTACGGACTTACCATTGCCCGTGCCTTTTCAGCACGCTTACGGGCTAACTGCTCGTTGGTGGTACGCGAACCGTCGGGCGATGCAGCACCCTCGATGACGGGCGACATCAGCTGGTCGCCGTATGACTTCAACTCCTTGATCAAGTTGTTCACCTTCACCTGGTTCATCGAGTCGGTTGTCAGCTGGTCGGTACCCACTTGGAACACCAGACTCAAGTCCGTCATCTTCTTGTCATATTGAGATTTCGCATCCTCATAGAAGTCGCTGGTCAGTTTCACCTGTGCCAAGGCAGGCGAGAAGTCAAGCAGCTTGAACGGACGGCGGCGCAGGCAGGTGCCCTCTATGAGGGTATCTTTAAACACGTGGTGGTAGTCTTCGAGCGACATTTTGAACGGTCCCTGATAGCTGCGCTTGGTGTTCTGCTTCTTCCATTTCACCATCGTGTGCAGGTTGTATCGATCCTCACCGTTGAAGATATGGGCGCTGTCGAAGACAAACGATAGCTTGTCGTTCTTCTTGAAGTTATAGGCCATGCGTTTGTTCTGCAAGGTGTGGTATTCCTCACCTTCAGCCATGAACGGGGTGCAGTAGTCTACGGTGTCCTCGTTGACACAGTCTACGGCATAGACCTGAATAATCAGTCGTGCATCGCGGCGGGCACTGTATGGCGGCAGGTTCAGATGGATGGGGAAACGCTCATAGCCGTCATCAGCATCGGCAACGATACCGCCGCCAATCATCTCGCCTTCACGCATCTTACCTGTTGACACGACCTCACCGGTACGCTGCACGGATACCACGACATCCTTGTATTCTGCTACGCCCTCACGTATTTCAAGAATCGTCGTCGCATATTCCATCGTGGTGACGAACAGCAGCGCCATGCCTGCTACGCAGTTCTCGTCAAACGAGCGTGTCGAGGCGGAGGTCTTGGCTACGAGTTTCTCCTTCTTCTGTAGGGCTTTGAACTGATCCTCGCGATCAATGATGTCTTCGATTGAAGCGATGCGATCCACCTCCTTCTGCACGCGCTCAGCCACCTCTCTGCTTGAGAACATACCGTACCACAGTCGTTCGTTGGTCTTGATGACGGTGTTGTCGGTCTTGTTCAGCAGTTTGATGTTACCCTTGATGTGCATGGGCTCCTGAGCCTGAAGTGTGGCAAACGGTAGCAGGGCAATGATGCAGAGCAGTAGGGTAGTGAGGCGTCTTGATTCTTTCATAGGTGGTGTAGCGTTTTTTTTTGAGTAGCAAGTCTTGGGTTAGTTGAAAATGTAGACCACCGACACACCGATGCGGGTGGGCAAAAGGTAATAGCCGTTGGCGTTGGCCTGCTGATGACCGTCGACGGCGTAGTCGGTATCGAAGTTGTCCGCCTCAAAATACTCCTTGCGACGGTAGAAGATAGCACCGAAACCGCTGTGGATATCGATATTCAGACGGTCTTTCAGCCAGGGAATCTTCGTGTTCACGTTGATGACATAGCCGTAGGTGATGCCGCCGCCGAGGGCATAGCCGTCATACACTTTGCCGTTGGTGGTGATGTCAAACAGACCGCCAATAGCTCCGATGCCTACGAAGAATCGGCTGATAGGGCGACCTGAGAACCAATAGCGGAACTCTGGCTGGACCATGATGCCGCTGGTCTTTTTGAATAAATAGGATGTCGACGTGCCCATCGCACTGATACTGAACGAACTCTTGTTGCCCGTCACCATCTCAAGGCTTAGGTTGGGTATCATCATGGCGTCAGAAGAAAGCTCCGTTCCAACGGCAATCAGCTGTGCATGTGTACTCAGTGTTGTGCAAGCCAGCACAAGGGCGAATATGATTTTTTTCATGAATTGTTTCAGTGTTGACAAGGATTTTAGTTCCTCTTTTGTCTATTTCGGTGCAAAAATAGTCATTTTTCATGATACAGCCAAATTTTTCAGTCACGAAAGCTCATTCTCATTAGTTTTCTTGTGAGAAACATTTGTTTTCTCCGTTCTGACAGGAACCAGTCCCTTGGCATCTATTATATATGAAACTGGAGGTGCCCAGCTATTGCTCAGCACCTCCAGTTAGTTTGAGGGAATAATATCACGGAGGGACAATTCCCTGTAATCTCCAGGCCCTCTTATTCAGTAGTCATATCAGGGTGTCTAAATATGTCAATCCATTGATAGATGCAAATGATTGCAGCAATGACAGTCATTACAGTAAAAAAAATAATTAGTTCCATATTTAACCTCCTTATAATTTTTGATAACCTTTAATAAAGAATGCTATGCCAATAAGAACTAGCAAGCAAATAAAAATGGTAGCAATAAGAACGAGTAATCCTTTCTCAAAGTCCATGCCCATAATACCGGCAAGAATGATGCCAGCGAAAACAAGTTTCGCCAAGTCCCAACAGAAGTCACTACCTTTAATATACAGCTTCTTCTTTGTTGAGCTACTCATTAATTTGCCTTTTCTTTTTATCATGTATCACTATTATGCTGCAAAGTTAATCAATACTTTCTTATCTTCCAAATCTTTTCTTGGAAAAATGACTGGAGGTGCCCAGCCATTACTCTGCACCTCTAGTTAGTTTGAGGGAATATATTTCATCACAGGGGGACAGTCCACATGATTCCCTTAACTCACACAGCGATTAATTCTTGGCCCATAACGTTCAGAGAATGTTTGATTTGTTGCATGCGTTCTTCGCTAGGACGTTTAATTCCATAAATATACTTGCAGAGTAAACTCTTATTTATGCCAATATAATGAGCCATTTCTGCGATATCCAGTTGTGGGAAACGCTTGAATATCAAACCTACTTCATTATTTGGATTCGGTTCGGTAGTATCATAAAAACTCGAGATGTGTATATCCTCGTCGAGTTCCTCCCATCTGATGTCATCGCCGAATTTTCCAATACGAAAATTCATTCTTTCCTCCGTGGATGCATCTTTCAATACAGGGAATGCTTCAAGCGGACGACTCAGTTTTTCTCCCTCATCAGTCTGCATGAAAATCCGTTCTTTGTCAAACCATACTTTTTGAATTATTGCCATAGTTCAGTCCTCCTTAATACTCTGTTCGTCCATGTGCTCATGCCATTTCTCTATGAATTCTTCCTTGAAGGTCTCGCATAGTGTTTTGGCTTTTTTTAAGTCCTTCGGCTTCATCCCTTCATTCTTCACTAGGTCAATGCTTGGTTCAAGCGAGAATTTTGCCCTACCGTCAGCATTCTCTACATGAACATGAATGGGCAGATGTTCATCTGAATAGAAGTAGAATCTAAGTCCAAATGCATAAAGTATTGTAGGCATAGCTTTATCAATGTATCAATTATTACTGATTGCAAAGTTAAGATATTTCTTCTTATCTTCCAAATCTTTTCTTGGAAAAATGACTGGAGGTGCAAAGTCTTTGCTCTGCACCTCCAGTTAGTTTGAGGGATTAAAAGTGGGTCAAGTACTGTCCCCATGACCCTGCCGCATCTCTACAGATTATCTATTTCTTGTTTTGTCAATCCGATACTTTTTGCAATAATATCCAGCGGAACACCGTTGGCTTTTAAAGCACGGGCATTAGCCAATTTCTCTTCAGCCCGCCCTTCAGCACGACCTTTGTCTTCGGCAGTCTTCATAGTACTGAAATAGTCCCACATATCCTTGCGGCTTTCTACATACTGGCGCTGCTCCATTTCAGAATATTTGGAGATCTCGGCCTGCTCAAAAAGCTTTTGGAAGATTCTGTCCTGAAGAGCTTGCGGACGTTCCATCAGGCGTGACAGGTTGCGAAGCACGAACATCCACTTATCCATCATCGTTACTAGTTCTGTCTCTGTCTTGTTGAACTTCGGCATCTCCAGATACATGAACGTCAGTTTATCATAAAACACGTGATTATCTGCTATATCCTTCAGTTTGATCTCATGGAAATAGCTGTCAGCAGGATATTCGTCGTTGGGCAGCTCAAAATTCATCACTCCGATGGTATAGACATCCTCCAAATGATAATTCCACTTTCCCTTGGGTGCCTGTTCGCGAATGGCAAATGTTGAATAGTAGATGCTACGGTCTTTGAAGTAGGCCTGTTCCGCCTTTTGCATCTCTACGATGAACCGGCTGCCATCTGCAGTCATGCAGTACACGTCAGACACAGCCCGTCTGTCACCATAGCCATCGCCCAGATGTTCTCCGTTCAGATATTGGATATCCACAATCTCTTGCTTAGATCCATTAAATAGGGCATTAAGGAAACTGATGAGCAAGTCCTTGTTCATCTCTGTAGCGAACAGCTTCTTGAAGCCGAAGTCTGTATACGGATTGATGTATCGCTCTGTCTGATCTATTGGCATTGTCTAATGAGTTATTGCATATTTATTGCAAAGGTAAATAAAAAAACTGAATCTCCAAATCTTTTCTTGGAAAAATGACTGGAGGTGCAAAGTCTTTACTCTGCACCTCCAGTTAGTTTTGAGGGATTAAATTCTGACAGGAACCTGTCCTTTGTCATCCCCAGAGTCATCACAGAGGTAAGAGTCCACTTGGTTCCTTGCCTCCTGACATTCCCTTTATCTCTTTCATCCATGCATGTTTTGGGCATGGCAAGCGTCTACGACAGTAATGGTGCAGCCATCGAATGAATAAGCAAAATACCACTTGTCTGTATTTGCCATGTAATAGCCTTTCCATCTTGATATTATAGGTTCGCGTCTTAACAAATTCCTTTCAATCTGGAATATGGAATCATAGGCGTCATGGATGTTTTTCTCCATCATGGTTAGGGAGTATGTATGCTTGTACTTTTTTGATACATTTCGATAGAAAGATGTAATCTTTTGGGCGCAACGTTTTCTGATAGCATATTTAAGCATTGCGTTTCCACCTTCTTGTTGTGCATTGCTCGCGCTGGGATTTGTTCTGCACTCACTTTCTTTACGGTTCATACCTTTGCGTATTCTTCCCTGACTGCTGCTAGAGTCATTTCACGTGCCTCTTCAATGCTGATAGTTTCTGAATCTTCAAACTCCATTTGTTGGATATGATGGTCTATTATCTGCTGTACCCACAAACGTATGGCAGCAGTGGAGTTTAAATCAGGACGCATGTCGCGAAGAACGTCTTCGTTTACTTTGATATTTACACTACACATGGATCTTATGATTATATGTTTCTTTGTGCAAAAATACAAAGAAATAGTTAATCACCAAAATAATTGATAAAAAATAATGCATCGAGTCGCTTTATCTGCAATTCTACCCCTAACAACTCTTTCTTATCTTCCAAATCTTTTCTTGGAAAAATGACTGGAGGTGCAAAGTCATTACTCTGCACCTCCAGTTAGTTTGCGGGATAAATTCTGACAGGCCTATTCCCTGTCATCCGTTTCTATTCAGAAATCGGGTTCTGCTCCTGCCGATGGTCTTGATACATGTAGTATACACCTACGGCCGTTGCAAATATCACTAACGATGCAGAAATAATAATTGTATTCATGACCTATCCTTTCTTCTTGGTTCTACTTTTAAAACTGTTACCATATAATGTCCATCCCCAAAATAAGAGAATAAATGCGGCAATAACAGCACAATAAACAATTATGGGGTTATCCATGTCAGCAAAAATAGTAGAAATTAGTAACGCTGTGAACATGTATTTGGCCACATCCATCAACCATTTCCCCATTTCGCGTTTCATTTCTTGTTCTACCATGCTGCAAAGTTAATCAATACTTTCTTATCTTCCAAATCTTTTTGGGGAAAAATGACTGGAGGTGCCCAGCCATTGCTTTGCACCTCCAGTAAGTTTGAGGGGATAATTCTGACAGTATCTGTCCCCTGTTTCCCCTGTCATCCTTGTCATCCTTGTCATCCTTGCTTCGTGATCCCCTAGTCAGAGACCTCGATGGTGTTGTTGATGACATCGACTCCCCATTCACCGATAGAAGCGCCACGGGTGTCATCAATGAGGTTAGAAGGTGGAGTGATAGATACATTGATGGTGTATTCCTTTGCCATCTCCCAACCTGCTGCAGGAACATTGACTCTGATAGGCGAAACAGTGGTATACTGGTTTCCATATTCATCACGCAAGAATACCTCAAGATTGATGTTTGCTGAGCTTACAGATCCTGGCAGTGGCGGAATCATGATGCAGTCACCAATAGGCTTCTTGTCGGTAGTGTTAATGGCATATTTATAACCATTTCCTTCTTTCTTTCCGCTAATACTTGTTCCATCCTGTTCGCGCAGCCAGAAATGACCGCGAACAGCTGGTATTCTGTCTTGAAGAGAATCTGGAACGGAATTATAGTTTGTAACAACCGGCCAAGTGTTGATGTTGCTTTTTACGCCTGATTCATACTTTGCAATGCCAAGCTTCATCGTATTGATGAAATCCTTGAAACTGATACTGTCTACGTGCAGCTGGCCTACAGTTGAAGCAGACTTCAGACGAACAGTAAACTTCAGTTTGGCTGTTACATGACTGAATTTGAAGTAGGGCTTATAACCATCAGCTATCTCGCTGTTCTGTTTTATTCTATTAAAATACTCATTGCTATATGCCAAAGCATCTGTCTCATCGTTGACCTGAATCTCTGGTGCGTCAGCAATCGAATAGAGCACGTCATCGTCGCCATCAATGGTTACCCATGCCCAAATACCATCTTTTGCTCGCTGAATGGCTGTAGTGTAGGGATAATATGCCACAAAATGGTACTTGAAATAATTTACTGAGGGATAATAGTGGCGAGCATTGCGATCATCCCATCTTACCTTACCATTATTGTATGATAGGTTTTCAACGTGTGCTTTCACGTTATCTTGCCACAGATTCAGCATGTTCAGATAGTTACCCACATTGCCTGACCATGAACGCAGTATGTCATCATTTGAAAGGCCATCCAGAATCTTTCCGGCACTGATGCAAAACACACCCATCGTGGTTGTTGCGAAATCGGCATCTGTGATAGAGCCTCGTGTTTGCTCTTCTACCTCTGTCGATGCCTCGATGTAACTACCCAGTTCAATGGGAATATTGCCCATGAGGTCTTCGCGGGTCAGGTTATCATCGAAGGTAGTATGAGGCCTCTCTTCGGTAACCACTGGTTGGACATATCCTTCCGCCTGATTGTCCTCGCTGGAACAGGCCGCCATCATCACGACTGCCATTCCCATGATATACCATTGCTTCTTCATATCCGTATATTTATATTGTTATTATTCTTTCCTCGTCAAAAATTTGCCAAGCCATACGGCTCATGCAAGCATCATCCCTCTCTTTCATTATTTAGCACAGAAAGAACTCTGTGTTTGGCTTCTTAACAGACCATCGTCCGTTATCATTCATTTTATAAAAATTCCCCCGCAACCCGCATAGACTGCGGGGGAATATTAGAGTTTATGTAACTGTCTTTTTCAGACAATCTTACATAATAATTTATTCGTCATCACCTGCTTCGAGGTCACCACCATCGTCCCATGGCTCTGAAGTAGCATCACCATTCAGTACCTCACCATCAGAGTACAGAGTAATAGTTACGTTATAGTTCTTGCCGGCTTCGAATGCGCCAGGAATCTTGTTACCACTTGCGGGGTCAATGGTGTAGTTGTTAACCGTAATAGGCTTAGAATCAACTTCTGTTAAATCAGCTCTGTCAGCAGCCTTCTTCTTCCAATACTTGTAAGTAACAACAACCTGATAGCCACTATTTGCATCGTCGTTAGAAGGAGCTACCAGCATGGGTTCGCCAATTTGTTGAGCAACAGCATTACCGTTGGAAGGAGCAACAGCAGAAGTATAAACAACCTTCTTATATACGCCGTTGAAATTATAAATCTTGCCGTCATTTGCCTGATCCAGCAAAACATCGTGAGTTGCGGCGTCATAAGCCACAGCAGCATATGTGTCAATAGCATTTGTTCCAGCAGCATCATACTCTGTTGCATCAGATGCTACCCAGTCAGTATGAGCTGCAGAACCAGCAGTATAACCTTCCCAGTTAAGTACGGTCTTATACACTTCTGCATTGTCATAGAAAGGTGCAAGATTTTCTGTCACGCCGGCTGCATTAGCACTATAGTCGCATTCGTTGAAATTTTGAGTGGTTGCGTGGGGAGTGCGGTTTCCTTGTTTGTAAGTTCTAATATAACCTGTAACGAATGCAGCATTAGGATGTGCATCTTTCATGGCTTGCAGAGTAGTTGCATTTCCCTTAGGGAGACCAGTCTCGTTATCACCATCATATACCTCGCCACTATCATAAACAGTCATCGTAAGCAGGTCAGCACCTACAGTGTAACTAGTCACACCTGCTGCACTTTCATAGCCATTAGCATAATTAATCACAAATCCTGCTTGAGCATCCGAACGAACAGCTACCATCTTAATATCTGCCTTATTAGCAATAGCCTTCGGACGGCACTGCAACTGGAATGCAGTCAAAGAAGTAGGATTTGCCCAATTTTGATCATCGGCCCAAATAATACGATTCTCATCAGCTACAACATTGTCAGGGGTATAAGCTACAATAAGTTCACCAGTAGCCTTTGATTTCAATGTGATATTGGTAATCTGATAACCAGCTTCCCAAGCGCCATTTCCTGTAATTGGCTTTGAAGCTTGGTTAGAGATATCTCTTGATTTGGGCTTAACCTTGAAGGTCAGACTGGTCAGCAGGTGCTTGAAGGCCATAGTTGGCTTCACACCATTGCGAGCTGACTTAGCAGAATAGATAGCAGCGGCATTAGCTGTAGCGTAAGCTGCATCAGAAGGATTAGTTACAGCAATCATGATATCCTGTGTGCCATCAATCTTGAATGGAACAGTAATCTGATTTGCAGCAGCAGAAGCGGCAGAAACAGCTGTGCACTGAACGTACTTAACAACATCATCCGTTGTGTCATCAGGAGTATCGTTATTGTCGGTATACTTATACCACTTCTCAGCAACACCAATAGTTGTAGTAGTAGGAGCAGCATTCAGTTCTGCAATATCGCCAGCGTCTACGTTAGCAGGCTCATCTGTCTGTGCAGCACCCCATGTATATGAAGCATCAGCAGCAGCAACATCATAGCCTTTGAACACAGGAGTACCGGCATTGGGAGTCTCGCTGTTGTCAAGACGATAGCCCCAGAAGTCATAAACACCTGCAGAAACGCCATCCTGCTTATAATTGGGATAATAGCGTGCTTCAGGATCCAAAGAGACTACCGTTACGCCTGTAGCAGTCATAGCAGTACCCTTCAAAATAGCAGTAGTAGGATCGTTGGGGGTAAGACGAGCACCCATCATGGTGCCTTTCTCCAGCATCAGTACGTTGAATGACTGGCCAGCCCACTGAGCATTAGCATCTCCGGCACCACCAACGCGTCCAGTACCACGAGAAACCTCGACATTGTCAGCAAGACCGATTTCAATCTTGGCAGGAGTGTTGTCGTCGACAGCATTAATAGCCTGTCTTGCATCGGCTGCATCGTTGAAATCCTCATCGCTTGAGCAGCTTGCAAACAGTCCTACTGTTGCGAGAGCTGCGAAGAAATAATACTTTTTCATAAGCTTTGAAATTAAATTAATAAAAAAGGTGAATTAAAAAGTTTGTTCTATATAAAATTGTTTTATTTTTGTTTGATATATCATCTTTGACTAGTGATTAATCATCTGGTTCAAATTCCAAATCATTTCCTTCTTCCCATGGGTCTAAGTCAACCTCCGCAATGCCTACTTTCCTCAAGCCATAGACAGCAATACGTACGTAATAGACTTTTCCTGGTTTATAACACCATTTTCCCGTGTTTTCATCGAAGTTTGAATCGATGTGAGGAATCGGCAAAGAGAACTCGCTCTTGAATTTTCGTTCCTCTGGCGGGTCTACCTCGTTGTATGAGACCAATTGGCGATAGTGCATCGTCATCTGGAATACCGAATCTTTAGGTACAAGCATATCGGCACCTATTACAGTATACTTGTTCTTGCTCCAGTCATCTTTACTCATCGTGTCGTTCCACTCTACGAGGTTGTCACGGTAGTCAAGGTCGACTAGGGAATATATACCCAAACTGTCCTTGTTAAGTTCTTTTTCCCTAGAAGGGTTCCGACGTTGTTTCAGTTTGAACCATTTTCGCTTGGTTTCATCGAAGTTGATGTCCATTTCTGAACTGTCTCGTGAAGCTACGACAACACGTCCGCTATACTTAGAGTAGATGCTAATGCTGTCGATATAGACGAGGCTGCAAGATTCATCCGCTGGGTAAGCTCGGAACTGCAGCCTTGCCAATAAGCGGCGCATGTCTACGATGGGGTAGATGCCCAGGTTGCTGGCGTAGGAACTGTAGTTGCCTATGTTCAGCACCTTGTTGCGCTGCTCTGGCGTGAGCTGGACACTGGCGTGCCGGCTGTCGAGCACCTTTGGCGTCAGCTTTTGCGACTGGCCAATCATCAGATCTTGTGTACCATCAATTTCAAGGTCGTAATACACGTGCGAGCCCTCTCGCTGTGCGTTAAGTATTTTTGCGTCGTCAATATGATAGGCAAAGAAACGGTAGCCTAAGTCATTATAACGTTCGCTGTAGTGCAGGGTGGTGTCACCTCTCAGGTTGGGCCGCAACATCTGGAACTCGCCGGTATGGTTGCTCTTCAGATGGGCGGGCATGCCCTGTGTATAGTCTGTTCCGTCTATGAGGCAGTTGCCGTTGGCATCGTTGGGGTCGCCAGAGCGCCGCGTGTAGTCGGGCACGTAGTCGAAGGGTCCCTGCTGCTCCGGTCTGTCGCGGAAGGCGAACAGGCGGAAGACGGACTGGCAGTAGTGCACGCTGTCGGCCGCTGTGGTGTCGGGCACGATGAACGGGCCTGTACCACGGGTCTCGTTGAGTGCGGCCGCGGCGAAGAAACTCTGCTCGTTGACAAACACTCGCAGCGGTATACCGAGGTCGGCCACCTGTCCCTGCTCTGTGTTGACCGCCTCGCTTGACGTATCGTACTCATACTCTATTCCCGGATAGGAATCGCTCGAGCATGCCGTAGTCATCAGGCAGGTAAGGGTCAGTGCTGCTATGTAGTGTTGTAACTGTTTCATTTATTCGGTGTATCGCTCAAATCGCGATGGGGTCTTCGTCGGTGCCATCTATGACGCCTCCATTGTCCCATGGATCAAATCCGCCGTTTTCGTCGGAATTGGTGACGATATCTGCTGCTTCAATTTTAATCGTTGTCTTGACGTTGACTACTCCGTGCTCTGCTGTGCGGTAGATGTGCTGCTGGTCGTCAGTGATGTGCATCAGCTGCGCTTTCTGCAGGCTGTGATACATGTTGATGCGGGCCATGTAGCGCTTCGTCTTGGTGTTGCCCTCGCTGTCGAGCGCAGTGGTGTAAATGCAGAGCACCAGGATGCCCGGACCTGTTACCTCACTCGTGGAGTGTGGCGAAACAATGCTTGTGGCATCGATGTTGGCATGAACCACACAGGTGTCCGACGTGTAGGTGTCGCCCGGTATGGGCTGGTGGTCTGTGTCTACGAAGTCGGTCCAGAACAGGGTCTTCGCCGTCCGGCTGATGTCCAGGTAGCCGTTGACTACTGCCATCTTGATGGGAATGCCCGACAGTTCGCAGAGCACACTGTCGATGCGGCACTTCACGGCGCTATTCTTCTTGCCGATGCCTACGTAGAGGTCGATGGTCTGCGTGACGCGCTTCGGACGGAAGTCAATGCGGTTCTCTTGTCCCCCCTTATAGATATTGTGGAAGAGCACGGTGTCGAAGTAGACAGGTGCCGCTCCCGGCTGTATGTAGGGGAAGCCTGGGTTATGGACGTCGCTCCAGGGCTCATGACTGATGGTGCGCAATGCAGGGTCGCCGAGGGCGTAAGTACGGTAGCTTACGGTGATGTCGGTGGTCTGCATGTCCTCGTTGCCGGCTGCCAGATACTGGTAGATAGGGTCGATGATAACCTCCTGAGCGTCTTTGTTCAGCGTCAGGAACTTGAAGGTTCCTTCGCGGAGCGCAAAGTGCTGGTAGATGGCATCGGGCTTCGGGGCTGCTGTCTCCGTGGCGGGCGGCTCAGGATTGCCAGCTTCTACCTGTATGTAGCCACTGGGTGGTGGCGGTGGTGGTGTGGGATAGTAGGTCTCCGGATCAGCCCATGTGGGGATGGTGAGCGGTGCATTGACGATGTATCGTCCGCTGTCAGTGCGGTGGTTACAGATGATGCCGCACTTCCACAGGTTCATGATGCGCACGGCAGCAATGACCATTGAGTCGGGCAGACGGGTGTCGTCGTCGTTCCATTGATATTTAAAGATCACGTGTGCACGATGAGGATGCTCCGCTTCTTCGCAGAGGTCTACCTCGGTGCATGCCGTTATTGCGGCTATGAGGATGAGGACGGTAATGATGAGCGGTTGCTTATTCATCGGCGGCCTCCTTTCCTTCGGTTTCTTCCTTCTTCGGAGCTTCGCTGTTAGCAGGCTTTTCATCCTGCTGCTCGGCTTCCTTTCTGGCAGCCTTGGCTGCTTTTTCGGCTTCTTTCTCTTCAGCCCTGCGCTGGCGCTCGGCTTCTTTCTCCTGCTGCAGTTTCTTCTTGGCAGCCTCTTCCTTGGCCTTCATCTCAGCTTCTTCCTGCTGTCGTGCGCCACGGTTGATCATGTCATAAATCCGGATGAATTCACGATTGATGCTGTCGTGTACGTGCTCGTAGAGACGCGTGTCGCGGCGGGTCTTCTCGGCAGTCATGCGGCGTTCGCGCTTGGCTTCAGCATAGGGAGCATCGACATCGTCGCGATAGCGGTACTTCCACAGCGACGGGTACTTGCCCAGACGGTAGACGAGCGTCACGGAGAGGTCGTTGATGACCGGATGCATGACCAGGTGCCAGTCGTTGAGCTTCTTGATAGGATAACAGTCACTCTCGGCATCATGGGTGTACTCGGTGTTCTTCGTGTACATGAATCCTCCGCGTATGCCGAACTCAATGTCGAGCGAGTTGCCGTTGCGGAAGGCGTAGAGGTTGCGCACGATACCCCATGTGACGCCAGCGTTGATGGCCTGCCCCTGCCGGCCAGTGTCGAACAGCTTCAGCGAGTAGTCCATGTAGGACACGTAGACGCCTCGGAAGAAGGTTGTCGACGGATAGCGTGACTGTTTGCGACGGATAGACACGGCCTTGTCCCAGAGGTGATACTTCTTGTGGGGCTCCAGATTGTTGTATTTACCAGTCTGGTGGTCGTATCCCATGTCGCGTGTTCGCCAGTATTGGCGGCCTTCGAGCCTCACCTCCGCCAGGTTGTAGACCATGCTGGGGTTGTAGGTGTGGGCTGTCTTCCAGTTGCCTCTTGCACTGATGCCGACTGTCCATCGGTTCCAGTTGCGGGGCTTGACGTCGAATTCCACGCCGATGTTTGGTATCAGCAGGAACCAGTCGAAGGCGTTGGTGCGCACGGCAATGCGGTCAAGGAGGGTCAGTGTATCGACCTTGTGTCCCTCGCCCACCATCATGGAGTTGATGGCTGTGCGCGTTATTTGATTATTATTCTTAGCCCCCCCAGTCTTTTCCTTTTGTGCCAGCACACTTTTTGGGCTCAGCAGGCAGGTAATGGTTAAGATGAGGAGGTTTATATATATTGGTCTAAAATGCTTCACACTTTGATGTGATTAGGCGACTGTTTTATTATAGTTCTTAAATCTTTCGGTTGCAAAAATAGGTATAATATATTGGAAAGCGTGTTAATAGCATGTTAAAATTACTTAAACGTAACAATTTATAGATAAATTAGGACAAATCTTGTGGTTTCAAATTCCACTTTTTTTGCTCAAAATCAGCTGTACTGGACAGTGGTCGCTGCCGAGAATGTCGGTATGAATGCGGGCATCAGCGACCTGAGGCATGAGGCGGTTGCTGACCAGGAAATAGTCGATGCGCCAACCAACATTTTTCTGACGGGCCTGGAAACGATAGGACCACCAGGAGAAGGTCTGCTGATCAGGGTAGAGGGTGCGGAAAGTATCGGTAAAGCCACTGGAAAGAAGGTCGGTGAACTTAGCGCGCTCCTCGTCAGAGAAGCCGGGATTCATGCGGTTGGTCTTCGGGTTCTTCAGGTCTATCTCCTGATGGGCCACGTTTAGGTCGCCACAGACGATGACTGGCTTCTGGCTGTCTAACTGTAGGAGATAGGTGCGGAAAGCGTCCTCCCACGTCATGCGATAGTCAAGACGGCGCAGACCGTCCTGTGCATTCGGCGTGTAACAGCACACAAGGAAGAACTGCGGCAGCTCAAGGGTGATGACGCGACCTTCATGATCGTGCTCGTCGATGCCCAGGCCGTAAGTGACATTGAGGGGTTGCTGGCGGGTGAAGATGGCGGTGCCGCTGTAGCCTTTCTTGTCGGCTGAGTTCCAATAGCTCTCATAGCCTTCGAAGCTGAGGTCGAGCTGACCGGGTTGCATCTTTGTTTCTTGCAGACAGAAGAAATCGGCATCCAACTGCCGGAAAATATCGCTGAAGCCTTTCTGCTGGCAGGCTCGCAGACCGTTGACGTTCCAGGAAATGAAATTCATAAATGATAGATAATAGGTGAAAGATTAGCGGAGGTAGGGGTTCATACGTTTTTCGTCACCGATGGTGGTGCGGGGACCGTGACCGCTGTAGACGATGGTTTCGGGAGGAAGGGGGGCAATGACGGTGCGGAGGCTCTGGAGCATGGACTGCCAGGAACTGCCTTCGAAGTCGGTGCGACCAATGCTCATGCGGAAGAGCGTGTCGCCAGTGAAGATGAGGTGCTCGGCTTCGCAGTAGAAACAGACACCGCCAGGGGTGTGGCCCGGTGTGTGGAGCACGCGCAACTCGTGGCTACCGAAGGTGATGATATCGCCATCAGCGAAATGCGGACCCATCGGCGGGGTGGGGTGGTCGTAGTCTATGCCGAAGAAATCGGCAGCCTGTTTTGACAGGTCGGCTGCAAGGAACGCATCAGCAGCATGGAGCTCCGGCTTCAGACCGTAGGCATCATAGATGGTGTCGTTGCCGAAACAATGGTCCAGATGACCATGGGTGCAGAGCAGGTGGACCGGGCGGAGGCGCTCGGCCTTGATATAGTTGAGGATGGCGAGGCGCTCCTGAGGGAAGTAGGCGCCGCAATCAATGATGACACAGTCGTGGGTGTCATCGCTCACCACGTAGGTATTCTCCTGGAGGCTGTTGAATTCGAAGGTTTTGAGGGTCATTGTTTTGATATTGAGGTTGCGACGGAGCCGCAACATACGGGACTAGATGGAGACGGGTACGCAACTTGCGGGGCTGGAGGAAGACGGAGGCGCAACTTGCGGGGCTGGAGGAAGGCGGAGGCGCAACATGCGGGACTAGATGGGAAGGTAGATGCAGTATTTCTCTTTGAACCAGTCGTCGGAGAACCAGTCGGTGAGGGACTGCACCTGTACAATCTTGCGGAAGGGTGCTGTCTCGGTATCCAGATGGCCGCCTTTCAAACAGATGATGCCGTTGGGCAGGGCGTTCTGCTGATGCTGGCGGGAGACGTTCTTGCGCACAATCTTCACCATGTCAGGCAGAGGCATCACCGCACGACTGACAACGAAGTCGAAGAGACCTTTCTCGTCTTCGCCCCGAAGGTGTTCGGCCTTGCAGTTCTTCAGTCCGATGGCGGTAGAGACCTCCTGTACCACGCGGATCTTCTTGCCCGTGCCGTCGATGAGTTTGAACTGACACTCAGGGAAGAGAATGGCAAGGGGAATGCCAGGAAAACCACCGCCCGTGCCGAAGTCAAGGATGCTGGTGCCGGGGCGGAAGTTCACCATGCGGGCAATGGCCAGAGAGTGAAGGACGTGATGGAGGTAGAGATTGTCGATGTCCTTACGCGAGATGACATTAATCTTCTCGTTCCATTCGTGATAGAGGGCATCGAGGGCACCGAACTGCTCTCGCTGAACCTCCGTCAGTTGGGGGAAATACTTTTCTAGGATTTTCATGGTGCAAAGATAATTATTTTTGAGGAGTTAAAGAAGTTAAAGGAGAAAGAGAAGTTAATGAAGTTAAAGGAGTTTAGGTACAAAACAAAAATACCGCTGAACTCTCGTTCAACGGTATTGTTTCCCATTAAGTCCGTAGATTACTCAGCGGTCTCCTCGGCAACAGCAGTTGTGTCAGCTGCAGCAGCGGTCAGAGAATCAGCGATAGCCTGGAACTTAGCAGCAACAGCAGCTGAATCCAAACCAGTGGTGTCACCAACGAGTGCCCAAACAGCAGCAGAGTCAACAACTACCTCGGCAACTTCCTCTACCTCAGCTACTTCAGCTTCCTGAGCCTTCTTCTCACCGCAAGCTGCGAACAGAGCAGCTGCTACGAACATAAATGCAATCTTTTTCATTTCTTTGCTTTTTAAATCTGTAAAACAATCATTTATTTATTAAAACGGTGCAAAGGTACGTATTTTTTCAATACGAAGATACATTTTTTTTGATTTTTTTTAGTTGGTTTTTGTAACTTTTTTGTAACATACTGAAAATCAACGAGTTGGGAAATGTTAAATTTAATGTAAAAATTACACGTTAGCGAAAACAATCTAAATAATTTGCATTTTTGCAGCTTTATTTGTACCTTTGCCATTATGATTGATTATTCTGCTTTTCAAGGTAAGAAGGCAGCCTATGCCACGCTGGGCTGCAAGTTGAATTTCTCTGAGACGTCGACCTTCGGCAAGATGCTGGAGCAGTTGGGCGTGACAACCGCTGGCAAGGGCGAGGAGGCTGACTTGGTGCTGGTGAATACCTGCTCTGTGACCGATGTGGCTGACCATAAGTGCCGACAGGTGATACACCGACTGGTGAGACAGCATCCTGGGGCCTTCGTTGTGGTGACGGGGTGCTATGCGCAGTTGGAGGCGGAGAGTATCGCTAAGATGGAGGGCGTAGACTTGGTGCTGGGATCGGATGAAAAGGCCTCGCTGGTTCAGTTCCTGGCGGAAGCATGGGGAGGAAGGGTTGCGACGGAGCCGCAACATACGGAACGGGAGGCGGCATATTATACGAAGAAGACGAAGGATATACGGAGCTTTGCGCCAAGCTGTTCGCGGGGTAATAGAACCCGGTATTTCCTGAAAGTTCAGGATGGATGCGACTATTTCTGTACCTATTGTACTATACCGTACGCGCGCGGGTTTAGCAGGAACCCGACGATTGAGTCGCTGGTCAAACAGGCTGAAGAGGCTGCACGAGAGGGCGGCAAGGAGATTGTGCTGACTGGCGTGAATATCGGCGATTTCGGAAAGACTACTGGTGAGCAGTTTCTGGACTTGGTGAAACGGCTCGATGTGGTTGAGGGCATTCAGCGCTATCGTATCAGCAGTCTGGAGCCCGACCTGATCAGTGAGGAGCTGATAGCCTATTGTGCAGAGAGCCGTGCGTTCATGCCTCATTTCCATATTCCTCTGCAGAGCGGAAGTGACACAGTGCTGAAACTGATGCATAGGCATTATGACAGCAAGCTGTTTGCTGATAAGATACTCGCCATCAAAGCCGCTATGCCCGATGCCTTCCTGGGTATCGATGTGATGGTAGGCTGTAGGGGTGAGACACCCGAATGCTTTGAAGAGACCTACGAGTTGCTGGAGCGACTGCCAGTAACGCAGTTGCATGTGTTCCCTTATTCCGAGCGTCCGGGCACGTCGGCGCTGAGTATTCCATACGTGGTCAGTGAGAAGGATAAGAAACTGCGGAGCAGGAGACTGCTGGCGCTGTCGGACGAGAAAACGCAGGCCTTCTATGCAGCTCATATCGGAGAGACTGCCGAAGTGCTGTTTGAGAAGGCAAATCGCGGAAGGGCGATGCACGGGTTCACAAAGAACTATATCCGCGTGGAGCTCTCGGCGCAAGAAGCGAAGGCGGAATTTGATAATCAGGTGCTGAGGGTGAGACTGGGAGCGTTTAACTTTGATAAGAGCGCCTTGCGGGCGGAGATTGTTAGTGGAAGGGTTGCGACGGAGCCGCAACATACGGAACGGGAGGAAGGAAGGGCTGCGACGGAGCCGCAACATACGGAACGGGAGGAAGGAAGGGCTGCGACGGAGCCGCAACATACGGAACGGGAGGAAGGAAGGGTTGCGACGGAGCCGCAACATACGGAACGGGAGGAAGGGCTGCGACTGAATCGCAGCGCACAGTAAAGGAAGAAAGATGGAGAAGGTAGCGATCGTTATATTGAACTGGAACGGAGAGGAGATGCTGAGGAAGTATCTGCCCAGTGTGTTGCAGTATTCGCGTGAGGAGGCTACGGTGTATGTGGCCGACAATGCGTCGAGCGACGGGTCGATGGAACTCTTGCGGAATCATTTTCCGGAGTGTCGGCTGATACAACTGGAGCGTAATTGGGGCTTTGCCGATGGGTATAACAAGGCCCTGGCTCAGATTGATGCCGAGTATTACCTGTTGTTGAACAGTGATATTGAGGTGACCCACCACTGGCTGACCCCGCTGGTGGAGTTTATGGACAATCATGAGGATGTGGCGGCCTGTCAGCCGAAGCTGCTTAGCATCTATGACCGCGACTCCTTTGAATATGCGGGAGCGAGTGGTGGATATTTGGATCGTTATGGCTATCCTTTCTGCCGCGGAAGACTGTTTGAGACGGTGGAACGTGACGAAGGACAATATGATAATACCACCGATATACTCTGGGCAACGGGAGCAGCACTTCTCGTGCGCGCGCGTATATATAATAAGGTGGGAGGACTAGACGGACGGTTCTTTGCCCATAACGAAGAAATAGACCTTTGTTGGCGTATGCGGATAGCTGGTTATCGGATTGTGTGCATACCCGATAGCAAGGTTTATCACGTGGGAGGTGGAACACTGCCGAAGAGCAATCCGATGAAGACCTACCTGAACTTCCGCAATAACCTGACAATGCTGTATAAGTGCCTGCCCGATGAGGAGCTGAGACACGTGATGCGCTGGCGCTGGTGCTTGGACTATCTGGCAGCATGGGAGATGCTGTTGCTGAAGCAGAACTGGGGTGATTTCAAGGCTGTGTTTAAGGCTCGCCGAGCTTTTATGCGGTGGCGGAAAGACTTCGATGCCGATCGGAAATCCATCCAGCAGAGTAGGGCAGGGCGCGTGGTCAGTGAACGCCGGATGTTCTCTCTGCTGTGGCAATACTACGTCAAAGGACGCCGCCGATATTCTGACTTGCCCCAGTGAAGAAGGCATGTTGTGGCCCCGAATGATACGAAATACATGATTTTATTTGCTTGTTTTCTTTGTTTTTCGTAATTTTGCAAGCGATATGGATAAGTTTGAGAAAACAAATGGTCAATTCGAAGAGGCCGTAGCCGAGTGCCGGTCGCTTTTCGAAAAGAAACTCCATGACTATGGAGCCTCGTGGCGCATCTTGCGCCCCACATCGCTCACCGATCAGCTTTTCATTAAGGCCAAGCGTATCCGGCAGTTGGAGACTACCGGTCTCTCGCTCGTTGGTGAAGGCATTCGCCCGGAGTTTATCGGACTGATTAACTACGGTATCGTAGGTCTCGTCCAGTTGGATAAGGGCTATAGTGATACAGTCGACGTGACTGCCGAGGAAGCCTTAGCGCTCTATGACCGCTATGCTACTGAGGCACTGGAGCTGATGAAACGTAAGAACCACGACTATGACGAAGCCTGGCGCGGCATGCGTGTCAGTAGCTATACCGACCTGATACTGACCAAGTTGCAACGCGTGAAGGAGATGGAAGACCTGGCTGGGCAGACCTTGGTGAGTGAAGGTATTGATGCCAACTATATGGACATCATCAACTATTCAGTGTTTGCACTGATCAAGCTGAATGAAAAGTAAGGATATCTGGGTCAACCTATGCCGACTGTTGTTGGCGCTGGTGTTCATCCTGTCGGGTTTTGTGAAAGCCATCGACCCGTTGGGCACACAGTATAAGATAGCGGACTATCTGGAAGCCTTCCAGTTGAGCGGACTGATGCCCGACATGGCCCTGCTGAGTATCTCAGTGTTGCAGGCCATTGTAGAATTCCTGTTAGGCATCTTCCTGCTGTTCGCCATCAGAAGACGGTTCACCTCGCGGGTTGTCTTGCTCCTGATGCTGGTGATGACTCCGCTGACCCTCTGGTTGGCTCTGACTAATCCTATCAGCGACTGCGGCTGTTTCGGTGATGCCGTAGTGCTGACCAACTGGCAGACGTTTGGAAAGAACGTTGTGCTGTTGGGGGCTGCCATAGTGGTTGCCCTCTGGCCGATGAAGATGTTCAGGTTCGTGAGTGAATCGAACCAGTGGATAGTGATCAACTATTCGGCACTGTTCGCTTTGGGCACTTCACTGTATTGCCTCTATAGTCTGCCCCTGTTCGACTTCCGTCCTTACCATGTGGGTACCGACCTGCGCAAAGGGTGGAATGAGATGATGGAGGGAAAAGAGTCGGTCTATTCCGACTTCTTCATAGAGCGTGTGGGCGATTTTGCCGATATCACCGACAGCCTGTTGAGCGATACGGGCTATGTGTTTTTGTTGGTGGCACCCCATCTGGAGGTGGCTGATGACTCAAGACTCGATCTCATCAATGAGTTGTATGAATACGCCAAGCAGCATCACTACCCGTTCTACGGTGTAACATCGAGTGGTGAGCGTGCCATATCCAACTGGCGAGATATCACTGGTGCGGAGTATGAGTTCTGTCTGACTGACGGCATCGTGCTGAAAACCGTCATCAGGAGCAATCCCGGACTGGTATTGCTGAAGGACGGAGTGATTATTGGGAAGTGGAGCCACAACCGACTGCCCAGTTTGGATGAGCCCGCTGCCCAGTTGCCGCTGGAACAATTACCGATAGGACAGCTGTCGGCCGACTCCGTGCCTGAGAAGATAGCCCGACTACTGATGTGGTTCGTGCTGCCCCTGGTGCTCCTGACGATTGCCGATCGTATCTGGATGTGGAGTAAGTGGGTACGACATAAGCGCAAGAAGACCCTGCAGCGCCTACGTCTGGGTCAGATAGAGAAAATGCTGGAAGAGGCCGACGCGATGACTGCCGACAAGGAAGACGAAGAGCCGTCTTCCCCCAAAGAAGAGACAAGCGTCAGCGACGGACAGAAAGATAACGAGAATCATTCATTATAAACCATTTTTAAAAAAGAAAAAAATGAGAAAGAAAATTGTAGCAGGTAACTGGAAGATGAACATGAATCTCCAGGACGGTATTGCTCTTGCAAAGGAGCTGAACGAGACTTTGAAGGCTGAGAAGCCCAACTGTGGTGTAGTGATTTGCACTCCATTCATCCACCTCGCATCTATCGCACAGTTCCTCGATCAGAACATCATTGGTCTGGGGGCTGAGAACTGCGCTGACAAGGAGAAGGGTGCCTTCACTGGTGAGGTATCTGCAGAGATGGTGAAATCAACGGGTGCTCAATACGTAATATTGGGCCACAGCGAGCGTCGCGAGTACTACAAGGAGACTCCAGAGATCCTGAAGGAGAAGGTGCTGCTGGCTCAGAAGAACGATCTGAAGGTTATCTTCTGTATCGGTGAGAGTCTTGAAGAGCGCGAGGCCGGCAAGCAGAACGAGGTAGTAAAGGCCGAGCTTGAAGGCAGCGTATTCAACCTGAGCGAGGAAGATTTCCGCAAGATCGTTATCGCTTACGAGCCAATCTGGGCTATCGGTACTGGTAAGACCGCTACCGCTGAGCAGGCTGAGGAGATTCACGCTTACATCCGTTCTATCATTGCTGAGAAGTATGGTCAGGCTGTAGCCGACGACACTACTATCCTCTACGGTGGTAGCTGCAAGGCAAGCAACGCTCCTGAGCTGTTTGCTAAGCCCGACATTGATGGCGGTTTGATTGGTGGCGCTTCACTGAAAGCTGCTGACTTCAAGGGAATCATTGAAGCCTTTGGCTAAATGATAATTGAAAAATGATAAATGATAGATGATAAATAATAAAGATGTTACGCGTTATGAATAATCAGACAAGATATAGATGGATGATGGTGGCAGTTTTGTCGTTTGTCATTTGTCATTTATCATTTTGCCCAGCTCATGCCCAGACCTTTACAGAACGTCTGCAGAAGTCGGGCAACAGCGATGCGAAGGTGACTGTGCACCATGATGCCGAGATAGACAAACTGGTGAACAGTGCCGTTCTGACGCCGCAGACGACGGTGACCAAGAAGCCAGCAGTAACCCCGCCGGCAACAGTTGCCAAGAAGCCTGTGGAAGTGAAGAAAGAGGTCAAACAAGAAAAAGCCACTGCTCAGCATCAGCAGGAGCAGGTTCCACTGCAAACCGTACAACCGTCTGGCGACTCGCTTACTACGGTGCAGCATCATGCCTCTCGGAGCTATAAGACGACAGGCTATCGTGTTCAAGTCTTTGCCGGAGGCAACTCGCGCAAGGACCGTCAGCAGGCCGAAAAGATTGGTAACCAGTTGCGTACCCTCTTCCCTCAAGAAGCTATCTATGTTCACTTCTATTCTCCCCGTTGGATCTGTAGAATGGGTAATTACAAGAGTTATGAAGAGGCCCATAAGGCACTCGACGAGGTGAAGAACCTGGGCTATGGCGCTGCTACGATTGTGAAAGGAAAGATTACGGTGCAGTATTAGTGAATAGTGTATAGTTTTATAATGTGTAGTTTGCTACCGCCATTGTTTTATGTATATACCGGAGAATGAACAATTCCGCGAGGGTCTGGACGAGATGGCCTCTCACTACAAGCGGATTATAGAACTGTTGGGTGAAGATCCTGAGCGCGAGGGACTTCAGAAGACCCCTATGCGTATTGCCAAGGCAATGCAGGTGCTGACCCGCGGCTATGAGATGGATGCTCATAAGGTGCTGACTGATGCCCTCTTTAAGGAAGACTATTCACAGATGGTCATTGTCAAGGATATAGACTTTTTCTCACTCTGTGAGCATCACATGCTACCTTTCTATGGAAAGGTTCACGTGGCCTATATTCCCAATGGCTATATCACCGGACTGTCGAAGATTGCCCGTGTGGTGGATATCTTCAGTCACCGCCTGCAGGTACAGGAGCGAATGACCCTTCAGATAAAGGAATGTATTGAACAGACATTGCATCCCTTAGGCGTGATGGTTGTCGTTGAGGCTCGTCATATGTGTATGCAGATGCGTGGCGTGGAGAAACAGAACAGTATCACGACTACCAGTGACTTTAGCGGTGCCTTTAATCAGGCAAAGACGAGACAAGAGTTTATGAACTTGATTTCACACTAATATTAGTAGTATCATGTATCAGTCAGACCGTGGTAATTATAGAAAGGAAGACAGTCTGTTCAAAATGTTCTGGAACAGTTGTCTGGGTAAGTTGATAATTTTGGGCGCCATATTGGGCTTCCTATCGCTAATAGCCTATCTGAGTCGTCCGTCGGAGCAGTATATGCAGGAAGAGATGCTGGATAATATCCGCCAGTGTCTGGAACGGACTGATAGTGTGACGACCGACTGGATGGACGATGCCGTTTCTGATATCGGTTATATCTTTACTTCTGCCGACTCAATTGTAGACGAAGAGAAACTGAAGAATTTCCGTCGTCATAACCGACTGGAGTTCTATGATCACGGACTCTATGTTACCATGCGTGTCTATAACAACTTCAATTACAATGGAACTTGCTGTGGTATCGGCTTGTTCGGTTTGGTCATTCCCGTTTTCAGTTCCAGTGAATTCGTGCTTAGGGTGGCTCCTGTGCGTAGGGATTATAAGCCAAAGAGCAATGCCGAGATAGCTGACTCTATCTATTTGGAAAGTATCTTCGATATGACCTTCCAAGACATCGATGACGAACTTGTTGAACCGGAACCATAGGTAATTTGTTATAAAATCATTAAAAACTTGCAGAAAAATTTGGCAGTTTCATAAAAACATACTACCTTTGCACCGCATTTTCAAAAATGCACTAATAAGGATCGGGATTTAGCGCAGTTGGTAGCGCACACGTCTGGGGGGCGCGAGGTCGCTGGTTCGAGTCCAGTAATCCCGACAGAACGGAAGAAGTTGAGAGCTAAGGTTCTCAACTTCTTTTTTAGAGATAAGAGGTATACTGAGCCTCTTTTTTGATATTTTTCGATAAATCCTATTGGTTATTGGAATAATTTTCGTACTTTTGCACCACGTCTACGCTAAAACAAACATTTTTATCGATAAACAATGGAACAAGTTTTCAGTTACATTATCAGTTTAGGCGCATCAGTAATGATGCCAATCCTCTTTACTATTATTGGTCTTTGCATCGGCCTGAAGTTCGGTCGTTCGCTGAAGAGCGGCCTCTATGTGGGCGTTGGCTTTGTTGGTCTCGGTATTGTGACCGCCCTGCTGACGAATAACTTCGGAAGTCCGTTGAGTCAGATCTCAGAACTCTACGACTTGCAACTGAAGGTGTTTGACATGGGATGGCCTGCAGCTGCAGCTGTTGCTTACAACACCGCAGTTGGTGCACTGATCATCCCTATCTGTCTGGGAGTTAATTTCGTATTGTTGATTACGAAGTGTACACGAACGGTCAATATCGACCTGTGGAACTACTGGCATTTTGCCTTCATCGGTGCTGTGGCCTACTTCGTGATGGATCAGTCACTGGCCTGGGGCTATTTTGCCGCCATTGTCTGTTACATCGTTACCCTTGTGATGGCTGATCTCACTGCCGACCGTTTCCAGGAGTATTACCCTGAGTGGCAGGGCATCAGCATTCCCCAACCGTTCTGTCAGAGTTTCGTGCCCTTCGCCCTGTTGATAGGCAAAGCCCTCGATGCCATTCCCGGTTTTGACAAGTTGAACATCGATGCTGAGGGCATGAAGAAGAAGTTCGGCGTGATGGGCGAACCCTTGGTACTGGGCGTTATCGTAGGTGCACTGATTGGCGTGCTGGCTCAGTTGGATATCAAGAAGGTGCTGTTCCTTGGTGTGACGATGGGAGCAGTAATGGAACTCATTCCCCGTATTACCTCTTTATTTATAGAAGGCCTGAAGCCCATCGCTGAGAAGACCCAGGAAGTGGTGAAGAAGAAGTTCAATGGCAAGAAAGTGTATATTGGTATGTCGCCTGCCGTTGTCATCGGACATCCCACCACGTTGGTAGTATCACTGCTGTTGATACCTGTTGCCCTTGGTCTGGCAGTTGTGTTGCCCGGCAATCAGTTCTTGCCGCTGGCTTCGTTGGCCGGCATGTTCTACCTGTTCCCGATGGTGTTGCCGTTTACGAAAGGTAATGTGGTGAAGACGTTCATTATCGGTCTGGTAGCCTTGGCCGTAGGTCTGTATTTTGTGACCGATATGGCTCCTGCCTTTACACAGGCTGCCAAGACCGTGTTTGAACAGACTGGTGATAAGGCAGCCGATATTCCTGCCGGCTTTGAAGGTGGTGCACTCGATTTCGCATCTTCGCTCTTCGGATGGGTTATCTACCGTTGTGTGAGCAGTCTGGAGTATGTGGGCATGGGCATTCTTTCGCTCATCACCATTGTAATGGTCTTCTTCAACCGCCGTCGCATCGTTGCTGAAGAAAAGAATTCCAAGTAAGTAAGGCAAATAAGAAAAATATTTTAAAACAACTGATATGAAAAAGTTTTTGATCTCTACAGCACTGCTTGCAGTGACATTTGTTTCGGCAAACGCACAGGAAGCCGACAGGTATGTAGGCGTTCAGCACGTAAAGTTCCAGACAGCCTGCCATCCTGAAGACGTGAAGCATTACGACACGAAGATGCTTCGTGAGCGTTTCGTCATGGAGCGGGTTATGGCTCCCGACTCCATCCTGCTGACCTATTCCCACTATGACCGCTTCATCTTTGGTGGAGCCATGCCCGTGAATACCACGTTGAAGTTGGAGAATTTCTGGGAGTTGGGCCTTGATGTCGACAATACCATCAAGGAGAAATACTTTATGTACAATCGTGAGCTTGGTGTTGTGAACTGTGGCCTGGGCGATGGTGTGGTGATTGTTGATGGCAAGGAATATGCCCTTTCACCCAAGGAAGCCCTTTACATTGGTCGCGGTCATATTGCCAAGGGTAAGGATGTGAACAAAGAGATCCTCTTCCGTTCGAAGGATGCCTCTAAGCCAGCTAAGTTCTACTTGAACTCAGCTACTGCCCACCAGCATTTCAAGACCCAGTGGATCACCCTCGACGGACGTAAAGGTTCGCTGAAGGCTGCCGTTTGGGGACCCGTGGGCTCGTTGGAGGAGTGTAATAATCGCACGGTCTATAAGCTCATCGTCAATGATGTGTTGGAGGAAGGTCCTTGTCAGTTGCAGCTCGGACTGACCCAGTTGAACCCTGGTGCAGCCTGGAACACAATGCCTCCTCATACCCACGGCCGTCGTATCGAAGCCTACTATTACTTCAACCTGCCCCAGGAGCAGACCATTGCTCATATCATGGGTCAGCCTGAAGAGAGTCGCGTGGTTTGGCTGCATAATGACCAGGCTATCATGAGTCCTGAGTGGTCTATGCACGCTGCTGCCGGTACCTACTACTACACCTTCATCTGGGGTATGGCAGGCGAGAACCTCTATTATAACGATAAGGATAATATTCCGGTGATTGATATCAAATAATAACGTTATCACGAAATAACGTTATCATAATATAACGTAACAACGAAATTATAACCAATGACACCTATTCAAACAACAAAAATGTCCAACTTCCGTTGGGTCATCTGTGCGTTGCTCTTCCTTGCAACCACTGTCAATTACATGGACCGTCAGGTCTTGTCACTAACCTGGAAGGACTTTATTGCCACAGACTTCCACTGGACCGATGCCGACTATGGATTCATCACCGGTATGTTCTCTGCATTCTATGCTATTGCCAACCTCTTTGCTGGTAAGTTCATTGACTGGATGGGCACAAAGAAAGGTTATCTGATTGCTATCTTTGTATGGTCCACAGGTGCTGTATTGCATGCTGGTTGCGGTTGGGTGACGATGAACATCGAGGGTTATGACTCTATCGAAGCCCTCAGACTGGTTCAGGCCGGTAGTGATGCAGCTGTTGCTATCGCTACAATTTCTGTGTGGCTGTTCCTTTCTTGTAGATTGGTTCTTGCTGTCGGTGAGGCTGGTAACTTCCCCGCTGCTATTAAGGCTACCGCTGAGTACTTCCCCAAGAAGGACCGTGCTTTTGCTACCTCTATCTTCAACAGCGGCGCATCAGTAGGAGCGCTGGCAGCTCCAGCCACCATTCCCCTTCTGGCTCGTGCATGGGGTTGGGAGATGGCCTTCATCATTATCGGTGTGCTGGGTTACGTGTGGATGGCCCTTTGGATTTGGGCCTACGACAAGCCCCGCAAGAACACGCGTGTGAACCAGGCTGAGCTGAACTATATTGAGCAGGATAGCGATATTGCTGATGTGCAAGACCGTGATGCCGAGAAGGAAGAGAAGACCATTCCGTTCTTCCAGTGTTTTACCTACAAGCAGACTTGGTCGTTCCTTGTCGGTAAGTTTATGACAGACGGTGTGTGGTGGTTCTTCCTGTTCTGGGCTCCCGCTTATTTCAGTGATCAGTATGGTTATACGAGTGATTCACCCATGGGTATTGCTCTGATCTTCACACTCTATGCTATCGTTACCGTATTGTCTATCGGTGGTGGCTATCTACCTAAGATCTTCGTAGAGAAGCAAGGTATGAACCCCTATCTGGGCCGCATGCGTGCGATGTTTATCTTTGCCTGTTTCCCCGTGCTCGGTCTGTTGGCTCAGCCCCTTGGTGCCTACAGCGCTTGGTGGCCCGCTATTCTGATAGGTCTGCTTGGTGCCGGACACCAGGCTTGGTCGGCCAACCTGTTCTCTACTATCGGTGATATGTTCCCCAAGTCAACTATCGGCACACTCGTAGGCCTTGGGACAATGGCTGGCGGTATTGGTTCGATGGCTATCAATATGGGTTCAGGACAGTTCTTCACATGGGCTGCCGGCCAGGGCGCAGCCTTCACATTCATGGGCTTTGAGGGAAAACCTGCAGCCTATATGATTGTGTTCTCGTTCTGTGCAGTAGCTTATCTCATCGGCTGGTGCATCATGAAGGCACTCGTTCCTAAGTATAAGCCTGTGATTGTAGAGTAATCACATCTTGGTATTGATACGATAAGGAGTTCCCTTTCAGCGGGGAACTCCTTAATGTTTTTATTCTATTCTTACTATGACAGGCTTTTCTGCTTCCTTCTTCCAGTTCTTTGCCCAATCGAACCAGTCACGAGCTGTTTGCGGGCCGAAGTCTTCATTGGCTGAGCAGTAGGCCAGTTTGTAATGTATCTGTCTACCGGGCACCTTTATTACGAAAGCATAGTTGCCGCCCTGTGTGCCTTTCTCTGCCTCTACTTCATCTGTGATGTTCTGCTGGTTGAGCATGATGGCCAGTCCAACTGTTTCCCTATTCCATTTTACCGTATCGGTTGAAGGCCAGTCGGTTCCCCAGCAAGCACGCAGTCCTTTCTTATCAGAAAACTCTTCAGAGCCTTTCACGTTGATGATGCCTGTAGAGAACTGATAGTCTGTAACATCACGATTGAAGATGACATCCACCTCGGTGTCACGATGTCCGGCATACTGTGTATAGCGGATGGTCATGTCAACGGTAGATTTGTTGGTTTCAGCCTTCCATCCTTTGTCAATGATTTCTACAATAGTGCGTAGTGGTCCATAGCTGATGATGCGCTGTGTACGTGATTTCACAGGATCAATCATTGTAGGCTCCTTACCATCCCATCCGCGGAATGCACCCAAGCCAAAAGTCTGACCTACCCATAGCACATCGTCGCCATAGCCCTGCTTCTTCTGTTCGGCAGAAGTATAGAACTGCGTCTGCTGCAGTTCCAACCGCTTGTGGAACTTTCCGTAGAGGTCGAGTGTCTGTCGCTTATCGAAGTAGATGCGGATGCCATTCAGTTCACTCTCGAAGCTCACACCGTGATGATGCTGCAGGTTGTAGGAGTTGGCACAGTCGCCACGAGCCGTGATGCTCTCAATATAATTATTGTGGCGGTTCTTTTCCTTCACCTTGTCGTTGCGCATCAGCATCTCGGCATAGACGCGAGGCTTATAGCTGCGTGGCTCCCCCTCGTTATAGAGCGTAACGTGATAGGTCTTATGCTCCTTTCCGCGTAAGTCGGCCAGGAAGCACAGTTCGTCAAAGTGTCCGTCTTGGTCCAGGTCATCCAGTTGACACGGAATCTCTTCGCCTGTAGTAAGGGTGACCAATGCTGAAGCCACCTCGCCGTATTTTTCCAGTTGGATGACCACTGGTTCATCGGTTCTCAGTGTCTTCTGTGGATTACTTACGTTGACATTGAATGAAGTCTGGGCATTTACTGCCATTGTGCAGAACAGGACTGCAAGGATAAGTTTTTGTCTCATATTGGCTGGTTGTCTTTTTTATTGTTTTTAGTAGTTGTAGTTGTCAATTACTGCATTTTAATCGGAAATAGCTTCAATTTTGCAACAAAAGTAGGAAAAAGGCATAAAATTTTTAATTATTTTAGGTTAAAATTTGGATTTAAAAGGAAATTTTAGTATTTTTGCAGCTGAATTTAACAGTAATAAGTTTTTTTAGTGCATAAAATATACGCCATATTGCTGATTGTGATGCTCGCCTGTATAGGGTGCGAGTGGCGTATGCGTAGTGATCTTGTCCAAAGCGATTCAAGTTCTTTTGTGGAACGTTATGATAAGATTGAGGCTTTTTTCCTTGCATCGGGCGATTTCTCTGCACTTCAGCAGATGCAGACCCGTTATCCGGTTGAAACGCGTCGGTTGATTGAAGACGTGCTTCAGTTGGGCAAAGTGGATGATGTTAATATCAAATCGCGTTTCTATATCTATTTTCAAGACAGTACGTTGCAGGCGCTGATAGCCGAGGTGGGTCGCCAGTATGAGGATTTTTCTGATTTGGATGAACAGCTGGAAGATGCTTTCAGTCGACTTAACGAGTTGGTGCCAGGTGCAGATATCCCGAAGGTATATACGCAAATAAGCTCGCTCGACCAGAGTATCGTGGTGGATAGTGGCCAGTTGGCCATTTCGCTCGATAAATATCTGGGAGCCGACTATCCCCTTTACCATAAGTTCGGATATACAGACCGCCAACGATCAATGATGGAGCGTGACTATATTGTGCCTGATTGTCTTGGGTTCTATCTGCTGAGTCTTTATAGCATTCCTGATACATTGAATCGCGATGTTCACATGGGACGTATTCAGCACGTGGTGAATACCGTGCTTGACCAGCGGATCTTTGAGAACGATTTTGTCCGTCAGGCCGAGGAACTGACCGCTTCTGGGTGTTCTTTTACTGATTTGCTTAAGAACAAGTAGACGTTTATCTAACCGATTTTCCCGTTTCATTGTGCGTTTTTATTGGCAGATAAGCCCTTATTTGCGTTAAAAACTTGCAATTTCCTAGTATAAGTTGATTTTTTTTATTACTTTTGCGAGAAAATACTGAAAACCTGTTTTTTCATGGACGACGAAATCAAAGATAATTATCAAGAAGAGACAAGTGAGGAGAGACAAGATGCAATAGACGGAGCCGTTGCCGAAGGGCATTCGGACTATAAGCCAGTGAACCGTTTTGATGCAGCCGTTGTACATCATTTGAGTGGTATGTATCAGAGTTGGTTCCTCGACTATGCTTCTTACGTAATACTTGAACGAGCCGTTCCTCATATTGAGGATGGCTTGAAACCCGTTCAACGCCGTATTCTTCATTCTATGAAGCGTATGGATGACGGTCGGTATAACAAGGTAGCCAATATTGTGGGACATACCATGCAGTTCCATCCCCATGGAGATGCCTCTATCGGTGACGCACTGGTGCAGTTAGGCCAGAAGGATTTGTTGGTAGATACTCAGGGAAACTGGGGTAACATACTGACGGGCGACCGTGCTGCCGCTCCCCGATATATCGAGGCCCGACTGTCGAAGTTCGCGCTGGATACCGTTTTTAATCCCAAGACTACTGAATGGCAATTGTCGTACGACGGGCGTAACAAAGAGCCCATCACGCTGCCAGTGAAGTTCCCGTTGTTGCTTTCACAGGGAGCTGAAGGTATTGCCGTTGGTCTTTCATCGAAGATTCTGCCCCATAATTTCTGTGAAATCTGTGATGCCGCCATCAGCTACTTGCATGGAGAAGATTTCCTGCTGTATCCTGATTTCCAGACGGGCGGTTCTATCGATGTGTCGAAATATAACGATGGACAGCGTGGCGGTGTGCTGAAGGTGCGTGCCAAGATTGAGAAACTCGACCAGAAGACCCTCGTGATTCGTGAGTTGCCGTTTACAAAGACCGTTGGAACGCTGATAGAGAGTATTACCAAAGCCATTGAAAAGGGTAAGATCAAAGCACGCAATGTGACTGACCTGACCTCGGCTCAGGTAGAGATACAGATCCATCTGGCACCTGGCGTGAGCAGTGATAAGACTCTTGATGCCCTCTATGCCTTTACGGACTGTGAGATCAATATATCGCCCAACTGCTGTGTCATTGCTGACAAGAAGCCACAGTTCCTCACCGTCAGTGATGTGCTGAAGTATTCGGCTGACCGTACGAAAGACCTGATTCGTCAGGAGTTGGAGATTCGCAAGAACGAGCTTTTGGAGCAGTACCATTTCTGCTCGCTGGAGAAAATCTTCATCGAGGAGCGCATTTATAAGGATAAGAAGTTTGAGGAAGCTCCGAATGTAGACAAGGTGTGTGAGCATATTGATGACCGCCTGACTCCTTATTATCCACAGCTGGTGCGTGAGGTTACTAAGGATGATATCCTCCGACTGTTGGAAATCAAGATGCAGCGCATCCTGAAGTTCAATAAGGAGAAGGCCGACGAATTGATGGCACGCATCAAGGCTGAGATAGAAGAGATAGATCGTGATCTTGCAAACCTGACAGAGGTGACAGCGGCCTGGTTCCAGTTCCTGAAAGACAAGTACGGGAAGGACCATCCGAGACTGACTGAGATTCGTAACTTCGATACCATCGAGGCTACTAAAGTTGTTGAGGCTAACCAGAAACTCTACATTAACCGTAGCGAGGGCTTTATCGGAACGGGCTTGAAGAAAGACGAATTTGTCTGCAACTGTTCCGATATTGACGATATCATCCTTTTCTATCGAGACGGAAAATACAAGGTAGTTCGAGTTGCTGAGAAACTATTCGTCGGAAAGAACGTTCTCTGGCTGGGCGTGTTTAAGAAGAACGACAAACGTACTATCTATAATGTGGTGTATCGTGATGGTCGCAAGGGCCCTTGCTATATCAAACGTTTCAATGTGACGGGTATCGTTCGCGATCGTGAGAGCGACCTGACACAAGGTACAGATGGTTCGCGCATTATGTATTTCACTGCCAATCCCAATGGTGAAGCCGAGACTATCAAGGTCACACTCGACCCGTCGGTACTTGCAACCCATCCGCGTCTGAAACTCTTTATCGACCGTTCGTTTGCCGATATCGATATCAAGGGACGTACGTCAAAAGGAAACATCCTGACGAAATTCCCAGTACACCGAATTGCCCTGAAGAGTCTTGGACACTCAACGCTGGGCGGACGAAAGGTGTGGTATGATCCTGACGTGAACCGTTTGAACTACGATGAGCATGGACAACTACTCGGTGAGTTCTTCGATAACGACCAGATACTTGTGGTACTGCAGAACGGTGATTTCTACCTGACCAATTTCGATGTGAACAACCACTATGAGGAGAATATCCTGCGTATTGAGAAGTTTGAAGCCGACAAGGTATGGACAGCTGTGCTCTTCGATGCTGATAATTCTGGCTATCCTTATCTGAAACGATTCCAGATGGAGGCTATCAAACGCAAGCAGAACTTCCTGGGCGAGCGACAGGTCGATGGAAAGAATGCCTCGAAACTGGTACTGCTCACTGACGTGGTCTATCCGTTGATACGAGTAACCTATGGTGGTGCCGATGATTTCCACACTCCAGAGGATATCGATGCCGAGACATTCGTGGGCGTGAAAGGCTTCAAGGCTAAAGGAAAGCGCATCTCCACCTGGCAGATAGAGTCTATTGTAGAACTAGAACCAGTCAGATTCCCTGAACCGCCTGCCGATTCTTCCGACGACGGAGATAGTCTGGAGGATGCTGAAGTGAACTTGGATCCTGATGCCGGCAAGAGTGAGCAGCAAATCATTGATGAGATGACCGGACAATTAAGACTCTTCCCAGATGAGTAATAAGAGGGTGTTGTTCTCGCTTGCAGCGCTATTTACTTGCTGGAGTGGCCTTTTCGCACAGGAGTCTGATGCTCAGCGACATCTTCGTCATGTGACGAAGCATTATCAGGTAGGTGTTGGCAATGTAAACATCCTGGATACCTATCTGTCGCAAGAGAAGTATCGAGGAACGGGACTCACGCTGTTGAGTCTTCGTGAAAGCAGGAAAGAAGGCACATCTTGGTCAACGCTTATCCAGAACCAACTACATCTCTCGACAGCTAAAGACCGTGCCGGAAATGAGTCGATGCTGGAGGGCTCCTATAACTTTATGTGGGGACGCTATTACCGTTGGAAACTGATGAACGACTGCTTGCATCTGCAGGCTGGAGCAATGGCTAATCTGGGAATGGGATTTCTCTATAATACCCGTAATACCGCAAACAACCCTGCACAGGGACGCCTTTCACTCAATGTGATGCCTTCAGGAATAGCCGCTTATCATTTCACACTTTGGAAAAGGCAATGGCAGGTACGTTACGAACTGGAACTTCCCCTGTTGGGGGTGATGTTCAGCCCAAACTATGGACAGTCCTATTATGAGATTTTCTCCCTGGGCAACTATGACCATAATATCGTGCCTACAACATTTGTTGCAGCTCCCAGTTTCCGTCAGCAGCTAGGCATCTCATGCGTTATCAGTCGGGGACTTACCCTTTCAGTTGGCTATTTAGGCGATTGGCAGCAGGCTCAGGTGAACAACCTCAAGCAACATGTCTATCATAATGCTGTGATGTTGGGTATTGTGAAAAATGTGACTATCATAAAATAAAAAGAAACTATGTCGACATGCACTAAATACCTCCTTCTGCCCATTCTTTTGCTGACCTTTTCACTCACGTCGTGTGTTGACGAAGAAGAATTTGACAACACACCGCAAGGTAACTTTGAGGCTCTTTGGAAAATCATTGATGAACGCTATTGCTTTCTCGACTATAAGCAGCATGAGATAGGGCTCGACTGGCAACAGGTATATCATAAATATAAGGTACGCGTAGACGACAAGATGAGCAACAGCCAGCTCTTTGAAGTTCTGTCAGATATGTTGTCTGAGTTGCGCGACGGACATGTTAACCTGAGCGCATCGCATGATCTGGGACGTAACTGGTCGTGGTACGAGAATTATCCAACGAACGTGTCAGACACCCTGTTGCGCCGCTATATGGGTACGAACTATAAGATTGCATCAGGATTAAAATACCTTATCCTGGATGATAATATCGGCTATATACGCTATGAAAGTTTTATGGATGCGGTTGGCGAAGGCAATCTGGATGAGGTATTGATGCACATGATACTCTGTCAGGGCATTATCATTGACATCAGGGGCAATGGCGGTGGCAACCTGACCAATGTAGAGATGATTGCTTCGCGCTTCTGCAACGAGAAGACACTGGTGGGCTATGTCCAGCATAAAACAGGCACGGGACATAGTGATTTCTCGTCGATGGAGGAACGCTATCTGGAGCCGTCATCCGGTATGCGTTGGCATAAGCCCGTATGCTTGCTGACCAATCGTCATGTGTATAGTGCTGCCAATGAGTTCACGATGTATATGAAAGCACTACCTACTGTTAAGGTTGTTGGCGACCATACGGGTGGTGGAGCTGGTATGCCTTTCTCTAATACCCTGCCTAACGGGTGGATGGTTCGCTTTTCTGCCGTTCCCATGTACGATAAGAATCGCTCTTCAGTAGAGTTTGGCATAGCCCCGGACTACAATGTTCAGCTCCTTGATACCGATTTTGCAAAGGGTGAGGACACAATCATTGAGTTTGCCCGGAAACTGTTAGTACAATAAGTATATGGAATTGTTGCCGGTATTCTTTATAGGATTATCAGTCTGTTGGTATGCTCTGGAGGCCCGTGCACTGTTTCAGTTGTCACAGCCTTCCAGACTTCAGCAGTTGTTGGCAGTCATCTTTGTCTGGTGGAGTTTTTCCACACTCAAGGATATGGCACTCTATGTGCCGGGCATCGAGAAGATAACTATGCTTCGCCATATTTTTTATATTGACGGATTCGGTGCTGTGACCTTTGCTCTGTTCTTGATGGAGATTGTGAAACCGGGTTGGACAACCCTCAAGCGAGCAACTCTATTGTCTATTCCTTATCTGTTGTTCTTTCTTCTTCATTTCTTTGTCCAAGACGGACTTCTCGATACGGCGTTTACTTTTTTCTTCGTTTGCTTTGCCTGGACGACTTTTCTTATTGGTATTTATAAGAATCGAGCTTATGCTCGTGCCATCCGTGAGCATTATTCCAATTTGGAGGATGTGGATATCTCCAGGGTGTGGGGTATCTTGGCTGCTTTCTTTATCTGCCAGCATGTATGGTGGGCTGTATCGGGCATGCTCGATGCATTGGCCGATGCCTTCTACTATGTCATTTCCCTAATTTGTTGGGGGCTCACGTTGCGATGTGTCAACCGTCTTCGTTCGCTTCGTTTGCCTGAGAAAGAGAATGAAGCTGAAGAACAGGGTAGTGGGGCAGAGTCATTAAATGAGAGCGTACCTGCCAGCAGGAAACGATTATCCAACCTTGCATCTGCGCTAACCCGCTTGATGGAAGAGGAACGGTCTTATCTGAATCCTGACATCACCGTCTCAGAACTTGCTTTGAAAATAGGAACCAACCGAACCTATCTGAGCGAGTATTTCTCTACAGATCTCGGAATGACCTTCTATGACTATATCAACCGACTGCGTATAAAACACAGTGTGTTGCCGATGATGAAGTCAGGCGATAATTATTCGCTCGACTATATTGCCAAGCAGTCGGGCTTTAAGAGTATTTCAACCTTCCGTCGCTCTTTCCTTAAATTTACTGGCAAACTGCCCAGTGAATACCTTCGTGATGAGTCTTGAAGCATCATTTTGTCAAAAAAAGGCGATTTTTGACTTGATGATGTATATTATGCTTGAAAATTTTGGCATTTCTCTTCTCTTTTTGTACTTTTGCTTGAAAATCAAAGTTAAGTACAAATGAAACGATTGTTCCTTTTTCTTATAGCAGCGCTGGGGATTATGGCGCCCCATCATGCTATGGCTGACGATCTGCCTAAGAACGGCATGGTGATGAACTTCAAGCCTTTCGATTCCAAGTACGGTCCATTTTATGACCAGATCAGTCGACAGACCCTGCAAGTCTATGACATCTCTACGGGTGAACTCCGCACAGCTCCTAAACGCGAAAAGGAAGGGTTCTTCGGAGACTATGATTGGGGCTTTTTGTGCGACAGCTGCAAGATGTTTGATACTGACCTGAAGCTGGGGAGCAAGATGACTATCCTGGTCAGGTTTAAGTCAAACAACAACGCCACCACACGTGGTCCGATAGCCCTGATGCGTAAAGGCCAGCCCGACTCACTTTGGTATTTCCCAATATCAATTGAGAAGAATCGCATGATTTATATGGAAGGCAAGCCCTCGCCTGAAGACAGTGCGATGGTACGTTCGCGCTGGCACTATGATATTGAGAACGGAGGCCATACAGCTGTCTTCGTACTCATTGATTTCAAATCTGGACGACATGAGGTCTATACGCAAGACTCAGCCTCTGTTTTCTACAACACGCGCCTCTCTGAGCTCGCTGAACAGCCTAATCGCCTCCTTTTCACTCAACAGGAGGAGATGCTCATCAATGAGTTTGCCGTCTGGAACCGACTCCTCACGAAAGATGAGATTCTCTTCTACTATCACGGTAAGAAAAGTAAGGACCATGAACTCATGGAACCTGTACCCATTGTGGGTAATGTGGAAGAGGCTGATGGCGTAATCATGCATGGATGGAACACAACAAGATGGGTCTGTGTAGCCATGCTTGTCACTCTTTTCATTATTTGGCTGATTAGACGTTTCCGCAATATCAATGTCCATTACTCCTTCAGCGGCAGTCCGCTTATTATTCTGGCTGGTATCTTTGGTACTTGGTATCTGCAGAGTAATCTTGATACAGATGTCGAAAATATGTGGATTTACAATCTCGTCAACATCCTAACCTACTACTTTATTTCGTTCCGTGCCGACCCGATGTACACCATTCGAAATGCAGGCGGAGTGGGTAGTGTGATTAACTATGTGGGTGGTGTTTTTGCTATGTTGGGCGAGGTTCTTGATTCCATCCCCCATACCATGTGGGAGGTGACCTATGTGAACCGCAGGACAGGTGAGAAGAGGACGCAGATAGAGCGTCATAACAATATTATCATCTCGATCTTCTGGATTGTCGTCATCATCTTTGTCATCTGGCTGTTCATTATTTTCTCGCAGTTGATCTACCAGATTCTTCCCTTCATCACCCTCTGTAAGTTCATCATGAATTTCTTCAAGGAGCGTAGCGCTTTCAAGGAAGCTCGTCAGTATTGCTCACAAAGACAAAGCGAAGAATAAGGAAGTTGATAGGCACAACGACAATCAGCGTGAGGATGCCTGCCAGTCGTTCGTCGATACCGCAGAAGATCATCAGGTTGAGTACGCCAATCTCTAACAGATAGTTTACAATGTGGCTGGCCAGGAAGCCAGCCGCATTCTTTTTGGATGGTCGTTTTTTGAAGGTAAAGAATGTGGTCATCACGTAGTTGACACAGAACCCCACACCATATCCTACTGTATAAGCCAGGGTAGCATTCATCCATAACAAGGCTATCAGATAGGCACCATAGTGGACCAGTGTTGATAATGAACCCGTGATGCCGAAGCGCACGATGCGCCCCAGTTCCTGCTGCCAGTTATTGGTCTTGTTTCCTTTAATCTCGTGTTCTGCCATCAATTACTTTCTTGAATTTTATCGCAAAGGTACAAAATAATTACAAATAATAAGGAGGAATCATAAAAAAAACGTAACTTTGCAGCGATGAAATCACAGATTATCGTAGGATTCGACGCTAAACGCGTTGTTCGTAATGGAACAGGACTGGGCAGCTATGGGCGAACGCTCGTTGCTGATTTGGCTTTGTTTGATGAACTCAAACTGAATCTTTATGCACCCGATGCGGGTCGTGAAGATTTACGGATGCAGGTTCCAGAATGGAGGAATAATGTTGAGATGTGCTATCCTGTCAAGGGAGGCAATTCCATCTACAAGGCCTATTGGCGCAGTCGTGGTATAGTGAAGCAATTGCAGCGTGATGGCGTTCAGGTGTTTCACGGACTCTCAGGCGAATTGCCCGTTGGAATGAAGAAATCGGGTATCAAGAGCGTAGTGACCATCCACGATTTGATTTTCATGCGTCATCCTGAGTACTACAATCCCATTGATGTGTTTATCTACAAGCGGAAGTTTTTCCAGACGCTTCGTGAGGCTGATCGTATTGTTGCCATCAGCGAATGTACTCGCAGGGATATATGTGAGTTGGGTGGCGTTCCGGAGGATAAGATAGACTTGGTCTATCAGAGCTGTGCCACCCGTTTCTCTTCAGAAGTGTCAGCCTCCGATATGGAACGAGTTGGCAAGAAATATGACCTGCCCCGTCGTTATGTGCTGAGCGTGGGCTCTATCGAGGCAAGGAAGAATGCTCTTTTGACGCTGAAATCACTCCATGGGTTGCCAGAGGGTATCTGCCTGGTATTGGTGGGACGTCCTACCGATTATTCTAAGAAGTTGCAGAAAGCAGCTCTTCAGGAGAATCTCGTCCATCGGTTGATGCTTCTTCATGGTGTGCCTGATGAAGACTTGCCTGCCATCTATGCCCAAGCTGAAGTCTTTGTCTATCCCTCTCGTTATGAGGGATTTGGCATTCCTATCATTGAAGCCATCCGTATGCATCTGCCAGTTGTAGCCTGTACAGGTTCTTGTCTGGAAGAAGCGGGCGGACCTGACAATCTCTATGTGGGGCCTGATGATGCAGCAGGAATGGCTCATGCGGTGAGTCAGCTATTGAAAGGCAATGCTGATCGTGAAGAGCGCATAGTGCGCAGTTGTGAGTATATCCGTCGTTTTGAGAATACAGGTGCTGCTGCCCGTTTTGTAGAGATTTATCGTTCGCTGGCTATTTGATAAGTTCACAACAAAAATAGCAATCCCGATGCTCAGTAGAACATCGGGATTCTTTTTGTGCGCCTGACAGGACTCGAACCTGCACGTCGTGAGACACTAGATCCTAAGTCTAGCGCGTCTACCAATTCCGCCACAGGCGCAAGTTGAGTAGTGTACTTCGACTTTTGCGGCTGCAAAGGTAAGAAAAAAATGAAGAATAAAAAAATTATTACTCAAAAATCATTCCTTACCGCTTAAAAAATATGATAGTAGGCTTTGCCAGTAGCGTTCCTGGCTTTCGCTGGTAGCGTTCCTGGCTTTCACTGGTAGCGTTCTTGGCTTTCGCTGGTAGCGTTCTTGGCTTTCGCTGATAGCGTTCCTATGCTTTGCTCCTGGCGTTTCAGTGGAACGCTCCGAAGCGTAGTCCTTCGTTGCCATTTCGTAGCACAGCTTCAGCCAGATAATAGCTACGGGCAGCGCTTTCAGTGCGTAGGGCTGCACCAGTTCCTTGCGAATCACGGCAGGAAACAAATCACTGGGCGACAGGCTCGTCAGGATGAAGGCAAATACCATCAGCACGATGTCGGTAGTGCTGCGTTTCCATGGAACTGCTGTGTACCAGATGACTACGCCAGTCAGTGCAATCACGTAGCCACTCGACTCACTTCCTGTGGAGAACAATACCACAAACATCATTACTGAAGCCAGCAGGGTCTGTCGGAAAGCCATCAGTTTGTATTGTGAAAAGCGCAGATAGGGTAGTGCGAAGAGCAGCAATCCAGGAAGTATAATCCATAGGTCACTATACGTAGCACATCCGGATATCTTGCGAATCATGCCCAGTAGTGAGATGTTCTGGTGCATGGCAAACATGTTCTCATCGTTCTTGCCCGTCAGACTGTCCATCCATTCCGCATATTGTCCAAAGATATAGTCAGGACTGCTGATGATCATCGGGGCGGCAATCAGTATGATGCTCCATCCGATGAGTGACAATACGAAGCGCGTTTTGTGTTTCGAGAAAAAGAAGAAGGCCAATCCTACGACACCATAAAGCTTAACCAGCGTTCCCAGTACGATGAAAAACGCAGCCGAGGCATCGCGTTCTTTCTCTATCAAGAAGAAGACCAGCAGGATGATGGCAGTGATGGCTATGTTGAACTGCTGCATGTAGAGGGCAGTCAGCAGTTCGTGTGCACAGAACCAGAGCACAAACAGTTGCTGGCGGTCGGTAAGTAGTGAACGTCGTATAGCCACATAAAGGAACAATGCAAGGGCGATGCACCACAGGATGAGTCCCACCCATTCAGGCACAACGGCAAAGGGGGCGATGACCAGTGAGAACAGCGGACCGTAATGGTTCGTGTCCCAATATTCAGCAGGGTAGGGCACAAAGAGTGATACCTGCTGCCATGCGTGCCAGAATACACCTCGGAAAATCAGGAAGTTGTTGTGACTATGCATCTTCATCAGGGCGGCAATCACTGCCAGCAGCATCCAAAGACCTGCCAGTGTACGATAGTCGCGCCAGATAGGCTTTGCCAGAAAGGATTGTATCTTTTCTTTCATGGAAAAATACTTGTTTGTGTTATTATTGAGTGCAAAGGTACGAATAAGCGAGAACAATACAAAATAAAACTAATTATAATTTTGATTTTCGCTTTCTTATTCGTACCTTTGCCCCCATGAATGATCATCATCAGATATCGGTAGTCATCAATACCTATAATGCCGAACGCCATTTGGAACGTGTCATTGAGGCCGTCAGCGACTTCGATGAGATATTGGTGTGCGATATGGAGAGTACCGATCGTACACTTGAGATTGCCCGGAAACATGGTTGCAGAATCATCACTTTTCCCAAAGAACAGCACAGCATTGTGGAGCCTGCTCGCGAGTTTGCTATCCATGAGGCAAAGTGCGAATGGGTATTGGTGGTCGATGCTGACGAGATTGTGACACCCCAGTTGCGTGCCTATCTCTACGAACAGATACGTCGAGGCGATGCACCCGATGGTATTGCCATCCCTCGCAAGAACTATTTCATGGGTCGATTTCTCCATTCAGCCTATCCCGACTATGTGTTGCGATTCTTCCGTCGAGACAAGACCCACTGGCCCCCAGTCATCCATTGCTCACCTGTGATAGAAGGCAGGGTGGTTCGTATTCCGAAAAACAGGAAAGACCTGGCCTTTGAACATCTGGCTAATGACAGCGTGAGCGATATACTTCGTAAGTCGGACACTTATTCTAACTACGAAATGCCCCGTCGACGTCATAAGAACTATGGTTTGTTGGCACTTTTCTTCCGACCTACGCTCCGTTTCCTGAAGTCGTATGTGCTCAAAAGAGGCTTCCTGGATGGGAAAGCCGGACTCATTCATGCCCTTCTGGATGGTATCTACCAGACCGTAATTGTGTCAAAACTGATAGAAGAAAGAGAGCAAAAGGCGAAATAAAAACATATATATTTGCATTTTCGCTCGCTTATTCGTACCTTTGCATCCGAAATATAAGAATCCTAAATTATGTTGAAACAATTTCTCTCTATAATGGCGCGCTACCTGAAGCCGTATCGTAAGTATCTGGTATGGTCGGTAGCGTTGAATTTCTTGTCCCAATGGCTGAACGTGTTCTCGTTCGTTGTGCTGATTCCTATTCTGAATATCCTGTTCAAGATTGATACAACAGTCTATGAGTACAAGGAGTGGACATGGGAAACACTCAATAAGGATCTTATAGTCAATAACGGCTATGCATGGGTACAGGAGATGATAACCAATTACGGAGCTTTCCTTACGTTAGTCATCATGGGCCTTGCTCTCATTGTGATGACAGCCTTCAAGACCACGGGCTATTTTGCTTCATCTGCTGTGATGGTTCCGCTCAGAACTGGCGTGGTGCGTGATATCCGTATCGAAGTATATAATAAGGTGTTGAAATTGCCTCTGAGTTTCTTCTCTGAGGAGCGCAAGGGTGATATCATTGCCCGTATGTCAGCCGACGTACAGTGTGTAGAGTCCTCTATCACTAGCAGTATCGATATGCTGATTCGTCAGCCTATTGCCATCTTGGTGTGTTTCTTCACACTGTTTACGGTGAGTTGGCAGATGACCCTCTTCGTCTTGGTCGTTGCTCCTGTTGCCGGATGGATTATGGGCATCGTGAGTCGTAAGCTGAAGAGTCAGTCGGCAGCAGTCCAGGGACAGTGGGGCGATATCATTGCCCAATTGGATGAGACACTTGGCGGATTGCGAATCATCAAAGCCTTTATCGCTGAGAAAAAGATGGAGAAACGTTTCCAATATGTCAACGACGAGTTCCGTAAGGGTATGAACGCGATGATTATCCGTCAGAATGCCGCTCACCCCATGTCGGAGTTCTTGGGAACTATCATCATCGTAGTGGTTCTGTGGTTCGGTGGTTCGCTGATTCTGAACGAATCGAACCTCATCGATGCTTCTACGTTCATTTTCTATATGGTGATCCTCTACAGCGTTATTAACCCGCTGAAGGAACTGTCAAGAGCAACCTATCAGATTCCCCTTGGACTGGCTTCAATGGATCGTATTGATTTCATTCTGAAGGCAGAGAATCCTATCAAGGAACCTGAGCATCCACAGCCTCTACCCTCGTTTGAACATGAGATTGAACTGCGTGACGTGTCGTTCAATTATATCGAGGACCGTCCTGTGCTGAAGCATATCAACCTAACTGTTCCCAAAGGTAAGACCATCGCACTCGTAGGACAGTCAGGTTCTGGTAAGTCTACCCTTGTCGACCTGATTCCCCGCTATCACGACGTGAAGGAGGGTGAGGTGCTCATCGATGGCAATAATATCAAGGGACTGCGCATCAGCGAACTGCGCTCACTCATAGGTAATGTGAACCAGGAAGCAATTCTTTTCAACGATACCTTCTATAACAATATCACCTTTGGAGTCGACAATGCTACGATGGAGCAGGTTATCGAGGCAGCCAAGATAGCCAATGCCCACGAGTTCATCATGGAGAGTGAGCACGGTTATGATACGATGATTGGCGATCGTGGCGGACGTCTCTCTGGTGGACAGCGCCAGCGTGTTTCTATTGCCCGTGCCATTCTGAAGAATCCGCCCATCCTGATTCTTGATGAGGCTACTTCAGCTCTTGATACTGAGAGCGAACGCCTGGTGCAGGAAGCTCTGGAACGACTGATGAAGAGTCGCACCACCATTGCCATTGCCCACCGCCTGTCGACTATCAAGAATGCAGACGAGATATGTGTACTCTACGAAGGCGAGATTGTAGAGCGCGGACAGCATGAAGAGCTCATCGCCAAGAATGGCTACTACAAGCGCCTCTACGATATGCAGCAGCTGTAAACTGGTCCGTGAGAAAATAATCAAGGAGATAAGAATATGACCAAGTTTCCAATAGGCATTCAGAACTTTGAGAAATTGCGTGAAGATGGCTTTGTCTATATTGACAAGACGAAGCAAATCTATCATTTAGTAGGCCAGGGAGGATACTACTTCCTCAGTCGCCCGCGTCGTTTTGGTAAGTCCCTTCTTATTTCTACTCTTGAAGCTTATTTCGAGGGCAAAAGAGAGTTATTCAAAGACTTGGCTATCGAGCAGTTGGAAACTGAGTGGCAGCAATATCCCATACTTCATCTGGACCTCAATGCTGAGGACTACAGCTCGAAAGATGCCCTGCAGAATATTCTGAACCGATTCCTTTCAGAGTGGGAGAAGATCTACGGAAGTGATGAAGCAGAGAATACCGTAAGTGGTCGTTTTGCAGGTGTTATCCGTCGCGCATACGAGAAGACGGGGAAAAAGGTGGTCATACTTGTTGATGAATACGATAAGCCCATGGTCATGAACTTTGATAACGATGAGCTTCAGGACCGATTCCGTAATACGCTGAAAGCTTTTTATGGAGTTATGAAGAGCTGCGACCGCTATATCCGCTTTGCCCTACTGACAGGTGTTACCAAGTTCTCGAAGGTCAGTGTGTTCAGTGACTTGAACAATCTGCGAGACATATCCATGCTGAAGGACTATGAGGATATTTGTGGCCTTACTGAACAAGAGATTCGTGAACACATGAATGAAGGCGTAGAAGCCTTGGCTGAAGCCTGTTCACTTTCTGTTGATGACTGCTACGCTAAACTGAAAAAGAAATATGACGGCTATCATTTCTGCTATGGTGGCGTAGGCATCTACAATCCCTTCAGCGTTATAAATACCCTTCAGAACCGTGCTTTTGGTAATTATTGGTTCAGTACGGGAACACCTACGCAGCTTGTCGTTCTGCTGAAGAATTGTAACTTCAACCTGAACGACCTGACAACGGGTGAAATAAGTACTCAGATGCTGGGCAGTATAGAGACGATGCGCGAGAATCCCGTCCCGCTGATATTCCAGAGTGGCTATCTCACCATTAAGGACTATGATGAGGAGTTTGACCTTTATAAGTTGGGATTCCCTAACGTAGAGGTAGAAAGCAGTTTTATGGGATTCCTCATGCCACTCTACTCCAACTCAGGAACTAATAGCACGCAGTTCGGTGCCTATCAGTTTGTGCGAGAAATACGAAATGGTCAGCCAGAGGCATTCATGAAGCGCCTTTCGGCTATGATGGCCGATACAGACTATCGTATCGTAGGTGACTCAGAACTATATTTCCAGAACTTTTGCTATGTGTTCTTCCGATTGTTGGGCTTCTATGTTGAGGTGGAACGAGCCACAAGCGATGGACGTATGGATATGATAATAAAGACGAAGGACTACATCTATATCATGGAGTTCAAACTCAATAAGACTGCTGACGAAGCCTTGAAACAGATAGAAGAAAAGGGTTATGCCTTATCCTTCTCTGCTGACAAACGTACTATATATAAAATAGGTATAAATTTCAATCTCGACAAGCGATGCATTGACGAGTGGAAGGTTGCATGATACTAGTGATCATTGCCAAAAACGGTCACTACAAGCGCCTCTACGATATGCAGCAGCTGTAATTAAAAGAATAATAAGTAACAAAAAATCAGAACTGGATATGAAAATATTGTATATTACACCGTATATTCCCTATCCCTTGAATTCGGGAGGTAATCAGGCGTTTTTCACACTGACTAATCTGGTTCGACAGAAACATGATTTATCAGTTTTACTGTATGCTCACAGTTCGAAGGAAAAGGAGAACGTGGAGAAGTTGAAGCAGCTGTGGCCCGATGTTACGTTTTATGTCTATGAAGGTGCTCGCCCCACTATTGATACTGAAGAGAATGAGATGAAGCGTGCTATAGAGAGAATGACATGGAAAGACCGTAAGGCCTGTAACATGTTCTCGTATTTCCAGAACTCTATGAAGCGCAAGATCAAAAGACGTGTTCGTAAGGTAGGTATGGAACAGGCTTCAGCACCGTCAGTTGATTTCGTGAAGAGTCACTCTACTCTTTTTCTTGGTACTGATGATTTGTTCCCAGAATTCTGCTCATATGTGAAAGAGGTGGCTGCCAAGGGCTTTGATGCTATTCAAGTAGAGTTTTATGATTATCTCCCATTGGTGCTTTTCTTGCCAAAAGAAGCCAGAAAGGTCTTTGTCCATCATGAGCTTCGCTTTGTCCGCAATACCAATGAGATGGATCTTTTCAAGGAGGTAACCCCGTCTGATATGCTGTTGTTCGCGAAAGAAAAGGCACAGGAATTGTACTATCTTTCAGCCTTCGATGCCGTAGTAACGCTGACAAAGATTGATAAGGATATTCTTAGCGAGTATATCCCTGCTGACAAGATTTATGTTTCGCCAGCAATCACTCAAACGGTGAGTCTGGAACATAAGACGTTTAGTCCTGCTTCTGATTTGGTGTTTGTGGGTAGTGGCGCTCATTTCCCCAATGCCGATGCAATGGTCTGGTTCTGTAAGGAGGTCTATCCCATCTTGAAGAATAAGTTTAAGAAGGCACCGAAGGTGAATATTGTAGGTCAATGGTCATCTTTTTTGAAGAGTGGCTTGCAGAAAGCTTGTCCTGAAGTCCACTTCCCTGGCTTTGTTGATGACTTGCAGGCTTTCCTCAACGGAAAAATCTCTATCGTTCCTATTCGTATAGGTAGCGGTATGCGTATGAAAATTCTCGATTCCGTATTTGCAGCTACTCCTATTGTAACCACTTCAAAGGGTTGCGAGGGCTTGCCCATGATTGATGGAGAGAACTGCCTAATTGCTGATGATGCCGACAGCTTTGCTGAGGCCGTATCACGCATGCAGGATGATGTTCAGCTGCAGGAGCGGCTGGCAGTTGCTGCCCAGCATTCTAAGACTAATATGCTCAACGAGCAGGAACTGCTTGAACTCCGACTTGCCGTATATCAAAAATAATAGTCATGATAATGGGAGAGAACTGTTCGCCTCTGGTAAGCGTTGCAATACCTGCCTATAAGCAGAAGTATCTGACTGAGGCTATCCGTTCCGTTCTGAAGCAAAGCTATCAGAACATTGAACTGATTATCGTCAATGATCGCTCACCTGAGGATATTGACGGGGTTGTATCGCAGTTCAGTGATGCACGTATCCGATACTACGTGAATGAGCAGAACCTGGGTGGAGCCAATCCCGCCAACAACTGGAACAAGTGTCTGTCGTATGCTAAGGGCGAATTCTTTGCCTTGCTTTGCGATGATGATCTGTATGAGCCAGACTTCATTGAGCAGATGATGGCTCTTGCTGTGAAATATCCGAATACCAACGTATTCCGTGCAAGGGCCAATTTCATTGACAAGGAAGGCAAGGAAACCAATCGCTATGCCAGTGCGCCTGAATGGGAATCGTGGGATGACTATCTGTGGCACGTATGCCATAACTACCGTAGTCAGACCATCTCTGAATGGATGTACCGTCGTGAAACAGTTGTCAATGCCGGTGGCTATGCCCTTTTACCTTTGGCCTGGTATGCTGACTATCTCTCCATCTTCCGCTTTGCCAAAGAGGGCGGCATTGCCTCAACCTATAACATTTTGGTACATTTCCGTTTGAGTGGCGACAATATCTCTTCGCAAGATGATAAAAACACCTTACAGAAGATTGAGGCGCAGAATATGTACAGAAAGGCCGTCGAGGACATGTTAGCTGATAATCCGGAAAAAGATCAAATGGTGGGTACCCTTAACTGGCTTCTCAAGCAGCATCTGCAGTATAACCTCAAGCACGCATCAAGATCAACGCTCCTGAAGTTGTATTTCAATAGGAAACAATATGAACTTCATGGTAAGACAATCTTGAAATACATGTTCTGACACCTGTATTCTTTCATGACAGTCTCTATCACACGGATCTTTGTGCTTACTCATTGTATTAATTATTAATACAAAATTAATTCAAATAGCTGCTTCATCCATGGACTAATCTCTATTTAGCTTCATAAACCAAACAGGAGACATTCCGCGAGAAATGTCTCCGATTTTTTGTGGTCACATTCATTGAATGTGCCAAAAAGTTCATAGGCTTATATCAATAGTACTACCATTTAATCTTTTACTCAATATAAAAACAGAACTGGAATGTTAAATAATTATTAATCGAATGCTGAAAAGCCAATAATTACATTATTATGCTTATCTTTGCAAACTCTTAATCCATGACAATGGAGAGAGGATGACATATTTACGAGACAAGCGTGTCGCGTTCTTGTTTCTCTACTCAGAAAACGACCAAATTCATGCTGAGCAACGTTACAGAGAAACTGGGTACAAGTACGTTCGGGTTGCGGGCGTATGTTTTGCCTTGTTTTATCTGTAACAGGTTACTTGGTCGTTTCCTTGAGTTGGTAGAACAAAAGCGAAAGATATGCCTGCTTTTTTGTCTGCAGAAACAGTAGTCAACTCAAAAAACGACCAAACAATGAATGATTTACAATTCTGCGATCATAATATACTTCATAGTACTTGTGACGTGGAGCGGGAGGGGGCTGTACAACCCTCATCTATTTATTCAACTTCTGCCGTTGAGGGATCCAACGACATAAAACGAAGAAAGTCTGTTGTAGTTACTTTCGTGTGGCGAGATATGACTTCAAAAGAACACGTAAATTTCCGCCAAGGTATAAAAATTTTGGGCGGACATCCTTTTGTTGTCATACATCCTCATAGTTATCCCGTCAATTACCTTAAACAGAAATATCCGAACATTACAACATTAGCTTTGGATGACAAGCATTTCACTGGCATTGAAGCCTATAATCAAATGATGCTTAGTCCATGGTTCTACGAGCTATTTTCCGACTATGAGTATATGCTCATTTATCAAATTGACGCATATGTTTTTAGTGATCAGCTGGATTACTGGACTTCCATGGAATATGACTATATAGGAGCTCCATGGATGCTCAATGACAATCTATACCAAAACACATTAGGTCACTGGCTTACACGCTTATTACAACATTTTCCAATCCGACATAACCATGTTCATTCCGCCCATCTTTTTCATCATGTTGGTAACGGAGGGTTCAGCCTTAGACGAATATCGAAAATGCGGGATATTATGAAGAAGAACAAGAATCTGATAGAAAGTGCCAAAAGAAAACATGAAAGCCAGGAAGACGTAATGATTTCTATCATACTAGGTAAGAAGGAACAGCTAAGAATTCCCTCATGGCAATTAGCTTTGTATTTTTCATTTGAAAAAGCTCCAGCAAGATGTCTTGAGCTTACAAATGGGGTTTTCCCTTTCGGATGTCATGATACGAACAACAGATATTGGAATAGTTTTTGGAAGTATTATATTCCACAGGAAGAAAAACTTCATTAATGATTTAGAACTATGAAGCAAGGGAAATCAACAGATTATTATACTAAAGTCATGGAGGCTATATATGCGCCAATATATAGAGAACTTCCATTACTCATTTGCTGTCTTTTTTGTTTAGGATGTAAAGGTCTTTATGATCACACAATAGTAAATGCTACCTTACGTATTTCTGAGTCTTTCAGTCGCTTAGGAGCAATGTTTATAGTATCTTACATTTTTATATTACCAGTATCTCTATATCGTGCAAAATTATAAAAATATGCAACGCGTCTACTGGTCATTTTTCTTTATATTGTTGATTCATTTTTGATGGATAATTTTGACGTTGGAATAACACCATCCATAATCACCACTTATTATAACCCCACATTAAATTTTCTGTCTCCTAATTATTATCATAATGATTAAAAAAAATATTGTCGCTTTTGTTATAACTTTTTATCCTGACGAACAATTGTTGTCAGAGAACTTACATTCATTTTATAAGAATGTCGATAGAATTGTAGTTTGGGATAATACGCCTAATGGAAGTGCTATCACAAGAGAAATAGCTATAGATTATAAGGCAGAATACCTTACAGAAAATGAAAATAAAGGTATTTCGTATGTATTAAATAAAGCATGGATCTATGCCAAAAATCATGGATACGACTATTTATTAACAATGGATCAAGATTCCATATGGAAAAACTTTGAAAGATATATAAATATTGTAACAGCTCCAGGAGCACCACATGGAATCTATGGACCCGAGGTTCGAATGTCCAAGGTATGTACAACAAAGACTTTTGAAAAAACAGATTTTGTTATTACTTCTGGAATGCTCATTTCAATAGACATTCTTAATCAGATGAATGGTTATAGAAGTGATTTCTTTGTTGATGGAATTGACATTGAGTTCTGCTTACGAGCAAAAAGAAATGGAATACCTACCTACAGAATAAGGAATTGTAAAATGGAACAACGATTTGGTACGCCCCAAACAGTTTTAATCCTTGGTATTGAAAATCATACAACGAATTACCCTTGGTATAGGATAAAAGAAATTATGAAATGTCATGTTCTATTCTTACGTCATTATCCCTGTTCAATTCTTCTTCGCAAAAGAATTATTATGACATATTTCTGGAAGCAACCACTAAAAATCTTGTTTCTTGAGTCAAACAAGAAAAAAAAGATATCAGCTTATCTTAAGGGTCTTTGGGAAGGGTTGCGCTGTCAAGCATGATTCCGTGAGAGAGTGGTGTGGAAGTCCCTCCACCTTCTCGATTGATTGGGCCAATAATGATTCTGTAATAATTAATCAATGAAAGTGTCTGTAATTATTCCCATCTATAATGTGGAAAACTATATTGAAGCGTGCATAGCATCTGTCGCTGCCCAGACCTTTCACGACTTTGATGTTATTGCTGTTGATGACTGCACACAGGATTCCAGTATAGAGGTATTGCAAGCCAGTATTGAGAAATATGGAATGCCGAAAGATAAAATTACTGTAATTAGACACGAACGTAATCGTGGTCTTTCTGCTTCCCGAAATACAGGCATCGAGGCTAGCAATTCTGAATATGTATTCTTTCTGGATAGTGATGATACGATTACACCAAACTGCTTGGAATTGTTGGTGAATGCTTCTAAATGGCTATGCTTTTCGCTTGATATGGTTGTTGGAAACTATGTGATTGCCGGACCAGAGATTGGCTGTCCCCATATCAATGTAGATAGTGGGGTGCTGAGTCGCCGCGCTTATATCAAAGCTTATTGCAAGGAACTTATTTACCCGATGGCATGGAACCGCCTTATACGCCGAGACTTTCTTCTGAAACATAAACTCTTTTTTGAAGAGGGACTTATCCATGAGGATACATTATGGAGTTTCCAATTGCTGAAATATATCGGTCGCGTAGGAGTAGTGAAGGATAATACCTATATCTATCGAATTAGGCAAAACTCTCTTCAGTCTTCTTCTGATTTCGAATGTCATTTCAAAGCGAAATCCTGTATCCTAGGCAAGCTGACTGACATTATGTTTGGCTGCTCACTGAAATACGATAGGTATGTATTTGATTTTGTGGAAAAGGAAAAAATACGTCTTTTATATGATTGCTATAGTAGTGGCAAAATGCATTTAGTGCGTGAACTCTATACTGTTATACGGAACAAACCGCATTTTATGCCCTGGCAGGCAAAACTGTTCTTTGGCTATAGCAAGCCTATATACAGGCGCATCGTTCAAAGAGACGAACATTACAATCAGTCATTTGAAGACGGTCTTAAAGTGTTCTCTAATCTGCCCAATGCACTATGATAGAGATAAGAAACGGTGTCTGTTCTTCCTGCGTTTTCTTGTCCGTCCATAAATAAGGAGACACTCCTCGCGGAATGTCTCCTGTTTGGTTTATGAAGCTAAATAGAGATTAGCCCAGGCTGATAGCCTCAGAGGGGCAAACACTTGCGCATGTGCCGCACTCAGTGCAGAGATCGGGGTTGATTGAATACTTTTCACCTTCAGAGATAGCCTCTACGGGGCACTCACCTGCACATGTTCCACATGCGATGCAGTCATCACTAATTACGTATGCCATAATCTTTTTTTGTTTAATTAAATTAGTTAATACTCAATTTTTATGATGCAAAGATAATAACTTTTTCCGTATGATACCAACATTTTGGTATTTATTTTTGTAATTTATATAATGTCGAAATAGGTCGTCGTATAATATCCGTCGTTTTTTTTCGTTATTATTTTGATAGATGAAACGTCAGTTATTATATATATTGTTCTTGTTGGTTGCGCTGTCATCGGCAGCCCAGCAGCGTAGGGTTCAGAACAAACCCTACATTGACTTGCGCCCGTTGCATCTGGGTATCTCAATTGGCTTGAACATGCAGGATGTGGAGTTCGAGAACGTAGGGCCTCAGACGATTACGATGCCTGACGGGACGTCGATGCCCGCCAATATCCTGTGTGATGCAGATATGTGGAATCCTGGCTTCAGCGTAGGTGTGCTGGCCGATTTGCGTCTGCATCAGCATTTCTCACTGCGTGTATCGCCAACCATGCATTTTGGTTCCAAGCATCTGGTGTTTCGCAATCTGCTCGATCTGAATGAGGGTGGGCGTCCAACCGAGACGACGCAAGACATGAAGAATACCTATCTGTCTGTGCCTATCGACCTGAAATTCTCTGCACAGCGTTTCAATAACTATCGTCCGTATGTAATAGCAGGCTTGACACCGATGGTGAACCTGACGGGAAAAGATCAGGACTATATCCACTTGAAGCGCTACGACCTGCTGTTTTCTGTGGGCTTAGGTTGTGATTTCTACCTGCCGTTTTTCAAGCTGATTCCTGAACTGAAGTTCTGCTACGGCTTGATAAACGCTATCGATGGCTCGCATGTCAACGAACTGACAGACATCAATAAACGGGCCTTCGCACAGAGTGTGTCGTCGGCCCGTACTAAGATGATTGTGCTCACGCTTTATTTCGAGTAGAAATCGATGTCAATCTTGCCCATGAAGCAACCGTGTTTTCCGTTCTGATTGACGGGAACCATTCGTCCGTCAAGGTCTTTTTCGTATTCCAGTTTCTGGAAATAGCTGTGTGAGTGTCCATCGAGCACGAGGTCGAGTCCGCGTGTCTCACGGATAACACGGTCGCAAGGATAGGTGGTGACCTGCCATCCGAGGTGACTCAGACAGATGACGGCATCACATTTCATTTCCTTCTTCAGCAGGTCAATCATGCGCTGGGCACACTGGGTGGGATTCTCGTAGACCAGCGGACCATAGTTCTTCTTCGAGACAAGTCCTTCCAGTTCGGGGCTGAGTGCAAAGATGCCCAGTTTAAGTCCGTTTCTCTTGATAATCAGGTATGGCTTCACAATCTTGGCCAACTCGGTATCGGCAAAGTCATAGTTGGAACAGACGATGGGGAATTTGGCCATTCGGAAGATGCGTACCATATTGTCCAGACCGAAATCGAACTCATGATTGCCGATGGTGGCTGCATCATAACCCATGATATTCATCAGCCCAACCTCTACATCGCCCTTGAACATGGTGTAGTAGCTGCTACCCTGCGAGAAGTCGCCACAGTCAAGCAGTAGCAGATTGGGGGTCTTCAGTCGTTCCTGCTTAATGGCTTCTATGCGCCTGAGGTAGCCTCCACGTCCGGCAATGGTGGTGTCTGAGAGATACTCGTTCAGCGGAAAGATGGTTGAGTGGGTGTCGTTTGTATGCAGGATGGTCAGCCTTTTCTGTGCAGAGACAGTACCATACGCCACGCATATCATGAACATCGTCAGGGCAATTACAGATTTCCTCATATCTTTTTTCCTTTTCGTTTGTCAATACCAATTAAAGCCAAGTGTCAATCACTTGTCTCTCACAACAATTCTTCCCTCTATCTTTGCTGAGACGGCGATGCCTTTGGCAGCCATCTCCTTGAAGTAGTTCATGATGATGAAGCGCGAGTTGTTGCTGTCCTCCTTCGGCGCATTGAGGTCCTTTCCTTTCTTGAAAGCCAGGAAGCCGTCGTTGCCTTGTGCCAGATAATCAATCGTGGTGACGCGATAGTCGGCCTTCGGGTCAATCTCCTTGCCGTGCAGACGTGCTGAGAGCAGTTTGCCGTCAGGTGAAATCACCAGCTCTGCGCCTCGGCTTACCCCTTCGCCACCTCGGCTGGCTATCTGACTGAACAGTTCCAGAAGTTCTTCGCCCGACAAGGTGAGGAAACAAATCTTGTTCTCAAACGGGGCGATGGCCAGTACGTCACCGTAGGTCACCTTTCCCTTGGTTAGTGCCGAACGGATGCCGCCTACATTATAGATGCCCAGAACGGGCTGTTCGTTATAGTCCTTGCCTGCCCATACGAGAATGTCACTCAGCAGGTTGGATAGGTCGCTTTCAGGTCTATTGGCATCCATATTATGTTCAACCATGCCCACGACAGGTCCCATGATGGAGTCGACAACATGTTTATATGGTGCCAGGAAGTCGACCGCAGCTTTGTCTGTTTGAGTGTCATAACGACTGTCTATCACGATGCGCTCATACTGAATGGAGGGCATCTTATAGTGGGAGGCACAGGCTGCAAGTGTCATTACGATAGCAGCACAAGCACTTTTTCGGGCAAAGCTTTTAATCCGCATGGTGTTCTTAATCCGTTAAATTCGTAATCGAAAGTAATAACTGTTCAGATGAGCTGGGGCAGGAAACAGGAGATGACCAGTACGACGATACCGCAGACGAGCACGGCGATGGTCTTCTGTGAGCAGCCCTTCCATTCCTTGAGGATGATGCCCCACACGTTTGAGAAGGTAACGTTGAGTGCCATCAGGATGCAGAACGACAGTACGTCCATGGTGCCGCCAGCCTCGAAGAACGAGCGACCCAGTGACAGTCCGAAGAACTGTGAGTACCATAGTGCACCGGCCAACAGACAGAACAGCAGATTGTTGCCCCAGACGGCAGTCTTCTTATAGTCGCCCCAGGTCTTGTTCACCTGATTCTGGTAGAAGCAATAGATGGCATTGGTCAGGAATCCACCAAAGGTGACGAGGAATGTAGCGGGCAGCGTGCGGAACATCGGATCGGTCAGTTCACCGAAGTTGATGTCCTTGCCAAACTCCAGACCTACGTTGAAGCAGCCGCTCATGAAGCCTGCCAGCAGTGCGATAGCCAAGCCTTTGGGGAAGTTGAAGTCTTTTACCGCCTCGCGCTTCTCCTCTTCAGAGAGTGCTGCCGACTTCATGCCGCCTGCCACACCGATGATGGCTATGCCGATAAGCGTGACCACCACGCCGATGATTACTGCATAGGTCAGCGAAGAGAGCGCATTCAGTTCGGGGAAGAAGATGTTCAGCAACACCGGACCCATGATAGTGCCCAGTCCGGCACAGGTGCCCAGGGCTATCGACTGTCCGAGAGCTACGCCCAGATAGCGCATAGATAGACCGAATGTCAGTCCGCCTACACCCCATAGAACGCCAAAGAGAATCGTCATCCATACGTTGAACGACGGTGAATCGCTGAAGAGTCCGAAGAGCGACTGCCCCTCTGGAACGGCCAGCAGTGCTCCGAGGAACGGCAACACCAGCCAGGCGAATACGCCCTGCACAATCCAGTAACTCTCCCACGACCAGTCCTTTATTTTATTAATAGGTACGTAACACGAGCTTTGGCAGAAGGCGCCAATAGCGATAATCAGGAGTCCGATGATAATTTCCATTGTCTTAGTAAAGTTGTTTTTATTGGGTTAATGTTTCTTTTTTTTACGATACGAAGTGACTTCGTGTTGAAATTCATCGCAAAGATAAGCAAAAATATGATATGTACCAAATTCCTCAAACGATTTCGGAGAAAAAGTTGGTGTTTTTGCATGATTATTCTAAAAAACGTCTTACCTTTGCATCAGAAATTTAAACAAAATACTTAAAAACTAATCTATTAAAACAAAACAATTATGAGTATCGCATTTGTTATTGGTGACCGTTTGAAGAACGAATGGGTTGCAGAACTTGACACTGAAAACAAGAAGTTGGATTTTACCAGTGATTTCGCTTCGGCTAAGACCTACGATGACGAGAGCTATGCTCGCCAGCAGTTGGCAAAACTCCGTGAGACGGGTTATTTCAACGACCTGCAGGTCTATCAGAAGGATGGCGACAAGGCTATCAAGGCTGATGAGCGCGACGTTCTGTCGTAAGCAGAGCATGCTGACAGACGGTTCAAGTTAAATAACGAAATAAAAGAAAAGAGGCTGCGTCACCGACACAGCCTCTTTATTATTGATCCTTTACAGCGATATTAGCGCTTAGAGGTTACATCCTTCTCGTACTGCTGGATGGCAGCGATGTACTCTTCGCCTACGGGCACGTTGTTCTTCAGGTTGAAGTAGTCGAACACAGCACCGAACGGCATTGACTTAGCCTCTTCCATCAGGGCAAGGCGCTCGAAGTACTGACCGTTGTCCTCATACTCGCGCAACTTGGCCTTCGGCTCCAGCAGGGCCTGCAGGATGCACTTCTGAGTGGCACGTGTACCAACGAGGTAAGCACCGATACGATTGATAGAGGCATCGAAGTAGTCAAGACCTACGTGAGCACGATCCAATGCGTCGCAACGAACGAGCTCCTTGAAGAGGTCGAGGGTCTGGTCGTTCATGATGGTTACGTGGTCAGAGTCCCAACGTACGGGGCGAGACACGTGCAGCATCAGCTCAGGCACGTACATCAGCAGCGTGCTGACGAAGTCGCTGACGTTCTCGGTCTGCTCATAGTGACCAGTATCAAGGGTATACATCTGCTTACGGGTTGCACAATAAGCGGTGTAGAAATCATGTGAGCCAACAGTATAGCTCTCCAGACCGATACCGAACAGCTTAGCCTCGAAGCAGTTCTTCACGCCGTCCAGCTTCTCCACCATGATCTCGTCGAGCGAAGCGGCAAGAATCTCACGATACTTCTGGCGCTGTACGGGCATATCCTTGCTTCCGTCGTGTACCCAGATATTCATGATACAGGGGTCGTTCTGAGCCTTACCCATTGCATCGGCAATACGGCGGCAGCGCTTGGTGTGCTCAATCCAGAAGTCACGGATGCTCTTGTCGGGATTACTCAAAGTGAGATTGCCGCTCTTCGGGTGAGAGAACGAGGTGCTGTTGAAGTCGAGCTTCATGTTGTTCTCCTTGGCCCAGTCAATCCAGCTCTGGAAGTGCTTCACCTCTACCTGGTCACGATCCACGAACTTACCGCCGAAGTCACCATAGATTTCGTGGAGGTTCAGGCGGTGGTTACCGGCGATGAGGGTCTTCACGAACTCAATGTCCTTGCGCACCTCGTCGATGTTGCGGGCACGGCCGGGGTAGTTACCTGTGGTCTGGATACCGCCAGAGAGGGCGTCGTTGCGCTCGAAGCCTACAACGTCGTCGGTCTGCCAGCAGTGCAGTGAAATCTGCTGCTTCTGGAGCTGGTCAAGTACTGCGTCGGTGTCAACGCCAATGGCTGCATAGCGCTCTTTCGCTACGGCATAAGCTTTTTCAATCAGTTCTGCTTTCATTTGTTTTGTTTTTGGGTTATTTGTTAATAATCGATAAATACTTGTCGTATGCTGCATCCCATGCAGCCTTGTCCTGTGGCTCATACTTCACCAGTTCGATGCTGTTGGCAATGATGGCGCGCATCTCCCAGATGTCTTTGACCAAGTGGGCTGCCTTCGCCTGCAGCATGATGTTGCCGATAGCTGTGCCTTCCTGCGGACCGGCCAGTACGGTAGCGCCTGTAGAGTTGGCAGTAAACTGGTTCAGATATTTGTTCAGTGAGCCGCCGCCGATGATGTGGAGCACTTCCAACTTGAACGGAGCAAACTCCTGCATCCACTGGAACACCTGACGATAGCGCAGTGCCAGTGAGTCAAAGATGCATCGGCAGATCTCTGCGGGCGTCTCTGGAACAGGCTGGTTCGTGTTGCGGCAGTACTGCTGAATGGCCTGAATCATGCTGGCAGGTGCTGCGAAAGCGGGATCGTCGGGATTGATGAGCGAACGGAAAGCGTCAACCTTCATCGCTGAACCTTGCAGTTCGGGGTGGCTGAGCTTGCGCACCTCTTCGGGCCACTCCAGTCGGCAACGCTCGTAGAGCCACATGCCGCAGATGTTCTTCAGGAAACGGGTTGTGCCTTCTATGCCGCCCTCATTGGTGAAGTTGCGCTCGTAAGAGAGGTCGTTGATGATGGCGTCCTTGGTCTCAATGCCCATCAGACTCCATGTACCGCTGCTCAAGTAGGCAAACATCTCGTTCTTGGCGGGAACAGCAGCTACGGCTGAGCCCGTGTCATGACCTGCAACGGCAATCACTGGCACCTGTCCCAGACCGGTCAGCTTCTGCACTTCGTCGGTCAGCACACCAATCACGGTGCCGGGGTTCACCATCTTGCCGAACTTTGAGCGCGTCAGTCCCAGCGAGTTCAGCAGGCGCTCGTCAAGCTGCTTCGTCCTTGGGTCGAGCAACTGGGAAGTAGAGGCAATGGTGTATTCGCATACCTCGTTGCCAGTAAGCATCCAACTGAGTGCATCGGGAACGAACAGTATCTTCTGTGCATTGCGGAAAGCTGAGTTGCCCTCGCGCTTCATAGCGTACAGCTGGAAGATAGAATTGAAGTTCAGGAACTGAATACCCGTCACGTCATAGACCTCACGCTTCGAAATCACGTGGCGCAAATAGTCGTCCATTGCATCAAATGTAATAGGATCGCGATATGCGCGCGGGTTCCTTAATATGGCACCATCATCGCCAATGAACACGAAGTCGACGCCCCATGTGTCGATACCGATAGAGGTAATCTCCAGCCCGCGCTGAGCCACCTCGCGCAGTCCGCGGATGATCTCAAAATACAGTGCGTAGATATCCCAGTAATAATGACCGCCCTGTTCTATCAGGTTGTTGGGAAAACGTGTGACCTCTTCCAGTTCAAAGCGTCCGCCGTCAATGTTGCCGATGATAGTACGACCACTGGTAGCACCCAGATCGACGGCGAAGAAATACTTTTTACTCTCCATATTGTTTGTTTTAGTTATTTTAGTAGGTGATAAGTGCTTGCAAAGGTATGGATTAATAAATGAATCAAACATAATTATTTGATTTTTCATCCCTTATTTTTGTCCGCACGTATTGGAAAAATGGAACAATCGAATTTGCTCAAAACTTAAAGATTTTCAAACGACTCCACCTTCGCTCAAAAAGAAGGATGTTTTGAGCCTGTTGGATGCTGACGGTTCAAAACTCATAGACTTACGGCTCGTAATCAATAGAGTTAGCACTCGTAAACCTATTGATTACGAGTGCTAAACATGGTGTTTATGGGTCGTAAACATGGTGTTTATAGGTCGTGATCATGGTGTTTCCTGCAATTGCTTAGCTTTTACGATGCAGTTACAAAGCTTTTATGCCGAAGTTACTATGTAACTCTGGTCCAGTTTCTTTGCAATTGCATCGTAATAACTAAGTAACTGAGTCGTAATATCTATGTTTTCGCATCGTAACTTCTTTGTAACTGGGGCGCATCTGCTTTGTGGCTTCGCTCTAAACACTATGCTTTTGCAATTCCACCGCCAGCTTTTGGGACTCAAAACCCGTGAAATCATGAAGTCGTTTTTCCGCCATTTTCGTCATTCTGGACTGACTTCGTCTCGCAAAAGCATAGTTTTTGCCTTCCGTCTCCCTCAGCACCGATTATGATGCGCTGTCAAACTGAACAATCTATCGGACGTATTGGATATAATTTTCTCTAGATTGACTCAAATTCCTGCAAAAATAGTTGTTCTGTTTTTCCGTATAAATCCTCTCAAAAATGTTGATTTTCCTCACACAGACTCACGGAGCATTTTTTTAGAAATATTTAAGCACAAAAAACGAGCTACATCTCTGTAACTCGTTCTTTGCTTTTTGGTAGCGGGAGCCGGGATTGAACCGGCGACCTCATGATTATGAATCAAAATCGAAAGTTTAAGAAAATATAAAAATCTTCAATTTATTTGCTGATTTTCAGATATTTATGTAATTTTGCATCAAATTTCTAAATCGGATTAA
>JAFUAY010000041.1 GCA_017460515.1 Prevotella sp.
ATGTTAACGCACTCTACTACGGGTTTCATATATATCTTTTTCATTGTTCTTTCGTTTTATTGGGGTTGCTTACTTCACAAATAATTTTTTACCGTTCTTGATAACGATACCCTTATGACTAGCATTTACACGCTGACCATTTAGATTGTAAACTGCTCCCTCGCCTTCGGAGAGGGCTGGGGTGAGGCTTATTCCAGTTGTTTCCTCATCATCGAATACAATTGACAGACGAGCACCTGAGCCAGTAGCAGGTAGATAAGCCTTACCCTTACCAACATGAGTACCAGAAGAATTTGCCAAATAGAATCCCTGTACGCCAGCGACAGTACCCAGTACATAGCCTTCGGTTACTGTCTTGTAATCCTCGCCTGAATCACAGTTTGCAGCAGTCACAGCAATGAACTCATTGGTTACTGCAGATGCAGAAGCTGCTACAGGAACATTCGTTGTGGCACCATTTTTCTCTGTATTTCTAATCAGCAGACCAGTATTAGCAGGAACGGCACCCGTTACCTTTGACATCGTTACAGATTTACCATCGTTCTTTACTACAGCCGTATATGCAGAGATAGCAGTTACATCAGTGAAGTCAAGAGCATAATCACTGTTAAAGGTCGCGTATTCCTTGTCTAAGGGAATAGTAATGGGAATTATTCCAGAGGGCGCTGCCCATGTCGTGTTTACATCTGTTGCAGAATAGCTGATGCTACTCAACGTAGCGTTCTTGCCATATAGATAGATACTTACATTAGCAGAGAGTCCCCCCTTGCTATAGTTCACATAATAGACATCATTGCCTTTGGTCATTGTACCAATAATATATAGTGTTCCACCTGTATAAGAAACAGTGAAGTCACAGTCTGCATCTTGGGCATCAGAAAGGAAAGTATCCCAATCTAATACAGCAGAAGTAATGCCACCATCAGCTGAGAAAACGTATGGATAAGTGAAGTTCCCATTATCAGCAGCTACATTATCCCACCAGTCTGAACGAACTTCGCCAACCTTGTTACCAGCATTATAAACATTCATCTTCCAGTTTTCATCATTTGCTGCCCCCGAGCCTGCGTTATGGAAAGTCAAACGGTTAGCCGTACCTGACGAAAGAGTAAAGGTTGTGTTGGGATATTGGTCAATACCATAAAATATATTGTTACCTTTATTTGCTTTTCTTTGAAATCTTAGTTCTATGTTACCATCAGCATTAGCAGAATAGGCATAATGTCCATTAAAGGAGTACTTCTCTACATAAGTTGCATTAACAGTGGCCAGTGCACTTTCGTCTATTCTAATTACAACGATATCGCCTTTCTTTAAATCCTTAATTAGCATCCAACTATTAGCGGAGGAAGCTCCATTGTTTAACCATGTATTATTACCGCGCAAAGTCCATCCATTATTTTGGAAATAAATATTGCTACCCCATTGATTTCCATCTACCATCATAGGATAATAAGTGGTTATGGTACCTCCATCTGTGGCGTTCTCTGTGTCAATGCCACCCGTTGTGAATGCTTGGTAGTTAATTGTTCGCACCTGTGGTAAACTGCTCACAAAGGCTATTTCTTTAGATGATGTTGTAGAGTTAGCATATCCTGTTGCTGTTGCATAGGCATAAACCATATTGGTTGCCGAAACTGTTATAGGCTCTGTATACTCAGCAAAATCTCCCGTATCACCTATACGATAATATATAGTGGCTGTTGGCGTACCCAATACTGATTGTGGAGCAGTAATACTTACAGTGGTTCCCGCGGTACGACTGAGAACAGGACTATTCAAAACGATTGTTGTGCCAGCCTCTACTGCCAGTTCTGTAACAGTAGATTCTCCACCCTTTGAACTGATAGTAATCGCCTTAATAGTGCATGATTCCGACACAGAGATTTCACCGCCTTCAACCTCTGTACTCGATGAAGTGGGTGCGTTACCATTAGTAGTATAATAGGTTGTTACTGTAGCTTCCCCGTCAGTAGACGTACCATTGGTGACCGTTACGATTCGACTATTTCCATTTGTACCTGTAAGTTCCAATGTAGGAGCTGTTACTATTTCCTCATTACTCTCATAAGATATAACTACTTTCCTGAATCCCGACCATGTGCCATGATAAAAATCCACATCACCTGCTGTTGTGACAGTATACGTCTCATTTGAGACAACAGCATCGTCAACTGCGACAGCCTCATCGGATGAGTTCTTTAAGTTTGAGGATTTAAAAGAAATAGTTCCATCGTAAGTAATTGTAATAGTAGCATCTTTAGGGAGATTAAGGATTGACATATATCCTGTTACTGCCGTGCCACCCAATGTTGCTCTATTTCCACTTTTGTCACTGTTATAGTACAATACTTGCTTTGAAGCGCGCCCTGTTCCTGGATTGCTCATTGCAACTCGGTTGTTAAGTTCTAGAGTGGCGCTTGCATTACCAACAGGATTAGTTATCACATAAACACTGTTTCCCCAATTATGTGGTGAGAATCCTCTGAAGCCTTTGCTATTGTAGCTTCAGCTTTTGAATTCAAATTAGCAAGTCCCCATCCATTGAAATCGTAAGTCTCAGTAATTGTTGAGCCAGAGACAATTGTACCAGATGTATCCTCTCCCCACACATTCGCTCCCACGCCCAGCAATACTGCGACGAGGGCCATTCTCATTGAATTGAGTAGTTTTTGTTTCATTTTTGTTTTAAAATTAGTTTGTTAATTATTAGAGTAGATATCGTTCGTTATTGGTGTGGGGGGAGAAGGCTCGAAACGCATGGACACGAAAAAAGCGTAGACCCGCCATACTCTGACACAGGCCTACCACAGCCCAATATAACTTATGGAGAAGTCTACGCACGTAGCGCATACTCCAACATGAGTTTGATATTGCTCATAAAATTCTCTTGGTCGAGGTGGTAGTTCGTGTCAGAGATTCGAGCAAAAAATATGTCGTGCTCTCGTGGCAATCGTCCATGCGGACAACTGCGTTCGTAAGAACACGGGACAAAAGTAAGGAAAAAATCTTAATTGCCAAACATTTGTATCAAAAAAAATAGTGAAAAGGACATTTTTTCAGTGTGTAACATCAGTTCCTCTAAAGGGAAACATCGTTTTCTCAATGAGAATACATCGTTTTCTCAACGAGAATACACTGTTTGCTCGCGGGGAGCACACCGTTTTCTCAATGTGATTCAGATTTTTCAGATTTTTCTTGGCAGTTTGAGGAAATATCAGTACCTTTGCACCCGCTTTTCGGAAAATCCGATGCATCTGACGATGTGAAGTCCCGCAGTGATTAGCAGGATGGGCATCAGAAAGATGTTATAGAGCACATTAAATCATTCTAATCACATTTTTAAAATTATGTATCTCGATTCAGCTAAAAAAGCAGAGATTTTCGGCCAGTACGGCAAAGACACTAAGGACACTGGTTCTGCAGAGAGCCAGATTGCTCTGTTCACCTATCGTATCAAGCACCTCACTGAGCACTTGAAGGAGAACCACAAGGATCACGTGACTGCTCGTTCACTGACCATGATGGTAGGTCGTCGTCGTAAGTTGCTGAAGTATCTTTACAACACTGACATCAATCGCTATCGTGCTATCGTAAAGGCTCTCGGCCTGCGTAAGTAATCGCGAGCGAAACGTAATTAAACCAAGAGGCTGTGTCATCACGACACAGCCTCTTTTTATTGTAGGATTTCCAGGAGGGGCTGCCAAACGAAGGGGCGCTGAAGGATGAGGGGATGAGGGATGCGCAGGTCGGGAGCACAGACGGTGAGATGGTCGTAGAGCAGGATATCGATGTCGATGGTGCGGTCGTGATAGATGCCATCGACTGACTTACGGGTGCGCCCCAGTGAGCGCTCTATCTGTTGAGTCGTCCAAAGCAATGCCCTTGGCGACAGTTCCGTCTCACAACAGACGACGGCATTCAGAAAACGATTGTCGGAACAGAAGCCCCAGGGCTCTGATTCAAGAAAAGCCGACTGGCGCACAATGGGGCCAATCAGCTTTTCTATCTCTTGACAAGCGCTGAGCAGAATCTGGTGGCGGTCACCCAGGTTGGAGCCCAAGCCTAAATAGACGATATGATCAGTCATCGAGTATCAGCATTGCGTCGCCATAGCAACCGAAGCCATAGCCATGCTTGACAGCCTGTTGGTAGGCCTCGAATACGAGGTCGTAGCCACCGAAGGCGGCTGTAGCCATCATCATCGTAGACTCCGGGTGATAGAAGTTGGCAATCATTGAGTCAGCAAGTCCGAACTCATAAGGCGGGAAGAGGAACTTATTGGTCCAGCCGTCGTATTCCTTCAGCATGCCGTCAGTGCCCACAGCAGTCTCGGTAGCACGGGCTACGCTGACGCCCACGGCACAGATATGATGTCCGGCAGCCTTGGCCTCGTTGACCACGTTGCAGCAGTCAGGACCAATCATCATCTGCTCAGAGTTCATCTTATGCTTCGTCAGGTCTTCCACCTCGATGGGGTCGAAAGAGCCCAGGCTGCAGTGAACGGTGAGGAAGGCGAAGTTGAAGCCACGAATCTCCATCATCTTCATCAGTTGCTTGCTGAAGTGAAGACCAGTGGAGGGAGCCGTCACAGCACCTTCGTTCTTGGCATAGACTGTCTGGAAGTTCTCCGTGTCTTCAGGTTCGCACTTACGGTTGTCTACGATATAGCGTGGCAGTGGTGCCTCGCCCAGGGCATAGAGCTCGCGCTTGAACTCATCATGATCGCAGTCATAGAGGAAACGGAGCGTACGTCCGCGCGAAGTGGTGTTGTCGATGACCTCAGCCACCATCGGGCCGTCGCCATCGAAGAACAGTTTGTTGCCGATACGTATCTTGCGGGCAGGCTCTACGAGCACATCCCAGAGGCGCAGTTCCTCGTTCAGCTCGCGCAACAGGAACACCTCGATCTTGGCATCGGTCTTCTCCTTCGTACCATACAGACGGGCGGGGAACACCTTAGTATCGTTGAACACAAAAGCATCGCCTTCATCGAAATAGTTCAGTAGGTCACGGAAGGTGAGGAACTCTTCTGTATCGTTGCCCTCGTCATCTTTCTTGAACATATCGATCTTCTCGCTCTTACGGTGCAGCACCATCAGTCGGCACTGGTCACGGTTATAGATGCGATCCACTGTTCCGTCTTCGTTCTCGAAGGCGCGATGGGGGGGATAGAGCGCAACCTGCTCTTCAGGCAGTTTGAATTTGAATTGTGATAGCTTCATCCTATTATATCGTTTATTGTTTTTTTATTGTTCTATCTCTTGACGATCGAGCCACTCCTGAAAGCCATCGAGGGTGACACAATCTTCTATACGCACGTCGCCCACGCGTGTGCGACACAGGGCGGTGAGGAAAGCGCCACTGCCCAAAGCCTGTCCGATGTCGCGGGCCAGAGAGCGGATATAGGTGCCTTTGCCACAGCTGACGCGGATGCTCATCTGCATTCGCTCAGGGTCGAAGCTGGTCAGCTCAATCTCATCGATACGGATGGGCTTGGCTTTCAGCTCCACCTCATCGCCTTTTCGCGCCAGTTTATAGGCACGATGACCATCGACCATCACAGCTGAGAACAGGGGTGGCACCTGCAGCTGCTCGCCTTCGAACTGGCGCAGCGTCTGTTCTATCAGCTCACGGGTGATATGGCGCGTAGGGTAAGTCATGTCTACCGTATGCTCGCGATCAAAGCTGGCGGTGGTTGCCCCCAGTTGCAGCGTGGCGGTATACTCCTTCGACTGGTATTGGAGTGTCTCAATCTGCTTGGTAGCCTTGCCCGTACAGAGGATGAGCACGCCAGTGGCCAGTGGGTCGAGCGTTCCGGCATGTCCCGTCTTCAGTCGTTTCACGCCCAATCGTCTGGACAATCGGGTGCGAACGTAGGCCAAGGCCCCGAACGACGACATGCGATAGGGCTTGTTGATGTAGATAAAAGCACCTTTCTGGAAGTTCATTTAGTCAACCATTGCGAGTGAATGCCCTGTCAGCAGCAGGAGGATAATGATGCTGCCAACAATGATACGGTAGATACCGAAGGCCTTGAAACCATACTTGGTCAGGAAAGCCACGAACCACTTCATAGCCAGCAGGGCCACGATGAAGGCCACCACACAGCCCAACACAAGCATCGTGATATTGTGGGTAGTTGCCCAGGCAGCATCTTCCTTCAGCAGATCGAGCAGGTCGAGCAGCGTTGCACCAGCCATTGTGGGCACAGCCAGGAAGAACGAGAACTCAGCAGCACGCTTACGAGTGAGGCCCTGCGTCATACCGCCAACGATGGTAGCCATAGAGCGCGACACACCAGGAATCACGGAGATACACTGATACAGACCAATGTTGAAAGCGCGCTTCTCGTTGAGTTTGTTATCATCACTGCCCTTATTGAACAGTTTGTCGCAATAGAGCATGAACACGCCACCCACTACCAGCATCACTGCCACTACCTCTACGCTGTCGAGGAGCCAGTCGAGCAAGCCCGACTTCTTGGCTGCCAAGCCAATGATGACAGCAGGCAGGACGCCCACAATGAGCAGCCAGTAGAAATAGAAACGGTGTTTCAGCCGCTGGAAGGCAGAGCTGCCTGCAGGTGCGGGGGAATTGTCGAACTGGAAGAAACACTTCCAATAGAGGCAAACCACGGAGAGGATGGCACCAAACTGAATGATAAAGGTAAAGGCATGCACGAAGGGATCACCCTGTGGAATGCCTAACAAGTTCTGCGTAATAATCATGTGGCCTGTCGATGAAACGGGCAAAAACTCGGTAAGGCCCTCCACGATGGCAATGATGACAGTTTCAATCCAAGTCATACCTCAGTAGTCTCCTTGTCTTTAGGTTTAAACACTACGGCGTAGATCATCGAGACGAAGCCTATGAGACACACGATGGGAGCCACCTTCGTGCGACGAACGCTGAAGATGTCAGGGTTGTAGGCCTCATCGGTAGAACCGTCGCCGCCCATCAGGATAAACCCGATAATCACCACTGCCATTCCAACGGCCAGCAGGATAAAGTTCATTCTTCCGAATGCAAAATCTCTTTTGTCCATATATTTAATATTGTTTTTTCAGTTGCTTAAATCTTGTACAACTCACCTGCCGTCATGCGCAGGAACTTGTTCACTGACAATAAGGTGCAGAACAGGGTGATCAGGAATCCGAACGTCAGTACTGCACAGCCCGTAATTACCATCTCATTGACGCCCAACACCTCAGTGGCTCCTGGCTGGTATTCATACAGTCCATAAATCAGAACACCCAGCACGCCACAGGCCAGCAGCGAGGCCACGAAGCCTATCGACAGGGCGCGCTTCAGGAATGGCTTGCGGATAAAGCCCCAGGAAGCACCCACCAACTTCATGGTGTGGATAGAGAAGCGACGGGAATAGACGTCGAGTCGGACGGAGTTGGAGATGAGGGCATAGCTGACAATGAGGAGCAATACCGCCAAGACCAACAGCAGGAGTGAGGCCCGCTGCAGGTTGTAGTTCACGCGTTCAGTCAGGTCTTCCTGATATGCCACGTCAGTGACTTGCCGTCTGTAGGTCTTCTTCAGCTGTCGCACGATGCGTTTCAGCGAGTCGGCATTGGCATACTCAGCGTTCATATTCATCTCAAGCGTAGCCACGAAGGGGTTCACGCCCAGAAATTCCGACGGATCGCTACCCATAGCCTCCGTCTGTTCCTTCAGAGCCTGTTCCTTACTGATATAGGTAACGCGCTTGGCATAGGGCTTCTGCTGTAGTTTCTTACCCAACGTCTTACCTTCCTGCACCGTTACGCTGTCGCCAAGCATGACAGTCACGGTGAGGTTCTCACGCACATAGTCAGAAAGGTTACGGGTGGTGAGTACTGAAAGTACTACAAGTCCCAACAGAATGAGCACCATCGTGGTGCTGATGCACAACGTTACGGCCTGCATTCCTTGACGGCGCCGGGTCGGTTTATACTTTTTTCCCATTAGCTAATTGGACAAATTACTCCAAAATCGGTGCAAAGGTAGTAAAAAGTTAAGAGTAAATATAAAGAAGTACGCAGTAAATTATAGGTGTTTAACTTTTTTTGTGTACCACTGAGGCAAAGTATCGAAAGTAGTTCGTACCTTTGTCCCCCGAATTATGAGTACGATTATTTATCCTTCGCCCATTTTCGGGCCTGTCCACAGTCGACGGTTAGGCATCTCACTGGGTATCAACCTACTGCCTGCCGATGGCAAGGTGTGCAGTTTCAACTGCGTGTATTGTGAGTGCGGATTCAACGAAGCACACCGCCCTACCCTCCCTATGCCCAAGCGCGAGGAGGTTTCAAAGAAGTTAGAAGAGAAATTGCAGGAGATGGCTGCTGGCGGTCAACTGCCTGATGTGCTGACATTTGCAGGCAACGGTGAACCAACGTGTCATCCGCAGTTTCCTGAGATTATCGATGATGTCATCGTTCTTCGCAATCGTTACTGTCCGAACGCGAAGGTATCAGTGCTGAGCAACTCGACACAGATACACCATCAGCGCGTTCATGATGCCCTGATGAAGGTGGACAACAACATCCTGAAACTTGACACCGTTGATCCTGACTATATCAACAAGGTGGATCAGCCCGTGGGTCACTACGACGTGAACCGCATCATAGAGCAGATGAAGGCTTTCCGCGGACATATCATCATCCAAACCATCTTCCTGCACGGACCAGGCATGAGCAACACGGACGACTCTTATGTCACTCCGTGGCTGGAGGCAGTGAAGAGCATCGCCCCACAGGAGGTGATGGTCTATACCATTGATCGTGAGACGCCCGATGCCACGCTGAGCAAAGCCACCCACGAGGAACTGGACGCCATTCGTGATCGCGTCATCGCAGCAGGGATTCCGTGCCAAGCGTCGTATTAGTTGAGAGTGTAGAGTGTAGTTTATTAGAGTTATGAATATAGCCATTTTTGTATCAGGAAGCGGCACGAACTGTGAGAACCTGATAAAGTATTTCAAGGATTCGGAGACCATCCGCGTGGCGCTGGTGGTGAGCAACAAGGCTGACGCCTACGCACTGGTGAGGGCCGAGCGACTGGACGTGCCTACGAAGGTGCTGCCCAAGAGTGAACTGAACAATGCTGATATCACACTGCCACTGATGCGTGAGTATGGTATCGAGTTCATCGTACTGGCTGGGTTCCTGCCACTCATCCCTGACTTCCTGATTGAAGCGTTCCCCCGTCGTATCATCAATATCCACCCGTCGTTGCTGCCCAAATACGGAGGCAAAGGCATGTGGGGACATCATGTGCATGAGGCAGTGAAGGCTGCTGGCGATACGGAAACGGGCATGACCGTACACTACGTTTCAAACGTTTGTGACGGAGGTGAGATTGTTGCACAGTTCCGTACCCCACTCTCACCCGACGATACCGCTGACGACATAGCAGAAAAGGAACATCAGTTAGAGATGCTCCATTTCCCCGCAGTCGTTGAGAAGGTGATTTTTGAGGAGAGATGAGATAGGAGAGAGGAATGAAGAGAGAGGAAAGCGATTAGCGATGTGAAAGCGAGTCGCTCTCTTCTATTTTCTTTCGGATATACTTGATCTTCGCGCCCAGCGTCTCCCACTCCACTTGGAGAGAGTCGCGACGGGTGCGTAGTTCGTTCAGTCGGACCACCTCTGGCGACTGTTCCTTCAACTTAGTGCTGTGGCTCATCACCCAGGCATGCAGAGAGTCGTGCTCTGCCTTTGCCACCTCCAACATGCTGTCGACAAGTGCCAACTGCTGTTGTGCAGCTGTCAACGAAGAGTCCTGCTTTTGTTTCAAGGCTGCCTTGCGTGCATCAATCTCAGCACGACGCGACTTATCCGCACAGGCAGAGAAAAGTGAGAGTGTCAGGAACAATACGGATAATTGCAACAGATATTTCATAACGGTACGTATTAAATGATTCTCAGAAAGTGATGGCAAACGAGCCACCGATAGTGAAATGATTCAGGTTCTTCTTCAGTTTGAACTCAATGGGATCCAGATTGGAACCCAGTGTCTCAATGAGTGAGACGAAGTTGGGAGCAGCATGTTTCAGATAGCGGTAGGGATCGGCCGTCAGCGTGAACTCCTTTTGGGAATAGTCGTAGTCAACAAACACCTTCCAGGAGAAGTTCGACTTATACTTATAGGTCAGCGACAGACCTGTTCCGAAATTCGTGGTGTTATTGCCTCCAAGGGTCAGATAGTCCCACTCCACATCATAGCCGTGACCTGCCGAAGCGAAGTCATAGATAAAGAGCTCTGCACCGTTCTCAACATCAGCGCCTCCCGTATCCAAGCCATTGCCGGGCTGGAATCCATCATTGATATTCAACATATAAGTCATATTCTTCGCATCGCCCCTATAGTGTGCATTGATATCCAGTGCCTGGGTCATCGAACGACCAATAAGCAGTTTGCTGCCCAGCGAGAAACGACTGCTCAGCGGGAGGTTGAAGTAGAGACCCACATTGGCTGAGAACTCCGTCAGGTGGTCACTCTCGATAGCATACTCCTCAAAGGTGGTCATATTGCTCATCTCGTTCTGGATTTGCGAGGTTGGCATCAGCGAGGTGGCGTCAATCGCATCGAGGAACGCTCTGTCAATGTTCTTGCGGTCGTCCTTGGCATCATCAATGAAATTGCTCCAGTTCTTGGCAGTCATCGCCCTGACACGCAGGTTTCCACCCACACCGATATATTTATTAAAGAAGTAAGCGCCCTCAAGACCAACCACTGAGGCAGAGTGGAAATCGACACCGAACTTCCTGCCGTCTGCCAGGTCTTCAGCATCCTCAGGGTGAACAAGTTCATCAACACCGAAGCTCAGGTCTTTCAGTCCGAAGCCCATACCCATAGAGATACTGAAGAACGACGGGTTATCGCTATCCTGATGCAAATCATTACGCAACAGTCCCTTCTTCTTGAAGATCACGTCACCCAGGAAATAGCCCAGCTCAGTAGACATAATACCGATACCAGCACCTGAGAGCACATCACTGATCCAGTGGCGGTTGTTCAGAATACGCATCACGCCAGTTGCCGTAGCCACGCCATAGCCAGCAATGGAATACCAAGGCGAGCGGGTCAGACCATATTCCTTATGCAGGATGGTAGCACCCACAAACGAAGTGGCGGTATGTCCCGAAGGCCAGGAATTGGCTGTAGAACCATCTGGGCGCATCTCCTTGGCGGTATACTTGATGCCATTGACAAAGGCAGCCATGAAACCATAGGACAATGCCGAACTGGTGAGGAGTCGGGGCCAGTCACTGCGTCCCTCAACGCCTGCCATCTTCAAGCCTACCGTCATCGCTGGTCCGAAGAACTGGGTATAGTCATCAATAGAGGTCTTGAAATTGGTGACCAGCTTCGTCTTTGTATTGGCATACCTGTCGCTCGACTGAAAACCGCGTTTCTCACTCTTGATCAGCCATCCTGCAGCAAAGATGGGCACGCCCACGAACGTCACGTCATCCAGGAACTTATATTCCTTGACGCCCGGATTGGTCTTCGACTTGAAGATGTCCAGGTCCATCTGAGGAACTTCCAACTTCATGGGTTCCATCGTTACGGGCTCCGCAGCTTTGACAGCAGTTACAGCAGCCAACAGCATACCTAAAAGGAACAATTTAGCTTTCATGTTTGGGCTAATAAGATAATTTTCGATTGCAAAAATAATACAAAAAACGTAAAGCACACCTATTTTTATGTAAAAAAATGGCTACAGACAGACAAGAACATGTCAAATCAGACGTTCCACACATAATTTTTTTGTAATTTTGCAGCCAAAAAACTGCAAATAGCATGAAATTATATTCCGACGAAGAACTTGCCGAGATACTTGACCAACCTATTTTCCACCTTATCAGCCAGGCTGCCGACCATCTTGGCGTGGAGTGCTACGTAGTAGGCGGATACGTCCGCGACATCTTCCTGGAACGCCCCAGCAACGATATCGACGTGGTAGTAGTAGGCAGTGGCATCGAGGTTGCCAAGGAACTGAAGCGCCTGTTGGGTCGCAAAGCCCACCTCAGCGTGTTCAAGAACTTCGGAACAGCACAAGTGAAGATCAGTGCAAACTCTACACTCTACACTCTAAACTCTAAACTCTACACTCTACGTTATCCACTAGAGGTAGAGTTCGTCGGAGCCCGTAGGGAGAGTTACAGTCATGATTCGCGCAAGCCCATCGTGGAAGACGGTACACTGGAGGACGACCAGAATCGTCGCGACTTCACCATCAATGCGATGGCTATCTGCTTGAACAGCAATCGCTTTGGTGAGCTGGTAGACCCCTTCAACGGGTTGGCAGACCTGGAGGACGGTATCATTGCCACCCCACTGGAACCAGGCATCACCTTCAGCGACGACCCACTACGCATGATGCGTTGCATACGCTTCGCCACCCAACTGAACTTCCAGATTGAGGAAGAGACCTTTGCTGCCCTGCAGCGCATGGCTGACCGCATCAAGATTGTGAGTGGTGAGCGCATCGAGGTGGAGCTCAACAAGATCATGATGGCACCCCACCCCAGCATCGGATTCGAATACTTGCAGCGCTCAGGTCTGCTGCAGCTCATCCTTCCGGAAGTGGCTGCCCTCGACATCGTGGAACAGCGCAACGGGCGCGCCCACAAGAACAACTTCTACCACACCCTTGAGGTGCTGGAGAACGTCATCAAGAGTTTAGAGTGTAGAACGGATCATGGAGATTCACTCTGGTTACGCTGGGCCGCACTGCTTCATGATATTGGAAAGACGAAGTCGAAGCGATGGGACCCTGCCATTGGATGGACCTTCCATAACCATAATTATATAGGTGCGAAGATGGTGCCTGAGATCTTCCGCAGACTGAAACTGCCCCTGGGCAGTGAGATGCGCTATGTACAGAAGCTCGTCGACATGCACATGCGACCACAGGTCATTGCTGACAACGAGGTCACCGACTCTGCCGTACGTCGTCTGCTCAACGATGCGGGCGATGATATCGACGACCTGATGTTGCTCTGTGAGGCGGATATCACCTCAAAGAACGAGGTGCGCAAAAAGATCTTCCTGGAGAATTTCCGCATGGTGCGCCAGAAACTGGCCGACCTCAAGGAGAAAGACTACAAACGACTGCTACAGCCCGTCATCGATGGCAACGAGATTATGGAGATGTTCCATCTGAAGCCCTCACGCGAGGTGGGCACACTGAAACAGACGCTGAAGGATGCCGTACTCGACAATAAGGTGGAGAACGAGCGCGAACCACTCATGCAACTGCTCATACAGAAAGCGAAGGAAATGGGCCTCGAACTGCCAAACGCATAAACGCATCCCTTCATTTGCACCCGATGAAATCGGAGAAAATTGAAGATTTTTGCATTTTTCGTCATTTTTACCTTCGTAAATGAATCGTTTTTCAGCGAAAAGCAGTACCTTTGCACCCGAATTAAAAAATTCGGTCGCGAGGATGGGCTGCACCTCGGCAAAGAGCAACGCTCTCTGCACTCGGTTTGCACCATCCTTATCAGCCGATTTTACGTAAAATATTATGCAGGATATCCGAAACATTGCGATTATCGCACACGTTGACCACGGCAAGACTACGCTCGTGGACAAAATGATGCTGGCAGGCAATCTCTTCCGTGAGGGACAGAACCTGAGCAGCCAGGTACTCGACGCCAACGACCTGGAACGCGAACGAGGCATCACCATTCTTTCAAAAAACGTTTCCATCAACTGGAAAGGCACCAAAATCAATATTATCGACACTCCGGGACACAGTGACTTCGGTGGTGAGGTAGAGCGCGTACTGAACATGGCCGATGGCTGTCTGCTGCTGGTAGACGCCTTCGAAGGTCCGATGCCACAGACCCGCTTCGTACTGCAGAAGGCACTGGAGATCGGACTGAAGCCTATCGTAGTTGTCAACAAGGTCGACAAGCCTAACTGTCGCCCTGAAGAGGTCTACGAGATGGTCTTCGACCTGATGTTCTCACTGAACGCCACTGAAGACCAGCTGGACTTCCCCGTGGTCTATGGCTCTGCCAAGAACGGATGGATGGGCGAGGACTACTCGAAGCCCACCAACGATATCACCTACCTGTTGGATAAGATTGTAGAAGTGATTCCCGCTCCGAAACAGCTGGAGGGCACCCCACAGATGCTCATCACCTCGCTCGACTACTCCAGCTATACAGGTCGTATTGCTGTGGGACGCGTTCATCGCGGCATGCTGAAGGACGGTATGCAGGTGACGCTCTGCCATCGTGACGGAACGAAAGAGAAGACGAAGATCAAGGAGCTGCACACCTTCGACGGTATGATACACAGTCGCACTGAGGAGGTAGAGTGTGGCGATATCTGTGCAGTCATCGGACTGGAGAAGTTCGAGATTGGCGACACCATCTGTGACCTTGAGAACCCCGAACCACTGCCTCCTATCGCTATCGACGAACCCACCATGTCGATGCTGTTCACCATCAATGACTCGCCATTCTTTGGCAAGGAGGGTAAGTTTGTGACCTCACGCCATATCAACGATCGCCTGGAGAAGGAGCTGGAGAAGAACCTCGCCCTGCGCGTAGAGCCCTTCGAAGACTCTACCGACCGCTGGATCGTATCGGGTCGTGGCGTGCTCCACCTCTCCGTACTCATCGAGACCATGCGTCGCGAAGGCTATGAGCTGCAGGTGGGACAGCCCCAGGTAATCTACAAGGAGATTGACGGACAGAAATGCGAGCCCATCGAGGAACTGACCATCAACGTACCCGAAGAGTTTGCCTCGAAGATGATTGACATGGTGACCCGTCGTAAGGGCGAGATGACATCGATGGAGAGCCAGGGCGAGCGCACGAACATTGAGTTCAACATCCCCTCACGCGGTATCATCGGACTGCGTACCAACGTGCTCACTGCCTCACAGGGCGAAGCTATCATGGCTCACCGCTTCAAGGAGTATCAGCCCTACAAGGGTGAGATAGAGCGTCGTGTGAATGGTTCGATGATCGCACTGGAGACTGGCACTGCCTATGCCTATGCCATTGACAAACTGCAGGATCGCGGTAAGTTCTTCATCGATCCAGGTGAAGACGTCTATCTGGGCGAGGTAGTGGGCGAACATGTCCATGACAACGACCTGGTCATCAACGTTTGCAAGGCCAAGCAGCTCACCAACGTGCGTGCTTCAGGTACTGACGAGAAGGCCCGCATCATCCCCAAGACGGTGATGTCGCTGGAGGAATGCCTGGAGTACATCAAGGAGGATGAGCTGGTGGAGGTAACCCCGAAATCCATGCGTATGCGCAAGATTATTTTGGATCACGACCAGCGCAAAAAGGCTAATAAGTCATAGCTGAAGTGATTAAAAAATATTAACCATCGAAAATATAATAGGAGTACACGCGTGTTACTCCTATTTTTTTTATACCTTTGCACGCAATTATTCGAATAACTTATATTTTATCATGGCACAAGAAGACGTTTTTAAGAAAATCGTGTCTCACTGCAAGGAGTACGGATTCGTATTCCCCTCAAGTGACATCTATGACGGCCTGGGAGCCGTTTATGACTACGGACAGAATGGCGTAGAACTCAAAAACAACATTAAGCAATACTGGTGGAAGGCAATGACCATGCTGCACGAGAACATCGTGGGCATCGACTCAGCCATCTTCATGCACCCCACGATCTGGAAGGCCTCTGGCCACGTGGATGCATTCAATGACCCCCTCATCGACAACCGCGACTCTAAGAAGCGCTATCGTGCTGACGTGCTCATTGAGGACCAGATTGCCAAGTATGACGAGAAGATCCAGAAAGAGGTAGAGAAGGCTCGCAAGCGCTTTGGCGACTCTTTCGACGAGGCAAAATATATGGAGACCAGCGAGCGCGTCAAGGAAGCCAAGGAGAAGCGCGACGCCCTCCACGCCCGCTATGCTGCTGCCATGCAGGGGCCCGACCTGGAAGCACTGAAGCAGATCATCCTCGACGAGGAGATTGTTGACCCCATCAGCGGTACGAAGAACTGGACTGACGTGCGCCAGTTCAACCTGATGTTCTCAACAGAGATGGGTGCTTCTGCCGATGGTTCCATGAAGGTCTACCTGCGTCCTGAGACTGCCCAGAGTATCTTCGTCAACTACCTGAACGTTCAGAAGACGGGTCGTATGAAGATTCCTTTCGGTATCGCCCAGATTGGTAAGGCTTTCCGTAACGAGATCGTGGCCCGTCAGTTCATCTTCCGCATGCGTGAGTTCGAACAGATGGAGATGCAGTTCTTCGTACAGCCTGGCACAGAGCTGGAGTGGTTCCCGAAGTGGAAGGAGACCCGTATGAAGTGGCACCAGGCCCTGGGCTTCGGTGCTGAGAACTACCGTTTCCACGACCACGACAAGCTGGCTCACTATGCCAACGCTGCTACCGATATCGAGTTCAAGATGCCTTTCGGATTCAAGGAGGTAGAGGGTATCCACTCTCGTACCAACTTCGACCTCTCGCAGCATGAGAAGTTCTCTGGCAAGAGCATCAAGTACTTCGATCCTCAGACCAACGAGAGCTACACCCCGTATGTCATCGAGACCTCTATTGGTGTGGACCGCATGTTCCTGAGCATCATGTGTCACGCCTTCGACGAGGAGAAGCTGGAGAATGGCGAGACCCGTACCGTACTGCACCTGCCTGCAGCACTGGCTCCTGTGAAGTGCGCTGTGATGCCACTGGTGAAGAAGGACGGACTGCCCGAAAAGGCTCGTGAGATTATCGACCAGCTGAAGTACCACTTCGCTTGTCAGTACGACGAGAAGGACTCAATCGGAAAGCGCTATCGTCGTCAGGATGCCATCGGTACTCCTTACTGCGTCACTGTAGACCACGACACGCTCAACGATGGTTGCGTCACCCTGCGCTTCCGTGATACCATGGAACAGGAGCGCGTGAAGATCGAGGACCTGAACTCCATCATCGAGGACAAGGTCAGCATCGCCAGTCTGCTGAAGAAACTGTAAGACCCGCATGAAATACAATATTCTCAGTCAACTGAAATCAATTATCTACATCATCCTTCCCCTTTGGGGAGGGCTGATGTGGGTATCCTGTAGCGAGAGCGACGATGATCCGGATGAGTTCGAGAACTGGCAGCAGCGCAACGATACCTTCTTCGCCACGCTCGAAGACTCACTGGTCCAGGGCAATGGCACCTGGAACAAGATGAAGAGCTTTGCCAAGAGCCCCGCTACCGACGCTGGCAGCCAGACGGACTATATCTATTACAAGGTCATCAAGACTGGCTACGAGACAACCGATACCGTCAGTCCGATGTACAACGACTCCGTATGCGTCAGCTATATCGGTCGACTGTTGCCTACTACCAGCTATCCTGAAGGATATATCTTTGACAGCACCGTCTACGGCAAGTATGACCTGAAGACCAACGCTACCAAGAGATTCAAGATAGCAGAGCTCGTCGACGGCTTTGCTACGGCTATGATCCACATGCATCGCTTCGACACCTGGCGCATCTATATCCCCTACACGTTAGGATACGGCTCGGCAACGAGCGGATCCATACGCGGCTACTCGACATTGATCTTCGATGTCACCCTGTACGACTTCGCTGAGGAAGGTCACGCCATGACCACTCAGGTAGGCCTAACAAAATAATCTATTTACTGTGGAAGAAAGTAAGCATCGTGAACTTCTTAACAGCATTACCTATCCCGAAGACCTGAGAAAACTGAAGGTAGAGCAGCTTCCCCAACTCTGTAACGAGCTGAGGGAAGATATTGTGGAGGAGCTGTCAGTCAACCCTGGCCATCTGGCGTCAAGTCTTGGCGTGGTGGAGTTGACGGTAGCCCTTCATTATGTTTTCAACACCCCCGAAGACCGTATCGTATGGGATGTGGGACATCAGGCCTATGGACATAAGATCCTGACAGGACGACGCGAACAGTTCAAGACCAACCGCAAGCTGAAAGGCATCCGTCCGTTCCCCTCACCAGAGGAGAGCCCCTACGACTCGTTCATTTGCGGACATGCCTCCAACAGCATCTCGGCTGCCCTTGGCATGGCGGTAGCTAATTCGTTGAGAGATGAGCGTTCAGCGTTGAGTGACGATAGGAAGGTGGTGGCCGTCATTGGCGATGGTGCCATGAGCGGAGGTCTTGCCTTTGAAGGCCTGAACAACGTGTCTTCCTCGCCCAACAACATGTTGATCATCCTGAATGACAACAACATGTCGATCGACCTCTCCGTAGGTGGCATGAAGCAATACCTGTTGGGACTGAACACCAACGAGACCTATAATGCCATGCGCTTCAAGGTGTCACGATGGCTGAGCTCGAAGGGAATGCTGCATGAGGATCGTCGCAAGGGACTCATCCGACTGACCAACGCCATCAAGAGTGCCATCTCGCATCAGCAGAACATCTTCGAGGGAATGAACATCCGCTATTTCGGACCATTCGATGGACATAACGTGAAGGAACTGGTACGTATCCTCCGCCAGCTGAAGAACATGGACGGACCCAAGCTGCTGCACCTGCACACGAAGAAAGGCCATGGCTATGGTCCTTCAGAAGACTACAGTCCCATCTGGCATGCTCCGGGTCGCTTCGACCCTGAGACGGGTCAGCTCATCAAGAGCGAGAGCACCAACAAAGCCCCGAAGTTCCAGGATGTCTTTGGTGAGACACTCCTCGAACTGGCTCAACAGAACGAGCGCATCGTGGGCGTCACCCCTGCCATGCCTACTGGCTGTTCCATGAACATCATGATGCAGGCCATGCCCGACCGCACCTTTGACGTGGGCATCGCTGAGGGACATGCTGTCACTTTCTCTGCGGGAATGGCCAAGGACGGACTGCTGCCGTTCTGCAATATCTACAGTGCGTTTGCACAGCGTGCCTACGATAATATCATCCACGATGTGGCCATCCTCCGACTGCCTGTCGTGCTCTGTCTGGATCGTGCCGGACTGGTTGGTGAAGACGGGCCCACCCATCATGGAGCCTTCGACCTGGCCTACCTGCGTCCAATCCCGAACCTCACCATCTGTTCCCCGATGGATGAACACGAGCTGCGTCGACTGATGTACACAGCCCAGTTGCCCGATCAGGGACCCTTCGTCATCCGCTATCCGCGTGGCAATGGTGTACAGGCTGACTGGCGTTGTCCGCTGGAGGCTGTCCAGGTGGGAACAGGAAGAAAGATGAAGGACGGCAAGGACGTGGCAGTACTGTCCATCGGACCCGTTGGCAACAATGCAGCCCTGGCAGTAGAAGGCACTACCGCTGCCCATTACGACATGCGCTTCCTGAAGCCACTCGACGAGCGCATCCTCCACGAGGTAGGACAGAAGTTCCGCAAGATCGTCACTGTCGAGAACGGTGTACGCAATGGCGGACTGGGTTCCGCTGTACTGGAATGGATGAGCGACCACGGCTATCAGCCACAGGTGGTGCGCCTCGGACTGCCCGACTCGTTCATCGAACATGGCACTGTGAATCAGCTGCTTGAAATCGTCGGACTCGACGTAGAGAGCATCCGGAAAGAATTAACCCCCGCAGGGACAGAAGGAGGAACCTTATGAAGATAGTCATTGCTGGCGCTGGTGCCGTTGGAACCCATTTGTCAAGGCTCCTCTCTACGGAGAAGCATGACTGCGTGCTCATCGATGCTGACGAGGATCGACTGGGAGGTATCGACTCCAACTACGACATCATGACAGTCAACGCCTCGCCCATGAGCATTAAGTCGCTGAAGGAAGCAGGCGTGGGCAATGCCGACCTCTTCGTGGGCGTCACCCCCGAACAGAGCACCAATATGACTGCCTGCATCCTGGCACATGCACTGGGAGCCCGACAGACAGTGGCACGCATCGACAACTATGAGTATCTCTCGCCCAACAACCAGTCGTTCTTCAAGAACCTGGGCATCGACTCGCTCGTCTACCCGGAGCTGCTGGCTGCAGGCGATATCATCAGTGGACTGAAGCTGTCATGGGTGCGCCAGCGATGGGATGTCCATGACGGAGCACTCGTCCTGCTGGGCATCAAGCTTCGCGAGACTGCCGAGATCCTCAACCAACCGCTGAAAGACCTCTGCGGACCCAATGACCCTTACCATATCGTGGCCATCAAGCGAGGCGAGGACACCATCATCCCTGGTGGTATGGACGAGCTACACACGCTCGACCTGGCTTACTTCATGACCACTGCAGAATATATCCCCTATATCCGCAAGATTGTGGGCAAGGAACATTATGCTGACGTGCAGAACGTCATCATGATGGGAGGTGGAAAAACAGCCGTTCGCGCCGCCCTCTCCCTGCCCGACTATATGCACCTGAAGATTATTGAGAGCGATGCTGACCGCTGCGAGCGACTGAACCAGTTGCTGGCTAATACCGACGTGATGGTCATCCATGGCGACGGGCGCGACCTGTCACTTCTGCAGGAGGAAGGCATCAAGCATACACAGGCGTTCGTAGCCCTTACAGGCAATGCCGAGACCAATATCCTGGCCTGTCTGACAGCCAAGAAGCTGGGCGTGCGCAAGACGGTGGCCATGGTCGAGAACCTCGACTATGTATCGATGGCTGAGAGCCTGGATATTGGTACCATCATCAACAAGAAGACCATTGCCGCCAGCCACATCTTCCAGATGATGATGCGTGCTGACGTACGCAGCATGCGCACGCTGATGATGGTCGACAGTGATGTGGTCGAACTGGTGGCTGCTGAGGGTTCTAAGGTCACGAAGCAACCCGTCAAGGATCTGGGTCTGCCCTTTGGCGTGGCCATCGGAGGTCTGGTTCGTAATGGCGAAGGCATCCTGGTCAATGGTAACACGCAGATTGAGGAAGGCGACTCCGTCATGGTGTTCTGTCATAAGCACCAGTTGGGCAAGATAGAGCGCTATTTCAAAAAGTCACTCTTCTAGCTCTGCAAGAATAATCTGTGTAATTCGTGGTCTAAAAAACTATTCATGGTCAACTGGAAGATCATATCGAAGATTATCGGCTCATTGCTGTTCATCGAGGCATTCTTCATGTCCTGGTGTCTGGTGATGGCTGCTGCCCATGGTGAAGACGACGTGATGGCGTTCCTCATGTCCACGCTGCTCACCTTTGGCAGCGCGTTCATCTTCCTCTTCTTTGGTCGTCATAGCGAGAACACCATGTCGCGACGCGATGCCTACGTTGTCGTCACGTCCACATGGCTCGTGTTCAGCTGCTTCGGTATGCTCCCCTTCCTCATCCATGGCTCTGTCAGCAACCCCTCCGAGGCATTCTTTGAGACCATGTCGGGCTTCACAACGACAGGCGTCACCACTATCCAGAACGTTGAGCGACTGCCCCACGGCATCCTGTTCTGGCGCTCGCTGATGCAGTGGATAGGTGGTTTGGGAATCGTGTTCTTCACCATTGCCCTGCTCCCCTCGCTCGTTGGCGGTAGTGTAAAAGTGTTTGCAGCCGAGGCCACGGGTCCCATGCGCTCCAAGATGCATCCCCGCCTCTCTACCACCGCCAAATGGATATGGTCAGTCTATCTGCTGCTCACCATCGTCTGCGGACTGTCCTTCTGGTCGGCAGGCATGAACTGGTTCGATGCAGTCAACTACTCCATGACCACCACTGCCACGGGCGGCTTCTCTACCCACAACGGCTCAGGCGTCTTCTTCAACGATGTCACGCTGGAGTATCTGGCCATCCTGTTCCAGTTTCTCGCAGGCATCAATTTCACCTTATTATATATATCAGTATTCCGCCTCCGCCTGGGCAGTCTGCTGCGCAATTCCGAGTTCAAGTTCTATGCAGTCACCATCATCGTTGCCACGCTGTTCATCATGTACATGCTGGTGAGCCGACTCCATTACCACTACGAACCCGCGTTCCGCTCCGCTCTGTTCCAGGTAGTGTCGTTCATCACCACCACGGGTCTCTCGAACGACAATGCAGGCATGTGGCCTCACATCACCTGGGTCGTCTTGGGCATGCTGATGTTCATGGGAGCCTGTGCAGGGTCCACTACGGGTGGCTTCAAGAGCATCCGCGTCATCATGCTCTTCAAGGTGCTGCGCAATGAGTTCCGACATATCCTCCACCCCAACGCCGTACTGCCTGTGAAGGTCAACGGACAGAGCATTCCCCAGAGCCAACTGGTATCGCTGCTGGCCATCTTCCTGCTCTACATCCTCTTCCTCATGGCCATCACCACCATCATGACAGTCTCAGGCATCGACTTCACCAACTCCGTCACCATAGCCCTGAGCCTCGTTTCCAACGTGGGTGCCGGACTCGACACGAACATCGGACCCGTCATGTCGTGGGCCGATCTCAGTGACCCGCTGAAATACCTCTGTTCGCTGCTCATGCTCGTAGGACGTCTCGAAATCATTGCCGTCCTCGTACTCTTCACCCGCAGTTTCTGGAAGGAGAATTGAAAATATTTATACCAAATTCTTTCCATAAAAAAATTTTTTTGCGTACCTTTGCACCCAGATTTTCAAAAGAACGACAGCGATAACAACTATGGGTGGCTTTTTCGGAACCATATCAACCAGGGATTGCGTAAACGACTTGTTTTACGGAACCGACTACAACTCACATCTGGGCACTAAACGTGCAGGTCTTGTAACCTTCGACCCTGAGCGCGGCTTTAATCGCAGTATTCACTCGCTCGAACGCGATTATTTCCGCTCCAAGTTCGAAGATGAACTCAATCAGTTTGCAGGCTGCCAAGGTCTGGGCGTCATCAGCGACACCGACCCGCAGCCTATTATTGTCAATTCACACCTCGGACGCTATGCCGTGGTCACCGTTGCCAAAATCAACAACCTGCGCGAGATTGCCGACGAGCTGCTGGCTCAGCGCATGCACCTCAGCGAGATGTCGGCCAACAATATCAACCAGACTGAGCTCGTGGCCCTGCTCATCAATACCGGCAACTCGTTTGTCGATGGCATCAACCGCGTCTATCGTAAGATCAAGGGCTCCTGCTCTATGCTGATCCTCACGGAAGATGGCATCATTGCTGCACGCGACTTCCTCGGACGCACCCCCATCGTCATCGGAACGAAGCATGAGGAATGCGAGAAGCGCCTGCAGAACGGCGAGCTCGTCCGCTGGACCCTCTCTGCCTATGCAGCCTCCAGCGAGTCCACGAGCTTCCCTAACCTCGGCTATAAGATTCTGCGCGATGTGGGTCCTGGCGAGATTGTCCGTCTGCGTGCCGATGGTCTTGAGATCCTGCAGCCCGCCTATACCCGCTGCCAGATCTGCTCCTTCCTCTGGGTCTACTACGGCTTCCCCGCCTCCAGCTATGAAGGCATCAATACTGAAGATGTACGCGAGGAGAACGGTCGCATGATGGGTGAGCGCGATGACATAGAGGCCGACCTCGTCTGCGGTATCCCCGACTCTGGCGTAGGCATGGCCCTGGGCTATTCCAATGGTGCGAAGATTCCCTATAAGCGTGCCGTACTGAAGTACACCCCCACCTGGCCCCGCTCGTTCACCCCTGGCAACCAGAGCCGTCGTGACCTTGTGGCAAAGATGAAGCTCATCCCCAACCAGGCTATCCTCAACGGACAGCGCGTCGTGTTCTGCGACGACTCCATCGTTCGTGGCACCCAGTTGCGCGACAATGTCCGTGAGTTCTTTGACAACGGTGCCAAGGAGGTCCACGTGCGCATCTCCTGTCCCCCACTCGTCTATGGCTGTCCCTTCATCGGGTTCACCAGTTCCAAGAGCGACTTGGAGCTTATCACCCGTCAGATCATCCGCGATTTCGAAGGCGACGACAAGGCCAATCTCGACAAGTATGCCCAGGCAGGCACCCCCGAATACGAGCGCATGGTGAAGGAGATTGGTCGTCGACTGGGTCTCACCTCCCTGAAGTTCGCCCGTCTCGAAGACCTCATCAAGGCCATCGGACTGGAGAAGTCACGTGTCTGCACCCATTGCTTCGATGGCAGCAGCTATGATCGCAAGATAGACGAAGGCGATTTCTTCGGATAATCCCTTCCCGCTCATTTTCTAAATCACCGATTATTTATTATCTGCGAATGAGTGCTTCGCCCGCAGCGAAGCACTCATTCGATTCCAGCGTTTCAGTCAAACGCTTTTTTATTTTCTTACTTTCGTATTTCGTACTTTCGTACTTTTTGCTATTTTCAAAAGTGAAAGACGATTAATAACCTTATATTATAATGTTAAATAATTTAACATTTAATTTCTCTATGCTTCCTTCCCTGCTCCTGTACCAATTTTTTTCGGGAAAAAGTACGAAGTACGAAGTACGAAAATACGAATTGTGCGAGACCTGAACAGTGAACGTCTTGAAGGAACTTTCGCCCGAAAAAACAAAAAAGATGGGGTTTTATTTGGTTTTTTGCTCACTTATTCGTACCTTTGCACCCGCTTTCCGCGTAATCGCTGGCAGGAAGATTGGAGAGTTGCCTGTTATGTTGCGTTGGAACGATAACAACAAATTTAATTATTAAAGTAAAATGAACTTAATTAAAGTTGCTGAAGAAGCATTTGCAACCGGCAAGCAGCACCCCAAATTCAAGGCTGGTGACACTGTTACTGTCGCTTACAAAATTATCGAGGGTACAAAGGAGCGCATCCAGCTCTATCGTGGCGTGGTGATCAAGATCTCTGGTCACTAGGAGAAGAAGCGATTCACTGTTCGTAAGATGTCGGGTACCGTAGGTGTGGAGCGTATCTTCCCCCTGGAGTCTCCCAACATTGAGAGCATCGAAGTAAACAAGGTTGGTAAGGTTCGCCGCGCCAAGCTGTACTATCTGCGCAAGCTCACGGGTAAGGCTGCCCGCATCAAGGAGAAGCGCTCTGGTAACATTACTGCAGAGTAATCCTCAGAAAAAAACGAATAAAACGCTGTCCGCATCAAGTGGGCAGCGTTTTTTCTTTCCTCTCTCCTCTATCCTCTCTCATTCATAGTTCGTCTCTGCGTCTGCTTCGCCATGAAGGGCTTCCTGGAAGGAGTCCCAGCTCTGGAAGCCTACGAGCAGGGAGAGGCGGTCGAGGGTCTTCTTGTTGGGCTTACGGAGCAGTTCCTTCTCTACTTCTGCCAGCAGTGACTTGAGGGCATGACGTTTCTTTTCCATAGGGCGAAAAAAGAGGGGTACTCCTGGAAGTACCCCTTATGAAGTTGGATTAATTGTATTTCAATATCTGTCCCGGACGCAGGCGCACATTCTTGCTGATGCGGTTCAGTCGACAGAGTGCATTAACAGTAGTGCCATGCTTACGGGCAATTGACGAGAGGGTCTCGCCCTTGCGCACCTTATGGATGGTGGAAGTGGAGCGTGAGGCTACGTCGCGCGACTTGCCCACATTGGGGCTGTTGACCAGAGCGGGGTCGTAACCGTTCTTGCCATTGGCTCCGCGCAATACGGTGGCCATCATGCCATCAGCCTCATAACGGTTCTTATAGAACATATAGCTATCGGCTACAACGTCCTGATTGACGAAGTCGAACATGATGGCGGGGTTGAGGGCTACACCACAGAGACGGGTCTCGAAATGCAGGTGTGAACCGGTGCTGCGACCTGTGTTGCCACCCAAGCCGATGGGCTCGCCTGCACGCACCTCCTGATTTTCTACGACGAGCTGCTTAGACAGGTGGCCATAGATGGTCTCCAGACCGTTGGGGTGACGGATGACGATATACTGTCCGTAGCCCTTACGACGGCCCTGGTTCTTCACCACGCGCACCTTACCAGGGAAGGCTGAGCGGATGGTATCGCCAATATATACCTTGATGTCGAGGCCCTTGTGCTGACGACGCCAGCGAGCACCGAAATTAGAGGTGACCACGCGACTGGCAGTGGGCATACAGAAATCACGGAGGTCAATGCGGAAAGAGTCGGGAAGTTCCGTCTCACGATGTGCGTAGGTGTTATCCCAATCCTCATACAGCTCGTCAGCAAGCGACTCAAACTCCTCAACCTCAACAAGGTGTTTCAGTATTCCTGCATCAACGGCTTTCATTTTGCGGTCTATGGGTGCCTGATTTGCCAAGAGATCCTGTCCTGCGACGGGGAGGACGAACAATGAGGAAACGGCAATAACGGCAATATTTCTGATACTTTTAAATGACATTATGAAAAATGGTTATCGTTTTTAATTACTGCGGAAATGAACTTGCCCAGCGGCTAAGTTGTTGTAAATCAAAGAAATTTACGCTGCAAAGGTAATACAAATCCTACGAAACCATATAATTATGTAGAAAATACACTCTCTTTTTGTGGACTTTTAACACTTAAAAGATGTATTTTAACTTAAATGAAACATTTCCAACCGCTTAAACATCAGGAGATTGCAGCCCAATTGATATTTGACTTTCGCAATTCTTTGAGCCTATTCCAAAGCAATTGATAGTGCGGAGAGTGGCATTCGGGATCGTTGTCGACAACCTTCTGGGCCTCATCACGTGCCATCTGTACAATCTGTCCGTCGCGGGCAATATCGGCTATCTTCAGGTCGAAGGCCATACCGCTCTGCTGGGTGCCTTCCAGGTCGCCAGGACCACGCAGTTTGAGGTCGGCCTCGGCAATGCGGAAGCCATCATTGGTCTCGCACATGATATCGATGCGCTTGCGAGTGTCCTCGCTGAGCTTGAAGGTGGTGACGAGGACGCAATAGGACTGGTCGGCACCGCGCCCTACCCTGCCCCGCAGCTGGTGGAGCTGGGAGAGTCCGAAGCGCTGGGCATCGAGGATGACCATCACGGAGGCGTTGGGCACGTTGACGCCCACCTCGATGACGGTGGTGGCCACGAGTATCTGGGTCTCGCCACTGACGAACTTATGCATCTCTTCCTCCTTGTCGGCAGCCTTCATCTTTCCGTGCACCTTACTGAGTCGGAACTCCGGGAACGCCTGCCTGAGCACCTCGAAGCCGTCCTCCAGGTTCTTTAGGTCTACCTTCTCGCTCTCCTCAATGAGGGGAAAGACAATATATACCTGGCGTCCCTGACAGATCTGCTGGCGGATGCTCTCATAAAGGGAGGTAAGACGGGTGTCGAAGACATGGGTGGTCTGGATGGGCTTACGTCCAGGGGGCAGTTCGTCGATGACGCTGACGTCAAGATCGCCATAGAGGGTCATGGCCAGCGTACGGGGGATGGGCGTTGCGGTCATCACCAGCACGTGGGGCGGGTTCAAGCTCTTGCTCCACAGCTTGGCTCGCTGGGCCACTCCAAAGCGGTGCTGCTCGTCGACGACGACCATGCCCAGCTGACGGAACTGAACGGTATCCTCGATGACGGCATGGGTGCCCACGAGGATCTGTACGGAGCCATCGAGGAGTCCGTCGAGGACTGCCTGCCTGCGCTTACCCTTGACCATACCGGTGAGGAGCTCGACGCGAACGGGCATTGACTTCAGGAACGACTGGATGGTGACGAGATGCTGTTCAGCAAGTATCTCCGTGGGGGCCATGATACAGGCCTGATAGCCATTGTCGAGGGCTATGAGCATGGACATCAGGGCTACGAGGGTCTTACCAGAGCCTACGTCGCCCTGGAGCAGGCGGTTCATCTGCCTACCCGAACAGGTGTCCTGGCGAATCTCGCGGATGACGCGCTTCTGGGCGCCCGTCAGTTCGAAGGGCAGGTTCTCCCGATAGAACGTGTTGAAGAGGTCACCGATGCGATTGAACACATAGCCCTTATACTTACGACGCTGGTCGCTCGCGTACCTTAATATATTAAGCTGGACGAAGAACAGCTCTTCGAACTTCATGCGCAGACGGGCCCGTTCGAGGGTGCGGGCGTCGGAGGGATAATGGAGTGCACGAATGGCCTCATCGCGCCCCATCAGATGACGGGCGGACAGAATCTCAGGCGTGATGGTTTCAGGAAGGGGCTCCTTCAGCTTCTCCAAGAGGGTCTTGGTGAGGCGTTCCACTGAACGGGAGTTCATCCCCGCCTTCTTCATCTTCTCAGTAGTGTTGTAATAGGGCTGCATGCCCATCGAAGAGGTGTCTACCTTGGAAGCGTCGTCAATATCAGGGTGCTGCACCTGGATGCGGTTATTGAACACACTCGGACGTCCGAAGACGAGGTAGTCCTTGCCGATGGCGTAGTTCTGCTTGATATACTTACCGCCATTGAACCACACCAGGTCCATGATGCCAGTGCCATCACTGAAATGGGCCACCACGCGCTGCTTGCGGGGTCCCATCTCGAAGGTCTCAAAGCTCAGGATATGGCCCACCACCTGAACGAAAGGCATGTCGCCAGTGAGCTCACGCACGCTGTAGACCTTAGAGCGGTCAACGTGCTTATAGGGGAAATATTCCAACAGGTCACCATAGGTCTCAATGCCCAGTTCCTGATGGAGCGTCTTCTGGCGATTAGGTCCTACGCCTGGCAAGAATTTTATATCCTGATCGAGTATATTCATTTAAACAAGTGTTTCTGCTATTTTCAGATCGAAGGGGGTGGTGATCTTGATGTTCTCACTATTACCTTCGACGATGGCAACGGGATGACCATAGGCCTCGACCACACTGGCATCGTCAGTAAAAGACTCCGAGTAGGGCTGGCGATTGGCTGCCTTCAGCAACTGGATATCAAAGCACTGCGGTGTCTGTACCAGACAATAGTCGCTACGCAGCACATTCTGCTGTGACGGGATGTGGCGCAGGGTCTCTACGACAGGCGTTACAGGAATAACAGCTTTCTTCGCCTGTGCTGTCGAAAAGCAGCAGCGAATCATATCGATGCCAGGAAAAGGACGCACGCCATCATGGACGCCCACGACGCCCTCAGCATCGTCGGGAATGAGTGAGAGTCCGTTCTGCACGCTGTGGAAGCGGGTCTCACCACCATCAGCCAGCTGATAGGAGTCTGTCCCGGACGCTTCAACGGAGGGGAGCGGGAACTGATACTGCTGGCAGAGTTCGCGCCAATAGGCTTGCTGAGCCTTGGGCAGCACCAGGATGATATTCACCGCTGGCAGCGCCTCACGAAAGCGGTCGATGGTACGCATCAACACGGGGCGCCCGCCAATGGGCAGGAACTGTTTCGGGATGTCACTCCCCATGCGCAGGCCCTTTCCGCCTGCCACAATGATCACGTAATTCATTTCTGCGAACTCATGAGATGTTTAAACCGCATGCCCTCGGCAATCTGGTCGGAGGTGGACTTGTTGACCAACTGAGTCAGCAGCTCATAGGCGTAAGGGAATGCAGCTGCAGGACCTTCAGCAGTGGTCACATTGCCATCGACAGTCACCAGGTCGGCTGTATAGGTAGCGCCTGCCTCAGCCAGGACTTTCTCGAAGCCAGGGTAGCAAGTGGCTTTCTTGCCCTCCAGGATGCCCAACTGAGCCAGTACGACTGCAGGAGCGGCACAGATGGCTGCCACCTTCTTGCCAGCAGCAAACTGATCGCAAACAGCCTTACAGACGCCCTCGTGGGCATACAGATTGGCAGCGCCAGGCATTCCGCCAGGCAACATCAGCAGGTCGGCATCAGCAAAACCGCAGGCATCAAACTGCATGTCAGCCTCGATATTCACACCATGGGCTGACTGAACCATCGGGAAGTCAGTAATGCTGACAGTTACAACCTCAACACCACCGCGACGCAACACGTCGACAGGAATCAATGCCTCGACATCCTCGAAGCCATCGGCCAGAAAAACATAAACTTTTGCCATATCAATAGAATTTAGAATTTGACGATTATCTTTTTTATTTAAGTTTCATCAGCATTAAGCCTATCACAATCCACAGAATCTCACGTACCCTACAGATGATGCTGACAAAAATGCCCAGTGCTGCTGAGAATCCGAGGACGGCTATAGAGACCACGAAGCCTCCCTCCTGAACGCCCAACTGCATGGGCAGGAAGCCAATCAGGTTGGCCAGCAAGGAGGTGAATGAGAGGATCAGAACGGCATGGAAGTAGGTCATCATGATGCCACAGAAGTCACCACCTCCGTCAATATCGAAGAGCAACAGCATGAACAGGATCTCGACACTCTGAACGAGGCGCGAGAAATATTCGAGCAGGAAACTGGAATAGAAGGCGCGCTTGTCCTGATGATGCAGGGCGGCTATCTGCTCATCGATGCGCTGCAGCGACTCATGATGGTTCTCCTGAAAGCGCGTGCTCCACCCCTTCAGTCCAGGAATACGGCTTATCCATCGGAACATTCTGAGTACCAACCCTTTACGATAGCCCTTGCCAAAGAGATAAAAGGCCACAAGACACAGCACGATGGCCAGCGAGAAGGCTACGCCCAGCACAGGCGTCATGGGCAGGTCGCCAGCTGCGGCCAGTGCGAGGTAGAGGAAGATGGACGTGAACCAAAGCCAGAAATGGGCATAGATATGCATCATGGCATAGAGGATGACTGACGAGGTGGCACGCTGCTTGTCGACGTGCTTCAACAGTTCCATGATGCGATAGGGCTCACCACCCAGTCCTCCCACCGGGGTGGCATAATTCAGAGCATAGCCAGTAATGGTAAGACGATAGATACGCCAGAAGCCCACATGCTCGCCCGCCTGCAGTTCACTCCGGATGATGCTGCGCCACGCCAAGGCGTTGATGGCATAAATCACAGCCCATACGCCAACGATGGGCAGCAGCCAGTAGCCTGCATGACAGAGATGGTCCCACAGCTCGATAAAACTGACATCGAATGTCAGCAACATCACCACTACGGTTACCACACCAAGGATGAAGAAGAAATTATTCAGTCGTGCTCTTGTCCACTTCATAGCAGCAAATCCAAATGCAAAAGTATATAATTTTGACTGAAAAACACTGCTTTTCCATCGAAAAAAGCGGAAAAACATTGGAAACATCATTTTTTTTGTGTAAGTTTGCAGCCACTTTAATTGATTCAGGCTTATGTCAACACTTCGTTTCGCCCTCTTCGGCAACGTCTATCAACAGCATAAATCGGCAGCCACTCGTCAGATCATCGACTGTCTGCTCAATCATGATGCCCAGATTCTCATCGAGGAAGAATACTACGATTTCCTGTGCTGTTCGCAGCTCATCGACCTAAAAAAGGCGGAGACCTTCACGGAAGGCAACTTCGATGCAGACTTTGCCATCTCCATGGGTGGCGACGGTACGCTGCTGAAGACTGCCAGTCAGGTACGCGACAAGCAGATTCCCATCATCGGTGTGAACATGGGGCGCCTGGGATTCCTGGCTGACGTAGACGCAAACGCCATTGAGGAGACCATCGGCGCCCTCTATCGCGACGACTATTCGGTGGAGGACCGGGCACTCATCCACGTAGAGACGGATGGAGAGCCTATCGATGGCTATGCGTATGCACTGAACGACGTGGCCATCCTGAAGCGCGATTCTGCCTCGATGATCTCAATACGCACCACCATCAACGGGGAGTTCCTGACCACTTATCAGGCAGACGGACTCATCATCTCAACGCCCACTGGTTCAACAGCTTACTCACTCTCAAACGGAGGTCCGATCATCGTGCCACGCACAGGCGTATTGGCGATGACGGCTGTGGCACCACACTCACTGAACATCCGACCTATCGTATTGCCCGACACAGCTCAGATAGAATTGACTGTGAGCAGCAGAAGCCACACCTTCCTCGTAGCCATCGACGGACGCTCGGAGAAGTTGCCCGAAGGTACTACGCTGCGCCTCTCACGGGCCTCGTACATGGTGAAAGTAGTGAAACGCAGTGGCACTCGCTACTTCTCAACCCTACGGGAGAAAATGATGTGGGGAGCTGACTCACGCGAAGAATAAAGAATACCCAACCCCTTAGCATCGCCATCCGCAATGAACATACGTTCGTTCTTCAACATCCCCGACAACCGCTATACTGCCAGCCAGATATTCCGCTGGCTGTGGAAGGTATGGAAGGGGAACCGACTACAGGCCATTCTGAACGCCTGCGTCGGACTGCTGGGAGTGGCACTGAGCCTGGCTACCGTCTGGGCGATGCAACGGGCTATCGATACTGCATCAGGGGCTCGCGAAGGCTCTATCCACGCTGCTGTGGCTATCATGGCATTGCTCATCCTGTGCGAGTTTGGAGTAGGCATTTCGAAGGTATGGATCAAGAACATCCTGGGCGTCAGGGCGCGCAACCGCATGCAACAGTTCACGATGGCCCGACTGCTGCGCTCGGAATGGCGCGGACGCGAAGCCATGCACAGCGGTGACGTGATCAACCGACTGGAGACTGACGTGAACCGCGTTGTGGACTTCCTCACAGAGACGCTGCCCTCCACCATCTCAACACTGGCCATGTTTATCGGTGCTTTCTTCTATCTGCTGAACATGGACGCCTGGCTGGCCATCGTCACTGTTGGCATCCTGCCCATCTTCATGTTGCTCAGCAGGTTCTACATAGCCAAGATGAGACAACTCAGCAGGAAAGTGCGTGAGAGCGACAGCCACATCCAGAGCATCCTGACAGAGACCCTGCAGCACCGCATGCTAGTCAAGACAATGGAGGCTGACAGCTTGATGCTCAATAGGTTAGACGATTCGCAATCACTGCTGCGGAAACGGGTAAAGAAGCGCACCTTCTTCTCAGTTGCATCCAATTTCTTTCTCAACCTGGGCTTCTCACTGGGATACCTCATTGCCTTCCTCTGGGGACTGTTCCGACTGAGTGCGGGCACCTTCACCTTTGGTGCTATGACAGCCCTGCTGCAACTGGTCTATCGTATTCAGGGACCCGCACGCGACCTGACCCGTCTGGCCCCCGCCTTCGTCAACGTATTCACTTCAGCAGAACGACTGATGGAACTGGAAGAGATTCCTGAAGAGCAACAGGGTGAGGCCATCATGCTGGCAGGACCTTGTGGCATACGCTTCAGCGATGTCACCTATCAATACACGCAGAATCAGCGCCCCACTATCGAGCATGCCACCTTCGATTTCCCGCCAGGTACGTGTACAGCCATCCTGGGCGAGACTGGTTCAGGAAAAACAACGCTCATCCGACTGCTGCTGAGCCTGATTCATCCACAATCGGGCGACATTGAGATCTACACCCAAGAGGGACAGGGTACAGAAGGCTATACGACAGAGAGTCAGACACTTACCCCGCTCCATCGCTGCAACTTCATCTACGTTCCACAAGGCAACACACTGCTGAGCGGAACCCTGCGCGACAACCTGCACATAGGTTCACCGGAGGCTACCGACAAGCAGATGATGGAAGCACTGCATACTGCCTGTGCCGACTTCGTAGACGACCTTCCCAACGGGCTCGATACCGTCTTTGCTGAACGGGGCGGAGGACTCTCGGAAGGACAGGCACAGCGTATTGCCGTCGCCCGCGCCCTGCTGCGTCCGGGAAGCATCGTGCTGCTCGACGAGGCAACAAGTGCCCTGGACGCTGACACCGAACGGAAACTACTCAACAACATACTTCACGACCAGAAAAAAACCATCATCTTTGTCACACATCGGCAGGCGGTCATAGAATACTGCGACCATGTGATACATACCAAATAGAAACCTGAAAAATGGGGCTGATAGCAGTCCATTTGGGCTGATTGAAGGCTTTTTTCGTAGAAAAACTAATTTTTTAGTATCATAATTTTTATTTCTTGCAAAAATATTGTATTTTTGTCGACGATATGAAAATCTTTACGAGCACTCAAATCCAGGAACTGGATAAATATACGATAGAACACGAGCCCATCAAGTCAATCGACCTCATGGAGCGGGCAGCACGCGTGTTGACAAGAGCCATCACCGAACGTTGGACAAGCACCGTGCCCGTAGTCATATTTGCAGGTCCGGGCAATAACGGTGGCGACGCTTTGGCAGTGGCACGCATGCTCATCGAACAGGACTATCAGGTAAAGACCTACCTCTTCAATATTACCGGACACCTGTCTGCTGACTGCATTGAGAACAAGAAACGACTCTGTGACAAGAAAGGAATGCCCCTCTTCATTGAGGTGACGCAAGAGTTCGACCCGCCCAAGCTCGAAAAAGACATGCTGGTCATTGACGGACTGTTCGGCTCAGGACTGAACAAACCCCTTGCTGGCGGCTTTGCCTCGCTGGTGAAGTATATCAACTCATCAAAAGCAGATATTGTCAGCATCGACGTACCCTCTGGCTTGATGACGGAAGACAATACCTACAACGTCAGCTCGAACATCATCAGGGCTACTCAGACGCTGACACTGGGACAGATCAAGCTCTCGTTCCTCTTCCCGGAGAATCAGCCGTTCATTGGGCATCTGCGTGTTCTCGACATCCGACTGAGCAAGGAGGGAATTGAAAAGATTGACGCCAACTACACCCTCGTCGACGAGGAACAGGTGAAGAAACTGCTGAAGCCCCGTAATGCCTTTGCCCACAAAGGACAGTTCGGCCATGCACTGATTATTGCGGGTAGCTACGGTATGGCTGGAGCAGCCATCCTTACCACCAAAGCCTGTCTGAGAGCAGGTATAGGCAAGGTCACGGTACATGTACCCAAGCGCAACGTAGCCATCATGCAGACTGCTATACCCGAAGCCATTGTCAGCATAGATCGTGAGGAGACCACCTTTACGGAAGGCGTCCCCACTGAGGACTATCAGGCTGTTGGCATTGGTCCAGGACTGGGCACCAACGAACAAACTGCCATCACGCTGATAGCACAACTGCGACGCACACAATGCCCGCTGGTCGTTGACGCAGACGCACTGAACATCCTGGCTGCCCGTCATGCCTGGCTGCAGCAACTACCCAAAGGAATCATCCTGACGCCCCACCCCAAGGAACTGGAGAGGCTGGAGGGCAAGTGCATCGACTCGTACGAGCGACTCACGAAAGCACGCGAACTGGCTGAACGACTGCAGGGCTATGTCATCCTGAAAGGTCATCACACAGCTATCTGCATGCCCGACGGACATATCCTCTTCAACAACACTGGCAACTCAGGTATGGCTACTGCTGGTAGCGGTGACGTGCTCACGGGCATCATCACAGGACTGCTGGCCAGTGGCTATGAGCGCCAAGAGGCCTGCGTACTGGGCGTCTACCTGCACGGACTGGCAGGCGACCTGGCAGCACGCGACCTGGGACCAGAGGGGCTCATCGCCAGCGACATCATTGAATACCTTCCCAAGGCTTTCATGCGAATCAGAAACTAACGACAAAAGAATAATATGAGAACAAAGCATCTGTTACTTTCACTTCTCTCACTGCTGAGCATCAGCGCCATAGCACAGACTGCTATCTATGACTACCGTCCGGGAGTTACTCCTGAAGGGGCTGTCTATTTCCTGCCAAAGACTACCATTTCCGTTAGTGTGCTGGTAGAGAAAACGACATATACACCTGGTGATTTCTGCAACTATGCCATGCGCTACCTTCGCCTGAAGGATGTGGAACAGGACCCTTATACCACCTATCGCGTCATCAGCGTCAGCCAGGTTCCTACCGCAATGGCAGACACAACCAGGGCTTATAGCGTGAAATTCAGTGCCAAGACTGCTGCTGCCAATCTCGCACTGAGCGATGATGGCAGACTGCTGGCCATCAACGCCCAACCCCGTCAGCGCGCTGCTGCCAAGCCATTCGTGCCAGCTCCCAAGAAAAAGCTGGCAGACCCACGCAACTATATGAGTGAGGAGATACTCTCAGCAGGCAGTGCTGCGAAGATGGCGGAACTGACTGCCCGCGAGATCTACGACCTGCGCGAGAACCGAACCCTGTTGATTAAGGGACAGGCAGACTTCATGCCAAACGATGGTGCACAGATGAAGATGATGCTGGAACGTCTGGAAACGCAAGACCGCACGCTTACCCAGCTCTTCTCAGGCGTCACTGAGCGCGATACAACTGAAGTGTCGTTTACCGTTATCCCTGATGGTTCCATGCAGAAACAGGTACTCTTCCGCCTTTCGCGCAAACTGGGTATCGTTGATGCTGACGACCTTTCAGGCGAGCCTTATTATATCGACGTGGAAGACCTGAAGACTGTTCCGCCAGTGGATGAAGAAGCTGCTGCAAAGAACAAGAAGAAAAAGCAGCCTGAGAGTGGCATCTACGTGAATGTGCCTGGTCGTATGCGCAGCACCATCTATCGTGATGAGAACACCCTCTCAACAGCCGAATTTCCTGCAGGACAGTTTGGCAACGTGGAATTGCTGAGCGGAGAGCTCTTCGATAAGCACTTCACCACCCGTCTTTGGCTGAACGAGCTGACTGGAGCCGTAGAGAAATTAGAAGCTGAACAGCCTAAATAAGTTTGCCAAATGAGATAGCCCAAGCTATTCTGCCCACGCTATTTCAATAGGTCTCACACGCTTTCAAGGCGGGTGAGCAACCTTCGAAGACGGTGCCTGCGGGATTCAGCGTAACAGGAATCTCAATCTTTTCAAGCGAAGGACAATAGAAGAAAGGTGTGCGTCCCAACTGTTCAGTGGCAGCGGGAATGCGAATCGCTCTTAACGACGAGCACTCCTCAAAGGCATAATCACAAATCTTCCGGGTGGCATCAGGCAGGACAATTGACTGCAGAGAGGTGCAATTACTGAACATTTTCAGTCCGATATGATTCTTCTGACAGTGGTAATTGACCCAATAGCGGTTGTCATCACTACGTGTATAGAAGAATCCCTCATGGACTAAGCCTATATCCGTCTTGAACTGATTCCACGACTGCTCAGTCATTGTTTCAAAATCATAGGTCATATTGCGGGATACGTTGCCCGTTTTGATGGTTTTATTCCAGCTGCCTGTGGCGGGTATCGTCAGGTAAGGTTGCTGATCGTCAACGATGGTAGCGTTCTTCAGGTCGAGTTGGGTCAATGCGCCCCCCTGCCAACTGTCCAAGGGGTCACCATCTACAGCACCAGCCATCTTACGCAACAGCAGAAGATCAGAGCTGTTCAATGGTCCGCTGACCACCAAGGATGTCACATGCTCCACATCATCAGCAGACAACTGTTGCGCCAGCGTTCCTGGTTGCTGCAGTGTCACCTCACGACGCAGCTCTTCTCGTAGCGGCTCAATATGGGCCATCAGCGAATTGATGAGTAGCAGACTCTTATAGCCTTCAGGCAACTCATAATTGCCCAACTTTAGACGATAATAGCCATTAAAGTTGCCATACCATCCAAAATTGAAATGCAGGAAGTCATCCTTATATCCATCACAGACGAAGACATGTCCGTCGTAAGATACAATACATGGACGATGATGCGCCAAGTCACGATAAACTAGGCCTGCTATCTCGGATTCAGCCAGGTCGCCTTCATAATAGGTTGCACGTCCTGAATAACCAAGATCATGACATAAGTGACTCTTCAAAACAGAGAAATTGGCAGAGGTTGCCTCACTGCCGAACTCAGCACCTACCGCTACACCCAATGACGTCAGCATGGCAGACAGCTCCATGATGGTCTGGCTGGTGTCGTTAGCCTCAAACGACCTTTGGAAAGAGGGCCACTGATAATAGCTGAGCACCATTCCCAACGAGAGCGGCACACAGCCCACCATAGCTTTCTTCCCTTCCTGGACAGGCGACGCGCAGTTATAGGGCTCTGACTGTCCCCACTGCAGTTGGGCAAGCATCGGATGGATGGAATCACGTTGCAACTGATAAGGCGGTAGCCAGCTCTTGGAGCGTTGCACGTCGGGTGTCTGCCTTAAGGCTTCTATCTGCAGTCTGTATGGATTGACGATCGAGTTATAGTTCTTCGAATCATCACTGATGGTGATAGCATGTTCAGTGCTATAAGCTAATACGGGCTGTCCCACCAACGGCCACGCCTCTTTCTTAGCAATCATACAGAAACAATGATTACGCCTGTCAACGAAAAGGAAGAAGCCATGGTCAGAGACTTTCATGGAAAGACAGAGTGAATCAGGGTGTTGTCCTTGTTTGAGCAGCCACTGATGGGCCATCAACATCTCGTCGCCATAGTCCGGGTGAGGCTTGACATAGACGCGTTTCTTCTCTGCCCACACCTTCTTATCGCCAACCTGAACACCCAGACCAGGCAGTTCTTGCCAGCCAGACAGGGAGGTGGTATAAGTGGCAGTCACCTGCAACTGGGAGAGGGGATACACTTTCAGATGCTCATAGGCGACATCCCGCAACTGGAATCCTTTTCCTGACATTGGCTTATCGCCACCCTTCCAGGAGCTTGCTGTCAGGGTGTAGACAACCTTGAAAGGCTGATCCTGACAGACAGTATCAGCCACACTCGTAACGAAGCTCTTGACAGTGGGGTTGACTGCAACAACAATATTCCGCAGCCCTGCAGCCAACGAATCCTCTTGGGCATTCAACGGAACAGAAACCATCAGCAGGATGGATAAGTAAACGACCCTGCTGATGGTAGTAAAAAGTGGAACTGGTGTTCTGAAATGATTCTTAAGCGTCAATGTTTGCATAGGTGGCGTTCTTCTCAATGAACTCTCGGCGCGGCTCTACGTCGTCACCCATCAGCATAGAGAAGATCTCGTCAGCCTCAGCTGCATTCTCGATGGTCACCTGCTTGAGCAGTCGGTTCTCAGGATTCATGGTCGTCTCCCAAAGCTGCTCAGGATTCATCTCACCCAGACCTTTATATCGCTGGGTATGCAATGCTGATGCGTTCTCATCGCCAGCCACATACTTGTCGATGAAGGCCTGACGCTGCTGCTCGGTATAGCAGTATTCCGAGAATTTCTTATAGGTGCACTTGTAAAGTGGCGGAGTAGCAATGTAGAGGTGACCACCCTGAATAACCTGGGGCATGAAGCGATAGAAGAGTGTCATGATCAGTGTGTCGATGTGAGAACCATCGACATCGGCGTCAGTCATGATGATAATCTTGTCATAACGCAGCTTATCGATATTGGCTTCACGATCACCTTCGCCATCAACACCAAAGCGAACGCCAATAGACTGGATGATGTTCATCACAGACTCAGCCTCGAAGACACGGTGCCACTGAACCTTCTCGACATTCAGGATCTTACCGCGAAGAGGCAGGATAGCCTGGAAATGGCGATCACGTCCCTGCTTGGCAGAACCACCTGCGGAGTCACCCTCGACGAGGAAGATCTCACAGGTCTTGGGGTCTTTGTTTGAGCAGTCAGCCAACTTACCAGGCAGTCCGCCTCCGCTCATGGGGTTCTTACGCTGCACGCTCTCACGAGCCTTACGGGCAGCAATACGGGCTGTGGCAGCCAGCACCACCTTGTCGCAGATGAGCTTCGCCTCCTTGGGATGTTCCTCCAAGTAGTTGCTCAGCGCTTCGCCCACAGCCTGCTGGACAGCGCCTGCCACTTCCGAGTTACCGAGCTTGGTCTTGGTCTGTCCCTCGAACTGAGGCTCAGCCACCTTGATAGAGATAACAGCAGTCAGGCCCTCACGGAAGTCCTCACCAGCAATTTCAATCTTTGCCTTCTCAATCTGCTTGGAAATCTGCGGGTCGGCATCAGCATAAGCCTTCAGCGTACGGGTCAGTGCCATACGGAAGCCTGTAAGGTGGGTACCACCCTCGATGGTATTGATATTGTTGACGTAAGAGTGGATATTCTCGCTATAGTCAGTATTATACATCACTGCTACTTCAATAGGCGTTCCCTGCTTCTCAGTCTTCAGATAGATGACATCGTCAAAGAGATGAGTACGATGGCGATCCACATAGCGCACGAACTCTTTCAGTCCGTCCTTGGCGTGGAACACCTCTTCACGCAGATTGCCCTCCTCATCCGGACGCATATCACGCAAGGTGATGGTGATGCCTGCATTCAGATAAGCCAGCTCACGCATGCGCTTGGCAATGATATCATACTTGTATTCTGTCGTTGTGAAGATAGTGCCATCGGGCCAGAACTGCTGGCGAGTACCCGTCTTATCGGTATCTCCCACAATCTTCACATCGTAAAGGGGCTTTCCCTTCTCATATTCCTGCTGATAGATATGGCCATTACGGAACACCTGAGACATCATGTGGGTAGAGAGCGCATTCACACAGCTCACACCTACGCCATGCAGACCACCAGAGACCTTATAGGAACCCTTGTCAAACTTACCACCTGCATGGAGCACAGTCATAACCACCTCAAGGGCGCTCTTGTGCATCTTCTCGTGCTCGTCAACGGGAATACCACGACCATTATCCTGAACGGTTATAGAATTATCTTCATTAATCGTCACCTCAATGTGGGTACAGAAGCCCGCCATTGCCTCGTCAATAGAGTTGTCAACAGTTTCGTTTACAAGGTGATGCAATCCTTTCTCACTAATATCGCCGATGTACATAGCAGGGCGCTTGCGCACGGCTTCCAGTCCTTCGAGTACCTGAATATTACTCGCGGAATAGTTTTGCTGTTCTTGCTGAATATCTTCCATTTTAAAGTTTTGATATTAATGGGTGCAAAAATACAAAAAAAAACTGACTTAGACGAACTAAATCAGCATTATTTCTTATAGTTTTCAGTTTATTTTACAGTTGGGGCTATTGATTCCCATGAAACGCCTGCCGTTGTCTGACAGCCTCAAAAAGAAGAATGGCTGCAGAGACGGAAACATTAAGGGAATCCAGGCGTCCCAGCATGGGTATACGGATATGTGCATCTGCTGCCTGGCGCCACTGATTGGTAAGTCCCGTCGACTCTGTCCCCATGACAATCGCAGTGCCATGAGTCATCGGAGTATCGTAATAGAGACGCGAGTCTTGCAACTGGGCTGTCAGTATCTGGATACCTTTTGATTTCAGGAAAGCGATGCACTCTTCACTGCTACATGCAATAGTAGGAACGGTGAAGACAGCGCCAATAGAAGAGCGAATCAGATTCGGGTTATAGAGGTCTGTCAGCGGATCACAGACGATGACAGCATCAGCCTGTGCAGCATCTGCCGAACGGAGCACGGCACCCAGATTGCCAGGCTTCTCAACGCTCTCGAGTACAACAATGAGCGGATGTTCACTTAATGGCAGGTCATCCAAACTGAGTTGTCTTGACTTCATGATTGCAACAACACCTTCAGTCGATCCGCGATAGGCTATCTTCTCATACAGCGAACAGCTTACAGTGAAGAGCGAACAGCTGGCGTTACTGGCCATAGCCTTCAACCGTTCATTCAGCTTTTCACTATTCGTCGTGAACTGTTCACTGACAAAGATGCTCTCTGCCTCATATCCCGCCTCAATGCAGTGCTCCAACTCCCTGCGGCCCTCTACCACAAAGACGCCCTGCTTGCGACGCTCTGACGACTTCTGTTGCAATAGCAGCAGACGTTTGATCTTCGGATTCTGTGCGCTTGAAATTACCAACTCTTCCATCATGAAAAAGAAAAACAGATTGCATCCTTTACCAGGAATACAATCTGTATACTTTTTAGTTGAAGTCTCGTCTTATCCCAGCTTGTTGATATGGAGGCTGAGGCTTGACTTCAGGTTTGCTGCCTTATTCTTGTGAATAATATTTACCTTTGCCAACTTATCCAGCATCTTCTGAACCTTTGGATAGAGAGCAACAGCCTCGTCCTTATTGGTCATAGCGCGGAGCTTGCGAACAGCGTTACGCATGGTCTTGGCATAGTACTTGTTGTGCAGTGCCTTTTTCTTGTCCTGGCGAATTCTCTTCACCGATGATTTGTGGTTTGCCATTTTAAATGTTTTGTTTTTGTTTTTAATTGTGTTAAGCTTATGGGTCTTACATCTTTTATGAATGCCCTGGGCGGATTTAAAAAAAATCCTCCGACACCCTTTCCCAGTTACCTGGTAGCGCTACCACAGCGCAGATGGCGGATTGAACTCATTTGGTAGTCCCTAGGAGAGTCGAACTCCTCTTTAGAGAATGAAAATCTCTCGTCCTAACCGATAGACGAAGGGACCATTTGCATCTCGCTGCCAGAAGTCTCATCATCAGAAAATCCGTCCTTTCGCGATTTGCGGGTGCAAAGTTACATGTTTTTTTTCGTTTAGCCAAACTTTTCTCTTAAAAAATACTCCAAAATGCTTATTTTTATGTATTTTTGCAGCAATGTTGACAAAAACGGAAGCAATTGTGCTGCATTCTATCAAATATGGCGAGTCAAAAATGATTGTTGACATGTTCACTCGCCAGCACGGTCGACTATCATTTGTGATAGGACTTCCGAAGTCGGCTCACGCCCGATTGAAGAAGCAGTATTTCCAACCCCTGACCATTCTGAACATAGAGTGCGACGTGCGTCCTCAGCTGTCTTTGCAAAAACTGAGCGATGCTTCCATCCATACTCCGCTACCTTCGCTGCTTAGCACTCCCGTCAAACTGGCCATCAGTCTGTTTCTGTCAGAGTTCCTGTATCATGCCTTGCGAGACGAACAGCAGAACATCTTACTCTTCGACTACATCACTTCAAGTCTGGAGTGGTTGGAGAGCCGTGATAGCGACTATGCCAACTTCCATCTCGTATTCCTCATGCACTTGTCACGTTTCCTGGGCTTCTATCCGAATTTGGAAGAGAGAGGAGTGAGAAGAGATGAGAGAGGAGTGAGGAAAGAGGAGAGAACGAGGAGCGAGGAAGCCTATTTCGATTTGCAGGCCGCCTCTTTTTGCAGTGCTCCCCCACTCCATCGCGATTTCCTGATGCCCCAAGAGGCGAGTATGCTGCGCCTGATGATGCGTATGGACTTCCCCAATATGCACCTGTTCCACATGAACAGACAACAGCGGAATCGCTGTATCGAGGTTGCCCTGCAGTTCTATCGAATCCACCTACCCGATTTCCCTGAACTCCGTTCGTTGGACGTACTCAAGGAACTTTGGAATTAAAAGCGGGAAGCACATTATTTGTCCATATCAGGTAATAGCAAAAAGCCTCCCCCTATATATATAATTATGGTGTAACCAGTACCGCCACGGATAACGAAGTTACCAAAAAAACATAAAACATTTGGCTTTTTGCTCAGTTAATCTTACCTTTGCACCTGTTTTTCACAACATTCAAAAACAAAACGTCTGATTATGGAACAACTACCCTTGTGGGCTTGGATTATTTTTTATGTTTTAGTGTTCATCATGCTCATCATCGACCTAAAGATGTTTGGCAAGAAAGGCGAACACGAAGTTAACGTCAAGGAAGCTTTGAAGATGACCGCTGTATGGATAGGCGTGTCACTTATCTTCTGTATTGGCATCAACCTGTTCTATCCAGGCGATTCAAATGAAAAAGCAATGGAGTTCCTGGCGGGCTATCTCATAGAGAAATCGCTGTCAATGGACAACCTCTTCGTATTCCTGATGCTGTTCTCTTTCTTTGGCATCGAGCGGAAATACCAGCATGAAGTATTGTTCTGGGGCATCTTTGGAGCTCTGGTATTGCGTAGCATCTTCATCTTTGCGGGTGCTGCTATGGTGGAACGCTTCGAGTGGGTACTGGGACTCTTCGGACTCTTCCTGCTCTACACGGGCGGAAAAATGTTCGGACATAATGACGAGATGGCTGCCGACCCCTCGAAGAACATCATCGTCAGGTGGTTCAAGAAACTATTCCCCGTTACCGACCGCATGTACGAAGGGAAGTTCTTCGTCAGAGAGGCTGTCGCAGCTGAAACAGGTTCAACATCCTCCGCTCTGCGCACCACATTGAAGGCAACGCCGCTCTTCGTAACCCTTCTTGTCATTGAGACTACCGATGTGGCCTTTGCCGTAGACTCTATCCCCGCAGTATTCTCAGTGAGCCGCGACCCGTTCATCGTGCTCACCAGTAACATCTTTGCCATCCTGGGCCTCCGCGCCCTCTATTTCGCCCTGGCTGCCGTTGCCCAGTATTTCAAGTATCTGAAATACGGACTTGGCATCATCCTCATCTTCGTGGGCATCAAGATGCTGTTGGCGATGAATGAGTATATCAACACACTGGGAGAACTGGTAGGACTTCACCTGAATATGCCGCATATCGAGGTGCCCACGCCCATCAGCCTGGCCACTATCTTTGGCGTACTGGTGCTGTCGATGCTACTCTCTGTGATGGTCACAAAAAAGGAGAAATCATAAAAAAACAGTCAGAACATTTGCAACTTTAAGCGAAATTCACTATTTTTGCTACATAAATCGAGGATTGGATTATGCAGAAGTTTGCCAACTACATCAAGAAGATTGAAATCGACTCCCTTTGGAGCGGTAAGAAACACATCGTCTGGGAACTGGATCCCAAGGTGAACATCTTAAGCGGTATCAATGGTGTAGGCAAAAGCACCATTCTGAACAAAGTAGTGAAAGGGCTGTCAGCAGGTGGTGAATTTCCCAGCCACATGCTTAAAGGTGTTCGCATTGACGTTGAACCTGATGATGCGCGCTGGATTCGCTATGACCTCATTCGCTCGCTCGACAGCAATATTACTGCCTCATTTTCTGACAGCGACAGCTCCATCCGACAGGCATTGACCGCACTGAACGGCATTGCTGGCGGTTCACAGCTCGACATTCAGCTATATCAGTTGCAGCGCAAGTACCTGGATTATCAGGTCAACATCGGCAATCGTATCATCGATCAGCTCCAGCAAGGCAATATGGATGCTGCCCAGCAACTGTCACAGAAGAAGAAGCGCTTCCAGGATATCGTCGACGAACTGTTCACTGACACAGGCAAGCACATTATCCGTACGGAAAATGAGATACGCTTCACACAGATAGGCGAACAGCTCATGCCATACCAGTTGTCAAGTGGCGAGAAACAGATGCTCATCATCCTGCTCACCGTACTCGTAGAAGATGATCAGCCATACGTGCTCTTCATGGACGAGCCAGAGGTGAGCCTGCATATCGAATGGCAGAAACGCCTCATCGACCTCTGCCTGGAACTGAATCCCAACGTACAGATTATTCTTACAACCCACTCGCCAGCCGTAGTGATGAACGGCTGGATGGATCATGTCACTGAGGTGAGCGATATTACCGTAGTATGAGTAACCGACTGAGAGACAATATCAATAGCGACTACTTCAAGGCGGCCAACGCCATGAAGCCAAAGCAGGCACGACGACGTATCGTGGCCTACGTGGAGAGCTATGACGATATCTATTTCTGGCGAACCGTACTCGGCCCCTTCGAAAACGAACAGCGATACTTCGAAGTGATGCTGCCCTCAAAACAAAAACTCATCCGCGGAAAGAAATCGGTACTCATGAACTTCATTGAGGGACAGACGGGTCCCGACATGATAGCCTGCGTAGATGCGGACTACGACTATCTGCTACAGGGAGCAACAGACAGCTCGAAGAAGATACTGGAGTCACCCTACGTATTCCATACCTACGTCTACGCCATCGAGAACTACCAGTGCTACGCTCCCTCGCTCCACGATGTATGTGTAGCCGTCACGCTCAACGACCACCGGATCTTCGACTTTCAGGAGTTCTTCCGCCTCTATAGCGAGGCTATCTTCCCGCTCTTCGTTTGGTCTGTATGGGCTTATCGCACGGGCTATTATAAGCAGTTCTCCATGAGCGATTTCAACAGAATCATTGACACTGGCGGCTTCACCATCCAGAGTCCACTGGACTCCATTGACAACGTGAAGCGGAAAGCATTCCATAAAGTGCGCGAACTGCAGAAGAAATTCCCTGGCAACAAAGAAGCCTACCTGAAACTGAAGGACGAGCTGATGGCGATGGGCGTTACCCCACAGACCACCTATTTATATATACAAGGGCATCATCTCTTCGACACCATTGCGGCTCCTATCATGGGAAAGGTGTGTAACGCACTCAGACAGGAACGTCAGAACGAGATCTACCACGCTCAGGCCCACAAGACACAGAAGTACAACGAGATGTCGTGCTACGAGAATGCCACGCAAGACGTGAAGACAATGCTGAAGAAGAATACAGGCTACACCTTCTCGGAGCCCTTCCGGAAACTTCACTACGACATTGAGCAGTATCTCAGCATAGGAACCGAACCCCAACAAAACAGCAACCCCATAGAAACAGAACAACAGAAATGATAACACTTGCTACCGTATCTCCCTGCTATAACGAAGAAGACGTGCTGCGCCATTCCACAGAGCGGCTCACTGCCCTCTTCGAGCGGATGATTGCCGAGGGTCTCATCAGCGACAAGAGCATGATGGTATTCGTCAACGACGGCAGTCGTGACCACACCTGGCAAATCATCAAAGAACTGCACAGTGAGAATCGATTCGTCAGAGGCATCAATCTCTCACGCAACGAGGGTCATCAGAACGCTATCTTCGCAGGCATGATGAAAGCCCGCGAGTGGGCAGATGCCGTCATCACCATCGATGCCGACCTGCAAGACGATATTGAGTGTATCCCACAAATGGTGAAACATTTCCAGGAGGGCTACGATATCGTCTATGGAGTCAAGGTCTCTCGCAAGGCCGACCCCTTCATGAAGCGCATGTCGGCCCAAGCATTCTATAAGTTGCAGAGTGCGATGGGCGTTGAGAGCGTGTTTAATCATGCCGACTTCCGACTGATGAGCAAGCGTGCACTCGACATGCTCTCTACTTACGGCGAACGCAATCTCTACTTGCGAGGCATGATTCCACTCGTCGGACTCCCTTGGACCACCGTCGATGACGTGATTAGCGAACGCTATGCAGGTGCCTCGAAGTACACGCTGAAGAAGATGCTGAACCTGGCGCTCAACGGTATCACGGCCTTCAGCATCAAACCCATGCATGCCATCATCCAGCTGGGTTTCGTTTTCCTCTTCATTGCCTTTTGCATTGGCATCTACGTCACCCACGCACTCATAGCAGGCACTGCCGTTCCAGGCTGGGCATCACTCATCCTTTCTGTCTGGCTGGTAGGCGGATTCATCATCATCTGCATCGGTATCACGGGCATCTATATTGGCAATATCTATAATGAGGTGAAACACCGCCCGCTCTATCACATACAGGACATCCTGGAATAAGCGTGACAAGAGAAGTCACTCGCTGTCAAATCAATAGAACAACATTATCAAAAAACAATACAATATGAACGAGTTACAACTGAAGTACGGATGTAATCCAAACCAGAAACCTTCACGAATCTTTATGAACGAGGGTCAAGACCTGCCTCTCGAAGTATTAAACGGACGTCCCGGCTACATCAATTTCCTGGATGCACTGAACGCCTGGCAATTAGTCAGCGAGCTGAAGAAAGCCACAGGAATACCTGCCGCAGCCTCTTTCAAGCACGTCAGCCCTGCAGGTGCTGCAGTAGGACTTCCCCTGAGTGATACGCTGAAGAAGATCTACTTCGTCGACGATATCCGTGGTCTTGACGAATCGCCTATTGCTTGTGCCTATGCCCGCGCCCGCGGTGCTGACCGTATGTCATCGTATGGCGACTTCATCGCCCTGAGCGATACCTGTGATGAGACAACGGCACTCATCATCAAGCGTGAGGTCTCTGATGGTGTGATTGCCCCCGATTACACGCCCGAAGCATTACAGATTCTGCGTGAGAAGCGCAAAGGCACTTACAATGTTATCAAGATGGACCCCGCCTATCGTCCTGAGCCCATCGAGCGCAAGCAGGTCTACGGCATTACCTTCGAGCAGGGACGTAACGAAATCCAGCTGGATGACCCTGCACTCTTTGAGAATATCCCCACAAAGAACAAGACCTTCACTGACGAGGCCCGTCGAGACCTGATGATTGCCCTCATCACCCTGAAGTACACGCAGTCGAATTCCGTGTGCTACGTCAAGGACGGACAGGCCATTGGCATTGGTGCCGGACAGCAGAGCCGCATCCACTGCACGCGTCTTGCAGGACAGAAAGCTGACATCTGGTGGTTACGCCAGCACCCGAAAGTGATGGCACTGCCCTTCATCGACGGCATCCGTCGTGCTGATCGCGACAATACCATCGATGTCTATATCTCTGAAGACGAACATGACGACGTGCTGCGCGACGGTGCCTGGCAGCAGTTCTTCAAGGTGAAGCCCGAAGTGCTGACCAAAGAAGAGAAACTGGCATGGATAGCCCAAAACACGAAGGTGGCACTGGGTAGCGATGCTTTCTTCCCCTTTGGCGACAATATCGAGCGTGCCCACAAGAGTGGTGTTGAGTTTATTGCTCAGGCAGGCGGATCAGTACGTGATGACCATGTGATCATGACTTGCGACAAATACAACATCGCCATGACATTCACAGGCGTTCGTCTCTTCCACCATTAATATAAGCCATGAGTAAAGAAGACGATTTCCAGAGTATTCTTGAGAACGGTATCAGCTTTGGTCGCGGTGGAGAGCGCAAGGATCCCAACGCTGGCAAAGTGAAGACCAAGGCCAAGAAGAAGCAATACATTACCGGTGCTCACGGCAGTGGCTCAGCCAAGCAGAAAGCCAAGTACCGCGAACAGCGTGCCAACCGCCATAAGAAATAAGCGGTTGGCACGACACAGTACCCGTAAAGGTTCTATTGACTATACAGGCAGTTGCAGAATAAAGCGGCTGCCTGTCTTGTATTCTTTGTCCAGAAGGATATCGCCACCCAACGACTTAGCCAATTGTCGGCAGATGGTCAATCCCAGTCCTGCACCCTCACTGAAATCGTTCAGTTTCACGAAATTCTCAAAAATCTTCTCCTGCTGCTCTTCGGGAATACCAATACCAGTATCGGTAATACTGATTTGAACGTGGCTGGAAGCCTCTATCACATTCATCGACACGGAGCCTTTCTCAGTAAACTTCAAGGCATTACCGATAATCTTATTCAGAATCTGCGAGATGGTATCTTTCTTGCTCTTAACGACAAACGAGTCTGGCAGGTTGGTATGGAACTCTAACTTCAGTCCCTTCGAGTTATCGTCTTTGGCCTTAGCCATTGCAACCCTACATATCTCGTTGACCTTGACAGGCTTCAACTCATTGGCGCTGACCGTCTCACTCTCACCTGCCGAGAGTTCCAGCAACTCATTGATAATGTTTGTTATTGCTGCCGTATTCGAAGCGATACGTTCACGCATATCGGCTTTCTCCTCTTCCGTGAAAGTGATGTCTGGCGAACAGATCACCTGCGAGAATCCATTGATGGCATTCAGCGGGGTACGAATCTCATGACTCATCGAACGTATGAACGATGACTTCATCCGGTTGGCCTCCTCGGCCTTCTCCTTTGCCACGTTCAGTTCCTGTTCATGCTTCCATATCTTGCGCATCAAGCGCCTACGCCCCATTATATATATTAAGATGTATAGACAGGTCATGATGATAAAGCCGCGCGTCAGTCGCTTACTGGCCTGTTCTTTCTTGTAGTTGCCTTCCATACCGTTGATGCGGAAGATTACTACATGCTGGTCAACGTTTAGCGTTCCTTCTTGAGCCATCTCCACAGCCTCGTCAAACTTCCCGTCGAAGGCAGTCTTTGCCACTTCAATGATTTGGTCATAACGAAGGTTGAAATGCTGGCGCCCGCGCTCCTTCACAGTAGGATCGAGGGCATCATATTGCTCTCGTGCCTTCATGTACTTGATACGGGTTCGCTCAAAATTATCCGGGTCGTCAATCATGAAATACACATAGCACTTGATGCCCAGAGCCATGGACATAAACTCAAAGCTATTCAGCTTTTCAGCCTCCTCGATAGCACGGTCGGCCCATTGTATTGACACTCTGGGATGAGTCATATAGTCCACCTGTGCCAAATAGATATACATCAGCGTGGTGAATTTCGGATCGCGATCACCCACTAACACAAGCGCTTCACGATAAAGACTGTCAGCCTCTGGATTACGCATCATTTTCATAATGTCACCACGTAATCCCATAGAAAGATACATATAGGCAGAATCTTTGTTCTGCTGCAGATGATAAAAGAGCTCGAAGGAAGTCCTAACAGCACGCATGGCATCTTGGTGGTCTACAGCGAAGAATCCGTCATGCGTCTTCACCTTATAGAACATTTCCCACAGCTCGTGTTTCAACAGATAGTCCTCATACTCCGTTACAAGAGTATTATATTCTTCTGGACTCCCGTTCTGAAGTCTTACGAAGTCACGATAATATTTTTTCAGGGTTATCGTGTCCTCAGCAGTAAGGCGCACGGCAGCCTCCATGTAACCCGATGACAAACAGAATAGCAGTGCCAACAGGACTCTTCGACAAACGCAATAGAAGGTTTGTAGCATAATAGCGATAATTAAGGATTAATAGTCATGACAAGCAAAAAGGACTTGCTTCACTTGCTTACAGACCACTTGACGCATGCAAGCGTTCCAGATTGCCATCCCACAGCGAGCGCAAGTCTTCCAGCTCATCTTGAGGAGCATAGTCTACGATGCACAGACACAGCTCGCCAGTCAACTCACTTCGTCCGATCCTCATCTCCCAAAAAGCGTCAGGATCATCTTCCTCAACCCACTGAAAGCGTATATGACTATGGTATTCACGTTCAACAACATTGGCAGAGAGCGTATGATGGGCTGTCCAGGGCTGTCCCCAAGTAAACGAAACGACACCATTCTCTTCCGTAACCTCATCAGCAATCCAGCGTCCCAGCCCGTGATCAGTACTAATCAATTGCCAGATAATGTCGGGACGACGTGCAGACAAGGGATATTCTATGTTCAGACGTTCTTTTTTCATGCTAAAATTATCATTAAATGATTAGTAGTCGGTGCAAAATTACAAATTTTTTCGGGATAACAAGAATAAAATCAAGAAAATATTTTGCAGATTCGAAACTTATTACTACCTTTGCACCCGCAAAACAAAAGATGGCGGGATAGCTCAGCTGGTTAGAGCGCATGATTCATAATCATGAGGTCGCCGGTTCAATCCCGGCTCCCGCTACCAAAGAAAAGCTCTAAAAATCAAGCAGTTACGAAGATTTCGCAACTGCTTTTTTCTTTTCGCGAAGTCGATTCGGGAAAGTAATGGGAAAGTTTACCACTTCTAAATCGCTTTTTTTATCGTGTTCGATTTAGCTGAAATTAAACAGGATTAGCTGCATATTATGGGATTCAAATTGCTCTAATCATAATTTTGGTAACCTGATTTCTCTGTAATTGAGATAAAAGATCAATCCTAATGATCCTCCTAAAAGCAACA
>JAFUAY010000042.1 GCA_017460515.1 Prevotella sp.
TGCCATGATGTGCTCCGTCATGCTCTTTACCCCTCCTATGGTGGGTATGCAGAACGCATTTGCTTCTGTTCAGCAGCAAGGAAACGTCACAGGTACGGTTGTCGACAGTCAAGGCGAACCAATTATTGGTGCCAGTGTGGTCATCCTTGGTGGTAAAACTGTCCAAGGAACGGTTACAGACTTTGATGGAAACTTCACATTGAAAGTCGCTCCAGGCACCCAGTTGAAAATTTCTTACGTTGGCTACAAGGATCTGACGGTGAAGGCCTCCAACAACATGAAGCTCACCCTTGAGGAGGAGTCTACTATGCTGCAAGGCGTTGAAGTCGTAGCTTATGGCGTACAAAAGAAAGTCACCGTGACGGGTGCTATCTCCAGCATCAAGAGCGAAGACTTGGTGCGCACCTCCGTTGGTTCTGTAAACAACGTGCTCGGCGGTCAGCTCTCCGGTGTAACCACGGTGCAGTATTCTGGTGAGCCGGGTAGCGACGCTGCCGAAATCTTCGTCCGTGGTAAGGGAACATGGGGCGATGCAACCCCGCTTATCCAAGTAGACGGAGTTGAACGCTCCATGAGCGACATCGACCCCAACGAAATTGAGAGTATCACTGTACTAAAGGATGCCTCTGCCACTGCCGTGTTTGGTGTTCGTGGTGCAAACGGTGTCGTGCTGATTACCACCAAACGTGGTCAGGAAGGCAAGGCCAAGATTTCGTTCTCTACCTCTTTTTCTGCTCTTACGCCTACCAAGATGGTGGAGACTGCTTCGTCTTACGACTATGCCATGTTCTACAACCAGATGCGTGCCAACGATGGACAGCCTGCTATGTTCTCAGATGCTGTACTTGAGAAATTCCGTACTGGCAGCGATCCCATTCGATTCCCAAACACGAACTGGGTAGACTATGTGATGAAAGACGTGACGCTACAGACCCAGCACAACATGAATATTTCGGGTGGTACCGACCGCGTGCGCTACTTCATCAGTGCTGGAATGTACACTCAGGGTGGTCTTTTCAAAGAATTTGACATGGGCTACAACTGCGGCTATCAATACAACCGCTTCAACTACCGTGCCAATCTTGACCTACAGGCCACAAAGACGACCACCATTTCATTCAACGTAGCCGGCAACGTGAACACCTCCGACAAGACACCTAACTCACAGAATGTACAGAAGTTCATTCAGGACATTTATTCTGCTGTTCCTTTCTCCAGCCCAGGTTTTGTGGATGACAAGTTCGTTGTGACCGCCACCGACTATACAGACCTTCAGCTTCCTTTCGAAGGCGGTAATGGCTTAGGTTACTACCGTAAGGGTTTTAACCAGATCAACAACAACAAACTTCAGATGGACTTGATTCTGGATCAGAAATTGGATTTTGTCACTAAGGGTCTGAGCTTCAAGCTGAAGGGTTCTTACAACTCATCTTACACGGTTACAAAGACTGGTTCAGCCAGCACAGCCACCTACGTACCTGTCATCCAGGCTGACGGCAGCATCAAGTATCGCAAACAGGGCGAAACCACTGACCCGTCTTACAGCTCATCTCAGGGAAAAGCCCGCGACTGGTATTTCGAAGGTAGTCTGAACTACAATCGCACCTTTGGCCAGCACACCGTGACAGCCCTTGCCCTTTACAATCAAAGCAAGCAATACTACTACAGTTCTACTTCCTATCCCGATGTTCCTCGTGGCTATGTTGGTTTCGTAGGTCGTGTCACTTACGATTTCAAGAACCGTTACATGGCAGAGTTCAACATTGGTTACAATGGTTCCGAGAACTTCGCTCCTGGCAAGCGTTTCGGTGTTTTCCCTGCTGGTTCAGTTGGTTGGATTATCAGTGAAGAGCCATTCTTCAAGCCCATCAAGAAAGTAGTTAGTTTCTTGAAGCTCCGCGCCTCTTGGGGTCTTGTCGGTAACGACAAGATTGGTGCCGACAACCGTTTCCTCTATCTCGCCGACCCTTATTACATTAACTCTGACGGTATCGCCAGCAATGCCTACACATCTGCCGACAACTACCGGGCCTATTCTTTCGGCGACGGTGGTATTCAAGCCGATGTTACCGCAACAAAGGGCTCCTATGAAAAATCAAAGAACAATCCCGAGATTGGTTGGGAAAAGGCCTTTAAGCAAGACTACGGTTTCGACATCAACTTCCTTGACGACCGTCTGCGAGCTACCTTCGATTACTACAAAGAGCACCGTACCAATATTCTGTTGATTGACTATACCGTACCCAACATCATTGGTTTCACGGTTCCGTATGACAACCTTGGTGAGGTAAACAGTCACGGTTGGGAAGTTTCACTCAACTGGAACGACAAGATTGGCAAAGACTTCCGTTATTGGGCAAAGTTTAACCTCTCGTTCAACACCAACGAAGTGGTAGAGAAGAAAGAGGCTCCGCAGAAGAACGGTTACATGTATGAGAAGGGCCACCGCATCGGAGCCCGTTCACAGTATAAGTTCTGGAAGTACTATTATGAAGGTGCCGAGGCAGATTATGAACGTGAATTTGGGAAACCTTTCCCCGCCCAGTTGGTTCCCAACCTGAAGTATGGCGACTGCGTCTATGTTGACCTTGATGGCGACGGTAAAATTGACGAGAGTGACTTGAGCCGCGACTACGGTTATACCGACGATCCCAAGTATATGGCCGGTCTTACTTTCGGTTTCGCTTGGAAGCGCCTCACCTTCAATGCCCAGCTTACTGCTGCATGGAATGTCACCCGTTCTATAGCTGCCGTCTTCCGCCAACCTTTCTGGCGCTCAGCCGATACCGTCTACGGTGGTTTGCTCCAGTACCACGTGGATGACACCTGGACTCCTCAGAACCCCCGACAGGATGCAGATTATCCCCGTGCAACATGGGAGAACGCCCTGCAGAATTACGCCGGTTCCGACCTCTATGAGAAGGATGCCAAGTACCTGCGCCTGAAGACTCTGTCTCTTGCCTACGACTTCAACAATGCATGGTTCCGCAAGATTGGTCTGACAAAGGTAGAGGTAACGCTCAGCGGCTACAACCTCCTCACCTTCACTCCGTACAAGTGGGGTGACCCAGAGACCACAGCCAGCTCTGCTCCTTCCTATCCGCTGCAGCGCACCTATACACTTGGTCTGAATGTCAGTTTCTAACGTGTCAGGACGCAAACAAATATCACTAAAAGAAAGAAAATACAATGAGACTCAATAAATTATTATACGGAACTATGGCACTGATGCTGGCCGGTATCAGTTTCATGGCCTGCACGGACGATGTCCGTTTCGGCAATGACTCGCTCGACAAAGCTACCGGTGCCGAGTCTACCATTGACACTGTGTTCAGCAATGCTGAATACACCCGTCAGTTCTTGGTAGGAATCTATGCAGAACAATACTATGGTTTGCCTTTCGTTAATTCGTCAAGGCTTCCTCATTCTACGAATCCATACGCAGGCAAGTTTGATGCTTTGACTGACTGTTGGCACATGGGTTGGAACGGCTCTGCCGTTTATGGTCAGTATTATACCGGTTCGCTGACTGCCAATGTCACCCGTCAGGCTGATGCCCTTGACGGTCCATTGTTCTCTTACGACCATGAGCACGTATGGCAAGCCATACGCGCTGGCTACATTTTCTTGGACAATGCCGACAAGGCTGGTCTTCCTGCTGACGAGTTGGGTCGTCTGAAGGCAGAGTGCCGCTGTCTGATGGCAGCGCGCTTCTGGGATTTATTCCAGCGCTACGGTGGTGTACCCATCATCGACCATGCCTTAGAGGTGAGCGAGACAGGAGGACAATTCCCTCGCAACAGTGTTGCAGAATGTATCGAATACATGGTTGGTCTGCTTGACCAAGCCATTGCAGAGCCTAACTTCCCGTGGATTACTGCCGACCCCACTACGATGTCTGGTCGATGGACACGTGCCGGAGCACGCGCTTTGAAAGCAAAGATTCTGCAAATGGCTGCTTCTCCCATTTTCAACCCAAAAGACGGCCAACCTTACTATCAAGGGGCTTCTGCTGAGGTTCTGCCTTTTATCATGTACACCGATGCCTCTCAGTACCAGGCACGATGGGACCGCTTCTATCAAGCATGCCAAGATTTCTTTGACGACTGGAATGCCAACGGTTATTATGAGTTGACGCAGGCTGAGGGTACTGGCACCAAGACCGTCCAGCAGTATCGCGTTGCCTATCGTAAAGGCTATGCCTTGCGCTCGTCTAAGGAAGTGCTACATTCTGTACGTGCTCAAGGTTACGACTCCTATACTTCCGGCCGTTATTGCTGGCACAGTTGGTATACAGCCA
>JAFUAY010000043.1 GCA_017460515.1 Prevotella sp.
GAGAATGTGTATGTCATACCACCGCAGAGGATGAGCTTATCAACCTTACCGAGCAGGTTCTCGATGATACCAATCTTAGAAGATACCTTAGAACCACCCATGATGGCAACGAATGGGCGCTTGATGTTAGAGAGAACGGCATCAACAGCCTGAACCTCCTTCTCCATCAGCAGACCCAGCATCTTGTTGTTTGCGTCGAAGTAATCGGCGATAACAGCAGTAGAAGCGTGCTTGCGGTGAGCTGTACCAAAGGCATCCATCACGTAGCAGTCAGCGTAAGAAGCGAGCGTCTTAGCAAACTCCTTCTGGCTAGCCTTCATAGCCTTCTTAGCCTCGTCGTATGCAGGATCAGCCTTGTCGATACCTACGGGCTTACCCTCTTCCTCAGGATAGAAACGCAGGTTCTCAAGCAGCAGAGCCTCGCCCATCTTCAGAGCCTTAGCAGCATCAGCAGCCTTAGCGCAGTCGGGAGCAAAAGCAACGGGAACACCCAGAGCCTTCTCTACAGCCTCGCGAATCTGACCCAGAGACTTCTTAGCATCTACCTTACCTTTGGGCTTACCCATGTGGCTCATGATGATGACAGCACCACCATCGGCCAGAATCTTCTTCAGGGTAGGCAGGGCACCACGGATACGGGTGTCGTCAGTGATCTTACCATTCTCATCGAGGGGTACGTTGAAGTCTACACGTACGATTGCCTTCTTACCGGCAAAGTTGAATTCGTTGATTGTCATAATGCTATTAATATTAATAATGTGTAAAAATGTTCAGTCACACTTCATAAAAGCGTCGCAAAGTTACGATAAATAATTGACAATTGAAATACGGTAATTAATTATTTATACTTTTTTTGCGCTCAAAGACGCTTTCTGCTAACTACGGTTGTCAAAATGATTAGAATGCTATCTGCAGGCTAACAAAAATCTTGTCGATTGAGAAAAAAAGTGATAAAAAGTTTGGCTGTTTCATGAGAAATAAGTACTTTTGTCGCCGAATTACGAAAATTAAGAGCAAAAATGACGAATTTGAACCTGATTAGCAACATTATTATTATTCGACTGCGCGTAAGTAGCCGGAAGTGATGGGGTATGCAGGTAATTCAAAATTGAATTTATAAATAAAACGATACAGAGCCTTTCTCACTTCCGGTGCAGAGAGGCTTTTTTGTATTATAACAGCAAAATAACGAGTTAGCGAAACAACTTAATTACGACATAAAAATCAAAAACGATGCGAGACAGATTGTTTATTTTCGACACAACGCTACGCGATGGCGAACAGGTACCTGGTTGTCAGCTGAACACCATCGAGAAAATTCAAGTGGCAAAAGCACTGGAACAGTTGGGCGTGGATGTGATTGAAGCAGGATTTCCTATTAGTAGTCCAGGCGACTTCAACTCAGTGATTGAGATTTCTAAGGCAGTGACATGGCCCACTATCTGTGCACTGACTCGTGCTGTGCAGCGAGATATTGACGTGGCTGCTGAAGCATTGCAGTATGCTAAGCATAAGCGTATACATACTGGTATAGGCACCAGCGACTCGCATATTCACTACAAATTCAATTCTACCCGTGAAGAGATTATCGAACGTGCTGTGGCTGCTGTGAAATACGCTAAGAAATACGTGGAAGACGTAGAGTTTTATGCGGAGGATGCCGGACGTACTGACAATGAGTATCTTGCACAGGTGGTAGAGGCTGTTATCAAAGCTGGAGCTACTGTCGTAAATATCCCTGACACCACAGGCTATTGTCTGCCCGATGAGTTTGGCGGTAAGATACGATATCTGATGGAACATGTTGACGGCATAGACCGCGCCATTATCTCTACGCATTGTCATAATGATTTGGGAATGGCTACTGCCAACACGCTTGAAGGCGTACTCAACGGAGCCCGCCAGGTGGAGGTAACCATCAACGGAATAGGCGAGCGCGCTGGCAACACCAGTTTGGAAGAGATTGTCATGATACTGAAGTGTCATAAGGGCATTAGTGTTGATACAAACATCAACACGCAGCGCATCTTCCCTACATCGCGAATGGTATCGAGCCTCATGAATATGCCTGTGCAGCCCAATAAGGCAATCGTCGGAAGAAATGCTTTTGCCCATAGTAGCGGCATTCATCAGGATGGTGTGCTGAAGAACGTACAGACCTATGAGATTATGAATCCCAAGGATGTGGGAATTGACGATAACTCTATCGTATTGACAGCCCGCTCAGGACGTGCAGCCTTGAAGCATAGATTGCATGTGAATGGAATAGACCTGACGGAAGAAAAACTGGATAAGGTGTATGAGAAGTTCCTGGAGCTTGCCGACCTGAAGAAAGAGGTCTCGGATGCTGATGTGCTGATGCTGGCAGGTGCTGATACAGCCGACCAGCATGCCGTACGTCTCGACTTCCTGCAGGTGACTACAGGTAAGGGCGTGAAGAGTGTGGCTTCTATCGGACTGGATATCAGCGGACAGAAGTTTGAGGCTGCCAGCAGCGGTAACGGTCCTGTAGATGCAGCGATTAAGGCACTGAAGAAGATTATCATGAAGCAGATGACGCTGAAGGAGTTTACCATACAGGCTATCTCGAAAGGATCAGACGACGTGGGTAAGGTCCACATGCAAGTGGAGTACGAAGGCTCGATGTATTATGGCTTTGGTGCGAATACCGACATTGTGACAGCTTCGGTGGAAGCATATATCGATTGTATCAACAAATTCAAGAGATCGGAATGAATACACTTTTTGATAAGATTTGGGACAGCCATATAGTTCAGACTATTGAAGGGGGCCCCACACAGTTATATATTGATCGCCTCTACTGTCATGAGGTGACATCGCCACAAGCTTTCGATGGCATGAGGAGCAGAGGACTGAAGTGCTTCCGCCCCAAACAAATATATTGCATGCCAGACCATAACACACCAACCCACGATCAGGACAAGCCCATTGAGGATCCCGTTTCAAAGAATCAGGTGGATACGTTGGCAAAGAATGCAGCTGAGTTTGGCCTGGCACACTTTGGCATGATGTCGAAGGATAACGGCATTATCCATGTGGTAGGCCCGGAGAAAGGACTTTCGCTGCCGGGAATGACCATTGTTTGTGGCGATTCCCACACATCGACTCATGGCGCGATGGGTGCTGTTGCCTTTGGCATAGGTACCAGCGAGGTGGAGATGGTGATGGCTTCGCAATGTATTCTTCAGCAAAAGCCGAAGTCGATGCGAATTACCATTAACGGCAAGTTGGAAAAGGGTGTAACGGCAAAGGATGTGGCACTCTATCTGATGGCTCAGATAACGACAAGTGGAGCTACTGGCTACTTCATTGAATATGCAGGAGATGTGGTGGAGAATCTTTCAATGGAGGGTCGCCTCACACTCTGTAATTTGTCAATTGAGATGGGAGCACGTGGTGGCTTTATTGCACCTGATGATGTTACCTTTGCTTACGTTAAAGGTAAAGAGCATGCACCTAAAGGTGATGAATGGGATAAAGCCGTTGCTTACTGGAAAACGCTACGTAGCGGAGATGATGCGGTGTTTGACAGGGAGCTGACATTCAATGCTGAAGACATAGAACCGAGAATTACATACGGAACTAATCCAGGTATGGGAATAGGTATTACAGAGTCGATTCCTGTTAGTCAAGCTGATAAGGCAGGCTTTGAAAAGGCGCTGCAGTATATGGGATTTGAACCAGGAGAAAAATTGTTAGGCCATCCTATCGACTATGTATTCTTGGGCGCTTGTACGAATGGGCGTATTGAGGATTTCCGCGCCTTTGCTTCAATAGTTAAAGGACGCAGGAAGGCTGCTAACGTAACTGCATGGTTAGTGCCAGGCTCGTGGGCAGTGGATCGTCAGATACGTGAAGAAGGGATAGACAAGGTGTTGGCAGATGCAGGCTTTGAGATTCGTCAGCCTGGATGTTCAGCTTGCTTGGCAATGAATGATGACAAAGTGCCAGCAGGGAAGTATTGCGTATCTACCTCGAACCGTAACTTCGAAGGACGTCAAGGTCCAGGGGCGCGTACACTTCTCTGTTCACCGTTAATAGCAGCTGCCGCAGCAGTAACAGGTGTTATCACTGATCCGCGTGTTCTTTTATAAAGTCGTAAAGAAATAACGAAAACACAAGATGAAACAAAAATTTGACGTCATAACTTCAACCTGCGTGCCTCTACCCATTGAGAACGTAGATACAGATCAGATTATTCCTGCCAGATTCTTGAAGGCGACCACTCGTGAAGAAAGCTTTTTTGGCGACAACTTGTTTCGCGACTGGCGTTACGATAAAGACGGACAGCCCATTCGCGACTTTGTGCTCAACAATCCTGATTATAAAGGTTGTATTTTAGTAGCAGGTAAAAACTTCGGTTCCGGTTCATCACGGGAACATGCTGCCTGGGCTATTGCGGGATATGGATTCCGTGTGGTTATCAGCTCGTTTTTTGCCGATATCCATAAAAACAATGAAATGAACAACTTCGTACTGCCTGTGCAGGTAAGTGAGGATTTCTTACAGGAACTCTTTGAAAGTATCAGGCAGAACCCGCAAATGCAAGTGGAGGTTGACCTTCCTAACCAGTTGGTGACAAACAAGGCGACTGGACGTAGTGAGCGCTTTGAGATTAATAGCTACAAAAAGCATTGCTTGATGAATGGCTTGGATGATATTGACTTTTTAGTAGCTAACAAAGACAAGATCGTAGCTTGGGAAAATAAAAGATAATGAAGCAGAGATATATAGAAATCATGGACTCTACACTCCGCGATGGTGAACAAACCAGTGGAGTGAGTTTTCTTCCTCACGAAAAACTGATGATTGCGCGGATGTTGCTGCGCGACTTGAACGTGGACCGTATCGAGGTAGCATCGGCACGCGTCTCTGAAGGAGAGATGGAAGCCGTGAGGATGATATGCCGATACGCTCGACAGATAGATATGCTGGAAAAAGTGGAAGTACTCGGATTTGTCGATGGAAACGTATCTGTCGATTGGGTTCGTGATGCTGGTTGTCAGACGTTGAATCTGTTGGCAAAAGGATCCTTACGGCACTGCAAAGAGCAACTGGGCAAAACACCTGAGCAGCATATTGAAGACATTCAGCAGGTCGTTGCCTACGCAAAGGAAAACGGCATCAGCGTAAATCTATACTTGGAAGATTGGTCGAGTGGTATGAAAGACTCATCAAAGTATGTTTATCAGATGATGGATGTCCTCTCGAAAAGTGATATCAAGCGCTTCATGCTTCCAGATACACTCGGAATTATGAATCCGTTGCAAGTAGTAGAGTATTTCCGTAAGATGGTGAAACGCTATCCTGATGTCCACTTCGATTTCCATGCTCATAACGACTATGACTTGGCGGTTTCAAATTCATTGGCAGCTGCATTAAGCGGTGCGAAAGGATTGCATGTTACAGTCAACGGGCTGGGCGAAAGATGCGGAAATGCACCATTATCGAGTGTTCAAGTCATTCTGAAAGACCAGTTTAATGCCAAGACAAGTATTATCGAGAACAAACTCAACGATATAAGTCGGTTGGTAGAGAGCTATAGTGGAATAGCAGTTGCCCCCAACCAACCAATCATTGGCGATAATGTTTTCACTCAAGTGGCTGGTGTGCATGCTGACGGAGATCAGAAAGGCGGACTCTATCATAATTCGCTCGTGCCGGAACGATTCGGAAGAAAACGTGAATATGCGTTGGGTAAGACCAGCGGTAGAGCAAATATTGCACGCAATCTGAAAGAGTTGGGGCTGGAACTGACTGCTGAACAGACCCAGCGTGTCACCAAGCGAATTACAGAGTTGGGAGATAGAAAGGAAGTTGTGACCCAGGAAGATTTACCGTTCATTGTGAGCGATGTGCTTAAACATGATGTAACAGAAGATCGCGTAAAACTCGTCAGCTACCAAGTTTCCCTTGCCTATGGTCTCAAACCATTAGCAAATGTCAAGGTTGAAATCAATGGAAACCAGTATGAAGGCCACTCTTCAGGCGATGGTCAGTATGATGCTTTTGTGAAGGCTTTGCGAAAGATTTACAAGGAATATCTGGATCGGTCGTTCCCAATACTCGAAAACTATGCCGTAAGTATTCCGCCAGGAGGTCGTACTGATGCTTTGGTACAGACCGTGATTACGTGGCAGATGGGGGAAGGAAGATTGTTGAGAACAAGAGGACTTGATGCAGACCAGACTGAAGCAGCTATTAAGGCTACTATCAAAATGCTTAATATGATTGAGCAGCAGGACAAAGCATAGACAGTCCGCACTGCTCACAATGAGGGCGGCGTGAGGTACATACATAACGTCCGTGAAGCAGCAGCCAGTGGTGAGCACGAGGAATCAGATCGTCAGGAATATTCTTGGTGAGTGTCTTCTCTACCAGCAATGGTGTATTGTCTTTAGGAGATACCAATCCTAATCGGTGACTGACGCGGAAAACATGGGTGTCGACTGCCATCGCAGCTCGTCCAAAAGCAACTGCCTGAATCACGTTGGCTGTCTTACGACCTACACCAGGCAGCTCCAGTAGCATATTCATGTCGTTGGGAACCTCACCATTATGGCGTTCTATCAACAGACGAGCCATCTCGACCAGATGACGCGCTTTCGAGTTAGGATATGATACGCTCTTGATGTATTCAAACAGCTCATCAATATCGGCAGATGCCATCGATGCTGCATCAGGAAAACGGGCAAAGAGTTCTGGCGTCACTTGATTGACACGCTTGTCGGTACATTGCGCACTAAGGATGACGGCAACCAGCAATTGGAAGATACTGCCGAACTCCAACTCGGTATCAACTACAGGCATCAGCTCCTCAAAGTAAGCTAAGACTTGCTTATATCGTTCTTTACGGGTCATATTCTTTGATGATGAATGATTAATCTGACTGCAAAAATACAAAAAATATGATAAAACGGAAAGAAAATTTGGTAATTTCGTTGCAATTTGATATCTTTGCAGACTGAAATAATATAGTTAAGCCTTTGACGCATCTTCGGGTAAGACGTGTTTCGACTCACAAGACGACGGCTCTCGTGTAGGGCTGGCAGAGTCAGAAGGTAAAGTAAAACATTAAAAATATTTGCAATTATGGCAGAAATGAATTTTGGTGGCGTAGTTGAAACAGTTGTCACCAGCAAAGAGTTCTCTTTGGAGAAAGCGCGTGAAGTATTGAAGAATGAAACCATCGCTGTAATCGGTTATGGTATTCAGGGACCTGGTCAGGCTTGTAACCTGCGCGACAACGGATTTAATGTAATCGTTGGTCAGCGCGAGGGAAAGACCTATGAGAAGGCCATAGCCGATGGATGGGTACCAGGAAAGACCCTGTTCTCAATTGAAGAGGCAGCTCAGAAGGGCACTATCCTCTGCATGCTGCTGAGCGATGCAGGTCAGATTCAGGTGTGGCCCACCATTAAGAAATATCTTACACCGGGTAAGACGCTTTACTATTCACACGGCTTCGCTATCAACTGGAGTGACCGCACAGGCGTTGTTCCTCCAAAGGATGTCGATGTGATTCTGGTAGCTCCTAAGGGCTCCGGTACTTCACTTCGTACGATGTTCTGCGAGGGTCGTGGATTGAACTGCTCTTATGCAGTCTATCAGGATGCTTCAGGTAAGGCTGAGGAGAAAACATTGGCCTTCGGTATTGGTATCGGTGCAGGTTATTTGTTTAAGACTACTTTCGAGCGTGAGGCAACCAGTGACCTGACAGGTGAGCGTGGCTCGCTGATGGGTGCTATTCAGGGACTTCTGCTGGCTCAGTATGAGGTGCTCCGCGAGCATGGACATTCTCCCTCGGAAGCTTTCAACGAAACTGTTGAAGAGCTGACACAGAGCCTGGGCCCGCTCTTTGGTGCAAAAGGTATGGATTGGATGTATGCCAACTGTTCAACAACGGCACAGCGTGGCGCTCTTGACTGGGCTCCCAGATTCCATGATGCTATCAAGCCGGTTATGGAGTGGCTCTACTACTCAGTACTCACGGGTAACGAGGCACAGATTTCTATCGATGCTAACTCTAAGCCCGACTATCGTGCAGGTCTGGAGAAAGAGTTGGAAGCAATGCGTAATCAGGAGATGTGGCAGGCTGGCGCCGTCGTACGTCAGTTACGTCCTGAGAACAGTCAGGATTAATCTGTTTCGAACATACTATAATGAAGATGGCCGGTATATGCCGGCCATCTTTCTGTTCTGATATCAAGATCTTATGCATTAAAGCGTAACAAGATCTATGCATTAAAGCTTATCAAGATCTGATGCATTAAAGCTTAATCTTTTTCTTGGCAGCTTTGCCTTCATTATGAATTCGATTGACGGCAGTGACTACGTAGGTATATTTCGTCTTACCGTCTGTATATGGTAACTTGTAGAACGTGTCGGAAGTAATAGCCATAATCTTCGACGCATCATCCAGATTAATCTTTTCACCCTTATTGAAGCAATAGACAACATACTTTGCTGCGGTATCCTTCCAATCTTTGCCCTTGGGAGCTGTCCAGAACAGGACATAACCATCAGGCATCCACATCGCCTTCAGTTTCTTAGGGGCTTTAGGCGCATGCTTGTCAATAAAGGTCATGCTCGGCTGAAGCGAAGGCGTCTTCCAGTATTTGTTGCGGAGCAAAGTACCATAGTTGCCGGGATTGTCGACAGCCATCTTTGCATACCAAAGAACAGTTCCTTCAATGTTATGCAACTCATCGTGTAGTTTGAACTTGGCAGCTTGCTGATGTTGCATGGGATTCTGAGCATCAGGATATTTAACCGTTCGCTCTATATCCTCACCGATATAGAGCGGTCGGTTGCCTGCATGTTGGTTCCACCAGCGTATCAGTGTTTCGTAGTCTGCTGCTTTATTGCCAATCTCCCAATAAAGTTGTGGAACGCAATAGTCCATCCAGCCATTATTGATCCAAAGAATAATATCTGCATAGAGTTGATCGTAGTTTTGAAGACCATTGGTATTACTGCCCATAGGTGAGTTCTTCTTGTTACGATAGATACCGAATGGAGAAATACCCACTTTTACCCAAGGCTTGATAGCATGAACGGTCTGGTATAACTGCTTGACAAAGAGGTTCACGTTATGTCGGCGCCAGTCACCTCTATCACGTATACCATTATGATATAATCGGTATTGTGCGTCATCAGGGATCTCAATACCTGCAACAGGGTAGGGATAGAAGTAATCATCCATATGGAGACCATCGATATTATAGCGCTTGACAATATCTGATACCACATTACAAATATAATCACGGTTTTCGGGAATTCCTGGGTTCAGGATTGTTAATCTGTCATAGTCAAAACACCGGTTGGGATGGGTGACTGCAATATGATTTGGCGCCAATTCATTGGTAGCTTTCGTCTTTGCACGGTATGGATTGATCCAAGCATGTAATTCCATATCGCGTTGATGACATTGCTCAATCATCCATTGGAGAGGGTCCCAAAGGGGAGAGGGCGCTACGCCTTGTTTGCCTGTCAGAAAACGGCTCCATGGCTCCAGCTCACTTTGATAAAGCGCATCACACTCTGGACGTACCTGAAAGATAATAGCATTGACACCGTCTTTCTTTAGTTCGTCCAACTGATACGAAAGCGTTTGTTGCATTTCAAGGGTGCCGACTCCTTCAAACTGTCTGTTTACACATTGTATCCAGGCACCGCGAAATTCACGCTTTACCTGAGCCTGTGAACTGTTGGCTGTGAGGACTCCTACGATGAATAATAAGGCAAATCGCCATAATAGGGTCGACTGCTTTAGGAAATGTAATACTTGATTCATGTGATTCTTCAATTGTATATCAAAATTAAAATCAGTTCTGAAACAGATCCTGCTTGTTTTTGCGGGCTTCGTTCAGTGAGACCAGTTCTTGCTGCTTTTCAGAATACTCCTGGCGCATTTGTTCGTATTGCTTGTCGAGGTCCGATTGTACCTGATGACTATCACTAATTAGTTGTGCGGCAGTTATTGCGTTTTGCGAGGCGTCTTTCATCCAAACGACAGGTCCGCCGTAGACAGGAGCAATCTTCAACGCAACATGTAATTGACTGGTCGTTGCTCCACCAATCATAATGGGGATGTCGAGCCCTGCTCGTTTCAGTTCGGTAGCAACGTTAACCATTTCTTCGAGACTGGGAGTAATCAGACCTGATAGTCCAATCATGTCGACTTGCTCTTCCTTTGCTTTTCTTACTATCTGATCAGCAGGAACCATCACTCCCATGTCGATAACTTCATAGTTATTACAGGTCATCACTACGGCAACGATATTCTTTCCAATATCATGAACATCGCCTTTCACTGTTGCCAAAAGTACTTTTCCTGCTTTTGTGGAACCTTCGCTACGTTCCGCTTCTATATAGGGCTGAAGAATAGCTACTGCTTGTTTCATGGTGCGAGCCGTCTTGACTACCTGCGGAAGAAACATCTTTCCGGCACCAAAGAGTTGGCCAACCTCATTCATTCCCTGCATGAGGGGGCCTTCGATAATATCAACTGCATGAGGATATTTCTGAAGAGCTTCTTCCAAATCAATTTTCAGATGATCGCCTATACCTTTAATCAAAGCATGAGAGAGACGTTCCTCAACAGGAATGCTTCTGTCTGTCTCGATAGAAGGAGTAGGAGAGGTTGGGGCGTTTGACGCTTCTTCAGAGAGTTTCGCAGCCAGCTCAATCAACTGATCAGTAGCTCCCTTCTTGCGATTCAGGACAGCATCTTCAATGATAGTGAGTTGATCCTGTGGGATGTCCGAGTAAAGCACTTTCGTTGCAGGATTCACAATTCCGAAGTCCATACCAGCCTGAATAGCGTGATAGAGAAATACCGCATGCATCGCCTCACGGATATAGTTGTTTCCTCGGAAGGAGAAAGAAAGGTTGCTAACACCGCCACTCACATGGGCTCCGGGCAGATTCTTCCGAATCCATCGGGTTGCACGGATAAAGTCGAGTGCATAGTTGTCATGTTCTTCTATTCCTGTTGCTATTGCCAGTATATTCGGGTCGAAGATAATGTCGAGCGGATTGAATCCAACCTTCTGAGTTAGAATACGATATGCTCGCTCTGCAATTTCTATTCTTCTTTCGTAGCTGGTGGCTTGTCCCTGTTCATCGAAGCACATCACCACAACGGCTGCTCCATAGCGCATGATGTCATGAGCGTGCTGAATAAAAACCTCTTCGCCCTCTTTCAGCGAGATGCTATTTACGATGCTTTTGCCTTGAATACATTTTAGTCCCGCCTTGATAACCTGCCAGTCACTGGAATCAATCATTACCGGTATGCGAGCAATATCAGGCTCTGTAGCAATCATGTTCAGGAAAGTAACCATTTCCTCACGTGCGTCTAATAGTCCGTCATCCATGTTGATATCGATGACCAACGCGCCATCATTGACCTGTTTGCGGGCAATAGAGACGGCTTCATCGTATTGTTTCTCCTTGATGAGACGCAGAAACTTCCTGGAGCCAGCAACATTACAGCGTTCGCCTACGTTGGTAAACGTGTTTGGTGAAAGCAAATCCAGTCCGCTTAAACAGATATTGTTGGGTTTGGCTTGAGGAACATGCGGTTGCTTATTTTCGACTAAAGCGGGATATTTACTAATGAAATCAGGCGTTGTTCCGCAACAGCCACCGATGATGTTTACCAATCCCTCGTCGATGAATTCGTCAATTTGCGGAGCCATGCTGTCGGGTGTCTCGTCATATTGTCCCATTGAATTAGGAAGACCGGCATTGGGATGTGCGCTGATATAATATGGAGCATGATGAGCCAGTTCTTTTAGGAATGGTTTCATCTGACTGGCGCCAAACGAGCAGTTGAGTCCGACGGAGAAAATGGGGTAGGTGCTTACTGAAGCCAGGAAAGCATCGAGTGTCTGTCCGCTCAATGTTCTTCCTGCCAGATCGCTAATGGTAACGCTTAGCATGATAGGCAACTCCTGGTTGAGGCTCCTCATGGCTTGCATAGCGGCATCAATAGCCACTTTCGCATTCAATGTATCGAAGATGGTTTCAATCAGGATTGCATCGACTCCTCCTTCGATGAGACCCTCCATCTGTTCGGAGTAAGCATCGAAAAGCTGGTCGTAGGTAAGATCGCGAGCAGCGGGGTTGCTGACGTCGGGCGACATAGAGCAGGTCTTGTTCGTGGGACCTACTGAACCAGCGACAAATCTGGGGTGTTCAGGTGTAGAGAATTTGTCAGCTGCTTCACGAGCTAAGCGGGCTCCGTAAAGATTTAGCGTTTTAGCGTAATCTTCTGTATGATAATCACTTTGCGATATTCTCTGTGCATTAAATGTGTTCGTCGTGATAATGTCTGCACCCGACTTCAGATAGCGTTCATGAATGTCTCGGATTACGTCAGGCCGAGTCATGCAGAGTAAGTCATTATTACCTTTCAGCTGTCCGGGGACATCCGAAAAGAACTGTCCTCGAAAGTCGGCTTCCTGGAGTCCGTATTCCTGAATGACGGTACCCATTGCACCGTCTAAAATTAAGATTCTTTTTTGGATGACGTCGTTTAGTTTTGTTCTCATTTCCGCTTGCTTTTGGATGGCTTTGCTCTCTAGTTAATACTTGGTGCCGGATTAATGCTTAATAGTGCTTGATGGCTCTGTCTATTTCGCGTCTATCTTCTTTTTCCTTGAGTGTTTGCCGTTTGTCGTAGGCTTTTTTACCCTTGCAAAGGGCAAGGTCAACTTTCGCCCGTCCATTCTCGTCAATGAAGATGAGGGTAGGTACGATGGTGTAGCCAGTTTGTTTCGTAGCACTCTCCAGTCGGTTGATTTCCCTTCTTGTGAGTAGTAGTTTACGGTCTCTTTTCTGCTCGTGGTTATTGTAGGACCCATAAAAATACGGGCTGATACTCATTCCCTTTACCCATAGTTCCCCCTGGATAATGGTGCAGTAAGTATCAACCAGCGAGGCTTTTCCTGCTCGTATTGACTTGATCTCGGTTCCAGTCAATACGATACCAGCCGTAAATTCCTCGATGAAGAAGTATTCGAAGGCTGCCTTCTTGTTCTTTATCTGTACAGGACTTTTCTTCCTGAGTTCTTGTTCAGCTTTATTCATTGCCTTTTCTGATTATGGTTCAATGCTGGCGAATTTTTCAATATTTTCGTCAATATAGCGTGCTACTTGCTCTGTGTATGTCTCCTCGTTTTCTACGAACTGATCATCCAAGTCGTCAAATTCCGGATATTGCTCGAAGAGTGCCATAAACTCATCGTCGGTACAGTCTTTCTGCAGTTCTTTTCCGTACTTGACGAAGAGCGAATGGGCGTCATAGATGAGCTTTGACAGCTCTCTCATGTTCCACATCTTGTTGAGTGCCTTTGCAAACGGGTTCTTGAAAATGAAAGGTCCGTAACCGTTGTGGATGAGCTGGATGAATCCACCGTCCATCACCTCTTCGTGCAGGGTGTCCCAAGCCAGCAAAGTGATTTGATCGCTGTTCAGTTCCTGCATCGATTCTGTAGTCAGTTCGCCGCCAATAGCCTCTCGCAGTGCCTTGATGAAGACACCGACGAAGGCATCCATACCTTCCTCAGCAGCTTTGCGCAGGGTAGCGTCTTTGATAATTATTTCCTTCATGTCTGTTGTTATGGAGTGCAAAATTAGACAATTTCTTTCAAACTGCAAAATAAAAGCCCTATAACTTTCGTGAATCGTTTTTTAACCCTTTATCGTTAATAATGTTAAAAAGTTCCAATTAGTAGTAATCTAATGTTTATTTTCCTTGTCAATTCAGAAATTAGTTGTAAATTTACACCCAAATTTCATTCAATAACTAAAATTATAATTAAAACTAAGGAAAATGAAAACACTTAAAAGTTCATTGTTGAGCCTTGGCGCAATGGCGCTGATGCTTGTTTCTTGCGACTCTCAGCCGGCAGTTACACTTACTGCTTCTGGTCTTGACGCAGCCAAATTTGACACGGTGATTAACGAGAAGCCCGTCAAGCTCTACACACTGAAGAATGCTCAGGGTATGGAGGTTTGCATTACCAACTATGGCGGACGTATTGTTTCACTTGTTGTGAATGACAAGGATGGCAAGCCAACTGACGTTGTTCTGGGTTTCGACAATATCGCCCAGTATGCCGATACGTTGAATACTCCAACTGATTACGGTTCAAGTGTAGGTCGTTATGCGAACCGTATTTGTGACGGTAAGTTCAAGCTTGATGGCGTAGAATATCAGCTCCGTCAGAACGATCCTCATCCTGGTGATACTCGTATTCACTGTCTGCACGGTGGTGGTGCAACAGGTTGGATGAACCAGGTCTATGACGTTGTTGAGGTGAATGACTCACTGATTAAGTTGGAAATCAAGGCTGCAGACGGTGAGAACGGATTCCCCGGCAATGTAGTTGCAACAACCACTTATAAGGTTACAGCCGACAATGTTCTTGATATTGTTTGGGAGGCAACAACCGATAAGCCAACCATTATCAACCAGACGAACCATAACTACTACAACCTGAGTGGCGACCTTGAGAATGCTGCCTATGATCAGGTTCTTTATGTCAATGCTGATAACTTCACAGAGGCTGACTTCAGCTATATGCCTACAGGCAAGATTCTTCCTGTTGAGGGCACCCCGATGGACTTCCGTACTCCTCATGCCGTTGGCGACAGCATCAAGTCGGAATATAGCCAGACAAAGAATGCTCACGGCTATGACCATAACTGGTGTCTGAATACTTATAAGGATGGCGTAGGTGACGATACTCAGGTTTGTGCATCTCTCTACAGTCCCAAGAGTGGTATCTTCATGGAGATGTATACCAACGAGCCCGGTGTACAGGTCTACAGCGGTAACTTCCAGGGCGTAGGCGGCGAAGAGAATGTTGTTCGCAAGCTTGGCAAGAAGTATCCTCAGCACGTGAGCGTATGTCTGGAGAGCCAGAAGTTCCCCGACAGCCCCAACCATCCTGAGTGGGCAAGTCCCGTGGTTACTCCTGAGAAGCCTTACTACAGCCATGCTGCCTATAAGTTCTCAATCAAGTAAATGCATATTGAAAATTGACAATTATGTCACAGACAGAAAATGGTAGTAAAAGCTACCTGATAAGTATTGTAATGGTGGCAGTATTGGGCGGACTTTTGTTCGGCTACGATACTGCCGTCATCTCTGGTGCAGAGAAGGGCTTGCAGGCTTTCTTTATGGAGGCCAAAGATTTTGCCTATACTGACGGCTGGCACGGATTTACTTCTGCTTCGGCCCTCATTGGATGTATCATTGGTTCGGCTTTGTCAGGCTTCCTGGCTACAAACTTGGGCCGTAAGCGTTCGCTGATTATTGCAGGATTGCTGTTCTTCGTATCAGCTCTGGGTTCTATGACCCCTGAATTCCTGTTCTTTACCTATGGTGAGCCTACTTTCTCGCTGCTGATCATGTTCAACATCTACCGTGTTATCGGTGGTATCGGTGTAGGTTTGGCTTCAGCCATCTGTCCGATGTATATTGGTGAGGTAGCTCCTTCCAATATCCGTGGCATGCTTGTCAGCTGGAACCAGTTTGCCATTATCTTTGGTCAGTTGGTGGTCTACTTTGTCAACTTCTTCATCCTGGGCGACCATATCCAGCCGCTCGTTGAAGAGATGGGTAAGGGTATTGCCAATATTACCCCTGCAGCCCAATGGACTGTGATTACAGGCTGGCGCTATATGTTTGGTTCCGAGGCTGTTCCTGCAGGTCTCTTTGCCCTGCTCATCTGCTTTGTTCCTGAAACTCCGCGCTACCTTGTTTCAATTGGACGCGATGATGTAGCCTCCCGTATTCTTGCCAAGATTAATGGTGAGAGCAAGGCCGCCAAGATTCTGCAGGATATTAAGGACACGATGGTGGTGAAGACCGAGAAGCTGATGACCTATGGTGCGATGTGTATCTTCGTGGGTATCATGCTCTCAGTATTCCAGCAGGCTGTAGGTATCAATGCAGTGCTCTACTATGCTCCGCGTATCTTTGGCGATATGGGAATGGAGAACCCGATGGTGATTACCGTCTTCATGGGTGTTGTCAATATTCTCTTTACGCTTGTAGCCATCTTTACCGTTGAAAAGTGGGGCCGCAAGCCTCTGCTCATCTGGGGTTCTGTTGGTATGGCCATTGGTGCTTTTGGCGTTGCCGTCACCTTTGGCGCAGAAGGCCTTGAGTTTGTGACCGCAGCCTCTATTATGGTCTATGCCGCTTCGTTCATGTTCTCTTGGGGGCCCATTACGTGGGTGCTCATTGCTGAGATATTCCCCAACACCATTCGTGGCGGTGCTGTAGCTATTGCTGTTGCCTTCCAATGGATTTTCAACTTCATTGTCAGTTCGACCTTCGTGCCAATGTTCAATATGCACCTCAGCGAGGGCGATGATTTCGGCCATTGGTTCACCTATGGTCTCTACGGTCTTATCTGTCTGTTGGCAGCAGTCTTCGTTTGGAAGCTCGTGCCTGAGACCAAGGGTAAGACGCTGGAGGATATGACTGCTATGTGGAAAAACAGGAAATAGCCCTACAGAAAAAGTAATAAACAGTAAATTATAAATGCAAAAATTGTAAATTATCATGAATTGGAGTTCACATGAATTTATCTGGCTCGACTGGACTATTCTCGCAGTCGGTCTGTTAGGTGTGGTGGCTGCTGTATGGTATGCCATTTGGAAAGACAAGAAAGCCCAACAGGGCGAAGACTCTTCAGCTTACCTCTTTGGTAAGGGAGAGCCTTGGTATGTAATTGGTATGGCTATTTTTGCCGCCAACATCGGTTCTGAGCACCTCGTAGGTCTCGCTGGTACTGGCGCAAAGGATGGTGTAGGTATGGCCCACTGGGAGATGCAGGGCTGGATGATCCTGATTCTCGGATGGCTGTTCGTTCCATTCTATCAGCTGCTGATCACGAAGATGGGTAAGATTATCACGATGCCCGACTTCCTGAAGTTCCGTTACACACAGCGTACCGGTTCTTGGCTCAGCATCATCACCCTTGTGGCTTATGTGCTGACGAAAGTGTCTGTGACCGCATTCACAGGTGGTATCTTCTTCGAGTATTTGCTTGGCCTGAACTTCTGGGTAGGTGCAATCGGCCTGATTGCCGTTACTGCAGTCTTCACCGTGTTTGGTGGTATGAAGGGCGTGATGACGCTTTCTTCTATCCAGACACCTATTCTTATTATTGGTTCGTTCCTCGTGTTGTTCCTCGGTTTGGCAGCTCTGGGTGCCGGTAGCATTACTGAAGGCTGGGGTATGATGATGGACACAGCCCGCGCTATGCACGACGGCTACGGTATCAACCACATGTTCCACACCGATCCAGGCGATCCTATGTATGCTGAGTATCCTGGCTATGTAGTATTCCTGGGCGCATGTATCATTGGCTTCTGGTATTGGTGTACTGACCAGCATATCGTTCAGCGTGTGCTCGGACAGGTTCCCGGTGAGGATAATGCCGCTGTGATGGCCCGTGCTCGTCGTGGTACGATTGCAGCTGGTTTCTTCAAGATTCTGCCTTGCTTCATGTTCTTGATTCCTGGTATGATTGCTGCTGCTTTGGCTCAGCATCCTGAGATCAACGGTTTCGTCATGGAAGATACCGACGCTGCTTTCGCCCTGATGGTGAAGAACATTCTGCCTGCTGGCGTGAAAGGTATTGTGACCATCGGTTTCGTATGTGCTCTGGTAGCTTCTTTGGCAGCTTTCTTTAACAGCTGCGCTACGCTGTTTACTGAGGACTTCTACAAGCCCATGAAGAAGGGTATGAGCGAGGCTCACTACGTCTTCGTAGGCCGTACCGCTACTGTAGTCGTTGTGCTGCTGGGTCTGGCTTGGATGCCTGTGATGATGAGCCTCGGTTCGCTCTACAGCTATCTGCAGGGTATCCAGTCGCTGCTGGCTCCTGCTATGGTTGCCGTGTTCACACTGGGTATTTTCTCTAAGAAGATCACTCCGAAGGCAGGTGAATGGGGCCTTATCGGTGGCTTCGTAGTAGGTATGATCCGTCTGGTAACAAACGTTATTACCGATACGGGCAAGGCAACAATGGACGGTGCTTTCTGGGAGAACACCGCATGGTTCTGGCAGACCAACTGGCTCGTCTTCGAGTGCTGGCTGTTGGTATTCATCATTGCCTTGATGGTCGTAGTAAGTTTCTTCACTCCTGCTCCTTCTCAGGCTCAGGTAGACGCCATCACTTTCTCGGCAGACTTCAAGAAGTCTATCAAGGAGAGCTGGGGCGTTTGGGATATCGTAGGTACACTGGTCGTTGTTGGCCTCTGCGCTTGCTTCTATGCTTACTTCTGGTAATCATATTCTAAAAAGAAATGACTTTCTATCAAGAACATTCCAAAGTCTGGGTGTCTGTCGACTGCATCATATTCGGCTTTGACGAGAACAAGCTGAAGGTGTTGATTGGCAAGCGCCAGATGGACCCCGGCAGGGGAGAGTGGAGCCTCTATGGTGGCTTTGTCGGTGCTGAAGAGAGCATCGACGAGGCTGCCGAGCGCACCCTTTCCGAACTGACGGGTATGAAAAAGATCTTCATGCGTCAGGTAGGTGCTTTCGGTAATGTGGACCGTGATCCGGGCGAACGCGTTATCTCTATTGCCTACTATGCGCTGATCAATGTACATGATTATAGTGAGAAACTGCGTAAGGAGCATCATGCTGAATGGGTTTATGTCAACGAACTTCCCCAGCTTTATTCCGACCACAATGAGATGGTGATGAAGGCTTGGCGCATGATGAAGCAGAAGATGCGTACCGAACCCATCGGCTTCCGTCTGCTGCCGCAGCTCTTTACGCTGACCCAGCTGCAGCGTCTCTATGAGGCAGTGGGTGGCGAGGAGATCGACAAGCGCAACTTCCGCAAGCGCATCAAGGACATGGACTTCATTGAGAAGACCGAGCTCATTGACAAGATCACCTCAAAGCGTGGTGCCTCGCTCTATCGCTTCAACAAGAAGGCATATAAGGAAGATCCTAACTTTAAACTTTAATTACTATGTTAGAAGAACTGAAACAGAAAGTATTCAAGGCCAATCTGGACCTTGTGAAACAGGGATTAGTAATTTTCACGTGGGGAAACGTCTCAGGTATCGACCGTGAGAAAGGCCTCGTAGTTATCAAGCCCAGTGGCGTCAGCTATGACGAGATGAAAGCCAGCGACATGGTAGTCGTTGACCTGCAAACGGGAAAGGTGGTTGAGGGCGATCTGAACCCTTCCAGCGATACACCTACACACCTTGTATTATATAAGGCATTCCCCAATATCCAGGGCGTTGTTCATACCCATTCTACCTATGCCACCGCTTTTGCACAGGCAGGTCGTGATATCCCCAATATCGGTACAACCCATGCCGACTATTTCTATAAGGACATCCCCTGCACCCGTGATATGACGAAGGCTGAGGTGGAAGGCCAGTATGAGCTGGAAACTGGCAATGTGATTGTCGACGAGATTCTGAATATCCGCAAGATCAACCCCGACCACACACCTGCTGTGCTGGTGAAGAACCACGGCCCGTTCTCATGGGGAACATCGCCCGACAACGCTGTTTACAACGCCAAGGTTATGGAACAGTGTGCTAAGATGGCTTTTGTTGCCTTCTCGGTGAATCCCAACCTGACGATGAACCCGCTGCTCGTTGAGAAGCACTACAACCGCAAACACGGTCCTAATGCTTACTACGGACAGAAAGGTCAGAAGCATTAAGCGTTGAACGACGATACGCGAAAAGAAACATGAAGCGTTGAACGACAATACGGACAGTACAGATGGACGAACAGTGGCACAATCGCGACCTGAAGCTGAAGGCTGAAAAGAGAAGGGTGGGAGAGAGTGATACTACCACGGAGGAGTGGACTCAACACGTTTGCGACCTGAAAGAAGGCGAGCTGACGCGGTGGGCCAAACATGGCGGTTTCTACCGTACTCCCTACGAAGGTCCTCACACCTATCGTATTGTGTTTCTGGAGGCCAAAGAGTTTATCAAGCTCCGTCTGATGCGCGATACCGTTCAGGTCATCGATCTTGATGACTTCGGTGAGTGGACCTCAGGCTGGTATGAGATGGATGGCTACAGCTATCGCATCACCATCAACGTCATCACGAGTCTTTATGCTGTGAGCGAACTGCCTGAAGGAGTGCGCACCATGCAACAGCAGGACCATGATGCCTGGGACTATGCTGTTCGTAACGGACTGATTTAGAGTTCAAAAGAATTATTTCTACTATTAATAACTAAAGACCCGTGCCCTGTTACGGTCCTCTCCCATTAGGAGAGTTAGAAGGGGGCTCAATGATTATGTTCAAAGATTTGGAGATTTGGTGGGTGACTGGTGCACAGTTGCTTTATGGAGGTGATGCAGTTGTAGCCGTTGACGGTCACTCAAAGGAGATGGTTGAAGGTCTGAACAAGAGCGGAAACATTCCTGTTAAGATTGTATACAAAGGCACAGCCAACAGTTCGAAGGAAGTAGAGCAGGTGATGCTCGCTGCCAACAATGAGGAGAAGTGTATCGGTATCATCACCTGGATGCACACCTTCTCTCCCGCCAAGATGTGGATCAAGGGCCTGCAGGCTCTGAAGAAGCCCATGCTGCACTTCCACACTCAGTACAACGCTGAGATACCCTGGGAGACCATGGATATGGACTTCATGAACCTGAACCAGTCGGCTCACGGTGATATTGAGTTCGGTCACATCTGCACCCGTATGCGTGTTCCCCGCAAGGTTGTCTGCGGCTACTGGAAGGACGAGAACGCTCAGAAGCAGATTGCTGTTTGGGCTCGCGTAGCAGCCGGTGTTGCCGATGCTCACAACGTGCGCTGTCTGATGTTCGGTATGAACATGAACAACGTTGCCGTTACCGATGGCGACCGCGTAGAGTTCGAGCAGCGCATGGGCTACCATGTTGACTACTATCCTGTTTCTTCTCTGATGGAGTACTTCAAGCAGGTTACCGATGCCGAGGCTGACGCTTTGGTTGAGGAGTACAAGAAGCTCTACACCATCAAGATCGACGAGAGCGGTGAAGAGGTTTACTGGCAGAAGGTGAAGAACGCAGCCAAGGCCGAGATTGCCCTGCGCCGCATGCTGAAGGATGAGGGTGCTACTGCCTTCACCACCAACTTCGACGACCTGGGCGATGCTGATATCGATGCTCCCGACTTCTGTGGCTTCGACCAGATTCCCGGTCTTGCTTCACAGCGCCTGATGCAGGAAGGTTACGGTTTCGGTGCTGAGGGCGACTGGAAGACCGCTTGTCTGTATCGCACACTGTGGGTCATCCAGCAGGGTATGCCTATCGGTTGCTCATTCCTGGAGGACTACACCCTTAACTTTGCCGGCGACCGCTCTTCTTGCCTGCAGAGCCACATGCTCGAAGTATGTCCGCTCATCGCAGTCGACAAACCCAAGCTGGAGGTTCACTTCCTCGGCATCGGTATCCGCAAGCAGCAGACCGCCCGTCTGGTGTTCACCTCAAAGACCGGCCGTGGTATCAAGGCTACCGTTGTTGACCTGGGCAACCGCTTCCGCCTGATCAGTCAGGAGGTAGAGTGCATCGAGCCGAAGCCCATGCCTAACCTGCCCGTGGCAAGCGCCCTCTGGGTTCCTCAGCCCACGTTCGAGATTGGTGCCGGCGCTTGGATTCTCGCAGGCGGTACCCACCACAGTGCCTTCTCTTACGACATCACCGAGGAGTACTGGGAAGACTTCGCTGAGATGCTCGGCATTGAGTATGTCAAGATCAACAAGGACACCAAGACCTACGAGTTCAAGCAGCAGCTGCAGAACAACGAGGTTTACTACATGCTGAACAAGGCACTGAAGTAAAAAAGAATCAGTTTCAGTAATTCTGAGTGAAGAATTCAGAATTGATTATTTAGGAGCATCCCAGTCAGGATGCTCCTTTTTAGTTGGTTCCCCGCTTCAACCATCCCTCAATAAAGGAGAGAATGATAAACGAGAGAAGGCCGGCAATGATACCATCGGTGATGCTGCCAGTGACAGGCATCAGCAGAATGGTCAGGAAGACGGGCATGGAATGCTTGGGGTCCGACAGACTGATGTGACGAATAGAGCCAAACAGATAGAGTCCTGCCACTACCATTACCGGTGCTGTTGCTGACGCAGGGATTGTCAGGAAGAGCGGTGCCATGAACAGACTGATGGTGAAGCACAGCGCTACGACAAGCGCTGACAGTCCGGTGCGTCCGCCCTCGGCAAATCCCGTGGCGCTCTCTGCATAACTGGTCACCGTACTGCATCCCAGACAGGCGCCAGTCGCTGTGGCAATGGCGTCACTCAGCATGATGTTTCGCATGTGAGGAATACGACCGTTCGGACGTATGATATCCGAACAGGCCATCACTCCCACAATCGTTCCCAGGCTGTCGAACACATCAAAGAACAACATGATGAGCACACACACCCAGAGGTCTGGCAACAACAGCGCGTCCCATGAGAACTGACAGAAAAGAGGTGCTATCGAGTCAGGCATCGAAATAAACTCGGTAGGTAATTTCGTAACCCCCACCGGAATGCTTACCACCGTTACGATGAGGATGCTCAGCAGCAATCCTCCCTTGATTCGTAAGATAGAGAAGAATCCCGTCAGCAGCAATCCGAGGAGGAACAGCAGCGAGGAGGGCGTTGTCAGCGTGTCCAGGTGGTTGAAGATAGTGCCCTCAGCCAGAATGCCGCTATTCTTGAATCCTATCATCGCAATGAAGAATCCTATACCCGCAGCAATACCGTGCTTCAACGAGGCAGGCACCATCTCGAAGATGATGCGTCGCAGACTGCTTACGCACAGCAATATGAACAATAATCCCTCTAACAACACTGCAGTAAGTGCGAACTGCCACGTGTAGCCCAGTGCCAGGCAGACTGTCTCAATAAAGAAAATATTGATGGTCAGTCCGGGAGCCAGTCCGAAGGGGCGCTTGCCCAGAAAAGCCATGATAACTGTTCCCACGATGGTGGCAAGGGCCGTTGCGGTGAAGGCAGAGTCAACGGGGTAGCCTACTGCCCTCAGCGGTTCCAGCATAGCGGGGAGCAACGCCAGGATATAGACCATCGAGGTGAAGGTGGTGATGCCAGACAAGATCTCCGTTTTCAGGCTGTTGCGCTGAAAAGAGAATCCCACAAGAGTCAGGATACGCTCTTTCATGATTTCTGCTGTGGATTAATGGGAATAAAGAGGTCAAACTTCGCACCGCCGCTATAGCTCGTGTCAAGCGTCAGCTGTCCGCCTATGCGCTCGGCACTCATGCGGGCAATGAAGAGGCCGAGGCCCGTGCCCTGTATAAAGCTGTCGAGTTTCGAGAAGCGCTCAAAGATGACGTCTTTCTTATCGGCAGGAATACCGGGGCCAGTATCGCTCACGGAGAATCTCACCATGCCGTTTTCGTTGTTGAAGTTTATCGTGATACTTCCTGCCTTGGTAAACTTCACCGCGTTGTCAAGCAGTTTGACAAGGATGGTCTGCACCATGTGGGGATAAGTCGTGATGAGCAGGTCGTCAACCTTCTTGTACGGAAGGTCGAACGTTACTGTTGCCGGCTTTTGCGGCATAACCGTTTCAACAGCCTGCGTGATGATTCCTGTAGCCGATGTCTGTTCGGCGGTAGGCAGTTGCCAGTGGCCTTCCAAGTCAGATATCAGCAACAAGTCGTCCAGAATGTTCGTCAGCAGTCGTATATTCTCCTGAATGTTCGTGCTCAGCTTCTGCTTCTCCGCCTGTGGCAGGTCTATGTCGGGCATCGTCAGCACCTGTGTGAAGCCGCTGATGCCGTTCAGCGGAGTACGTATCTCATGGGTCATGCTCTGCATGAAAGCCGTCTTCGCCTTCAGTGCAGCCTCGGCACGGTCACGCTCTATGGCCAATTGCTTGTTCTGAGCCACCACCACATTACGCTCGCGCTCCAGCTGTCGGTTCTTGATTTCCAGTCTATGGTTCCATCGGTTGTTGATAACCAGGAACACAAGCATGGCTGCGATAATCAGAATCATGGCCAGGCCGCCCGTGGTGAATCGTGAACGCTGTTGCAGCAGCTCGTTCTCTGCGCGTAGCTCGTTCAGTACCGTCAGCGTGTCAGTAGGCTGAACCGTGGCGTCGGCCCACACCTGCACAGTTGCCGCCAGCATCAGTACTACAAGGCCCACCAGCAGTACAAGTCGTGATGTTAAAATATCGGCTCTTTTCATTGGTCGAATATCGTTTTGGTTGAATTTCGCCTGCAAAATTAGCTAAATCTTCTGAGAAACTCCCTCCTGTGATAAAAAACTTTTATTATTTGACCTAAAAAAGTATCAAAATGATAAAGGAGCAACCTGTGTGGCTGCTCCTTCGGAGGGCGTGGTGCACTCGAAGACTCTCTATAAACGCTTCTGTGGCAGTAAGCTCGTGATTGATAAAAGCATTAGAAAAGCAATGTCGCACAGAAAAGCAGACAAGAAAGAAGTATGAGTTGCATCAAGAAATTCAAAAACTAAGGATAAAGATTAAGCAGGTTTGAACATGCTTAATTTATATTTTGGTTTTAAATGCTTAATAATCAATTACTTGAAAATATATTTTAAGACAAAATATCTTAATAATAGTATTATTTTTCTTATTAATAAGATGGTTTATAGTCTTTCTTATACAATGTTTCATTGCTGCAGTTTTTTTAGCCGAAGCAGGGCTTCGAGGTAGTAATAGTCGGCATAGACAATGCTGGCATCAATCTCGGAACCAGCGGGATGGTGGCCAGTAGAGTGCATGAGGAATGAGACGTTCTTGTCGCGGCTTTGGTAGCGGGCGGTACTCAGGTCGCGGAGCATCTGTATGGCTGCATCGCGGTAGCGGTCGCCATCTTTCACATATTGGCACAACTCCAGCAGGGCACTGGCAACGACACAAGCCGCTGAGGCGTCCTTAGGGGCCGCTATACCTCTTGAGTCATCCATATCCCAGATAGGCACCATGTCGTCGCTGGTTTCATGCAATCGCTTCAGATAGATGTCCGTTACCTTTTGGGCGAAATCGAGAAAACGTTTGTCCTTGGTGAACCGATAGACCATGGTGTAGCCATAGATGGCCCACGACTGCCCGCGGCTCCACATGGAGGAATCACTGTAGCCCTGATGCGTCACGCCCTTGATGAATTTGCCCGTAAGCGTATTATAGACAGCCACGTGGTAGCAACTGCCATCCTTGCGGAAGTGGTTCTCCATCGTGGTCTCTGCATGACGGACTGCGATCTCTCGCCATTTTTCACTTCTCACTCTATCACTTTTCATTTCTTCTGCAGCCCACAGCAGCAGTTCCAAATTCATCATGTTGTCCATGATGGTGTTATGCCCGCCGTAGTCTTTCACATGGCGCGGCCAGCTAAGGATGGTTCCCACCTTATCATTAAATAATGTGGCCAGTGAGTCGGCTGCTTGCAGGGCTAACCGCTTATAGTGCTCGTTCTCTGTCACTTCATATCCCTTCAGCATGGAATTGATGGTGATGAAGCCGAGGTCGTGATCATAGACGGCCGTATCGATGATGGGCGCGATGGCATCGGTATATCCCGTAGCTGCCTTCTGTACGGCTTCGCTACGGTTGTAGTCGAATGCCATCCACAGGATGCCTGGCCAGAAGCCCGAACACCATTCTTCGGCTTTGGCCTTGCGGCAATTCCATGTTTGTTCGCCAGTGAGGATATTGCGTGGCATCATCGTAAAGTCGTATGGGCGCAAAGCCTCTAATGCCCTATCTACCTGTGAAGAGCAATAAGACAGTTGCTGGTTCACATTAAATTGTCCTATCTCTTTAGTAAACACCACGTCGCTGACGTGATTACCCACATACATCGGTACATAGTCGGCGGTGGCGTACCAACGCGGTTTGTCAGGCATATCATCATAAATAGTTTGTCCGTTGATCTTCAAACCTTCAAAGGTGACGTTTTGTACGCGATGGTCAGCGTCATAGCCGTTGATGATGGAAAGAGCGGCCCCCTCCCGACCTCCCCGAGGGGAGGAGTAGTAGCGGATGTTGCAGAAGGTGATATCCTCCACGCCTCGTCCGGGCGCTGTGCAATACTTTTGGTTATAACCCACTTTCACCTGACAGATGCTGCCCTGCTCAATCTGCTCAATGCGTATATTGTCAAAGAGTACGTCGCGTACGAGATTGCCGTCGCCGCAGTTAATGGCCAGACAACCTTGGTAATCCACCTGCGGCTCGGCCTGACCCAGGATATCAATGTTCTCATAGACCAGATGCTCGATGGTGTCGCCCACTTCGGGATTGCCATGTATGCCGATGAAGATGGGGTGCGCCACGTCGGCCCACAGCGTGCTGTTCCTCATGTGCACATTGCGGGTGGAGCCGCTGAAACCCTTGCGTGTGGCGTAGGCCGTGGTGCAGTCGTCGGAGTTGCGGCAGAACACTCGGTCGAAAAGAATATCGCAGCTTCCACCAAAGACATTCAAGCCGTCGCCCCATTGTGGATGAGAGATGCTACGAACATCATGAAGCGTCACGTTCTTGGATTCGCCAATGGGGCAGGTGTTGACGATGAGACCGTCAATCAGCACGTTCTTCGAACGGTGAATATGACAGCCCTCGTAGCCACGAACGGGACGGGCCACGCCGCGCCCCAGGATGCTCACATTTTCGGCATCATTGATGGCGAAGGTTCCTGTGAAATAAGCACCTCCAGCAAGATACACCGTGGTATTCGAGCCAACAAACATAGTATCCTGTTGATGATAGAAACCAGGAGCGTAGTACTTAAACTCTCGTCCTTGTGCTTTCGCCTCCCTTTCTGCCTTCTCTTTGCTTACGGGAGGTTTCGAGGTGAACACCAGTAGGTTATTGGTGATGTCACCGTCCAATTCCAGGCTCACGTTCTCGGGCTGGAACAGCAGGAATTGCACCGTCGAATCGTTCTGCACGTTGGCAATCGTGCCGCGATAGTCGGGACGGATGCGGGCCTTCTTGAATTTCTTGTTTTTGCTAAGCACCTTCACAAACACATCGCCCGTGAAGTCGAAGAAGGCGTAGGAAATCTCGCTAATGGCGTGCTTGCCGCTGCCAGTCGAGGCATTCACCTTCGCCATATATGTGTCTATTTTCGTCCACTCCTTGCTGCCGCGCGGCTGGATAAACACATCGTAGTCATGCTTCAGAGGCGCACCTTCAGGGGCTGGATACGTAAACACCTGATGCAGTTTCGTACCTTCCTTCACACCCGGCACCCGCACCTCGCGACTCTCCCCCTTGCGCTCTGCCTTGGCTTGCAGTGCCAGCACCTTTTTCGTGTACGGCATCTTCAGCCCCTTCGCCTTCACATAGTGGTCGTAGGGTTTCTGGTAGATGTCCCACAGCTTTCCGCGTCCCATCTGCCCCGGTTCCGTCCAGTCGCAGTAGAGACCAGTCAAGTCTGTCCATGTCTCGAAAGGCACGTCGTTGCCCAGATTGTAGCGGGCCGTGTACTCAAAGCCCTTCATCAGCCGGTTGTCGAGTGCCCCCCAGAGGTCATCGCCCTGCTGCCAAGCCATCTCGCAGATGTCGGCTATCGCCTCTAGTCCCAACTGCGCGTGTCCTTGGTCGCGTCCTGTCTCCTGACACTGTCCCGTCTCACTGATATAGCGCGGCAGTGAGCCGTTGTCATAAACGTGCAGGTAATAGTCGATGGCCTGACGGTACATCACCGTATCCTCCATAACTATCGCCGCCGCCATGCGGAAGCGGTTGACAATCGCACCCCAGTTGCCGTTGGCGTAGGGACTGTCCGCCTCGAATTTGTTCATCGTTGGCATCATCGCCCTTCTCAGCATAGTTTCCCACGCTGGTGTCTTTTGTTCCTTCTCTATTATCATCGCTCTGCATAGCCAGTATCCCTGAATCAGGCACAGCGGTGCATCATGACCATCAATCCTCTGCAACTTCTCCGTGTATGCATTGATGATGCGCAGTGCTTCATCGTGCTTTCCTTCCTTGGCGAAGTCCCACGCCGCTTTCATATCGCGTTCACTGCCGCCCTTCGATTTACGGAACTCGCCATCGCGTGCCACCACCTCGTAAGGCCCGGCCATCTTATACTCCTGCGCGAACACTGGGGCTAATGAATGACTTGCGCAGAGAAACGCGAGTGTGAGAAAAAACTTTTTCATTTGAAAAGCACTTTCTTGGCATTCATGATGTATATGCCCTTTTGTAACGAAGAGTGCTGAATGATTCGTCCTGATAAATCATTGTAAAGATAGAAAGTGCCATTGCCTACAGGACTGGCCGTCCACGTTTGGGCTTGTAGGCTCGTTGCCATCAGGCCGATGAGCCATAGCATAAAGAATCGTAATAGCTGTTTCATGAGCTGTTTGCTTTTTTGTTTATGTTATTTATTATTGTTCATTTATTCGATGCCGATACAACCATTTTGTGTTGCTTCATTTCACAACTACCTTACGTCCATTGATAATATAAACGCCTTTCGGCAATTTGCTAGTTAACAAATTACCTTTAATAATTTTACGACCACTGAGGTCAAAACATTCACTATTTGACGATTTACTATTTACTATTTGTTCTATGCGATCAGGAGCGGGACCTTGATAAGTTAGGGTGAAGTTGTCCCATACGAGCCAGGTGGTGCCGCTGGTGGGTTCTTTGATGCCAAGGGTGAGCTGACCCTCGTCACCCACGGTAACATTAACGGATAATTGGCCGTAGGTGGCATCACTCGCCATCTTGTTTCGCTGGGTGTCGAAATCGGACCCTGCACAACTCTGCTTGACAACGGCTTTGGTGGTTTCGCCGCCAGCCGTGGCAAAGAGATAGCCAGTGTTGCTGCCCTCGCCGTTGGCCATCTGGCAAGTGACGGTGTAGGAACCTGCAGGGAGGCCAGTGAGCGTCTGCTGCATAGAGAAATCTGTACTGTGCCACACTTCAGCGGCTCCATTGAAGCGTTGATTGCCCCATGTACCTGTGACAGTCCATCCTGGCCAGCCGTTGCCAGCAAAGTCGGGGGAAGCGAGGAGAGGGGTGATGTCGATGGGCGTCTCGGCTGCGGAACCGCCGAGTACACTGACATAATCCGTATGGAAGCGGGCACGGGGGATAGCAAAGATTTGGAAATGGCCCACTTCTGCCCCGATTTTGTTGCAGGCCAGTTCCTCACCGTCACAGTAGCCGTTGGCGGGAGTCCAGAGGCCGAGCCAGTTTCCAGGGTAAGTGCCGTTCTCGATGGTCCACGCTCCGCCAGTATTCTCTGGAAGGAAACGTGCCCACGAAATGGCGTAAGGCTGATCGTGTGTGCGCCATTGTTGGGGTGCATTGTACTCCGTCTGCAGTAGGAGACCATCGTAGTCGATGTTGCGCATAACGTAGCCACCGTCGAAGGATTCAAACTGGAATACAGTGCGGAGGTCTGTCAGAGGGTCGGTTGGGCTCTGATAAAAGAAGGCCCTGTTTCCGTTGTGGGGTGCATTAGCCCGAAGACCAACGAGGAGGTCGGCTTCATCGCTGGCGATGACAAAGTAGCTGCCTGCCGCAACCGCTTCGGAGAGCTGCGCTTCGCTGTCAATGCGGGTGTAGCCGTGTTTTGAGGACAGGAGGTCGTAGTAACTGTAGGCTGCCGCTTTGACATCTATGGTGAAGGTGTAGGTTTTGTCAAGATAGTTGGCTGTGTAGGTGAGAGGGGTCCCGTCGGGCAAGCCGATGGGCACACTGACGGTGAGGGTGCGGCCATGGGTGCCATCCTGCCAGGTAACCTCCTCGGGCAGGGCATTGTCGGGCAGGGTAAGGCCGAGGATGACTTCCGTACCAGCGAAGACAAGGGCGCTGGTCTCGCCATCAGTCTGTGTGCCACCGATGGAAATAAACGGACGGGCAGGAATAACATGGAGGTGGAACTGCTGCTCATTGACATAACCGCCCTGGTTCACATACTGGCAGGTGTAGGTGCGGTCTTCAGTGATGTTGGGAATGACGATTACGCTGCTGCCCATAGCGCCTGTACTCCAGCGGTAGTCATCGGTCCAGCCGGAAGAGTTGCCAAGATAGAGGATTACGCTTTGGCCGTAGAGGACAGTCTGCTCCGTAGCACTGTAAATGGTGCCATCAACGGTAATCTCGGGAACAGTAACGTCAGGCACGGCATCGCCTGCAACAGCGATGGCGAAGCTCTGTTCCGAGGTCGTGCCGTTGGCTGCGGTGTAGGTAACGCGATAAATATGACTGCGGTCGGCCTTTACGGTGAGCTGTCGAGTGGTCTCACCAGACTCCCATTGCCATAGACCAGTGTCCTCTGTGTCAGCGGGCAACTGGGGAATAAGGGTGATGTCGGCTCCGTCGGCAGGGATGGCACGGGTCTTTTCAATCCTATAAGTATATTTCAGTCCGCCGAGGTTGGTCTGGTTCTTGTAAGTGACACCTTTATATATGATATCACCGCTAAGTGGCGTGATGGCATCGGCCTTCTCGATGGCTGGTCGCCAGTGGGTAAGCGTGGAGAAGCCCAGATGGTCGAAGCCGCCGCTGTTCTGGCTGTAGTTGCCCCCACCGCCATCAGGACATATCTTCGCGCTTGCCGCTTCAGAGTATTGCATCTTGACACCGCGCAGACCTTCGTAGTAACCGATGAGACGATCCCAATAAGGACGGTACTCGCCTGAGCCGCCCGTGTTGACACCTGTCATGAGCCAACCGGCACCCATCGTGCCACGACAGTCGGCATAGTTGTAGTTCTTCCATGGCAGCGAAGCGGCATCCACGCCTCCGAAATTGCTGGCCGCCACGAACTCTGCACCGGCAGCAATGCGGTCATCCATGTAGGCGAAGAGATCATCCCCCTGTGAGAAGCCCGTCTGACAGATATCGACAGCCAGTCCGAGTGCCATCAGCGCGTGGCCTTGGTCACGGCCACTCTCCTGCATTTGTCCGAGATAGCCAAAGGGACCACGTTCGTCGGGCATAAGGACTGGTACGAGGTTGCCCAAGAACTCATCACATCCGTCATTGAGAATCTGCGAGAGCGTAGTGCGGTTGGGGTTATAGGTGCCGACGTGGTCATATTTGTAGAAAGAAACACCCTGATTGTAGATGTGAACGTCATCACAGAGAATACCGATACTCATAAGACAGAGGGCGTTGCAGAGGCCCCAGTTGCTCCAATAATGTCCCGGGCGCTCGCCAAGGTTGGCATAGCGGGCGTTGAGCCACGTGTCATGACGGCGGCGCAGGAAATCGAGGGCCACGGGATACCACGTGGTGAGCATATAGCGCTTGAACTCCTCGAAGTCAGTACGGCTCCAACCGTCATAGTCACGTACCAACTCAGCAGCCTGTGCGAAGCCGTAACCATATAGCCCGGCGGCGAGGCTCTTATTGGTGTCACCACCTACGTATTTGTTGTTGTGTGCCCAGTTCATCAAGGCACGCACCGCATTGTCTGCATGGGCACGGTCGCCGCTGATACGCCATCGCAAGGCGTTCTGGAAGGCGATGGCTGCTCCACGTGCGGCATTCATATAATTTTGCCCACTGCTGCCGCCACGTATGATTTCCCAGACGGGCCACGTTGCCGTGCCGCTTTGCGAGTATTCGTTCTGGCACAGAATCTCGAATGCGCGCTTGATGCGGGTGTCACCGGCAGCCAAAGCTGCCTTGATGCGGTTAATATCAGCCTCTGTGACCATGCCACCAGGATGACGGAAGCCGTGGCCTTCGGGTGTGAAGATGCTGGTCTCGGCCATCGTGAAGCCTGCGGTCTTCTTGGTCGAGATGAGGGCTGAGGTAAGGTTCTTCAGCCGCAGGTCAATCAGAGTCTGTGATGCGCGCCCGCGTACAATTTCTTTCTCTGAGAGGTTCCGCTCATCGCGCAGTTGGCCGATAGCCCCGTCAGCGTATGCAGTAAGATCGGTAGCAAGAAAGTCCTTTACTTCATCGAGCTTCGTTTGCAAGGCTGTGAAGTCGCCTGACACGCCGTAGCGGTAGGACGTCTCCAGCTCGTCGGCTACGGCAGCGAGGGCTGTTACTTCGGCATCGGCCAGAGCTGCATCGTAGAGACGGAAGTCGTAAATGAGAGTCTGTTTCAGATAGCTGTCACCAGAAAAAGGAGCACGACCAATCCAGCAGTATGCAGGATCGGCTGTGAACGTCTGCTTCAGTACTGGCATTCCGCTCTGACTGAGCATCTGACGACCATTCAGAAAGACCTGCCCAGTAGTGCCACGCTGGCGATAGAGAAAGTGAATCCAGCGGCCCTTGGCAGATTCGGTTCCTGTCTCCATGCCTGTTTCATGGTTGTAGCCACCTGTGGATGTGGCCATACGCTGGGCGTTCAGGCGATATGCCGTATATGGAGAGGCATCCGCAGTGTTGGCAGCCAACTGTGAGAAGCACCACAGGAAATAGCCTGCGCCGGAGAGCGAGGCATTCTCGTTGACACGGTAATACACGGAGACGGTAAAGTCCTCCAGCTGGCGGACGATGCTGCCAGCGTTCTTCGTCAGGTCGAAATAGCCAGAGGCGTTGCCCAAGTCAAGGACGTGGAAGTCACCCATCTCTACTACCTTAGCTGCCCCGACGGTCTTGGCGGTGATACCGGAAATATCGTCTTTTACACTTGTTCCAGATACATTTTCAAAGTCGAAACGCATCTTCAGATTTTCTTCCTGTGCCCCTGCAGTCATCGAGAAAAGGAGCATGACAAACCAAAGTTTTGTTTTCATTGTTGTATGAGTTTTTAAATTTTTGCTGCAAAATAACTAATTTCGTTGAGAAATGTGGTGTTTCGTTCGTCTGAATACATAGGTTCAGCTTGTCTTATGGCACAAATAGACATTTCAGACGTTTTTTTTAGACAAAAGAAGCTGTTATTTCAATAGAAATTTATAAATTTGTCGCCCAATAATGATTGTTTTAGCCTATGAAAGGTAAATTCTGTATCTTGTTGTGCAGCATGTTCGTATGGGCTCTTTGCGTCAGCGGGCAACGTCATTGGATGGTGGCCGATGGGCTTCCGACGGGTGAGGTGCAGCAGATTGTGGAACTCCCCAACGGCCAGATGCTCGTGAACTGCGAAGGAGTATTTTGTCTTTCGAATGGACACTCCTTCGACGTTGTGTCCTGCAACCAAATCCTGGCATATAAGCTTTCCCAATACACCAATCGATATGGCCAATTGTGGGAAGGAGACTCTATTTTATGGCTGCGAGACTTTTATCGAATCTACCGCTTTGACGCCCACCAATACAGATTTGTAAAAACCGACGAGAACGGATTGGGCAGACCCTTCCTGAAAACCATCCTTGCCGACAAGGCTGACACGCCACAGCCAACAGCACAACAACAACACGTCATCGACTCACTCCATATACATGACGCTACCGTTGCCATAACTGACCGTCAGGGCGGTCTATGGATAGGCACTCGCACCAATGGTATCGTCTATCAGCCGCCACATAGGACTAAGCCTATGATACACACTGGGAATGATCCCTTGATCGGACAAACACGAAGTGCTTCCCTGCGCAACGGACAGACTATGTTTGTCATACAGCTACACGATGGACGACAGTTGCGCTGCGATTCGCTCTGCCATCTGGCTTATGCGCTCCAAGACCACACAACCATATCACTAAACGCGAAGCTACCGGCTTTGAACCAATATCGTTACATGGTGGGCGCCTGCCCAATGGATGGGGACTGGGTGGCGGTCTATACGCAAAACGGAGCTTTCCTGCTCGACACAAAGGCCGACACGCTGGCATCGTTCCCCTATGTTTCTGAGATTGAGCGTTACAGCAGTAAATATAACTGTATGCTGAAGGATGGCGATGGACGGTTATGGGTCGGTACGCAGAACGGACTGTTTAGCCTCACCCCTAACCCCTCTCCCGTGGGCGAGGGGAAATGTGTGGGCGAGGGGAACTTTAATTACCTTTGCCAACGTGCGTCTGGGTTGGCGAATAACTGCATACGCAGCTTAGTGATGGATGCTGACGGACACGTCTGGGCAGGTACGTCGTTTGGCATTTCACGCATCACACCTTCTGTCGTTAATTTGAGTGTAGATGACGGCATCCCTGCCACAACGATGATGGATCGGTCTGCAATTCTCTTGGACGATGGACGACTGATCTTTGCTATCGGTGGTGGATTGGCCGTATCTTTCCGCCCCGACGAACAATTAGGTGAGGAAAAGCCACTCCCCGTCGTCATTACCAACATCACAATAAACGGAGAAACGGTTGAAAGTTCGACGCTTTCCCTTTTAGGCAACCTTTCCTACAAACAGAACTACCTCTCATTCCAGTTCTCAACCCTCAACTACGCCACACCCTCGCACGACCGCTACCGTTACCGCATCCGGAATTTGGAAAGTGAATGGAACACTTGCAGTGATGGGGGTGGACAATGTACAGCCATCTATAGGGCGCTACCCCCAGGCGATTACACCTTTGAGGTACAGGCTGCTACGGCATCGAGCGAATGGGGAACTGTCACCACATTCCAATTCGCCATACGTCCACCTTGGTGGCTCACATGGTGGATGAAGACAGCCTATGGCCTGGCTACCATCCTGATGATTGTGGGTCTCATTAGCGTCTATCTGCAGAAAAAGAATGCAAAATTGAAGCGAGAGAATGATGAACGAGTGAACCACCTCTTTGAGTTGCGCGAGGAAGCCCGACACCAATTTGCTGAGTCGGCTAACATCTCTCCCGACAAGATAGCCATCAATGCCGAAGAGGAAAAGCTTGTATCTCAGATGCTAAAAGCCATTGAAGCACATATCGATAACGAGCAATACAACGCTGACCTGTTGGCACGCGATGTCGCCATGAGCCGTGCTTCGCTCTACAAAAAGTTGCAAAACATGCTCGGCATTACACCTACTGATTTCATCCGAAAAGTGCGCCTGAAGCGAGCTGCCCAGTTGCTTACCGAATCCCAGCTCTCCATCAATGAAATTGCCACTCATGTCGGTTTCGCCACTGCTCGCAACTTCTCTTCCTCTTTTAAAAAGATATTCGGTGTTACCCCCTCGGAGTACCGCAATAGAGAAGAAAATGCTAAAAAAACGCATAATTGAAAATGTAAACAGACTCGCAAGAAAAACCTGCATATCCTGCACCGATGCCTGATTATCATCAGGATATGCAGGTTTTTCTTGCACCAGAAGTTGCACCAAAATGGGGCAGAAGTGGTATTGGAAGTTGCACTTACTTTTCACGGAGACTGAGATAGTAGCCGTGGATGCCGTTCTGCGAACCGTCGGGGATGTGCTGTCGATGGAGGATACGACCCAGTTTGCCCAAGGTAGGTACGTCGCTCTTCATGAGGACGCTGTTCAGGTGATGCTGAATATCGGTGGCGGTCATGAAGTGTTCTTTGCAGCGCTTGGCAGGAACAAAGAGGTTGTTGATGACATCTTCAAGTGAGGTGTGTTGCTGGTACTGAGCATTATGCTCCATGATTTCGCGTTCGTCATCGTTGTCGAACCAGTACTGTGCTCCATGTTCTATTTCCCAAACAGCTTGGGCATACATCTGGCGGTAGTTGATGTCGCCTGACATGTCGACCTGCTCCTTGACTTCAACGCAAAGGTAGCGACGTGAACCAGTGGGGTCGGTGAGCGGATGGTAGTTGTTGGTGGTAGCGATGAACGAGCAGAGACGGGGCTTCATGGTGTAGTGCTCGCTGCGCATCTTGCGTGTCTGCACATCTTTCTCCGTGAGCAGACGCTTGATTTTTGCCTGTTCATCGTCGGTCTTACCGTCATACTCTTCGATATTTACCAACCACATTCGTCCTAAGACGCGCTCCACCTGATCGGGATTGTCCATCTTGATATCATCCATGAAGTATTCTCGGAGGGAGTAGGGCAGTATGTTCTTGCAGAAGACGGTCTTCTTCATGGCTTGCGGACCGATAAGTAGCGGTACCATCGAGTTGCCGTAGTCACGGCTTTTACGCATGGCTTGTGCTACGACAGCCAATAGCCAGCGATGGAAGAAATGAGGCCAGCGGTCGAAGTCGGTCTTCAGTCTTTGCGCGTACATTTCAATATAATTATGCTGCTGGTCCCATTCTCCTACGCCGCCCAGGAAGTCGAAGATGGGGTTATAGCGTTTGATGAGCGATGAGTTCACATACATATTAATGTCGATCAGCCATCCATGTCCGCCCTCCAGCATTTCCTCGAAGGCTATGCGACGCAGTTCGCGGTCATCCAACGGCTTCCACGGATAGAAGGTCTGGTCGTTCTGTCGATATTCCACCATCTCCTTCACCTCGTTGTAGCGCAGCTGATAGCGTCGCTCAAAGAAATTGCGGATGGTGCGTGCAATGCGTTCCTTCTGGTTCATCTGAGAGATAGTTTTTCCATGATAGTCGTTAGCGTAGGCGGCACGGAATATCTTGCGCACGAGGTCTTCGCTTTCATGGAAATGCCAGTCCCAAAGTGTACGGTGTACGGAGGCTTCTTCGTCCAAATGTGCCTTATGGCAATAGCCGGCCAAAGTGCAGAGCGCCTGTTCCTCGTCTTCTTTTCGTGGATGCTCTTCAAGGGCTTTTCTGAGACAGGTATAGTACTCCAGTTTCATGTATTCCTGCTCCTCAGCCGAAGGTCTGTCATTGATGTTCCCGCTGTCGGTCACCTGTGTTTGGCGATAGGGTCGCAACAGGTCGTCATCCTTGATGATTACGGGAAAAGGTTGAGCCGCTTCATTTGCATGCACCACGGGATCGAAGCTTGTGGCGCATCCTTTGTTCAGTTGTAGTTCCTCCGACATCCACTCACAGCCTATTAACGACTGATAGACAACGGCTACTTGCTGCTGTGCATGTTGCAGCAGACTGACGTATTCCTCTACGGATGTAGCCTCATGCCCATCGGCAAAGGCCACATGTACTACGATGTGCAACTTGTGACGGTTGATACTGCGATAGGCCAGTACGGTATAGGGCAACTGCATGGCCTGCTGTTGCCACTCGCTGATGGCCTGCTCTGACTCGCTGACAGCTGTCAGTTTCAGGAGTCCTGTAAAGTGCTTTACGTCATCAAAGCCGCCTCGTCCGAAGGTGGCGCTGAACATCAGCATTGGCAATTCCTTGCCGTCAAGCATTTTCTCACTGTGCATCCTTTCTACTTCGGCTTGCAGGGTGGTGGTCACCGGATGCTTCATCAAGCCGTCTTTCATTGCTGCTTTTGTTATCTTCATCATCATCATTGTTTAAATTATACTGCAAAGATACAGAAAAACAATGATGTTTGCAAGAGGTGAAATGTATTGTAAATCAGTGAGATAGTGCTTGTAAACCGTCTCTGTAATAGAAATGAAGTGTACCTCGGATTAGGACAAAATGTCCGAGTATGGCGGACATCGCGTCCCAATGTGACGGATTATTTTTGGGATTTTTGTTAAATGATTATAAAAAATAGGAATGGTGCAACTTCTACTTGTTTTAGGTGCTGGAAATGGTGCAGGAAAATCGGTGCTAAACAGTTGATAATCAGCGGTTAGTGTAGGAAATGCGGAAAATTAGCTATCGAAGTCATATACATAGGTATAGTGATCGAATTCCAGTTGGTTCTGATAGCCATACTCCTGGAACCTGCCCGCCTTGAGGTCGGCCCCATCATCATCAACTCAGGCTTCCGCAATAGCCGCGTCAACGCTCAGGTTGGTGGCGTCCGAAACTCCCAGCACCTGCAAGGCTGCGCCGCCGACATCCGCCCCAAGGATCCTCGCCAGTTCCACCGCCTTGTGGACTTCTTAAAGTCCCATGAACTCACCGACCAACTCCTTACCGCCTCCAGCTGGCTCCACATCTCGTGGACTCCCTTCGCCAAGCCCCGCCACTATGTCAAAATTGGATATTATAAGTAAAAAACTCCCCACAACTCATTCAGAATTGCGGGGAAATTTTTATATAAAAAGGATCGTTCCGTGCCTATTATTTTATCACAATCTTCTTGCCATTTACGATATTAATACCCTTCTTCGGCTCGAACTGGCGAACACCATTCAAGTTATAAATAGTGGTATTATTATTGTATGCATTCTCAATGACATTGATTCCAGCAGGAACACCCTCTACAATATTTTCAAAGTCCTTCCACCCATCCGTTGCCTTGTACTTATCGATGGTGCCCTTTGGCACATACAGGGTAGCATTATTAAAAGTATTTTCGGAAAAAGTTCTACTATCTTTATAGAAACCATAGTAGTAATATTTGGATGTTTTACCTTCTATTGGAAAGGGATTCTCTATCAGTGAAATAACAGTATGAATATCACAGCCGTAGAATATTTTAAATATTGATAATCAACAACTTATGTGTCAAACGATAGTAAAGTGGTGCTAGGGATTCCTGAAAACCCTCAAAGCAAGAAGATTTAACATATTTAACATTGCTAAACAGTCACAAGCGATGCATAAGACGCATTTCTTTGGACAATGGGGTGCCTATATATATAAACGTTGGGGCTTGTTGTCTTAACTAATCCGACTGCTGTTGCCCGTTACAGCATCAATTCATTGACGCGCCTTTCAAGTTTATCATTGGGGCGTTTTTCATAGCTTTTCGCGCGAAAGGTTAAAAAATTAAAATAAACGCGTAAAATCTTAATGTTTTGCAGTTATTTATCTTTTTTTTATTATTTTTGCAGTGATTTTCCGCGTTCTTTGTTGGATGATTGTCGTTTTAAGCGGCTATCTGAAAACTGTAGATAATAACTGAAAAGGATACCACTATAATAATCGAAAAGGTTACCACGTAGACCAGAGTTTTACGTTATATATAAGGTGACTCATAAGAGCGCTGTAAGGTATAATTAGTTAAAACATGGTAGACATGGAC
>JAFUAY010000044.1 GCA_017460515.1 Prevotella sp.
GATACTGCAAAAGTACGACAAAAGATTGAGACCACCAAATCTTTCTCAATTTTTTCTGTGCCACGATGTCAAAGAACGTCTATTTGTTTTGTTTTTATCGGGCTATGCCCAGTATAGTCTCTATCTCTCTGAGTTGTGCTCCTATGTAATTTCGTACGTGTTGACAATTGGGAATATCGCTCTTCCGCTAATTTCCGAATAATACTCTTGCCCTTGTGATGCTATAGGCAGCAACAATGCGAAGGAAATTATTAATATCTTTTTCATATTTCTATTGTTTTTAGTTTGACTTCAAATTAATTACACATTAGGGTCGGTTCCGCTGTGTAATTTTTACATCTCTCTGCTTATTCGTTCGTATTTAAGAATTTCGTCAGATATGCTTTCAGTTTCTCTATTACCGTCTGCTTCTTCTCGCCACTTTCTGGCAGGAAGGGATTGCTGGGCGGCAGTATCTTGGCAATGCCTGTACCTGTCTCTGTGACAAAGCCGTCCTGGAAGGCTCGCTGCATGAAGGCTTTCGTCTCGGCAGGCTTCAATCGTTCTTCGCTGATGATGGCATCCAGTTGTTCTTTCTTTTCCTGCTCGATGTATGCTTCCCATTTAGCATCCACGTCGCCACCCCCTTCAGTTGTCATCTGGGCTATGAACTTCTCTATCAGATCTCGCTTGTCGCGCATGTCAGGGCTGGCATTCATTTCTTTGCGCAACCTGACGATGATTTCCACGTCTTTGCAGTTCGAGTCGTGATATTGCTGAACCAGCTGAAGAATGTAGCGGATGTTTATCTGCACCTGCTTCACCAGTTCCATCTCGAATTCAATATCGTCTGCAATGCTTTCCTCTTCGCCTTTGTGCGAGGGTGAGCGGAACTCTTCGTAATAGTTGTTGTACCATCCCAGATAGTCCTGATAGCGCATGTCGTCTATCAGTTTGTTGGCTTCATCAAACTCGTCGAACACGCTGAGCACATTGCGCACTCTCAGTATTTCGCCCATCAGTTGGATGAATTCCTTCTTCTCATCTTCGTCAATGATGCCAGCCATCTGCTCCACAGGGAAGTCTTCCAACAGTCGGCGTACCAGTTCCGAATAAGGGTCATGCCGCTTACCTCTTTCGTCTTCATACCCCTTGCTATAGTAATCCTCAAAGGGTTTCATGAATACGATGCCTGAGGCATTGTTCTTGTCGCCGAAAATAGCCAGGCTCTTGTTGGTAGCCTTCTCCAAGTCGCGAAAGCAGACTATGTTTCCACAGTCCTTTACGGCATTCAATATACGATTAGTACGGCTGTAAGCCTGTAACAATCCGTGTAGCTTCAGGTTCTTGTCCACCCAGAGCGTGTTCAGTGTCTTGGCATCGAAACCTGTCAGGAACATACCCACCACTATCAGCACGTCTATCTGCTTGTTCTTCATGCGCAGCGATATGTCCTTGTAGTACGACTGGAACTGGTCGCCGTCTGTAGAATAGCTCGTGTTGGGAGTCCACATCTGGTTGTAGTCCTTGATGGCAGCCTCCAGCGCATCGCGACTTTGCAGGTCGGGGGCGGTGCCTACGTCTTCCGGGTTCTCGTCGCCTGGTAGTCCCCATTCGTCCACTTCCTCCTCGTTGGCAGCGAAGGTGTAGATAGTGGCTACTCGCAGATTTGGCGCACCAGGTTCCGCCAACTGACGTTTGAACTCGTTATAATATAGGATAGCTGCTTTCACGCTGTCAACGGCAAAGATGCTGTTAAAGCCACGTGTCATCACACGCCGCTTCTCTTCTTCCGCCTTGCGTCCTTTCTTGATGACTTCCTCTACGTTGACGAGTCTGCTCATCGAGTAGGCATCTGCCGCCTGTTTTGTTTTCTCAGCGAAATGTTCGATGATGTAACGCGTCACTATCTCTATGCGCTTCTGGGCGTGAAGGGCCTCTTCCGTGTCGATGCCCCACACCTGCTTTCGCTCCACGTCGTTCTTCATCCGCATGGTGCGGTTGTAGTCAACGTGGAATTTCAGCACATTCTTGTCGCGGATGGCGTGGATGATGGTGTAGGTGTGTAGTGGCTGGGTGGGGTTGCCTTTTTCGTCAGGCTCACCGCCAAACAGCTGGGCTGTGGTCTGATATCTGGTGCCAGCACTGACATTGGCAGAAACTATCGGGGTGCCTGTAAAGCCGAACATCATGTACTTCTTCACTCGCTTCGTGATGAGTTTGTGCATGTCGCCAAACTGGCTGCGGTGACACTCGTCGAATATCAGCACGATGTTCTCTTTCTGCAGTATCTCCCTCAACTGCTCATCGTTGTCGTAGATGCTGGGCTTCATCAGGTTCGACAGCTTCTGTATAGTGGTGATAATGATGGTGGCCTGGTCGTCCTTCATCTGCTTGCGCAGTATCTGGGCGGAACTGTTGGAGTTGGCGCAGTTGGGCTGGAAGTTGTCATACTCCTTCATCGTCTGGTAGTCCAGGTCTTTTCTGTCCACCACGAAGAGCACCTTCTTCACCTGTTCCATCTTCGAGGCCAGCTGTGCTGTCTTGAAAGAGGTGAGCGTCTTACCTGAGCCTGTGGTGTGCCAGATGTAGCCACCTGCTCGGATGCTGCCCTGCCAGCGGTTGTTGATGGCTGTACGGATGCGTTGCAATATCTTTTCCGTCGCAGCTATCTGGTAGGGTCGCATCACCAGCAGTCGTTTGTCCACATTGAACACGCAGTATTTTGCCAGTATGTTCAGTATGGTGTGCTTGGCAAAGAAGGTGGTGGTGAAGTCGCGCAGGTCCAGCAGCAGGTTGTTCTCCTGGTCGCTCCAGTAGGAGGTGAATTCAAACGTGTTGCCGTCTGTCTTGCCTTTGCGTTGTCCTCCTGCTGTTTCTTGTTCCTTTGAGTAGCGTGTGGTGTTCGAATAGTATTTGGTCTCTGTGCCGTTGGAAATCACAAAAATCTGTACAAAGTCGAACATGGCCCTGCCCGCCCAGAACGAATCTCTCAGATAGCGGTTTATCTGATTGAAGGCCTCCTTGATGCTCACGCCTCGCTTCTTCAGTTCCACGTGCACCATCGGCAGTCCGTTCACCAGAATGGTCACGTCGTAGCGGTTCTTGTGCGCACCGCGTTCTTCTTCATACTGGTTAATCACCTGCAGGCGGTTGTTATAAACGTTTGTTTTGTCAATAAGCTTGATGTTCTTCGTCAGGCCATTATCCATCGTCAGGTTCAGCACATAGCCCTTCCCTTGCAGCATCTCCGTCTTTTCGAGAATGCCCATTTGCTCGTTCGATATCATTGGCATCAGTCGTTTCCACTCGCTGTCGCTCAGCCTCACATCGTTCAGCAACTCCAGTTGGCGGCGAAGGTTCGCCAGCAGGCTTGCCTCGTCCTTCACCTGACGTGCATATTCGTAGCCCTGGCCCGCCAGTTGCTTGATAAACTCGGCCTCAAGCCGTGCCTCGCTCTGGTAACTACCGCCGTCCCGCTTGGGAATCTCGTAGCGGCCTACCACCGTCGAGTTGTCTTGCTCTACTATGATTTTATCTTCGTACATTATGATTTATTTGATTTTTATATTTGTCGTTTCGAAATTATTGTTTATCTTTGCAGCGGAGAAACAAACATGAATGTATATGAGCATAAATGGTTTGAATGTAACATCGCCTAATAGCGCTCGATATTGGTCGGAGCTGAAAGGTCTTAGTGATACGGAGA
>JAFUAY010000045.1 GCA_017460515.1 Prevotella sp.
GGGCATCGTTGCCAGTACCTCCGGCGTCCAGCCAGTGAAGGTGTAACCCGTCTTGGTCGGGTCGGCTGGCTTCTCGATAGCTGCCTCGTAGAGGATGGAATCACTCTTGATGGTGTCACCGTCAGCGATGAAGAATGCCACATACTTGTTACGCTCCCACTGGGCGGTGAAGGTTACATCGCGTCCTGGTACTGTGGCAGGAACAGCAGGCTCCCATCCGGCGAAGGTAAAGCCCGTCTTGGCAGGAACGCTTGGGGTAGGCACAGGTTTGCCATACTCCAAGACAGCCTCGCGAACCTTCTGTCCGTCGACCACGAACGTCATGGTGTATTCGTTAATCTGGAACTGAGCCTCATACGTCAGCGGATTATTAGGCATCTTCTCGGCGATGGCAGGCTTCCAGCCCGTGAAGCTGTAGCCTTCTTTCAAGGGAGCTTCAGGAGGCACTATCGTCGAGTTGTAGTCCTGTTGAGCAGCACGCACCGTATCACCCTCGCTGATAAAAGTGAGGAGGTGCTGATTAGGCGCGAAGATGGCCACAAGATCTGTCTTCGCTGTAATTTCGATGGTACGCTCAGCGTCGGTATTCTCGTCAGACCACTTCACGAAGTGATAACCAGTATTGGCAGTAGCCGAGATATGGGCAAAGTCATTCTCTTCGAAAATGCCACTACCTTCAGCCGTGCCCATCAATGCATCCTGTGGGGTCAACGTGAGCTGATACTTAGGAACATTGGCTGCGATATCGTATTTAACAGGTGAAGAGGGAACACCGATACGCAAGTCCTTCTCAAAGAGGAACGAGGAAACGGCAAGACGCTTCTCAAGCTGCGACGTGCTGTTATAAACCTTTAAGGCTATTTTCTCATTAGACTCACCATTACTATAGATACGCAGGTAGCCATATTTTACGGTGTTATCGTTCACCTCTTCTTCAACGAACTGGGCAACGCCGCGACATTCCTCACCGACGAAGGCTGCCACCTCATAGGGTGTCACATCGGCAATGACCTGATCGCCGTCAGTAATCTGAAAAAAGACTGCCATGCTTTCAGAAAACTTGGCATAGTCGCACTGCCAGTGGCTCTGGGCACTGAGGGCCGAAGCCCACAGCGCCATTGCCATCATGGTTAATAATTTTATATGTTTCATAAGCATACTGTCTATTTGTTAACCTTCAGAATCTTCTTGTAATAGGTCTGTCCGTCAGCAACGACCGTCGCAACATAGACACCCTCAGAGAGTGTTCCAGTAGGAATGACAGCACCTGTACCCAGATTGTCGGCTATCAGCACTACGCGTCCACTCATGTTGGTAAGTGACATCTTGCTGATTGTACGACCACCTGCGCTTACAGTGATATGGTCACTGAATACTGGTGTCACCTCCAGTTCATCGTATAGCTCCTTGATGCCCGTAGCCTCCTTGCCTATATGCAGGGCGTAAGGCAGGCACCATGAACCTACGTTGTCAACATGGAACTGCACGCTCTCAGTGATGTCGAAGAAGCGTCCGTCAGTGAGGTTGGCGGCAATGAAAGTAATATCCTCCTTGTTGTCGCCCACGATGTTCATGAGCACCTTATCATCCTTCCAGATACCAATGCCGCGGCATTCGGTTCCTGCGAAGGCACCAACGACGAACTCATCAGCCTTGACTGGCGCACCGTCCTGATAGAGCTGTGCGGTCATTGGCATCAGGTTAGCGTAAGCATACTTATCGCAAGCCCAAGGTGCATCATTCAGTGAGATGTGCTTGTCGATACGGCTGGCAGCAACAGACACGATGGTGGTGTTGAAGATAATCTCATCAGCCTTGCCCGACTTGAACAGATAGCCCTTGCCAGGTTTCAGGCCTTCGAGTCCTCCCGTCCACTTACCATCGACATACTCAGCAAAGCCATCCTGTCCGAGCACATAGTCACCTTCCATTGGTGTGAAGAAGGCAAATGCCTCGTCGAGCGTCATGGTCTGACTTATAGGATAGCCTATCCAGTTCCATCCGTTAGTCACGTCGATAGACTTACTCAAAGCGTTGTACTCATAACCCGTCAGCACGTTTTCCTTGGTTGCAAGTACCTTAACCTTGTAGGCCTGAGCAGGCTGCAATTCCTTCAGCGTACCCATCAGTCCATAGACTGGATCGTTGATGGCCTCCTCAGTCTGGCTAACGATGAGCTCGGCAGTAGGAGCAAACTCCTTCACAGCTACTGGCTGCTCAAAGTTATGAGACACCCAAGTCCAACCCTCATTGAAATTATAACCCATCGTGGTCTTCTTCAGTTTGAAGGTAAACTCAGCGGTCTCACTGGCTTCCAGGTCAACGCCCTTGGCCTGTGCCTTGATGGTCACATTATCATCAGCGATGACGATAGGATGTTCGGCATCATACTTGATGATGGCAGGATTATTGTCATCACATGGGCAAGAGCCGTCGAGCGTATAGTAGATCTCAGCGTTCTCAGTCTCTGATGTCAGACGGATCTGAGTACCACGATAGACCTCTGTACCAGACACGCGCGATGCACGCGGTGCCAAGGTGAACAGCTCGTTGGCATCCTTCACGTTGACAATCATCTGTCCCTGAATCTCAGTATCCTCAACCTTGAACGAGATGACCGTCTGGCCAGGCAGCTCGCCTGATACCTCAACCTCTGCCTCGCCATTCTCGTCGAGTGTCAGGGTCTCAGCGTTCACCTTTGCAATGGTATTGGAGAGGGCCTTCACCCTAACCACCTTACCCTTGGAAGCGTCGGCAGGCAGGGCAGCGATGGTGCGGATACGGGTGGTGCCATAGCCCACGTTGACCAGGGAGTCGACAGCCATATTGCGAACGCGCGGCAGCACGTCGAACGACTGACTATAGTCTTCCTCCATCGGAACGCCAGCATAGCTCTCCACGCTCTTCGCGATGGTCAGCTTCACCTCATCGGTAGTCAGCAGCTCCTGCTCAGCGGGCATCTGGAAGAGAACCTTTGATGCGTAGGTCTGGGCATTGTCCTTGCTCACCTGTTCCTCGTTGAGCAGCTTGATGCTACCCTCAACAGCCACACCGTTGCGGGTCAGCTTGATATTGTCGGTAGTCAGCGTAGCAGGATCCATGTACTTGTCGAACTCAATCTCGACGCCCTCGCTGTAGGCCTTACCGCTCTTCACGACAGGCTGTACCATCTGCGTCATGGCGATGTTGACGTCAAGCTGTGGAGGAGGCACGGGCAACCACTCAGAATAGGTAGTCTGATAACCTTCCTTCTCGAACTTCACACGCCAGAGTCCCTGTGGAACGTCCCACTGGTACATACCGTTCTCGTCAGTGAACAGCGGGTTCTCCTGAGCATATTCCTCAGCGTTCCAGAGTACGATGTTCTCGTGCAGGTCGCCATACATATCCTCTACAACCTCCTTGTAGTAACAAGAGGCAGTGACACCCTGTACACGATTTGAAGAAACAGCCTCATAGACGAAGCCAGAGGGGTCCATCACGTGTTCAACAGGATTGAACGGCCAGTCAATCTCGTCCTTCTTCTTCTTCTCCTCCTCATTCTTGTAGCACTCCAGCTTCTTGATGCCCTTCTTGATCTTGTTCTTTGCAAACGAGAGACCTGCATCGACAGCGAAGCTGCCAAGACCTACAAGGACTTTCTGTGCTATACCCCATGCAGAGGCAGTGAGCGATACGCCTGCGGTAGCCACCGAACCGACGACACCGCCAACAATCTCGGCATCACTCGTGAACTCATTGACCAGCTCTACGGTAGCCTTGGCGATGACTGCTATTAACAGTGCGTAGGTAGATTTGCGCCAGAAGGATGCATTCGATTCGTCTTGCGGACATGGATCTGGAATAGAGTAATAGAGCGTACCAATGTCCTTGATGTCGTTAGCCAGCGAGATAGCAAATGATACATACTTCACAACGGGTAGTGCTTTCAGGGCATATCTGAAGATCTTCTTAGAGAGCCACTGTGCAGCCTTTGCCTGCAGCAGGTTCTTCTTGAGCATTACCTTCTCGCCAAGCCATGACAAGCGCTCGTACCATCTGCCATGTGTCTTGGCATAGTTGATGAAGTAGTTGGCTCTGTTCATACGCATCTGCAGGGAAAGAACGGCATATTCAAGATTCTTTTCTGAAGCCAGAATCTTGGCATTCAGACCCAGTGTCCACTTGTTGACATCCTTGATGAAGTCGTTGATAGCAGCCACTGCATTGGCTACCTTCTCGGCCACATCGCCAATCGAGCGGTTGGTGCGTGCGCCAGCCGAAACGGCCATCTGGATGGTGACACGAACGCCTTTGACAAAGTCAACATACTCGGTGGTCTGTTCACCCATCAGTACATAGATGGCGCTTCCGTCGACACACTGCATCTCCATGTAGCCTGCTTCCTTCAGACCTTCAGGTGTGAGTCCTGTGCAGTCAGCCATAGTGAACTTCGTGCCATTGGGCAGCGTGAACTCACCATGCTCGTTGAATGCGAGCCACTGACTCATGTCGTTCAGATAGGCTGCAGTGGTTGCATCCTCTGCCTGCAGCGCTTCCAGCTCCTGATTCATGAAGGTAGCGAACTCCTCATCGCTCATCGCATTCAGAACAGCATCCAGGCTGTCGGTATTCAGCGGTGCATCGATGTCATCACCAAACAGGGCATTGATCTTCTCGCATTTGTCGTCGAGTGCAGCAATCTCCTCATCGGTAGTGGCCTCAGTGATGGTCACTCCGTCGAAGGTTTCTGCGATATCAGTAACGATATCCTGATACTCCTTCAGGTATCCCTCCATCTCAGCGGTAGCCTCTTCCAGCTGGCGCTTGTCGAAGTAGCGTTCTGCAGCACTTGCGTAGTCAACCATGACGTTGGTAGGCAGTGCGTCAGAATTATACTTCGCTGTAGCCACCCAGCACTTACGCTTTCCGTCGAAGACGGGAGTCAGCGTAGACACCGTGTTGTTCGAGAGCAGCACATGCAGAAGGACGTTGGTCACCATCGTCGTATCGTTGTTGGTGAAGTCAATCAGGAAGGTGAAGTCAGGATAGCTGGGCCAATACCAGTAGGGCTTAGCCTTCTTGCCAGGATTGGTGAAGTCGAACTCGGTGACATACTCACAGAGGTCGAGCGTCGAGGCGGGATGAGCCACGTTGATCATGGTCACCTTGGTAGGCTCGATAGCATTCTGGTCATAGAGCAGTTCCTGCACGTCTGACTGCAGCTCCAGTCCGTTCTCCGTCACAATCTTCGCATAGATGCTGTGCGTTGACAGGTTGATAGGATCTTTCAGCTCAATCTCCGTGTTCCAGAAACCATTGGCCAGTGCGGTGGCATGACCTACAGAGACGCCATTGTCGAAGATCTCCACTTCCGACTTGCCGATTGCTGTACCCAGAACAGGCACAGTGGTCTTGGCTACCACTGAAGGAACAGTGATGCTCAGGTTGCTGACAGTGAACACGACGTTGCCGATGGGCTGGCGCATGGTCTTGCCATCCACATTGAACTCGATGCTGGCACTGGGAGCGTAGAGGCCTCCGATGGTGGGAATCAAGCAGAATCGTACCTGGTCAGTGATGTTCTCGAGTGCTACTGTCAGACGGTTCTGCTCCAGTGTGTAGCTGCTGATGGCATTGCCTGCCATCACGGAGTTGTCGACAAATGAGCAGTTCTGTGGCAACTCAAACACCATCTTCACGTCGCTGATCCTACCTTGGTAGACGGGCTTGAAGTCAATCTGTCCACGCAGGGTGAGGTACTGTCCGGCAGTGACCTGGCTCTTGTTGACACTGAAGCGCGTGTTGCTGCCAGTGTAGTACAGCTTCGTCTCGTCGAGGAAGGGCACCAGCTGGTTGGCAATCAGAGCAGTCTCGCCACTCTTCACCGTCACCTGGTTCTTCAGGAAGTCGACACCTTCCTTCAGGCCTGCCTCACCAAACTGGCTCAGCATACCAATGGCGTTGAACAGCGCACTGCTGCCCATCGTCACCAGGGTGTAGGTGCCGTCGGTGAGCTCGTTGATGACCAGTTCGGTATTGGTATAGTCGAACTTGCTGACAAACTGTCCGTTGCCATCGTAGAGCATGCCCACGATACTATTGTTGTCTGTCTGGCGGAACGATGCCTGGATACCACCCAACTGCTTGATGGGGAAGGTAATCTGGGCATTGTCGTTAGCGTCGACTGTGCAGGTGGCGGTAACGGGCATGAAGCGATCCTTCTTGCTGGTGGCAGTGATGGTGAACACTGTGCCCTCTGCATGCTCGTCGAGCATCACGATCTGCGGATACTGAACGTTCAGGTCCATGATGACGTTGCCCTCAGCATCCTGTACGGTATAGGCTACGTTGGCATAGTCGTCGTAGTAGCTCTTCGTCTCGCCGCCCACCTCTGTATAGGTGAGTGACAGCTGGATGGTGGTGCCGTTGATGTCCTTCAGCTCAAAGGTAGGAACGGTATTGTCTTCCAGATTGTCGAGTGTGTCTATCTTCACCGTCTGACTGATATAGTCAGTGGCTGAGGCAGTCACCTCAGTGGGCATGTCGAGCACATCCAGTTGCCATTTGCCTTCGATATCGGTCTTGGCGCTGTAGGCCTTCGAATACTGTCCGTGAACGGTCTGGGTGACCGTGAGCTGTGCGCCCTTCAGTGTTGCAGAGGTCTTCACGTCCTTCACCACGCCCTTGATCTGTCGCTTGGCGATAGGTGTCAGGGTGTAGATCAGGTCGTTGGATGCAGCCACCTCATTGATGGAATCCTGTGGCAGCATGTACTGCAAAGCCAACTGCTGGGGCAGAGTGATGCGATAGACCACCTTGTTGCCTTCCAGCTGGTTTGCCACCTGATTGCCGCGTGTAAGATAAGTACCTTTATAATCAGTCCAGGTGATGCTGGTCTGATCAGTCACATCGTCGCCTTGAGGTGTCTTCACTGCGAGGGTCACCGTCTTGGGCTCCTTCAGCGACTCGAACGTGACAGCCACGTTCTTGTCAACAATCTCAACATTGTTCATCTCGCCCAGAATGTCACCAGCTCTGTTCTTCAGGTATATATTATAAGTGGTGTTCTGGATGAGGCTGTTGAACGTGTAGGTCACACGATTGGTGATGACATAGCGCAGTTTCTGTCCGCTTCTGACGTTGATGAGCTCGAGGAACATGTCCTTGTAGACTGCGGGATTACATCCGTCGGGGAGGTTTACTTCGAGCGATTTCACCTCGTCGGTGAATGGCAGGATGGTGAACTCTTTCCAGCCATCGGCATCCTGATAAACGGTTACCACATCAGCAGGTACGTAGATGATCAGTCCGTCGTTCAAATCCTTCAAGGCATTATCCCCAATAGAAGGAGGTATCAAAGCGAAACACTTGATAGACTGCAGTGACGCACAATTAGATAAGGCGTAATTCTCTATCTTGGTGATAGAAGCAGGAAGAGAGATGCTCACCAGGTTCTCGTTGCCATTATAGCACCAGCTGGGCACAGCATCCAAGCCTGTAGTACGGCTCATGTCGAGTATCGTGCAATTGCTGTAATTGTTGGCAATGCTCCAGTCGTAGCTATCTACTTTTCCTGAAACGGTAATCATGCGTACGTTGTCGTTGTTGCCATTCGTTGCATAGTAGATAGCGTTGTCCAGGTTGCCTGGCTCATAATCATCAACAATTACCTCGCCTGTCTGCTCGTTCCAGTAGTTCTTGCCAGGATTGTCAGGACTGCTGGGGTTGTAGTCATAGACGGCTGTGATGCTGACGTCGCGCGTAGGCATCGTGAAACCATAGTAGCTATTAGCCACCACGGTGGTGTCGCCAATTCGCAGTTCACGGAACCTGTAGCCACTGTTGTTGTAGGCATAGAGGTTCACCCAGTCGCCTTCCTGAACGCTTGAGCCATTACTCCAGTTGAAGCTTCCGGCTCCTGCAGGGATGGTGTTCAGGTTCAGCTTATAGGCAGCCAACACCTGTGGCGGGTTGTCGGGTGAACTGGGGTCATATCTGAAGTGGGCAACTATCGTCATATCATGCTTAGGCATGGTGTAGTAGAAGTCGCTACTCTTCGAAACAGTATCACCCTTCTCGTCTGACCAATAGACGAACTTGAAGCTGCTGTTGTTATAGATACTAATCCATTGATTAGAGCCTACTATCACCTTGCTCGTGGGGTCAAGGCTGAACGAGCCGGCATTGGCTGGGTCGGCCTTCAGTTGCAATGTGTACTTCTCCGCTGGGGACTCAGGGTTACCTGGGTTCTGCGGGTTATAGTCATCGTCTGCCCAGCCTACTTGCGGTGTCAGCGCAAGTAAACTTAAGCAGAGGATAAACATTCTATATAATCTGTTCATAATTCATGAGTTTTAGGGTTCATGAGTCTTGTTCACATCACACAACGGGTGTGTTACTTTACAACAGCCTTCTGGCCCTTCTTCACGTAGATACCGTTCTTCAACTGGTTCTTCTCAACACAACGGCCCTGCAGGTCGTAGTAGTTCTCGTCCTGCTGCTGAGCATTGCCAACAGTGCTGATGCCAGTCAGGTCGATGCCCGACAGACGGATGACGAAGCGATTGTCAAGTGTACCAGCCTTTGCCTGGAAGGTATAACCAGCATCGCCCATCAGGGTTGTCTCGCCAGTGAGCAGGTCGACGAGGTAAACCTCTGCGTCAGCCTTGGTGTCGAGCTTGATGGTGTAGTTGCCATCCTTCATGACCTTCATGCCCAGAGCTACCTCACCCTTAGCAAACGGACGCTCGTTGATGGCGTAGCGCAGACCTTCCTCAACGGTGTAGAGCTGGATGCTCTTTACAGCACCGTCCATGAACTTAGATGCATCCTTATCCATCTCATAGGTGAGAGCAGCGTTCTCGTTGATGACGAAGCGGGTCTGGTCGTTCTGCTCCTGTCCATCGATGGTCAGGTTGAACACACTGCGCTTTGCAGTCATATCGCTCTGACGAGTACCTGCGAAGTAGGTGATGTCGCGAACCTGCGGGTTCATCTGACGACCCTCGCGCAGGAAGGTGATGCTGGCCTGATCGAGCGGGCGCTGGATGAAGAAGGCCTCGCCTGGAGCCAGGATGTAGCTGTCGTCAACGGGTGAGTAAGCCTGATAGTTGTAGCCATCCCTCCATACGGTGAATGGAGCAGTGATGTCCATCGCACGGGTATCGAAGTAGCAGGGGAATGGGTTGCCGATGAAGTTCCAGCTACGGTTCTGCGGGAACTCGCTCAGGTTCTCCTCCAGTTCTATCTCAACAGTACCGTTGCGGAACATGTTGTTCTTGTTGACTGTCTGCAGGGCCTGTACGTCGAACTCAACGTCGTAGTTGTCATTCTGCCAGCCATCATCATTGGTATAAGTGGTGTGGGCAGCCTGCCAGATGTAACCCTTGCCTGCTTCGAGGATATCGTCACCCTTCATGTCGTACCAGGTCTCGTCCATCTGGGCGTTGGCACGCTTCACGACGTCGTAGCCACGAATGACGAACTGGGTGTTGTTGACATTGACAATGTCGCTCACCTTTACGTCGAAGGGCAGTGCGATGAAGTTCCACTCGTCAGCACGCAGATGTAGCTTCAGAATGTTGTTGTCCGTACGAATCTTACCATTGTTGATGAGCGTAGCAAAGCGGCTGTTGGTGCTACTGTTGTAGTCGCGCTTGTAATAATAGTCGAAGTACATCGAGAACTCCTTGGCTGAGAGCGTTGCATTACCCGTAACGGTAACGGCTGCATAACGGTAGCGGCTGTCTCCCCAATAGTTGTCGCCACGATCCATCTTTGTCAGTTCCACGTTAGGCTTATAGTCGAAGCTTACGGTATCGGGCCACAACAGGCGGTATTCGTCAGTGATGATGATGTTCTCAGGCATGATGTTCAAGCCAAAGATATTGGGAGCAAAGGCGCTCCAACGATCTGTCTGCTTGTAGGCTGCCAGTGAGAGCTCAGGCACGTAGAGCGTGCACCGCTGTTCCATGCCACCCATGATGCTGTTGTCGTTGGCGTATGGAGGAGCTATGGCCTTCACTATGATGCTCTCCAAGTTGTCACAACCGCTGAACGGATTGGTTATATTGTTTACTGAGCTGGGCAGGGTGATGGCCTTCAAGCTATCGCAATCGCCAAAGGCACTGCTATTGATGACGTTCAGACCTTCAGGTAGCTCTACGGTAGCCAATCCTGAACCATAGAATGCCTCATAATTAATCTGCTTGATAGTAGCAGGTATCGTGATGCTCTTCAGAGCGGAACATCCCTCAAACACCTCATTATTAATATAGGTGAGGCCAGCGGGGATATTCACCTGCTCCAGGCTGATGCAATTACGGAAAGCACATGTGCCTAAGTTGGTCAGCGTGCTGGGCAGGGTCACTTTCTTCAGGTTGCTGCCGTAGTAGATTCGTATGCGGTCTCCATTCTCATCATACTTATAGTTACCATTCTCGTCATAAACATAGCTGTATCCTGTGCTGCACTGGAAAGCATAGCTGCCAATAGAGGTGACACCTTCCGGAACGTTCAGCTCTGTGAACTTGCTACAGTTGTAGAATGCATATTCACCAATAGTCTTCAACGTAGCGGGCAATTCGAATGATGACAAGTTGGCGCATCCATAGAATGCATAGCCGCCAATTTCTTCCAAGCCTGCAGGCAGTTTGATACTGGTCAGCATGGTGCGGTTGTAGAACTGCTGGTAAGGCATCTTCTTCAAGTCGATACCGCTGAGGTCGATCTCCTGGAGGTTGGTCATCTGACCTTTGATTCGCTCCATATCGGTATCGTCCACCTTACCGCTGAGGCGTAAGCCCTGTACATCGGTGAAGTTGGTGACGCGCATCAGTACCTCGTCGCCCAGTGTACCTGCATCAGCCAGCTCGATAGTCAGGTAGACCATCTGCAACTGTGCGATGTGCCAGTTGATCTGCTCCTGTACGCCAGCGATATCCTCAGTCTTGTAAGCACCCTGAGCGATGGCAGTCTGAGTGGCAGCAATGAATGTGGTGGCTGCTTCCTGCTTAGCAGGATCGCAATATTGGTTGTCCTGTCCTGCAGAAGCCAGTTCTGTCAGTGCGTTTTCAATAGCGGTGTAGGCAGCGTCGAGTGCCTGTAGCGTCGTTCTGTCAGCTTTGAGTGCCTTCACGTAAGCCTTGATCTGTGGGATATCCTTGGTCTCAGCCTGTGCCAGTGCCTTTGCCTCTGTCACCTTCTGAGTGAGCTCAGCCTTGCCATACACATTCTCATGAGTCAGTGCAGCGATAGCAGCCTCTGCCAGTGTCACCTGCTCGGTGAGGCGCTCTACGAGTTGCTCATCAGTAGGATTATCGAAGGTAACGGTAAACGTGCCGAATCCCTCACGATTGCCAGTGTTATTGGTAATGGTCAGTTCATTAGTGCTACCCGTCCAGTGATTCTCCTCCATAGATCCCTCGCTGGCTTCACCATAGATATTGTAATTATTTATGTTGCTGAACTGGATGTCAACAATATCCATATCAGAGAGGAAGGTCATTGAGTTACCGCTATAGAAATAGATGGAACCATACCTACTATAAGGCCGATTATTATCCGCATTCAGATTCTTAAATACCAACTTCACATTATTAAAATACAAAGTATCAGTTTCGGTGAGGTATTTCGTTGTTCCCGAATATGGTATGGTGTACTCCTCAACAATATACATATTGTGGGCCTGTACGCTTTCTATCACTTCGCTCAGCGCATCGATAGCTGCAAAGATAGCCGTAGCGTCTTCACTCTCCAGCAGGGCTGAAGCCTCTTCAATAGCAGCTGTCAGCAGTTGCTTACCCTTCTCAGTAACCATGCTGTTCTGCTTCAGAATGTTGGCAGACTGTATAGCCTGACTTAGCGCTGTTGCTGCTTTCTGAGCATCCATACCCCAATAGAAGAGTTTGAAGTTCTTCCAGTAGGCAGTATAACCATCGTCAGTTGAAGATTTCTTCACGCCCAGGCGAACCTTAGCGCTATCATTGGATACATAGAGATATACTGAATTGTTGTACAAGTTGTTCATGAATGCAACGTAGGCACCATTTGATCCTGAAGGATAGTAGAGGCATTCTTCGTAGCAGTATTCGTTGTAATCAAACCAATATCCCAAGTCGCTCCACTGTCTGCGCATTTTCATCTGTAATACGCTCTTCATAGATGCTCTTCAGCGGAGTAACACTACCGTTGGCATAGAGGTAAACAGGCACGTCGCGCTTGTTCTCCTTGAAATATCTGTAATCATCCTGCTCCTGGAAACCCTGAACCTGAACTTCATACAGACCTGCCTTTGGAACTGTGATTTCCTGATAAAAATCATAGTTGTAGTCACCAGAGTAAGCTACGCTATTGCTTGTATAAAGATAACTGCTGCCTTTCCATCCGCTATTGTCATTACGGAAGTCGGGATTGGTAATGAGTGCTGTCATGATGTAATCACGCGATGTGAAAGTGCCTGCGAGCACTTCTTCCGTGATGTCCTCATAGCTGTTCATTCCGTCGTACCAGTAGTAGTGGGTGCCAGTCACACCGTTGATATCGGTGGTCTGGTTGCCATTACCATCGTTGAAGATGAGGTTCAGACTGGCTTCATAAGTGGTTGAAATGGCCATATACCAGAAGTTGATGCCATTCACCTCTCTCTGTTCCGTCATCTTGACACCAGGCCATTCGGCAATCTCACGGGCACCCCATGTATATAAATAAGGTGGAATGAGACAGTTGATGTAGACCTTAACGGTGTCGGAATAAGTGATGGTAGGATCTGTGGGTTCAGTGGCGCCATTGTTTGCACTCATGTTCCCGTTCAGAGCTACCAGATAGCCGTTGGTCATCTCAGGAGTAGTGCCCTTGTAGTTGACCAGCTGTCCGTAGGCAATCACTTCGTCGCCTTTCTGGATCATGCTCTCGTCAGAAAACTTCTCACCATTGAATGACTTCACGCGATAGAGAATGAGGGTGTATTCCTTAGTTTCCCCCGTTTCCCTATTTGTCGCATACTCGGTAAGAGTGACATTTGCATCGCCGTAGGATGTGCTGATGGAGACGTCAGAGACCGTTCCTCTGACATAATAGCCTTCGGTAGTAGCCTGTTCGCCAACACTCTGGCAAACTTCAACAGCTCGGCTTACGGTAAGTGACTTCTCATAGATCTCTCTATAAGTCATACTTCCCTCTTCGGAACCACCCATCACAGCGGTAATTCCCTGCACCCGGCTACAACAATCGCTGAAGCCAACAGGAGCATTGTCACAACTAGATACTTCTTGTTCATAGCTAATGATTTTAAATAGTTAATATAATTTAAGTTAATTCTTAGACCTTCTCAGCCCGAAATAAAATGTTTCCTCGTTGGGATAAATAGTTTGTTAATGGTTAAAAAGATATATACCGCGGCAAATTTACAAAAATTATCTAAAAGTTCCAAGAGAAATCGGTATTTTTTTAGATACATCATAATTTTTGTTCTGTATTCCCGAATAATTGTAAAAAAGACACAAAAGGAAGTTTCGAGCTGAATAATGAGTTTTTTGAGGGGTTCGTAACTAAAAAACAATGCTGTTACCATGGGGTTGGTAGCAGCATTGAATAGCTAATTCTCTATGGGAGAAGTACTTCCGCTGTTCAGAACTTCAGTTCCTGTCCGCGGTAGAACTGGATGAGGGCAGTCTGGTAAAGATATTCGTAACGGGCCTGGGTGAGGTCGCTCTCAGTCTTGAGGTAGGTGTTCTTGGCCTCATTGAACTCAGTAATGGTGGCCTTGCCCTGTTCGTACTTGGCAGTCATGAGGCGGAAGGCAGCAGCGGAACTCTCGCGGGCCTGCTCACTACTGGTGAGCTTCTGCTGGGCAGCGGTGGTGTTATAGTAGGCCTGCTGAATCTCCTTGTAGAGTTGCTTCTTGGTGTTGTCGAGCGTGAGCTGCTGGTTCATGTAGTCGATACGGGCACTGCGCACGCTGTTGCGGGTCTGGAAACGACTGAAGATGGGCACGTTCAGGTTCAGTCCGATGTACTGGCTGAAGTTGTTCTTCAACTGGGTGTGGAAGGGATCGGCAGTGAAGCCTGAAGTCTTGTAATAGTTACTGCCCATGCCTGCGCTGAGCGAGAGGGTAGGATAGTAGTCGGCCTTGGCAATAGAGATGTTCTTGTCAGCCATTCGCAGACGAAGCAAGGCTGCCTCTACCTCTGGACGACTGCTCATAGCCTCCGCATAGATGGCATCGGGGGTAGGGATTGGAGAGTTGACAGCGAAGAGTGCAGACTGTGCTGACGCCTCACCTTCAGTTGCAATATTGGGTCGGACAATCGTGAAACCATCCGGTGAGGGAAGCTCCAGGAGCTGACTGAGGGTGAGCAGCGACAGTTGGGTGTTGTTGTCAGCCTGCGTAGCGGTGAGTCGGCTTTGGGCGAGTGTGGCCTGTTGTTGTGCCAGTTGTGCCTCGCTGGCCTTGCCCACATTGAGGAGAGCCTGCACACGGACTTCCTGGGCAGAGTCGATGGCAATCTGACGATGAGCCACATCGCTGATCTCCATATTGTAGAGAATCTGTACGTAGGCCTGTGCCACCTGCATACGGATATCGTTCTTCGCTTTCTCCAGGTCGGCAGTGACTGCCTTTAGGTTCAGCTGATTCAGGGCGACGTTGTTGGGAATACGGAAGCCCGTGAAAAGGGGCATGCTGGCACCCAGCGAGAACGAGGTAGAACTGGTGCTGCGGTTGGCATAGGTATTGTCGACTGTGAGTCCGCGTCCGAAGGAGAAGTTCTGATTTGCAGAGGCGCTGACATCAGGCAGTCGCTGGTTGCGTGCATTAGAGAGTTGTATCTGTTGTTGTTGCAGCTGGTTCTGGTTCTGCTGTATGCTGATGTTATGGCTCACAGCATGTTCGATGCACTGGGTGAGCGTCCAGGTCCCCTGTCCGTAGGCTGAAAGCGACAGGAACAGCAAGCCCAAAAGGACAGTCGTGGGACGGAAGGCAATGGAAAGGCTGCGCATAGGTGAGAGGTGATTAGTCGTTGTCATTGTCTTCAGTAATGATTTGCGGACCACGCACGCGGTCGCCTGACTGCAGGCCTTTCTTAATCTCGATGTTCACACCATCGCTGAGGCCAGTCTCGACATAACGGCGCTCGTAGGTTTTCTTGTCGACGGAATCGACAAGCACGTTGACGAAAGTGCTGTCGCCCACGAACTCGATGGCACTCTCAGGCACGCTGACCACCTGCTTGGCTTCAGCCAGGATGATCTCTGCATTGGCAGAATAGCCTGAGCGGATGGAGGCGGGCTTGGCAGCGCGGGTAGAGTCGCCACTGTTCTTGAGCGTGTTCAGACGTACAGCAGCCTTAATCTCGAACTGGTTGGCGCCATTGTTCTGTGTGGCCTTGGGCGAGATATACTCCAGTGAGGCCTCGAAGTTCACCCCTTGCAGGGCACCGATGGTGATTTTCAGGGGCACACCGATGCTGAGCTGTCCGACCTCGGTTTCATCGATATTACCTCGGAAAATAAGGTCATTCATATTGGCAACGGTGGCAATGGTGGTACCATCATTGAACGTGTTGGAGTTGATGACGGAGTTGCCCACCTTGACAGGCACGTCGAGGATGACACCGCTGATGGTACTGCGGATGAGCGTTGAGGAGGCAGAGGCATTCGACTTGGAGACGCCATCGCGGACTACCTGAAGGGCATCGTTGGCAGCTGCATTCTCTTCGCGAGCCTGACTGAGTTGCTGGCGACTCTTCTCGAACTCCTCATCGCTGACCAACTTCTGCTGGTGAAGGTTCTCCATACGCTTATAGTCAGTCTCTACCTGACGCAGGTTGATATCAGACAGGCGCACGCGACTCTCTGCTGACGACAGCTGATTCATATCGGGAATCACTTTCACACGGGCGATGACCTCACCCGCCTGAACGGTCTGTCCAGGCTCCTTCATCAGCTCGGCAATGATGCCTGAAATCTGTGGTTTGACGCTCACCTCATTACGCGGTTCGATGGTACCGGTGATGATAGTGGTCTTCTGGATGTCCTTCACCTCGGAGGTCAGTTCGGAATAGACGATCTCCTTGGGTTGGCTCTTCTGCCAAAGGAACACGAAGGTTCCGATGAAGATGAGCGCGATGATCGCTGCAATGATCAGTTTCGAATAACGTTTCATAATTTATTTCGTTTTGTTCTTGTTTCTTTATTTTTCGAACGACGGAATCGCTCGACACAATTATTGGAGCGACAGAATCGCTCGACACACTATTCATCTCGCATCGCATCGACGGGCTTAATGCTCATGGCACGGGCTGCAGGGGCCAAGCCTGCCAGCACACCCATCGCGCTTACGAAGAGAGCAGCGATGATGGCTGTCCAGAACTGCACCTGGAAATGGGCCAGCAGGATGCCGTCCTCAGTATTGGCCAGTTCGAGCATCTGGAGGATGAGCACGGCAAAGAGGATACCACTCATGCCCGCCACGAGCGTCAGCACGATACTCTCAGAGATAATCTGCGAGAGGATCACGCGTGGCGTGGCTCCGATGGCTCGTCGGATACCTATCTCAGTGGTGCGCTCACGTACGGTGACCATCATAATGTTCGACACGCCGATAGCTCCTGCAAGGAGTGTTCCCAGTCCTACGAGCCAGATGAGGAAGTTGACCCCACGGAACAGGTTGTCGAGCAACTGGAACAGTACCTCGGTATTGAAGACCATGACGCCTTTCTCGTCGGTAGGGTCTACGTAGTGCGCGCGGGCTATAGTCTCCCGGATGCGGTCTGTAATCTTTGACATCACCACCCCTTTCCTGCCTGTCAGTGCAATGATGTCAACCTGGTTACCACGATTATAGGCCTGCTGCATGAGCGTCAGGGGCAGGATGACCATTGTGCCAGCCTCGCCTCCGAAGGAGATGCCTTGCGACATGTTGTAGTCGACGCCCACAATCTGATAGTAGATATTGTCAATACGGATGCGCTTTCCGCAAGGGTCTCCGCCTCCGGGGAAGAGCTCCTTATAGGTTTTCTTCTGGATGACGCACACCTTTCGATTGTCGCGGATGTCTGCCTCGTCGATATAGCGCCCGTAGTACATCTTGGGCTCATTCACTCGCTGGTAGTCGGGTAGGGCACCATTGACTCCGATAGAAGCCTTGCGGTCACCATAGTAGGCAGTGCCTCCGTTCGAGAAGAGCAGTGGAGTGATGGCATCCAGTTCAGGCACACTATGTCGCAGGCGGTCCACATCCTGATAGTCCATCTGCCATTGGCGCCCCTTGCGAAAACCCTTGTAGACCTTCGTTGTGGGCTGTGCCCATACCATAGCTGAGTTGGTGGCGAAGCCTGCGAAGTTCTTCTGCAACATCTCTTTCAGTCCGTTGCCACCCCCCATGAGTGCCACGAGCATGAATACCCCCCAGAACACGCCGAAGCCCGTCAGGAAACTCCTGGACTTGTTACGTGTCAGCGTGTCAAGTATTTCGCGATAGCTGTCTATGTCTATTCTCATAATCTCTTAGGGGACTAATCGGCTCTTAATGCCTCGATGGGAAGGATACGTGATGCTTTGAAGGCAGGAATGAGTCCTGCAATGGTGCCTGCGATGATCATGACGATGGTAGCCTCGATACAGACGTCGAGACCAACGGTCGGGTCTTCGAACATCCTGGCTTTGAACAGTCCTGTGTCGATGACCTTATGTCCCAGCGTGGCATCCATATACTCGTTGGCTGCTACGCCCAGCACCATTCCTATATAGCCAAAGAAGGTGGTGATGATGATACTCTCGACGATGATCAGTCTGAGAATGCTCCAGGGCTTGGCTCCGATGGCTTTGCGGATGCCGAACTCATGGGTGCGCTCCTTGACAGTGATGAGCATGATGTTTGAGATTCCCACGATGCCACTCAGCAGGGTGAAGATTCCCACGATCCACAGGGCAGTGCGGAGGATTGCCATTGCCTGCTCCATCTGCATCGACTGTGTGAAGCGGTTCCATATCCATACGGCATCCTCATCGTCCGGATGTGCCTGATGTTCTGCGTTCAGACGCTGGCGGTACTTCTTCTCAAAGAGCTGGTTGTCTGCTCCAGTGGTCAGTCCGTGGAAGGTGAACTCAATGCGTCCTGCATCGTCTGTCTTTGCACCATAGATACGCTTGATGGTGGAGTAGGGGGCAAAGGCATTGCCTCGTGCGTTCTCCTGTTCCTTATAGATGCCTACGACCTTGAAGGCAAACGAGCCTACGTTGATGTATTTGCCAATAAGCTGTTCCTGTTGGATGGGCTTCTGATGTCCCTCAGCAGTAACAGGCAGTGAGAGCAGTTCCTTGGCCTGCTTGTTGCTCAATACCAGTGTCTTACGACTGTCCTGGATGTCGATCTCGTTGATAAAGCGGCCATGCAGCATCTCCACCTTGTCAATCTTTGTGTGGTTGGGATAGACACCAGCGATCTGTCCGTTGAGGTATTGCTGTCCGAGGCTGATAATGCCAGATGTGAAGTACTGGGCACCCACCTCGTCGACATTCTCCTTGAACTCGTTAGCGGTAATCTTCATATCGCGTTCGTGCAGTCGTACGTCACGCCCCTCCTTCAGTCCCTGGTAAGGCTTCGAGGTCCATCCTCCGAAGACCACCATCGAACTGGTCAGGAAACGCTCGTTCTCCATCATCTGTGCATTGATGAGTCCGTTGCCAGCCCCTAGCAGCACAATGAGCATGAAGATGCCCCATGCTACTGCAAAGCCCGTGAGCGAGGTGCGCAGTTTGTTGCGACGCGCCGTCTGCCATATTTCATTCAGTAGTTCCATTGTTGACTTCGAGTTTTCGTGAATCCTGACGAATTACTCTATCACGCCGTCCTTGATGCGGATGACGCGGTTGGTCTGGTCGGCAACGCTTGGATCGTGGGTGACGATGACCTGCGTCATTCCCTCGTTTTTGTTTAAGTCCTTGAGCAGTTGCATCACCTCGATGCTCGTTTTCGAGTCGAGTGCACCTGTAGGCTCATCAGCCAGGATGATCTGTGGCTTGGTGATGAGTGCACGGGCGATGGCCACACGCTGGCGCTGACCACCCGACAGTTCGTTGGGGTAGTGATCAGCCCAGTCCAACAGACCCAGGCGTTCCAGGTAATCGAGTGCCAGATGATGACGCTTCTTTCGCGAAACGCCCTGATAGAACAAGGGCAGCTCCACATTCTCGACAGCTGTCTTGAACGAGATGAGGTTGAACGACTGGAAGATGAAGCCAATCATGCGGTTGCGATACTCAGCAGCACGGGTCTCAGAGAGATTCTTGATGAGAACCCCGTTGAGCTCGTAGGTGCCTGAGTCATATTTATCCAGAATACCTAATATATTTAATAAGGTGGACTTGCCAGAGCCGCTGGCACCCATGATACTGACAAACTCACCCTGCTCAATATGCAGGTTGATGCCTTTCAGTACATGTAGCGGTTGGGCTCCAAAGTACGTCTTGTTGACGTCATGTAAACGGATCATGTTTTCGGTTTTAGCTTTCTCGGGACGCAAAGTTAATACCTGTGATGCAAATAGTGTGAAAATATGACTGATTTTTAATATTTATTTTGTAACTTTGCCCACAAATTATAATAATTAATACAATCATGAGTAGAATCACCATCAAAGACAAGACATTTGAGACGTCGATGCCAGAGGCACAGATCAAGTGGCGAGTGAAGGAATTGGCACAGCAGATATCGAAAGATATGGAGGGTAAGAACCCATTGTTCCTGGCTGTGCTGAACGGTGCATTCATCTTCGCAGCCGACCTGATGCGCGAGATGACCATCCCCTGTGAGATATCGTTTGTGAAGCTGGCCTCCTATCAGGGCACTACCTCAACGGGTAAGATCAAAGAGGTGATGGGTATCAACGAAGACCTCAGTGGTCGAACGGTGATTATCCTGGAGGATATTGTCGAGACGGGACTGACCATCAGGCAGATGATTGAGTCGCTGGGCACGCGTAATCCTGCATCTATTCATGTGTGTACCCTCTTCTTCAAGCCAGAGAAACTCCAGGAAGACCTGAATCTGGAGTATGTGGCGTTCAGCATTCCCAACGACTTCATTCTGGGCTACGGACTGGACTATGACCAGCAGGGTCGCGGACTGAAGGACCTGTATACCCTTGTTGCTCCCTGAGTCAGGGAGATGGGGGGCTGAACAAGCGTGGAAAATAACGTGATAACGCTTTTAAGAATAACGATTTAACAAAAAACGAAATAAAGACTTTATGAAGAATATCGTGATTTTCGGTGCTCCTGGCTCAGGCAAGGGCACACAGAGTGACAAACTGATTGAGAAGTACGGTTTGGAACATATCTCTACGGGCGACGTGCTGCGCGCAGAGATTAAGAAGGGAACAGAACTGGGTAAGACTGCCCAGCAGTTTATTGACAACGGACAGCTCATCCCTGATGACCTGATGGTGAGTATCCTGGCCAGTGTCTACGACTCGTTCGGACGTGAGCACAAGGGCGTGATTTTCGATGGCTTCCCTCGCACCATTCCACAGGCTGAGGCCTTGAAGAAGATGTTGGCAGAGCGTGGCGACAGCATTGCTGCCATGTTGGAACTCGACGTTCCTGAGGATGAGCTGATGAAGCGACTCCTGCTCCGCGGATAGCAGAGCGGACGTGCTGACGATAACGAGGAGACCATCAAGAAGCGCCTCGTGGTCTATCACAACCAGACAGCTCCCCTCATTGAGTGGTACAAGCAGGAAGGACTGCACCATCACATCGACGGACTGGGCAGCCTGGATCGTATCTTTGCTGATATCTGCGCTGTGGTGGAGAACATCTAAGGTATGGAAAGTAATTTCGTTGACTACGTAAAAATTCTGTGCAGAAGCGGTAAGGGCGGACGCGGCTCGATGCACCTGCGCCACGTGAAGTATAACCCGAACGGGGGACCTGACGGAGGCGATGGTGGCAAGGGCGGCAGCATCATCCTGCGTGGCAACCATAACTACTGGACGCTCCTTCACCTGCGCTACCAGCGACATATCTTCGCTGAGCACGGGGGTAATGGCGGTAAGGATAAGTGTCACGGTACCGATGGAAAGGATGTCTATATCGACGTGCCCCCTGGAACGGTAGTCTACAACGCTGAGACGGGTAAGTTCGTCTGTGATGTGGCTTACGACGGACAGGAGGTGATGCTGCTGAAGGGCGGTCGTGGCGGACTGGGAAATTTCCAGTTCCGTACAGCTACCAACCAGGCTCCCCGCTACGCACAGCCAGGCGAGCCGATGGAGGAGATGACAGTCATCCTGGAGCTGAAGTTGCTGGCTGATGTGGGTCTGGTGGGCTTTCCCAATGCGGGCAAGTCAACGCTGGTGTCGGCCCTGAGCAATGCGAAGCCGAAGATTGCCAACTACCCCTTCACGACGATGGAACCCTCACTGGGCATTGTGGGCTATCGCGACAATAAATCGTTCGTGATGGCCGATATTCCTGGCATCATCGAGGGAGCTGCTGAAGGCAAGGGCTTGGGACTCCGATTCCTGCGCCACATAGAGCGCAACTCGCTGCTGCTGTTCATGGTGCCTGGCGATACCGATGATATCAAGCGCGAGTACGAGATCCTCTTGAACGAGCTGCGCCAGTTCAATCCAGAGATGCTGGAGAAGCATCGCGTGCTGGCAGTCACGAAATGTGACCTGCTGGACGAGGAACTCATTGAGATGCTGAAGGAGACGCTTCCGCAAGACCTGCCCGTGGTGTTCATCTCAGCAGTAACAGGCTTCGGACTCGAAGAGCTGAAGGACGTGCTGTGGAAGGAGTTGAACGCTGAGAGCAACAAGCTACAGGCCATTACTGCTGAAGATCGCCTGGTGCATCGTGATAAGGATATGGCTACCTTCGCTGCCGAACTGGAGGACGAAGGCGAGCTGGATGATATTGAGTATATTGACGACGACGAGATAGAAGACGTTGAGGACTTCGAGTATATCGATGAAGACGAAATCGAGGATGTCGAAGCGTCCTGAATTCCGTTTGTTAAAGAGCGTCCTGAATTCCGTTATTAAAATCTTGCCCCCCGTTTGTAAAGAATGAAAGTGAAGACCTTCCTACTGTTTCTCAGCCTGACGACGGCTTTGCAGGGTTGTTCCCAAACGACGCTGCAATCCTCGTCATCTGTGAAGGACAGCACGCAGGCATCCTTCCGCGCCTCGCAGTCGCAGGGCTATGGTGGAACTTTCCTGGATTCTCTGAAGCAGAAAGCCCCCACGATGCAGGAGAAGGCCGAGCAGCAGGCGGAAGACCTGAAGCGCTCGCTCAGCAATCCCTATGACAGTAAGGGCAAACTGATTGTCGACCTACGCCAGATGAAGGATGATGAATGGTGCTACCCCCTGCGTGGCGCCAAGGTTATCAGTCCCTATGGGCATCGTGGCGGACGTCGCCATTCAGGAGTAGACATCAAGACGAAAGCCAACGACAGCATCCGTGCTGCTTTCGATGGAATCGTCATCATGTCGAAACCCTATTACGGTTATGGCAACTGCATCATCCTGGCCCATGAGAACGGCCTGCAGACCCTTTATAGCCATAACTCGAAGAATTTTGTGAAGGAGGGCGACTACGTTGTCGTGGGACAAGTGATAGCCCTGACAGGACGTACGGGTCGCGCCAGTACGGAACACCTGCACTTCGAACTGCGAGTGGCAGGAACCCACTATAATCCCAACCTATTGTTTGACCATACCACTCATCAGTTGTCAAAGCACAAACTCCAGTTTACGAAGAAGGGCGGAGTGAAAGTGATAAATTAACATTTTATGCATATATTTTCATGCCCAAAAACGATGAAAATAAAAAAAAATGGTTAATTTTGCAGCGTAATTAATAATCATTTAAAAAATCATAACTCCTTATGCAAAAAAGATTACTCTTTTTGGTGTCCTTGCTGTTGATGTTCAGTGCAACAGTACTGGCACAGATCACGACTTCAAGTATGGCAGGTAAGGTGACTATCGATGACACGAAGGAGGAGGCTATCGGTGCTACCATCGTGGCTATCCACGAGCCTTCGGGATCGCGTTATGCTGCTGTGACCAACACGAAGGGACGCTTCATCATTCAGGGTATGCGTACGGGTGGTCCCTACACGGTGACCGTATCCTACATCGGCTATCAGTCGCGTTCGCTGAAGAACATCGTGCTGGAGTTGGGTGAGACCTACAACGTCACCACATCGCTCTCTGAGAACTCCAACGAGCTGAAGGAGATCGTGGTCAGTGGCAAGGCTTCGAAGTTTGCTGCTGAGAAGACGGGCGCCTCTACCAATATCAACAATGCAACACTCTCAGCCATTCCAACGGTGTCGCGCTCTATTACCGACATCTCGCGCATCTCGCCTTATGCCAACGGTATGAGCTTTGCTGGTGCCAACGGACGTATGTCGAACTTCACCCTGGATGGTGCCAACCTGAACAATAACTTCGGATTGTCATCCAGCCTGCCTGGTGGCGGTACGCCAGTATCAGTCGATGCTATCGATGAGGTGCAGGTGGTGGTGTCGCCCTTCGATGTGCGTCAGAGCAACTTCGTGGGCGGTGGCGTGAACGCTATCACCAAGAGCGGTACCAATAAGTTCAAGGGTACGGCCTACATCTACCACACCAACGAGAATATGCACGGTAACCGCGTTGATGATGAGTCGATGGCTGATCCTGGTAAGGACCGCAAGACGACCTACGGCTTCACACTGGGAGGCCCGATTATCAAGGACAAGCTGTTCTTCTTTGCCAACTATGAGAAGACCACCGTGCCCACCACTCCTAACCGCTGGCGTGGTTCGGAAAACGGTGTGGCTGACAGCAAGAAGAACCTCTCGCGTGCTAAGCTGAGCGACCTGCAGAAAGTCTCTGAGTTCGTCAGCAGCAAGTACGGCTACGATACCGGTTCCTGGACAGACTTCCCTGCTGACGAGAGCAACGTGAAATACCTGGCCCGTTTAGACTGGAACATCAATCAGGACCATCACTTCTACGTTCGTTTCAACCATACGAACAATGAGGTGTGGAACACTCCTACAGGTGTTTCCAATGACTTCGGAAAGAGTTTCAACTCCAGCACCGAAGGCCGCTTCTCGCAGTCGGCCATGAGCTATGCCAACACGATGTACAAGCAGCAGAACAAGGTGACCACCATTTCAGGTAACCTGAGCAGCCGCTTCACGCAGAACCTCTCCAATGAGTTGCTGTTCACCTATTCTGATATCGACGATGTGCGCGATAGTAATTCGTCTCACTTCCCCTTCATTGACATCTACGAGCCCGATGCAACGGGGACGCCCAAGCCTTATATCACGCTGGGTTACGAGTTCTGTACGCCAGGCAACCGCGTGCGCAACAAGACCACTACGATTACTGACAACGTGACCTACTTCATGGGCAGTCATAAGCTGATGGCAGGCTTCAACTTCGAGCATCAGGTGGCCTACAATACCTACCTGCGCAGCTTCTACGGTTCGTATGCCTACAACAGCCTGAACGACTTCATGACGGGTGCCGCTCCTGCAGCCGTAGCACTCACATGGGGCTATAATGGCGATACAGAGCCTACTGACAAGGTGACCTTCAACCAGCTGGGCGTATACCTGCAGGATGAGTGGAACGCGATGGACAGACTGAAGCTGACCCTTGGCGTACGCTTCGACAACATGATGTTTAAGAATAGCGACCTGATGGCCAACAATACGATCGATGCACTCAACTACAACGGAACCCACCTCACCACAGGCGAATGGCCCAAGAGCCATATCTCCGTATCGCCCCGCTTTGGCTTCGTGTGGGACGTGATGGGCGACAAGAGCCTGAAGGTACGTGGTGGTAGCGGACTGTTCGTAGGACGCCTGCCCCTGGTGTTCTTCACCAATATGCCTGGCAGTACGGGTATGTCGAAGTACCTCTACAAGAGCAGCAGCGACAAGACCTATGGTGGAGCAGTGACCTCAGCCTTCGCTGGTGGCCTCCGCACCAATCCTGACGAGATTCGCGACATTATCGTGGCCAACAATCCTGATGCGAAGACCACTATCTCGCCTGACGAGGGCGCACGTCCCAGCAACGTATCGGCAGTAGACCATAGCTTCAAGATGCCACAGGTATGGAAGTCGGCATTGGCAGTAGATATCAACCTGCCCGTGTCGTTCCCCCTCTCCGTAACGGGTGAGTTCACATATACCAAGGTGATCAACGACGTCTTCCTGGAGGACATCAGTATTGATGGCAATACTGACGGATGGGCACGCATGAACGGAGCCGACAATCGTCTGATCTATCCGAAGAACTATCGACTGACTGACGAGAGCGGCAAGACACTGCCCAACGCCTACGTGCTGACCAATACCAATAAGGGCTATGGCTATACAGCCAATATCACCGTGAACGCAGAGCCCGTGAAAGACCTGCGACTGATGGCTGCCTACACCTATACCGTGATGAAGGAGAAGTCATCGCTCCCAGGCAGTAATGCCAACTCCGTGCTGCAGGCAATGTATGCCGTCGACGGACCCCGCTTTGCCGACCTGCAGAGCACCAGCTTCACACTGCCTCACCGCGTGATTGCCAGCGTCAGCTACGACTACAACAAGGAGCACTTCTCGCTCTTCTATGAGGGCTGTGCGTCAAATACTGCCTACTCATATTACTATTCAGGCGATATCAACGGTGATGGACAGACCACCGACCTGATGTATATTCCTGCCAACGACAACGAGATCAGCTTCGTCAGCGATGCCGATCGTCTGGCCTTCTGGAACTTTGTTGAGCAAGACGACTACCTGCGCAACCACAAGGGCGAGTATGCTGGCGCCTATGCTGTCCATACCCCGATGGTTCACCGCTTCGACTTCCGCTATGCTCACGACCTGACCCTGAAGATTGGCAAGACTGAGCACAAGCTGCAGCTCTCTTGCGACATCAAGAACATCGGTAACCTGTTCAACTCGAAGTGGGGCGTGTTCCAGAATATGGCTCCTGCCAACGGCGGACAGATCCTGAACGTGGTCGACAAGGGCTGGAAGTATGATGCTGCTGGTCAGACCATCGTCTACGGTGCTCCTAAGTTCGCTATGAACAAGGTGAACGGAGAGTATCCCACCAAGACTTGGGACTACATCCACTCCTACGGCCAGTGCTGGCAGATCCAGATTGGCGCGAAGTACTACTTCAATCAGAAGTAATCTCCGGATGAAAGATGAAAAATGAGAGATGAAAGATATGATTAGTTTAAGAGCGCTCCTGCTGATGTGGGGGCGCTCTTAGGTTTGGTTCCGCTTTAAGCGAGGGCAGGGGCTGACATTGTGCAGATTTTGCTGTCACGCCTGTCACGGGTGTCACGCCCCTGCTCAGGTGACTGCGTCAAGATGAGAGATGAGAAATGATAGATATGATTACCTTTGTGTGCTCCCCCAGCGTTTGACTGAAACGCTCCATGCAAACAACTGAAACGCGCGTAGCGAAGCCTAGGAACGCTCATAGCAAAGCCTAAGAACGCTCCTTGTAAACATCATGATTACGCCGCGCAAACACCATGATTACGCCGCGCAAACACCATGATTACCAAGAGCGAAAGCCAATTCACTGGGAGCGAAACCTAAGAGCGCCCCTGCTGAATGGCAGGAGCGCTCTTGAGTCTAATCATATCTGTCATCTCTCATTTTTCATCTGGAACAGGCGTGACACCCGTGACAGGCGTGACAGCGAAAACTGCTTACTTCTTTCCGATGACACCCAGCTGCGTGTCGCGCATGAACTGGATGACGTTGCGGATCTCAGGACTGTCGGGCACCTGCTCCTCAATCTGATTGACTGCATCGAAGAGGGAGGTGTTGCTGAGGTATACCAGACGGTAGGCGTTGGCAATATGCTTCAGCGTCTTCTCGTCGACTCCGTAGGAGCGGCCCATCGTGAAGTTCACACCACCATATTCTGAACGCTTGGAACAGATGATGTAGGGGGGCACGTCTTTGGAGAAGGTGGTGCCTGCCTGGATCATGGCTCCGCGACCTACGCGGGTCTTGGCGTTCTCGATGACTGACGATGAGAAGATGACGCCATCCTGAATCTCGCAGTCGCCTGCAATCTTCGTTCCGTAGCCGAACACGCAGCGGTTGCCCACCTTCGTGTCGTGCGAGATGTGGGCACCCTCCATCAGCACATTGTCGTCGCCAATGACGGTCTGTCCGCCAGCATGGGTAGCACGGTTGATGACAACGTTCTCACGGATGATGTTGTTGTTGCCAATGATGCACTGGGTCTTCTCGCCACGGAAGTCGAAATCCTGTGGCAGGGCTGCGATGACGCTTCCCTGGTGCACCTTGTTGTTGTTGCCCATGCGGGTGCCTGAGCAGATGCTGACGAAGGGGAAGATGATGCAGTTGTCGCCAATGACCACGTCGTCTTCGATATAGACGAAGGGGAATATCTTACAGTTGTTGCCTATTTTCGCGTTGGGGCTGATTTCGGCTTTGGGACTTATTTCACTTGCCATATTTCTTTAATTTTGCTGATTACTTACTTCCTCCTCCAAGTGCCTGATAGAGGTTCACTACGGCCTGCATCTTGTTGAAGTCGTCAGTGACCTTTGAGATACGGGCGTTGAGCAGGCTTGACTGTGCCTGGATGACCTCCAGATAGCTGGAGCCCTTCGAGGTGTAGAGCTGACGGGTATCGGCAACGGTCTGCTCGTAGAGCTTCACCTGCTTCTCGTCGAGCTGGCTCTTCTCGTCGCAAGCGTTGTAGTTCACCAGGGCGTTGCTCACCTCATTGCCTGCCTTCAGGATGGCCTGCTGGAAGTTGTTGAGTGCCTGTTCCTGCTGAGCCTTCGCCACCTTCAGTCCTGCCACGATCTGTCCGTGGGCGAAGATGGGCTGCGTCAGCGAACCAACGGCTGAGAGGATCCACTTGCCTGGATTGACAATCTGTGTGCCCAGTGAGTTGGTAAACACAGCGTTGCCTGAGATGGTGATGCTGGGGTAGAAGCGTGAACGGGCTGTCTCTGTGTCGTAGAAGCACTGTGCCAACTGCATCTCGGCAGCATGCACGTCAGCGCGGTTAGACAGCAGTTGGATGCCTACGCCTGTAGCAAACTGCGAGGGTAGTGACTGGCTGTAGAACGAGCCGCGACTGATCTGATGGCCTGCCTCGTTGAGGAGCAGCGACATCGAGTTCTCCATCTCACGGATCTGCTTCTTCAGCGTCACCTTCTGAGCCTGGATGCTGTAGTAGCTGGCTTCAGCGCTCTGTACGCTGGTAGAGCGGGCACGTCCCAGTTCCATCTGGAGCTTCATCATGTCCCAGGTCTCCTTGACCAGTCCTTCCATATCGGTGACAATGGCCAGCTGTTCGTCGAGCATCATCAGCGTATAGTAGAGATTGGCCACACCACAGATAATGTTCGTCTGAACCACTACCTGATAGTCTTTCGTGGCCAGCAGTTTCATCTGAGCCGAACGCTTCTGCGAGAGCAGGTTGCCAAAGAGGTCGAGGTTCCACGAGGCTGAGATGGGCAACTGGTAGGTCTTCGAAGTGGAAGCACCGTCCATCTGCACCTTTGAGATGGTTCCCTGTGGGGCAATGGCGATAGAGGGCAGGAAGGCCAGCTTGGCGCAGGTCAGTGCCGTCTCCATCATCTTAACGTTGAGGGCTGCATTACGCAGGTCGGTATTGTTCTCAAGAGCTTTCTCGATGAGCGACTGCAACTGTGGGTCGGTGAACACCTCGCGCCAGGGCAGGTTGCCGAAGTTCTCATCAGTATTGGTGACGAGCGTGTCGCCATCGTTGGTGAGGTCGCGAATGAGTCCTTGGGTCTTCACCTCGTCAGGACGCTCGTATTTGTTGTAGAGTCCGCAGCTCGCCATCATCAGCGAGCATGCGGCTATTGTCAGTATCTTCTTCATAACTATTTTTCCAATTTATAATCTACAGGACGATTGGCATACTGCTGCAGCTCTGTCGTAACGTCAGGATTCTCTTCATCGCCTTCGAAGACCATCGGACGGAACTTCTCCTGCAGCGTCTGGAAGATGACGAACAAGCCTGGCACGACAATGATCTGGAACAGCGTACCGAGCAACATACCGCCTACTGCGGCAGCACCCAGCGTCTGGTTACCGTTCTTGCCTACGCCAGATGCGAACATCATTGGCAGCAGACCGATAATCATGGCCAACGACGTCATCAGGATAGGACGCAGACGGGCGGCAGCACCCAGGATGGCAGCCCAAGAGATGGCCATACCTGTACGACGGCGCTCCAGTGCGAACTCTACAATCAGGATGGCGTTCTTAGCCAACAGACCAATCAGCATGATGAGCGAGATCTGCATGTAGATATCGTTGGCATGTCCGAACAGCGCTGTAAAGCCGAAGCAGCCAGCCAGTCCGAAGGGTACTGAGAGCACTACGGCCAGCGGCAGGATGTAGCTCTCGTACTGGGCAGACAGAATCAGGTAGATGAAGATGAAGCAGAGCAGGAAGATCACGGCTGTGGTGTTGGAAGCCTTGGCCTCCTCACGGGTCAGACCCATGTAGTCGTAGGAGTAGCCCGTAGGCAGCACTTCGGCAGCCACTTCCTGAGCAGCCTTGATAGCCTCACCGGTAGAGACTCCATCGGCTACCGTACCTGTAATATTAATAGAGGTGAACAGGTTGAAACGGTTGATGTTTGACGGACCATAGACGCGCTCAATCTTGCAGAACTCCTCAACAGGAGCCATACCCTTGCCAGTACGCACGTAGATGCTCTTCAGCGACTCTGGCGTCGTGCGGGTAGAGGGATCGCCCTGCACCATCACACGGTAGAGCTTGCCGTAGGCATTGAAGTTAGAGGCATAGAGTCCGCCATAATAGCCCTGAAGCGTGGTCAGTACGACGCGTGGCGAGATACCAGCCTGCTTACACTTGGCCACATCGACATGAATCATGTACTGTGGGTAGTTAGGGTTATAAGAGGTCATAGCCATCTGGAACTCAGGACGCTTGTTCAGCTCAGCCAGGAAGTCCTGAACCACTCCGAAGAACTTGTTCAGGTCGCCACCCGTACGGTCCTGCATCACCATCGACACACCACTGTTGGCAGAGAAACCAGGAATCATAGGTGGTGCGAAGGCCAGGATCTTGGCATCCTTGATATGGGCTGTCTTGATGAAGATCTGAGCCACCACCATGCTGGCATCCATCGGGTTCATGAAGAAACGATAGAAGCTGTCGCCTTCCCAGAAGCCCTTGAGCTTCCACCAGAATCCTTTCTGACGCTCAGAGAAGGGCTTCAGCTTGATGATGAACGTGGCCTGGTCGGAACCTGCACCTGCAATGAAGTTGTAACCCTGAATCTGCTCACGGCTCTGGATGGCAGGGTCGGCAGCCAGAATCTTATCGACCTCGTCAATGACCTGACGGGTGCGGGCTACTGATGTTGCAGGAGGCAGAGAGATGGTACAGAACACGGTACCTGTATCCTCATCGGGCACAAGACCCGTCTTCGTCGTTGCGAAGGCTGTCACCAGCAGCACAATGGCTATCAAAACAGTGGTCAACACGCCGATGGGCTTGCGCACCAGCCTTTCCACGTTGCCCTTATACTTGTTCAGAATCTTGTCGTAGGCAGTATTGAAGGCCAGGTGGAAACGGTCAATGCGCGAGAGCTTCTTGTGGCCGTCCTTGTCGTGGGGCTTCAGGAAGATGGCACACAGAGCAGGCGACAGCGTCAGGGCGTTCATGGCTGAGATGAAGATAGAGACAGCCATCGTCACACCGAACTCGCGATAGAACGTACCACTCGTACCACCAATGAACGATACGGGGATGAACACGGAGGCCATCACCAGCGTAATAGAGATGATAGCGCCTGAAATCTCGTTCATCGCGTCGATAGAGGCAGTCAGCGTCGACTTGTAGCCCTGGTCGAGCTTAGCATGTACGGCCTCGACCACCACAATGGCATCGTCGACCACGATGGCAATAGCCAACAGCAAGGCCGACAGCGTAAGCAGGTTGATAGAGAAGCCGAATACTGTCAGGAAGAAGAACGTACCAATCAGTGACACAGGAACGGCAATCAGAGGAATCATCGTAGAGCGCCAGTCCTGCAGGAAGATGTAGATTACGATGAACACGAGTATCAGGGTGAATACAAGCGTAAACACCACCTCTTCGATAGAGGCATAGAGGAACTCGGTGACGTCGTAGTTGATTTTATAGATCATGCCTGGAGGGAACAGCTTAGCCTGCTCTTCCAGCTCAGCCTTCACAGCCTTCGCAATATCGTTGGCGTTAGAACCTGCAATCTGCTGCACCATACCCATCACAGAGGGGATGTTGTTGTTCTTCATCGAGACAGCATACTGCAAACCGCCCAGCTCAATCTTGGCTACGTCCTTCAGCTTCAGCGTCTGTCCGTTGGCATCACTTGAGATGATGATATTGCCAAACTCTTCAGGCGTCTTGAAACGACCTGTATAGCGCATCGCATACTCGTAAGCCACGTTGCTCTGCTCACCAAACGTACCAGGAGCGGCCTCGATGTTCTGCTCAGCCAGCACACCACTGATGTCAGAAGGCATCAGGTTGTACTGCTTCATCACGTCGGGCTTCAGCCAGATACGCATAGAGTAGGTCTTCACACCAGGGCTCATCACGTCGCCCACACCCTGAATACGCTTGATGGCTGGCACAATGTTAATATTGGCATAGTTGGTCAGGAACTCATCGTCATAACGGCCATCACTGGTCAGCGTGTACATCATCACCTGTGAGGTCTGACGCTTGATAACCTGAACACCAATTTGAGTCACCTCGGCAGGCAGCAGCGCTGTAGCCTGGCTGACGCGGTTCTGAACGTTCACCGCACACATATCGGCATTCATGCCCTGACGGAACAGAATGCTGATGCTGGCAGAACCAGACGAAGCTGTCGATGAAATATAGTCCATGCCTTCCACACCGTTGATACTCTCTTCAAGCGGCGTGATGACAGAGTTCTTTACGGTCTCGGCATCAGCACCAGGATAGCTGGTCATCACCATTACCGTAGGCGGAGCAATATTGGGGTACTGCTCGATAGGCAGCGATGTCAGGCCGATTATACCCAGCAGCACCAGGGTGATGGAGATCACCGTGGAGAGCACCGGGCGCTTGATAAATGTTGTAAATGTCATAATCGTCTATTTATTTTTTGATTGCATTGACGATGTCGCCTGCTGACATAGCCTTGGCCTGCTCGTCAATCTTCTGCTGATAGCGTTCAGGAGTGATGGGCACAATCTCCATCTGGTCGGAAAGCTTGGTGATACCGTTGGTCACATACTTGTCGCCAACCTTCAGACCACTGGTCACGATGTAGTTGTTGCCATCGTTCTGGGGGTCGACGGTAATCTCGGTATAGACCACCTTGTTGTCGCTGCCAAGGGTATAGACGAACTTCTTGTTCTGAACCTCCGTTACGCACGACTGGGGAATGATGATGGCTTCAGCCTGATTGCGGGGAATGATGATATTGCCTGAACCACCGCTCTTCAGCAACTTGTTGGGGTTGGGGAACACAGCAATCATCTGTACAGAACCGGTGGCCTGATCAATGACACCGCTCATCTTGCTGACCTTGCCCTCATAACCATAGATGGTACCATCGGCCAGCTGAAGCTTCACAGCGGGAAGAGCTGCCAATGCAGCGTTCTGTCCGCCCTCAGACTTCGACATCTCAAGAGCATCCTTCTCGTTGACAGAGAAATAGACCTCCATCGTGGAGTTGTCAGACACAGTGGTCAGCACGTTCTGCGCACTAACCAATGCACCTACCTTGTAGGGGAGGGTGCCCACAACGCCTGCTGCAGGACTCTTCACATAGCAGAAGCTGAGCGCCTCCTGAGCGTTGGCCAGACCTGCTTCAGCCTGAGCCAGGGCTGCCTTAGCCTGCTCATAGCTGTTCTGGGCTGTCTGCATCTCGTAATCACCGATAACGCGGTTCTCGAACAGTTTCTTGGAATTCTCGTAGGTCAGCTTGGCCGTATTGACTGCTGTCTGGGCTGTGTTGACAGCTGCCTGAGCCTGACGCACCTGTGCCTGATAGGTCACATTGTCAATCTCGAACATGGTCTGACCAGCACTTACTACCTGACCTTCTTTAACAAATACGTGGGTAAGGAATCCACCCAACTTCGGACTAATCTGAACATCCTGAATACCTTTGATGGAAGCAGGATACGTCTGCTGCATGGCTGCACTCTGAGTTCCTACCTCAGCCACAGGATACTCATTATCGCCAAAACTTGGGCGTCCGCCGCCTCCACTGCATGAGGCGAGCAGTAGTACTGAGGCTGCTCCCAACATGATTTTCTTCATACTTTTCATACCTATTATTATAATAATGTTATTTTTAAACTGTTGCAATCTGTCTGCGACAATGTTGTTTGCTTCACTCAAGCAATGTTGTTTGCTTCACTCAAGTATAGCGCTTTCCTATGGAAACTTTTTATACTATACTGAGTTTTCAAACTGCAAAATTACAAAAAAAGACAAGTATTTCGAAACTAAATCCTTACTTTTTACACTTATTTAGCATCTATCCAAAACAATTTACATTTTCTTGCCAGTCATTCATGAATCACAAAAAAAGCGGAACACCCGGTGAGGGGCATTCCGCCATGAATGATATGATGGATGTTTACATCAAGCGTCGATTACTTGACAAGCACTTTTTTCGTGGTTCCATCGCTGTTGCGAATGATGTTGAAGCCACGACGTACTGTGTTCAGACGGGTTCCGTTCAGGCTGTAGATGCCTGCGGGAACGGCCTTGATGTCATGCTTCTGCTCAGCAATACCGCTCAGGCGCTCCTTCGACTTCTCACCTTCGTTGGCGATATAGATATCGTAGAAGCCTGCCTTTGAGTTTCCGCCGCAGAGGTAAGCGCGTACATAGACTTCGTCAGTGCCCTCGTAGTTGAACACATAGTTATGGGTCAGACGTCCTCCAGCAATTGTGAGGGTGTCGCCAAGGGTCTGCCAGTCGCTGTCCCATTCGTTGCCGTTCTTAGCAACTTGCAAGACAACCTGGTGCTTAGCGTCAGCATCGGGCTTGGTGATGCTACCGATGTTGGCCACTACGTCAAACGGACCAGCATACTTCTGGGTGGTCGTGATGTAGGCGTTGTAGGGGAACTTGTTGCAGTCAGCAGGCTCAGTGTTCTTATCTGCCAGTACGACAACGCTCTTGGTTGCAGGGAAGTCAGCATCGATATCGTTGACGGTAGCGTAGTTGTAACCGCCCGTGTTGCCGATATTGGTGCCAGTAGAGAGGTTCTCCCAGTCAACGACCTGACCACGTGAGCGCAGCATCCAACCGTTTTCGAAGTCCTTCACCTCCTCAGCATTCAGCACGGTGTAGGAAACAATGGTGGTATCAGCACCTGTTGTGGGGCTGACAGTGGTCTCTTCCTGACGAGAATCTATGTCGTAGTAAGCGTAAGTCTTGTTCTTGGCCCAAGAGAAATAATAAGCTGTAGAGGTGCTACCGCCGTTGTACTCGGCAGAGTTGGCATCCATGTGAGCCAGCACGTCGATACGTACCTTCTCGTTCTGAATCTTGATCTCCACAGAAACAAGGTCGGAGTTCACGTAACCTTCAGCTGCTACAAAGGCGTAGATGGTCTTTGACTTGGTCACTGCGACAGGCTCGCCATCGTAGAGAGATGACTGTGCAGCATCTTTCGAACCACTGAAGTTGTAGTAAATCTGAGCCTCCACACCTTCCATCGTGCTGCTGATGCTAACCAGCGACTTACCTTCCTGACTCTCAACAGCAATCGTTGGCTTCTTGGCCTGCTGCTTCAGGTCAACGAGCTGTTCAGCCACGTCGCTCAGCAGATAGCCATCGCCTAAGGCAACAGCCTTCACTGTGATACCATTTTGGCTGATATTGAAAGGTTCGGTGTAGAGCGTGCTCTGCTCAGTGGGCTCGCTTCCGTCGATGGTGTAGAAAATCTGTGCACCAATCGAGCTGCTCAGCGTCACATTGGTGTTCATGTCCTTATATTCAAGGCTGATAGAGGGCTTGGGAGCCTGAGAAACCTTTGCCTTAGAGTCAATCAGAACGCTGAGAGCATTGAAAATCAGATCGGCACTTGCGATGTCTTCGATGGTCTCCTGTGTATAGGGGAGGAACAGATAACCATTGTGGCTGAGCTTATGAGCGTGGATGGCAACGTCTGTGCTGCCCATGACGGTAGCCAGCGTGTCATCTTTGAGGAAATAGCCATCCAGGGTGATACCCTTGAAGTTGACAGTCTTGGTGATTTCCAGACCAACAGTCTCTCCCTCCTCAATGATTTCGAGACCACGGAACAACGGGTGGTTCTTGTTGAGGATAGAAGCGTAGGTGTCCTCAGCAGTACCGATGGCACCATAGCCCCAAGCTTCATAGAGAGCAGGGTTCAGGTTGAGCACGGGCTCGAAGGGCAGGATAGTCTTCAGCGAAGCGATAGCTTCAGCGTTGATAACGGTAGAGCTGATCACGATAGCGTCGTAAGCAGTAAGTGCCTCAAGGGTCTGGGCACCAGCGGCTTCGATAGGCTCCACTTCATACTTGTCGTTCATGCAGACAGTTGGGAAAGCAAGGTCGGCATTGAGGTCACCATTGAACAGATAGGCAACCTTCGCCTTCTGGTCGGGAGTGCCCACCTCGATGCTGTAGATATGACAGCCACTGGTGTTGTAGACAATGATATCAACCAAATCGTCATCGGCAGTAACACCTTCAGGCAGCGTCCAGTCTTCCCAAGTATTGGTTGCTTGAACGGTGGGCTTGAATGACTCGCCAATCTTGTTCTCGTCAGTAACGCTGCCAACATACAGCTCAATACCGCGAGCGTCAGCCGGCTTGTGAGACTCAACGACAAAGGTCATCTTCTGACCAACGCGTACCTTGGGGATAGTGAAGCAGGGCACCTTCTTGCCGCCACCACCTAACCAAAGATACTGTGGGCCAGCATAGTCGCCCAGAGATGTAGAAGGATAGTCTACGGCAATAGCCAGTGAGCGGTTGGGAGTGTACTTGATGCTGAAGTCCAGACCTTCTGTCTCAGGGATAATGACACCGTTAGCCTTCAGTGTGCCACCTTCTGCGTCAGTCAGCCAGAAACATTTTCCTGCTGTAGTCTCAGGGGCTGTTTTGCCTTCACCAGCATCAGCTTTCTTCTCAATGTCACTCCAGCCCTCAGTACTGCTGGCTGCGGCATCGGCTTTCAGATTCTCAATGGTCTGAGTGCTCCAGTTGGTGAAGTCCCACTCGCGATACCCTTGTGCGTTGATCAGTAAGGCAAACGCGAATAGTGCAGTTAGTGTAAAAAATCTTTTCATAAATGATAGTTTTAGTGAATGATTAAGATAATGTGGATGCAAAATTAAAAGAATCACAGTTAAAAGCCAAATATTGCCCGTTTTTTTAGATTTTATTTGGCGTAAACGTTTGCGTAATGACTAAAAAAAATAAAAAGAGGTTGAGTTATGATATTTTCTTTGTAATTTTGCAGCCCAAAAGGTTATAAAACGACCTGTCGTTTATCGGGAAGACGAAATGTTTCGAATCAAGAAACTGGATATATTCATTGCCAAGCAGTTCGGATTGCTGTTTGTGGGAACCTTCTTCATCTGCCAGTTTGTGCTGATGATGCAGTTCCTGTGGCGTTATGTCGATGAACTGATTGGTAAGGGCCTGACGCTTGATGTATTGGCGCAATTCTTCTGGTATATGGGATTGATGCTGATGCCACAGGCTTTTCCGCTGGCCATCCTGCTCTCGTCGCTGATTGCATTCGGTAATCTGGGCGAGAGTTCTGAGTTGACTGCCATCAAGGCGGCAGGTATCTCGCTGACGCAGGCCATGCGCTCGCTGATTTTCATCGTTTGCTGTATCGCTGGACTCTCCTTCTTCTTCCAGGACGTCATAGGCCCTGAAGCCAACAGGCGCTTTGGACGCCTGCTGATTGCGATGAAGCAGACGAGTCCAGAGCTGGAGATACCAGAGGGCATCTTCTATGACGGACTGCCTGAGACGAACCTCTATGTGCAAAAGAAAGACCTGGAATCAGGTCATCTGTACGGTATTATGATCTATCGTCGTACTGGCAGTTATGAGGATCAGGCTATTATCCTTGCAGACTCCGGTATGCTGCAGTCTACTGCTGAGAAGAAACACCTGCTGCTGACGCTTTGGAACGGTGAGTGGTTTGAGAACATGCGCTCTCAGGATATCGGAGGAACAGCCGAGGTGCCTTATCGTCGTGAGACCTTCTCCAACAAGCAGATACTCTTGGATTACGACGGTGGATTCAATCTTGACGATGTGTCAGACCTCAGTCATAGCGCAAAGGTGAAGAGCAGTTTCCGCATTCTGGAAGACTTGGACTCTATCAAACAGCGTTGCGACAGTATCGGCCGACAGTTCTATAAGTCTTCGCGTGACTATGTGATGTCAATGCCAACTGCCAGTCATGACGATTCCCTGCGTATGGAGAAACAGATGGCAGAGGGCGTCAGTCTGGATACCATATATATCCGCCTGACCAAGGAGCAGAAGCTGAAAGCTGTCAAGGATGCAGTAAGTCAGTCGCAGAGCGTGGTCAACGACCTCTCGATGAAGAGTGATTTCAGCTTCTATGAGAACAGGGAGTATCGCGTCCACCAGATGGAGTTCATCACCAAGATCACGCTGTCGCTGTCGTGTATCGTGTTCTTCTTCATTGGGGCTCCTTTAGGCGCTATTATCCGAAAGGGTGGACTGGGTGTTCCTGTGATTGTATCGGTAATCGTGTTCATCGTCTATTACATCTTCGAGAACTCCGGTATGCGAATGGCTCGTGCAGATGAGTGGGCGGTATGGTTCGGAAAGTGGATATCCACGATGGTGCTCGCGCCCATGGCCATTTTCTTTACTTACAAGGCAAACAAGGACTCTACCGTGTTCAGCATGGATGCTTACCGAATCTTCTTCATGAAGGTGTTGGGACTTCGCCAGAAACGAAACCTTACCCGCAAGGAGGTTATCATTGAGGAACCGTCATACCTGGCAGATGCTGAAATGCTGAAGAACCTGAGCCTGGCGGTAGAGAAATATGACGAAGAACATAAACTGCGCAGTTTCCCCAATCCTATCAAGGTGTTCTTCCGTCCTGGTGATGACCATGAGATAGAACAGCTGAACAACGTGCTGGAAGTGGCTATCGAGAACCTCTCGTACTCCAAGAATTCATACGTGCTGATGAAACTGAATCAGTATCCGGTGATTGCTACTCATGCACATACACGTCCGTTTGAGCGGAAGTGGCTCAACATCGTGACAGGACTCTGCCTGCCGCTGGGACTGTTCTTCTATCTGCGAATGATTCGCTACCGTCTGCGCCTCTATCATGACTTGCAGGTCATTTTGCGCGTCAACAAGAAACTGATTCCCAGGGTACTTGAACTCGGTGACTTGCAGAAGGAGGCAACATTATATGTATAACAATCTTTAGTCGACAATAATTTATGGAGATGTTCAAACTGAATACGATAGAAGAGGCTGTGGCAGACTTCCGCGAAGGAAAGTTTGTGATAGTCGTTGATGACGAGGACCGCGAGAATGAGGGCGACCTGATCTGTGCTGCTGAGAAGATCACGCCAGAGATGGTCAACTTCATGTTGAAGTATGCACGAGGCGTGCTTTGTGCTCCTATCACCATCAGTCGCAGTGAGGAACTCGACCTGCCCCGTCAGGTATCTGAGAATACTTCCGTGCTGGGAACGCCTTTCACGGTAACTGTTGATAAGTTGGAAGGCTGTACCACGGGCGTTTCGGCACATGACCGTGCTGCAACCATACAGGCATTGGCTGATCCGAACTCTACACCACAGACCTTCGGGCGCCCTGGACATATCAATCCGCTTTACGCACAAGATAATGGCGTGCTGCGCCGTTCCGGACATACTGAGGCTGCCATCGACCTTTGTAAGTTGGCTGGCCTGTATCCTGCTGGTGCGTTGATGGAGATTATGAATGATGACGGAACAATGGCTCGTATGCCCGAACTGCAGTCTTTCGCCCAGGAATACGGACTGAAGATTGTGACCATCAAGGACCTGATTGCCTATCGCCTGAAGCAGGAGTCGCTGATTGAGGTGGGCGTTGAAGCCGATATGCCTACGGAACACGGACATTTCAAGATCATTCCCTTCCGTCAGAAAAGCAATGGACAGGAACATTTCGCGCTGATCAAAGGCGAGTGGGAGAAGGATGAGCCCATACTCGTGCGCGTACATTCTTCATGTATGACGGGTGATATCCTCGGCTCGCGTCGTTGCGATTGTGGCGAACAGCTCCATAAGGCTATGGAGAAGATTGAGCAGGAAGGCAAGGGCGTTATTGTCTATATGCAGCAAGAGGGTAGGGGCATTGGCCTTATGAATAAGCTGGCTGCCTATAAACTGCAGGAAGAAGGCTATGACACGGTAGACGCCAACCTCTGTCTGGGCTTTAAGGCCGATGAGCGCGACTATGGCTGTGGAGCACAGATGTTGCGCCATCTAGGTGTTCACAAGATGAGGCTCATGACCAATAACCCCGTGAAGCGTGTAGGCTTGGAGGCCTATGGACTTGAAATTGTTGAGAACGTGCCTATCGAGGTGACGCCTAATCAGTATAATCTACGCTATCTGAAGACCAAACAGGACCGCATGGGGCACACGCTCCACCTATGATGCCGAAAGCCCGATTGTGAAAGAATTGTGGCTTGTCGCGTAAAAAATGTCAGAATTCTTGGGCGAAAACGAAATAAATGATTACTTTTGCACGTTGAATTATTACAAAAAGAAAATAATATGGCACAATTATCTAACCGCTTACAGCGTCTGGCTCCTTCGGCAACGCTGGCCATGTCGCAGAAAAGCTCTGAGATGAAGGCTCAGGGTATTGATGTTATCAACATGAGTGTGGGCGAGCCCGACTTCAATACTCCCGACCATATCAAGAATGCGGCTAAGCTGGCCATCGACGAGAACTATTCACGTTACTCTCCAGTGCCAGGCTATCCTGGTCTCCGACAGGCTATTGCCCGTAAGCTGGAACGCGACAATCAGTTGCGCTATCAGCCCAGTGAGATTCTCGTATCAAACGGTGCCAAGCAGAGCGTGTGCAATACTGTGATGGCGCTGGTCAATCCAGGCGAGGAGGTGATAATCCCCGCACCTTATTGGGTGAGCTATCCCCAGATGGTGAAGCTGGCTGGCGGTGAACCGGTCTATGTGGAGGCTACCTTCGAACAGAACTTCAAGATGACTGCCCAGCAGTTGGAAGCAGCCATTACGCCTAAGACCCGCATGATCATCCTTTGCTCTCCCAGCAACCCTACCGGCTCTGTCTATAACAAAGAGGAGCTGCGCGCACTTGCTGAGGTGGTGCTGAAGCACGAAGACCTGTTTGTGCTGGCTGACGAAATCTACGAACATATCAATTACGTGGGCCATCACGAGTCTATCGCTCAGTTCCCCGGAATGAAAGAGCGTACTATCGTTGTCAACGGTGTGTCTAAGGCGTATGCAATGACTGGTTGGCGTATTGGCTATATCGCAGCACCTGAGTGGATTGTGAAGGGCTGTAATAAACTGCAGGGACAGTACACCAGCGGTCCTTGTTCTGTGAGCCAGAAGGCAGCAGAGTTTGCCTATACACAGAGTCAGGAGTGTGTCGAAGAGATGCGCCAGGCTTTCGAGCGTCGTCGTAACCTGATTGTGGAACTGGCCAAGCAGATTCCCGGATTGGAAGTGAATTGTCCGGAAGGTGCTTTCTACCTCTTCCCCAAGTGCAGTTCGTTCTATGGCAGCACTACTCCCGATGGAAAGGCCATCAACACCAGCACCGACCTGGCCATGTACTTGCTCGACGAAGCCCATGTGGCTACTGTCGGAGGCGATGCTTTTGGCGATCCTGACTGCTTCCGTATGAGCTATGCCACGAGCGATGACAATATTCGTGAGGCAATGCGCCGTATCAAGGAAGCACTTGCAAAATTGCAAAAATAATAGGTACTTGTCGTTAAAAGTGGTTAATTTGAAGAAAAGCGTGATGCTATTTCGATATTAATTTACTACCTTTGCGCCAATTCTGCCATGTGTGGTGAGCAATATCGCTTCCTGCACAGGCTCTTTAACCTTTTAGAATCAGTAAGACTTTACAACTTAAATTTATTTTATAACCAAAAACAAACAAAAAAAATTATGGCAACAACAACAAAAGCTGCAGCCCCAGCTAAAAAGTCGGGCTTTGGTGGTGTTAAGGATGCATGGATCATCCTGGTAATCTGCTTCCTCATTGCATTCGCATTCTACAAGTTCTTCCTCGGTGCTCCTAGCCACTTCGCAGGCGGCGACCCCACTGGTCATCCTACAGACATCTACGGTACTGTGTATAAAGGTGGTTTCGTTGTGTCTATCATCTTGACCCTGTTGCTCACCGTTATCACACTGGGTGTTGAGCGTTTCTTCGCTATCAAGTCTGCTTCTGGTACTATGAAGCTGGGTACTTTCACCCGTCAGATCAAGGAGCTCATCCGCGCTCAGAAGTTTGCTGAGGCTCGCGAGCTCTGCAACAAGATGAAGGGTTCAGTAGCTAACGTGGTGATCGCTTCTATCAACGCTTATGAGGATGTTGAGAAGAACACTTCACTGAAGAAGGCACAGAAGGTTTCTAAGATTCAGCAGGCTCACGAAGAGGCTATCCAGTTGGAGATGCCTACACTTCAGATGAACATGCCTATGGTTGCTACCATCGTATCTCTGGGTACTCTGACCGCTCTGTTCGGTACCGTTATGGGTATGATCGGATCATTCCAGGCTCTGTCTGCTGGTGGTGGTGCTGACTCAATGGCTCTGTCTGCAGGTATTTCTGAGGCCCTTGTGAACACCGCATCAGGTATCTTGACCTCTTGGTTCGCTACCGTTATCTATAACTTCTTCTCAAATAAGATCGATAAGCTGACCTACGCTCTCGATGAGGTTGGTTACACAATCGCTGCTACTTACGATTCTAACCACGACGAGGCTTAATCGTTTTACCTTATTAATTAATCGCTTAAAGAGTTAATCAATGGGTAAAATTAAAATTGCAAAGAAAGACATCTGGATCGACATGACGCCTATGTCGGACGTGATGACACTGCTTCTGTGCTTCTTCATGTTGACATCAACATTCTTGACGCCAGAACCAGTGAAGGTCAACACGCCTGGCTCTGTGTCTGAGGTGAAGGTGCCCGAAAATGATGTGCTCAACATCCTGGTTTCACCAGAGGGCAACATCTACGTGGGCTCTGAGAACCGCAACACAATGAACGACATGCTCGATGAGGTGACCGCTAAGTTCGGCATCAGCCTGACTGGCGCTCAGCTCAAGAACTTCAAGGAGGATGCCATGATCGGCGCTCCCCTGAACGTTCTGCCCACATATCTTAGCCTGCCAAAGGAGAAGATGGGTGAAGAGATCCAGAAGTTGAGTATTCCCCTCGATAGTATCGATGGCGGAATGAGTGAATTCCAGGAATGGGTGAAGGCTGCTCGTAACTCTAACCCCGACCTCCGCGTAGCCATTAAGTGCGACGGTAACACCTCGTATGCAGTGGTGAAGAAGATGATGTCGGAGTTGCAGGATATGAACGAGAACCGCTATCAGCTCATCACTAATCTTGACACTAAAAAACAGGCGGAGATTTAAGTTATGGCAAAAAAAGGTGGTTCTAAGCAGAAAAAAATGGATACCCGCGTGAACTTCACGCCGATGGTAGACATGATGATGCTTCTGATTACGTTCTTCATGCTCTGTACGACGCTGAGTAAGCCTCAGGCTATGCAGCTGACCATGCCGAGTAATGATGAGAATATGACCAAGGAAGACAAGTCGGTGACGAAGGCTTCGTACACCATTACGCTCTACCTTGGTGCTGAGGATAAGATTTACTATGTTGAAGGTCTGCCCGAATACGAGAACCCTGAGTGCCTCAAAGAGACCACATGGGGTAAGGACGGTGTTCGTAAGCTGCTGATTGAGCATATCACTGAGGATGGCTTCTCGCCTGTTGCTCGCGTGATGATGGCCAAGAAGAAGCTTGACGAGAAGAAGCACCAGCTGGGCGACAAGTTCAAGAAAGAGGACTATGACAAGCAGCTCTCTGATATTCGTAACGGTAAGTCTGACGAGTTCATTGCCGAGTTTGGCGAGAAGGGTATGCAGACACTGACCGTGATTATCAAGCCCATGGACTCTTCTACCTACAACAACATGGTACAGGCTCTGGACGAGATGCTGATCTGCAGCATTGGTAAGTATGTCATTGATAAGGTCAATGAGGACGATGAGAAACTCCTCGAACTCAAAGGCATAAAGTATTCTAACGATAAATAAAGGAAAGGAATAGAACTATGTCAAAAGTAGATCTTATAAATGACAACTGGGTAGACCTTGTCTTTGAAAACAAGAACCAGGCCTACGGTGCATATACGCTTCGCAAGGAGACAGGTAAACGTAACGTAATGGCTCTCACAGTCGTTATCTCTACCATTATCGCTGTCTTCGTCATCGCTTACCTGAACATTCAGATTCAGAATGCCATGAAGAGCGATGTAGCCATCGAGACCGATGTGGAGCTGTCAAAGCTGGCACAGAAGAAAGAGGCTAAGGTTGAGCGTAAAGAGCCCATCCAGAAAGTGGAGGTTGAGCAGAAAGTCGTAGAGAAGGTAAAGAGCTCTGTGAAGTTTACTGCTCCTGAGATTAAGAAGGACGACGAGGTAAAGCCTGAGGACGAAATCAAGTCACAGGATGATCTCGCCAAGACCAACACTGCTATCGGTACTTTCGACGTGAAAGGTAACGACGAGGCTGAAGGTGAAGTGCTGAAGGCTAAGGAGGTTATCGCTGACGAAAAGCCGAAGGAAGAGGAGACCAAGGTCTTCGACGTGGTAGAACAGATGCCTGAGTTCCCTGGTGGACAGGCAGCCTTGTTGAAGTGGATTAGCGATCATATCAAATATCCCGCTATCGCTGAGGAGAACGGCATCCAGGGACGCGTAGTTTGTACGTTCGTCGTTGAGCGTGACGGTTCAGTAACCGATGTGCAGGTAGCACGTTCTATTGACCCCTCGCTCGATAAGGAAGCTGTACGCGTGCTGAAGCAGATGCCTCGTTGGAATCCTGGTAAGCAGAACGGTTCAAGCGTACGTGTGAAGTACACCGTGCCTGTAACCTTCCGTCTCCAGTAATCCGCATTCTGGTAATTGTTTTCAGATTGTAAAACACTGAAAAAGAAGTATGAATAGAACTCAATTCAACAACATCGTTGGATTATCACTTATTTTAGGCTTGTTCCTCGCTTGTGGGAACAAGCCTAAAACTGAATCAGACTATGACTATGAGGCTGCTGCCTCTGTCTTCATGGCCGACGAAAGCTTCCACCCCATCCTCGATGAGGAACTGGATGTCTTTACCAACGTGTTTAACCGCCATGCCATTGCTCAAGACACGCTCCACGCTGTCTATACCAGTGAGACCGAGGCCATCGAGAAACTGATGAAGAACGAGACCTGGCTGGCATTCACCACACGTAAGTTCACTGACAAAGAGATGGAGAACCTGAAAGCTCGTTCCTTCATCCCGCGTATCATGCCGATAGCCTTCGACGGATTGGCCATCATTGTCAATAATTCGAATCCCGATACGTGTATTTCCGTCAAGGACTTTGCCCGCATCCTGAAGGGCGAAGTGTCTGAATGGAAAGAGCTTTACCCGAACTCAAAGTTGGGACAGATTGACGTTGTCTTTGATAACCCCAAGAGCAGTACCGTTCGTTTCTGTGTCGACTCCATCCTGGGTGGCACGCCTATCCTGAGTCAGGAGAGTGAGAATATCGGTGCAGTGCTGAAAAGCAGCGAGGTGGTCGAGTATGTTGAGAAAACACCGAACGCCCTGGGCATCATCGGCTCCAACTGGCTCAACGACAAACGTGATACTACGAATATCACCTTTAAGAAGAATATTACGGTCATGAAGGTATCCCGACTGGATTCTGCAACTGTCAGAAACAGTTTCCGTCCCTATCAGGCCTATATATATAATGGCAACTATCCGTTGGTGCGCACCATCTATGCCCTGCTCACTGAGCCCCGTACAGGCATGCCTACGCGCTTTGCCAACTTCTGCAGCCTGCCGCAGGGACAGAAGATCATCTTCAGCGCAGGATTGCTGCCGAATACCCCCAACATGAACGTCCGTAACGTTAATGTTGTTAAATAAGGATTGACGCGGGGCACCTCGATGCGTCAGATGACTAAAGGACTTTCAGTCCTGTCTGAACGAACAAGTATTGAAATTAGTAATCACCAAAACATATATTGATTATGAAAACAATTAAATATCTAATGATTGGTGCGCTGACATTCGGATTCAGCGCAATCGGTATGGCTCAGGAAGAGTCACCCGTTGAAGCTGTGAAGGCATTGGTGAAGAGCAATGATCCCGATGCTGAGAAGCAGATCAAGTCTATCTACAAGAAGAATAAGAAGAATGGTGAGGTAATAACCGGAATCGCTCGTGTCTACTACGAAGAGAAGGATACGGCCAATGCCCGTTACTATGCTGAGCTGGCTACCAAGTTGAACTACGGTCCTGCCTATATCGTCCTGGGTGATATCGCTGCCCTGGCTGATGATGGTGGTGGCGCAGCCCGTATGTACGACCAGGCTGTCTACTTCGCTCCGAAGGATCCTTCTGCTTACTATAAGTATGCAATGGTCTATCGTAAGGTCCATCTGGATGCCGCCATCGGTAAGCTCGATGACCTGGGCGTTCAGCGTCCCGACCTCGTTGAGAACGGACAGGTGAATATCCTCAAGGGTCGTATCTATGACCTTGCCAATAAGGTAGAGCAGGCTGCTGAGACCTACAACAAGGTGCCCCTCTCACAGATGGAGGACCGCGACGTGGTGAGCGCTGCACGTGCCAACTATCTGCTCGGTAACTATGAGAAGAGTCAGGAAATCATCGATCATGGACTGAAAGGCTCACCTCGTAAGTTCACCTACAACCAACTGGGCATGTTCAACCACACACAGCTGAAGAACTACGACAAGGCTCTTGAGTATGCTGACCGCATGATCAATCATTCTGACTCTGTGAAGATGAATCCTGAGATCTATGGTGTGTATGCCAAGGCGCTGAACGGTGCCAAGAAGCATCAGGAGGCTATCGATGTCTATAAGAAGACCCTCGAACTGGAGTTTGACTCTCAGGACAAGAAGGCAGGTGTCATCAAGGACCTGGCTGATGCCTATAAGGGACTTGACGACTATGAGAATGCCGTGACCTACTACGACCTCTTCCTCAAGACCGTTTCTCGTGCCACACTTACCGACTATGCCGACCTGGGCCGCCTCTATGTTCAGTATGCCAATACCCTGGAGGGTGATGCCAAGATGGAGAAGCTGCAAAAGGCCGACCAGATCTATGCCGACCTGGCTGAGAAGAATGCCGATGCCAAGGAGTATTCATTGTTCTGGCGCGCTCGCGTAGGTACCATGATGGACCCCGATGCCTCTCAGGGCAAGGCACAGCCTTTCTATGAGGAGCTCGTAAACATCATCAGCGAGAAAGCCGAGAAGGACAATGCCGACAAGGCTCGTCTGAAGGAAGGCGGTAACTTCCTCATGGTCTACTATCTGAAGATCAAGGACGATGTGCCCACATCAAAGCAGTTCGCTGAGAAGGTGATTGCCATCGATCCGGAGAACGAGACTGCCAAGCAGATCCTCGCCCTGTAACCCCCACGTTTACATATTGTAAACAGCATACTTAGCCCTCGTAATCCTGTTGATTGCGAGGGCTAACTCTATTGATTACGAGTCGAAAGTCTATTGATTACATGCTGCAATCACTAAGCTTTTACGGTGTAATCACTAAGCAATTACGATGTAATCACTAAGCAATTACGATGTAATCACTAAGCAATTGAGTCGTAATCACTAAGTAATTGAGTCGTAATCACTAAGCAATTGCATCTGAGCGAAGCCTAATTTTGCTCATAGCGTTCTTAGGTTTCGCCCTTAGCGTTCCTAGGCTTTGCTCCCAGAAAAGAGGTGATTGCGAAAAAGATGCTACCATATACCGTAACAGGGCTAAAACGCCGATGTACAAAGGCTTTGAGGGACGGTAGGTGTTGTCATAACAGGTACCTGACACCTACCGTCGGCCCCGTTTTTTCCTATTCCATATTAGTCACAGCATCAAGGTACAGCTGGGACAAGCCATGAAGGAACTGGGCTACGACCACACTATGCGCAGCAATGTTCCCTTCTACAAAATCATTCCTTTGAAGACAACCCAATCCGCCTGACGGTAGGTGTGACGGTAGGTGTCAGGTACCTGTTACGACAACA
>JAFUAY010000009.1 GCA_017460515.1 Prevotella sp.
ATCCATTGCGTCAATTGTTTGGTTTGCTCTATGAAATACTGGCTCACTTCCTTGCTCAGCGTGCGGGCCGTAGCGGCCTTCTGTTCAGGGTAGCGGGCCTCGATGTACATCGGCTCGATGTGGGCGATGAAGCGAAGCTGCATAGAGCCAGTAGCTGTTCGAGTGGTTCGACTCGGCCACCTCTAAGTCTTCTGCGGCTATCTCCAACCAACGTCTTACAATGTCTTCTTTGGCCATAATCGTTTTGTTTTACCTTTTATGGTTGCAAAGATACGAATAAGCGAGCGAAATACCAAATTTATTTGAGTATTTCCGAGCGTGAGTATCTTTGACGAAGTCAAAAGATACAACTTTTCTGCGAGATTATCGCAGAATCCCCTAAAAAATAATATCCGTAATGTCTCAGTATGTCAAAGATCGATTTTCTTTCAGTTGCCTTTTCAGGCTAGCCTGGTTTCGAGTAAGCTGAATATGTGATTTAGTCCTTCACTCAACTACAAAAATTATTTTAAAATAATGCTCCATATTTTTATTCAACAAGCTGAAAATCAAGCGGATAAGTGTGGAGCATTTTTCTGCTTCATAAGTCATAGGCTTATGAGGTCTAAACACCATGTTTACGATGGCTTACTCTGGTGTTTGGACATTGCAAACATAGTGTTTGGAGATTGCAAGTATGATAGTTAGCAAAGCCTAAGTTCACTCAGGGCAAAGCCTAGTTTTACCCTTGGCAAAACTAGGCTTCACTCATGGCAATCCCCCAAAATGCTCCACACCGAAATCCTTTGTATATGGGCATTTTCAGTAAATTGTGGAGCATTTTGCTTCACATCAGAAACTTGACTCCTCGTCTCCTTGTCTTCTCGTATATCAGCAACTGGTTGCGCCGACCCCGACTGGGACAGCGTGAATGGATATAAGTTCTAAATTAACTATAATAATTCCGATGGTGTCCCAAAGAGAAACTCATAGCTTCTCACAGGAAAACTATTGGGAACGAATGAGTACTATCAATGATCCTTGAATTAAAAAGTGCGCCACAGCAAGCTGCGGCGCACAATCATATTAATAAGGTAGAACCTTAATCTGCGAGCTTTGCCTTGATCATCTCGCGGTTCAGACGAGCGATGTTAGCGATGGTCTCGTTCTTCGGGCAGACAGCCTCGCAAGCGCGGGTGTTGGTGCAGTTACCGAAGCCGAGCTCGTCCATCTTGGCAATCATGTTCTTCACACGACGGGCTGCCTCTACGCGACCCTGAGGAAGCAGGGCGAGCTGAGACACCTTAGAAGAAACGAACAGCATAGCTGAACCGTTCTTACATGCTGCTACGCAAGCACCGCAACCGATACATGTAGCGCAGTCCATAGCCTCGTCGGCGTCTTCCTTCGGAATCAGGATAGCATTGGCATCCTGAGCCTGACCAGTACGGATGGTGGTATAGCCACCTGCCTGGATGATCTTATCGAAGGCATAGCGGTCTACCATACAGTCCTTGATCACAGGGAAGGCAGCTGAGCGCCAAGGCTCAACGGTGATTACGTCGCCATCGTTGAAACGGCGCATGTAGAGCTGACAGGTGGTAGCACCACGCTCGGTCTTTCCGTGAGGTGTACCGTTGATGTAGAGTGAACACATACCGCAGATACCCTCGCGGCAGTCGTGGTCGAACACGAAGGGCTCCTTGCCTTCGTTGATGAGCTCCTCGTTCAGGATGTCGAGCATCTCCAGGAAGGAGGTGTCATCGGGGATATCGTGCATTTCGTGCGTATCGAAGTGACCCGCATCTTTCGGACCATTCTGACGCCAAAATTTAATAGTG
>JAFUAY010000046.1 GCA_017460515.1 Prevotella sp.
AAGTCGATGCGGAACACGGACAGCGTGTCGCGCTTGGTGTTGCTGTACTCATGTGGGCGAACCTCCACTTTGACGATGTCTTTCTGCAGGAGGGCAGACAGTATGGTACGGGCAATGCGCTCGTCTTCCATCAGGTATTTGAAGACGATGTCGTAGATAGGGTTGGCAACGTTGATCATACGCTCTTGACTTTTGTTATTCGATTGCAAAGATACGTAACATTTCCGAATCCACCAAATGTTTGGCTGAAAAGTATAAATAACAATTAGGAGTATCCCTGGTGAGGATACTCCTAATGATAATGTCTCTGGTAGAATGGATTACCAGCCAGGGTTTTGGGTAATGGCACCTCCAGACTTCATGATTTCCGTCTGCGGGATGGGGAATAGGTTCCACTTTTCCTGCCACTGTCCATTGCCGCGTGTATAGGGCACTATATTGTAGGTATATGAAGTAATCTCGGTTGTAGTGTTTCCGTCAGCATCGGTTGTGGTCGTGTAGACTGGGGTAATCTCCATGCGGTGGATGTTCATGAACTTGTTTCCGTCTTCCTTCCAGCGGCGAATGTCGTAGAAGCGATGGCCTTCGAAAGCCAGCTCAACCTGACGCTCGTTCTTGTAACGTGTCCAGAACTCGTCGTTGTTCATGCCGGCGGCAAATGCTGGCATACCGACACGCTGGCGCGTCTTGCTGGCCATTTCTCGTGCAGAGCGGGGGAAGTCGGCATTGGTGGCATCAGCAGCATTGGCGTTACCCTGTGCCTTAAAGTACTGGAACAGTGCTTCAGCATAGTTCAGATAGGCACCACCGGTACGGAAGGTCAGCCAAACATGTGCTGCAGTGGTAGTGTAGCCAGTGCGCAGAATCTGTGAGCGCTGGCACAATTTCTTCAGATAGTAGCTGCTGGGCGTAGCATACGATGTACGTGGACGGGCATGGTAGCCGCCAACGTATGTCTGTAGCGTAGTGTACGATGTGTTGGCGATGTCGGTAGGCCATGCTTCACCGTTGTGTGCGATGGTCAGTGCGAAGCGAGGGTCACGGTTGGTGTAGGGATCTTGTGCGTCGTAGCCGGAGCCGGTCTCGCCAATCATCATACCATTCGTCATGTTGTAGGCATCTACCATGTCCTGTGTCGGGCAGTTGCCGCCCTTGCCAGCAGAATAGCCTACGGGGAAGTTGTAACCCTCGAACGAGTTGGAGGCTGCTACGCGGCGGCCGAACAATGCCTCTCTGTAGAAGTCGGCATCGCTGTAGAACTCGGCACTGTTGTAACCCCATAGCTTGTCATAACTGGCTGATAGGGTATGACGGTTGTTCAATTCGCAACTGTCTATGAGGTCGCGGCTGGTTACAGCAGCTTTGTACCACAGGTCGGCATTGTTGTTTGGATTGAACAGCGGACTGGCATGGTAAAGTGCGGCCTGGGCACGGAGAGCCATGACAGAGAACATTGTGGCACGGCCTTTCTCAGGTGAACCGTATGCCATATCGCCGAGATCGGTATAGTCTTTCACAATCTTGTCTTGGATGTCGGCACACTCACTGTCGATGAAGTTGAAGATTTCGTCTACAGACGTACGTGGCAGGGCAGTCTCTTCGTCACCCGTGCTGTTGTGCGTCTTGAAGGGTACGGCACCATACTGGCGCACTAATACGTAATAGAAGTATGCACGGGCCCAGCGTGCTTCGTACTGGTAGTTCTGGTACTGGTGCATCTTCTTGGCATAGTCCTTGTCCATTTCAAATTCCGGGAAGGTAAGTCCCTGCCAGTTATCAAGAACCTCATTGCAGTAGGTTATACCTTCATAGGCTCTTGTCCACATGGTCTGCATGGGGTTGGCGGGACTCCACGCTCCATTGTAGAAGTTCTCAATAGTGTTGCCTGAGGTGCTGTATTCTGATTCATCGGTAGCAGACGAAAGCATGGCTCCACTGAAATTGCCGAAGTCGGTATCGAGGTCGGTGTAGATGGCGTTCATCAGACCGCCTACGTATTCGAAGTTACGGTCTATATAGGCGCGGTCCAGGCGAAGGTCCTCATGGTAGTCCATGTCGCCACAAGAAGCAAGTACCCCGGCCGCCATTGCACCTAAAAGAATTCTATTTAGTTTCATAATCTTTGATTTTCTGTTATTGTTACTACTCTATTAGAATGTTAGCGAAGCGCCAATCTGCAAGCTGCGTGTCAGAGGCTGGACAGCACCGTAGGATGCAGCATCGGCCTCTTCAAGATGGTCGGCAGTGAAAAGGTCTGTACCACGTACGTAGACCTTGGCCTTATTGATGATTTTTGTCTTGGAAAGCAGCGACTTCGGAAGGTTGTAGAACAACTCGATGCTGCGCAGTTTGAAATAGCTACGGTCGAAGAGGTTCAGTGTGCTCGTCACGTCGTTGTTGGCATTTGCTACAGTGCTTAGGCGTGGGAAGAGGGGGCTTTCTGTGTTGCCGCGCTCTGCCGACCAGCTATTGTCATAGAGATATTGCGACAGCGTATTGTTAGCTACTGCGGCACGGAACATGCCATTCGTGTTACGTACGCCGGAATAGCGGCCTACGCCCTGGAAGTGAGCCATGAGCCCGATGCCCTTGTACTCTGCTCCGAGATGGAAGGTATAGAACAGTTCTGGGCAGGTAGTACTATAACCGATAGCGGTCTGGTCGTTGGAGTCAATCACACCATCGCCGTTGACATCCTCATAGCGCACATCACCGGGGCGTACCGTGGTGAAATTCTGTACGGGATAGCCTAACTGTGCAGACTCTGTTGCAGAGATGATTCCATCGTCATTGAGATCGTCGCTCTTTTGGAAGAAACCGAGAGCTTTGTATCCAAACAATTGAGCATAAGGAAGACCAGTTGTTGTTAAGTTCGCAAATGCCTTAGGTTCTTCGGCCTGTTCCTTAATCTCATTTTTGTTGATGTTGAACGTGGCACCAGCATTGACGGTGACATCACCGAACTTCTTGCTATAGTCAACGGCAGCTTCAAAGCCGTGACTGTTCACTTTTCCTAAGTTCTCATAAGGTGTGGTGAAACCAAATACACCTGTGTAACTGCCAGCTGTGTTCACGAAGATGTCCTTACGGTTCTGGATGTAATAGTCTAACGAGATATTCAGACTGCCAAACAGGGTGGCATCAATACCGAAGTTGTACTTAATGGCTTTTTCACGAGTGGGGTCAACCGAGGGAGCCTGTGCCAGACGGGTGGCAGGAAACTGTGTGCCATAGTCGTAGAAAGGATAGGTCGAACCAGAGAACACATAGTACTGCTCGTAGTATGTGTAGACATTGTCGCCCGGCAGTAGGTCGTTCTGCAGCAGACCGAAGGATGCGCGGAATTTCAAAAAGTCAACCCACTTGACATTCTTCATGAACTTCTCGTTGTGGATGTTCCACGATGCAGCAAACGTGGGTGAGAATGCCCACTTGGAGCCAGGAGCCAGACGAGAACTGCCAGATAGCATCAGGGTGAGATCGGCCATATAGCGGTTGTCGTAGCCGTAGTGACCCCACAGCGAGATGTTGTTGCGGTAAACGGTGGTGTTGATACCAGTGTAGTCACTGTACTCATAGTCGTATTTCAACTGGCCGTATACGGCATGCTTGTCAAAGGTGCGGTCGTAGTTCAGCGAGGCATTTGCGGTGAAACGGCGCTGCCAGGCATCGTTGCCGGAACCGGTACCCATGGCTGCATCGGCACCGTCGGTAGTCAGTGTCGCATTAGCTGGGTCTACGATACCGCCTGTGTAGTTGGCTACGGTATAGTAACCATAGCGATAGGTCTTGGAGTGGTCTTCATACAGGTTGCTGTAGGTGTCGTAGCCTAACTGACCCTGTATGGACAAGCCTTCCGTAATAGACGACAGGTCTTGTTCCAGAACAGCATCGGCATAGAGGGCACGCTGGTGGTTTTTGTAGTAGGCAGCGTTGGCACTTTGGGCCACAGGGTTGTTGGTGGTATAGGTGGCATTGCCGCCCCATACGTCTTCGGTAGCCTTGATGGGGAAGGCATTGGTAGGAACGGTATAGACCATGTTCCACAGATTTGCCTGTGCTCCAGGCTGTGAACGCTCGTTGAGTAATCCAAAAATGTGGGTGTGCAACTTCGTCTTTGGAGTCAAGTCGATGTCCATATTCGTACGCAAGGTGGCACGAGTGTACTTGTCTTGTGTGCTATAGCCGTCGTTGACGTTGTACTGCTTGATAAAGCCTTTCGTGGTCTGAAGGTTCACGTTGGTATAGTAGCGGAATTTTTTCGTACCGCCACGGAACTCCAGATTGAATTTGTTCACGTGTGCTGTGTTACGGAAAGTCTCATCTGCCCAGTTGACGTTGGGATAGTAGAGCGGGTTGTTCCCATCCTTATATGACTGTAGAACAGCATCGCTGTAGGGAGTAGCACCGCGCTCATTACGATAGGCCTCATTGACGGCCTGTCCGTAGGTGTAGGCATCGACGAACTTGGGCTTGTTGGTTAGGAATTCGAAAGCATGGTCGTAAGAGAATGTAATACTCCTTGTTTCGTATTCACCATGCTTGGTCTTGATGAGAATGGCACCGTTGGTTCCCTTGTAGCCGTAGAGGGCTGTGGCTGCAGCATCCTTCAGGATGGTGACGTCTTCTACGTCCTCGGCTATTACATTTTCAATACTGCGTTCGATACCGTCAACCAAGATGAGTGGGGTGCTGCCTGTGAGTGACTGTAGGCCGCGAACATAGAAGGTGGGGTTGGCTACGCTGTACAGTCCAGCACCTTGCAGGGCAATCAGACCATTGCCCAGACCGATGATGTTGTTACCGATGTTGTTGCCACCACGGTGGTTGACATCTTTGTTGGTAATGACACTGACGGATGCTGACGATTGTTCGCGGGTAAATGTGCGGTTGGCACCTACATCTATTGTCAGCGATTTGAAGTCCACTGTGTCGATGATTTCATTTTGCGCCATTGCAGGCAGGCTGATGCCTGCGAGCAATGTGAGCATGAAAATATTTCGTTTCTTCATAATCGTAATTTCTTAATTCTTAATTCTTAACTCTTCATTCAAGAATTACTCCCATCCGGGATTCTGGACGAGTCCATAGCCCTTGTTAATCTCAATCTGGGGGAACGGAGAGAGCAACCACTTGCGGACATCGTTGCTTTCAGGGTCTTTGCCCCACTGGTCGCGTTTATTACCGAAGAGCTCCACCTTCTTGTAGGTAAAGAAGCGCGGTTGGCGAGAGGTTGGATCATTTGGCTTGTCACCGTTGGTCCATTGTTCGTCAGTCTCAACCCAGGCACCGCTAGCGTTCTGTTTCAGACGGTGCATCTCAAGTCCATGAAGCTGCTTGGTCATCCAGTCGGTACGGCGATAACGAATCATGTCGAACCAGCGGACATCCTGCAAGCCTAACTCGCGGGCACGCTCGTTGAGTATTTCCTCCAAAAGGGCATCC
>JAFUAY010000047.1 GCA_017460515.1 Prevotella sp.
ATACATCTGAGAAGTGCCTACCTGATCACCTACTACATTAACAGCCTCACCTTCGTTAGCCTGCATGGTGATACCAAAAGCAGGAGCCTCAACACCATTCTTAATACGTACGCGTACCAAAGCAGTAACGTCATACTCACCTGCCTCCTGATTATTCATGGTAGCGGTCAGTGTCTTCTCGCCCAGTGAGCTGTCGTCGGCTATCCAGTACTCGAAGAACGGAACCTTGAAGTCAGAACCGTCATTGTTACCTTCTGTGCTCCATGTATTAATATAATAAGGTGCATCCTGGAAGTCAGGGTTGGTATCCCAAGCAGAGAGCAGGAAGTTGTCGCAAGTGATAGCAGCATGCCAGCCAGTTCCCAGGAACGGATCCTGCAGAGCGTTAGCCTCTTCATTGGTCATGGTAGCCTCATCATACTTCACAACCCACTTGCCATAGTACTCATCATAAGCCTCAGCAGTGTATACGTTGGTCTGCTCTGTGAGCTGCTTCATATTTGCAAGGTTCGCAGCAGCCTTCTCGTAAGCAGTTGCACTTGCCTGAGCAGCAGCGATAGCCTTGGCAGCAGCCTCGTAGTTGTCGAGGTTAGGTGTTGCAGTAGCTGTAGCAATAGCAGTCTCAGCAGCAGTCTTCACCTCAGCATTCATCTTGCCTTCTGGCATAGTCTTAGCCAGTTCAGCAACAGCATCAGCATCGATAGCACCGCCTACATAAGCCACCTTGCAGCTCTTGAAGGCCATCCAGTTGAAGTTGCGATCCTCGGCAATCTTGATACCAAACTTGAATACACCATCTTCGCCAACCTCACATGCCATTGCATAAGTATCGTAGATACCGATGAGGGCATTGTTGTTGTAGGTCACTCTCTTACCAGTATTAAAGGGCTTCTCGCGGTCGCCAGCGAAAAGTGAAGCGCCAGTGGGTTCGTTGCCTGCCTCACTGTATGCACGGATGAGAGCAGAGAACTGATAGATACCAGGATCAAGACCGGGCAGTGAGTAGTAGATCTCGCCAGTGCCGAGAACACCGCTGTTGTTGCACCAGTTCTCGATGAACGGTGTGGTCATGCCAGTACCGTCGCTATTACCCTCAATTGACCAAGTGTTAATGTGGAAAGTCTGAGTATTTGTGCAGGTCCATCCATCCAGGCTATTGTCGGGCAGAGAGCCTGTCTCAAGAATCTTATAGCTATTAGCACTCTCCTTAGCAGGAGCGAGAGCAGCTTCAAGAGCAGCCTTGGTCTCGGCGGTAGCAGCAGCAACGTAAGCATCGTATGCATCCTGCAGAGCTCTCTTCGTCTTAACAGAAGTCTTAGCAGCAAGAACGTCCTTCACCTCTTTCAGGAATCCAGCGTTCTTAGCCTGATCGACAGTAGCTTCAGCGCCGAAGTAGGTCAGTGAGATATTGTCGATACCCATCCAGTTGGCAGTAGCAGTGGTCTGCTCCAAGCCTACCTCCAGGGTATTGTTCTCTACCTTGGTGTAGACCTCATACATAGTAGGTTCACCAGTGGTCAGGAATACAGAGTCTTTGTTGGCAAATACGAACTGGCTCTCGTTAGGATTAGCCAGAGTGTTAACAAAGGCAGCGATGTTCAGTTTGTAAACACCATTGGGGATGTTTTCGATAACCTGATACATCTTGTTAACCTTTGCATCGGGATTCCAGTTCTCCCAGAACTTACCAGTGAAAGCACCCTGCTGGTTGGTAGCAGTTCCCTTATTCTGGAAGCCACCAGTACAAGTCCAGCCATTGGTGTTCTCATCGAAGGTACCATTGACTACGAATGGAGCAGCAACAGGATTCTCCAGAGAAGCGCCCTCTACCTTAGCAGCATTGGCAGCAATCAGATTTGTCTTAACGAATACCTCCTCAGCAGCCTTCAGAGTAGCCAGAGCTGTCTCCAATTCTTCCTGTGTTGTAGCAGATGCCAAAGAATTCTTGGCGGCATCGATAGCAGCAGCGAAGGTCTCAACACCAGCAGTGTAGCCCTCAGTTGCCTTCAGAGCTTCAGCCTTAGCAATCTCGTCTTCCAACGTAGCCTTGGCGTCAGCCAGAGGATCATAAGTCTCCAGTGTGAAGTTATCGAATGCAGCGATATTCTCCACAGTCTGAGTCTGAGTCAGATTGAAGCCGATAGTAACAGGAGTCTTACCATCAGAAACGAAGGTAACAGTGTGCTTAGCCCAAGTGCTGTTGCCTGTTATATTCGTCTTGTTCTCGCCAGCAAAGATAGTAGCAGAAGCACCGTTTGCACCATTGAAGAATGCATCAGCGTTCAGCTTATAGTTACCAGCAGGAACGGTGATGGTCTGAGAGAGTGTCAGCGTCTCAGCGCTACCCCAGCGGAAACGAACCCAGTAGCTGTTCTTACCGCCTGTCTCACCGAGCTGTGGCTTTTCAGAGAAGTTGTTCCAAGCCAGACACTCGCTATTCAGAGCAGTCATATCGTTGCTATCACCACCTTCGTAAGCCAGCGTCCAACCAGCGGGCTGATAGATAGCGCGGTCTTCCTTAGGATTAGAAGAGACTGTGAACTCGCCCTCAAAGTTTGCGTTAGCAAGTGCTGCATCGATATCGAAGGGCTTCTCGTATTCTTTAACGCTTCCATCTGTACTTTGTATGAGGATGTAGTCGAGAGCACCGCCTGCGCCGACACCACCCTGGAATACGATATTGGTAGTCTCAGTCAGTGTAAACTCCTCGCTAGCTAACTCTCGCCAGTAACCAGCCTGCTCCATATTGAGTACAGTGGTCTCACCGTATTTGAATGTGTAAGCGCCACCATAGCCAGCAGCTGTCAGTTTGTATGTGCCTGCTGTGAGTGTGAGAATTTCAATTTCCTCACTAGCATAGCCGCCACCAGCAAATGAGTTGCGTGATGCTTGCAGACCGTCTGTGACGTGACTAATGTTAGAAAGGTCTTCTGCTTCCTTGAAGAAAACCACATTAGTTTTCTCTGTTACTGCATAGTCACTTATACCAACAGCCTTGTTATCGGTATCGAGTACGAACGAATAGTTGTATTCGCTGCTGGTAGCACCTTTCTGATAAATCGTTCCGTCTACATTATAGTAGTGATGATAGGGAACTGCAATCTTGTCGTTTTCAAAACCAGTAGCAGAGGCGTATGTCTCAAGGAGTGTTTCACCTGCTTTAGCAGTAAATGTATAGTTGAAAATACCAGCTTCGCGATATACAAGTGTAATGATGTTGCTGGCACCGTCTTCTACAGTTGTAATAGAATTGTTGCCAGAAACATAAATCCATTTCTTCTGGTTCTCGCCTTCGCCAACCTTAAAGTCGGCAGCCTGATCAGAAGTAGCAGTAACTTCAAGGCCTACGATAGAGTTGACAACGATATCATCCTTCAGCGTTGTTCCGTTGGCATCCTGATACTTAATTGTATAAGTCGTAGGAACAGATGCGGGAGCATCACCTTCCTCAACATCGCGCAGTACGACGTTGTCAATAGCCATGTAAGCATAATAGCGTTTGGTGTTGAACACCATATTTCCCAAACCGCCTGCTTCGCTAAGAGTTGGGATGACGGCCTTATCCTTTAATACGTCACCTGTTGCTTTATTCTTGAGAGTCAGGTAAGTGATAGCACCAACCTTGGCAATCTTGAATGAGAACCAAGTGCTTTTCGCCAAAGTTACTTGATTGTCAGCACTCCCCTGGAGGTTCCATGTTGTGCTATTTTTGTCGGGTGCAACCAAAGAGAAAAATGCTTTTGCTGCAGCATTGGCAGAGTCATAGATGTAAAATGACGAAGCCTGGTTGTTGCCATCCGTTATCTGAAGGTCAAACTCCAGGGTAAAGTCTGCGTCTGTTGCCACCTTGTCCACCAATGATGTAGAAGTAATGGTAGTACCGTTGTTTCCGTTGCCAACAGCATTGACACTTAGGAAAGTGTTGTCATCAACAGTCTTCATGTCCACAGTATAACGTCCCGTATTGGCAGAAGTCCAGTCGGCAGTTACTCCATCACCTTCATAATCTTGCGAGAAATAGGGTGATTGCGCCCAAGCATTTCCTCCCACTAAGACCATAAGAGTCAATAGCAGGGATTTAAGTAAATTCTTTTTCATTTGCTTATTATTAGTAGTTATATTTGCGCCTACCGGTCCGTTAGCGCTGTTGTTTTAGTTTTTTAGTCTTCTTCCGTGTCCATCTGCGGACCTATTGTTACTTCCCAGTCTTAGTGGTAAAGCCAGACGTGACACTCTTTGGTCTTTTAGTTTGTTAGTGTTGACACCGGTTTAGGTTGTCAGTGAATAAATGTTTAATATTTATATTAGTTGGTAGTTATGATATCACTTTAACGGGGCAAAGTTACAGATTTCTTTTCTAATAGCCAAGATTTTGCCTGTTTTTTTCAATCCATTTCTGTTAATTACCTTATTTATGTGATTTGCCACAAAATGTTTTCCGATAGAGAAAATAATATTTTCCCATTGAGAAAACGATGTTTTCCTATTGAGAAAATGATGTTTTCCCATTGAGAAAACAAAAGTTTCCCATTGAGAAAACAAAAGTTTCCAAAAGAGAAACTGCCGTTGTCTCAATGAAACAACGGCAGTGTTATATTATTTTACGTTACCAGCCTTAATTAAATATTGACCTTCGGTCGATACCTTGCTGCGCTCGGAACTGCTCATGCAAAGCATGGCAGGTCTCTCGCTTGCACCAGGTATTCAGCAATCTGCACTGCATTCAGGGCTGCGCCCTTGCGAATCTGGTCGCCTGAGAGCCAGAAGGTGAGGCCGTTATCGTCAGCAAGGTCCTTACGTACACGACCTACAAAGACATTGTCCTTACCAGCAGTGTCGAGCGGCATAGGATAGGTCAGCGTGGCGGGGTCGTCAACAAGCGTACAACCAGGAGCTGCTGCGATGGCCTTCTGTGCCTCTTCTACACTGAGGGGACGCTCAGTCTCAATCCAAACGCTCTCTGAATGGCTGCGGAGCGAGGAAACACGAACACACATAGCCGAGCAACGGGCATCGGTATGCATAATCTTGCGTGTCTCGTTATACATCTTCATCTCTTCCTTCGTGTAGCCATTGGGCTGGAATACGTCGATCTGAGGAATGACATTATAGGCCAGCTGATGGGGGAACTTCTTGATGGTCTGCACCTCGCCGGTCTCTACAATCTCCTTATACTGCTGCTGCAACTCCTGCATGGCAGCGGCACCTGCACCAGAGGCGCTCTGATAGCTGGAGACGTGGATGCGCTTGATGTGAGAGAGCTGCTCCAGTGGCTGCAGAACTACCACCATCATAATCGTGGTGCAGTTGGGATTGGCAATAATACCACGCGGACGGTTCAATGCATCGGCTGCATTGCACTCAGGAACTACCAAGGGCACATCATCATCCATGCGGAATGCACTTGAGTTGTCAATCATCACAGCACCGTATTTGGTGATATCCTCAGCAAACTCTTTCGAGGTGCCTGCACCGGCAGAAGTGAAAACGATGTCAACATCCTTGAAATCATCGCCGTGCTTCAGCAGTTTCACCTCAATGTCTTTACCCTGATAATTGTACTTACGACCTGCCGAACGCTCAGAGCCGAACAGCAGAAGCTCGTCCATGGGGAAATTGCGCTCTGCGAGAATACGCAGAAATTCCTGACCTACAGCGCCACTTGCGCCAACGATTGCTACTTTCATTTTGTTACGATTTAAACAATATTTGCTTACAATTTGGCTGCAAAGATACGAATAATTTGGAAAAACATGAAACAATACGAAAAAAAAGTGTACCTTTGCACTCAGAATGACTTTTATTGCATCATATATTCACATTACAGACCCCACGCTCATCTTTTTCGTGGTGCTCATGATAGTGCTCTTCGCACCTATCATCATGAGTAAGCTGCGTATTCCCCACATCATCGGAATGGTGCTGGCGGGTGTGCTGATAGGTGAATATGGCTTTGACTTGTTGGCACGCGATGAGTCATTCGAGCTGTTCGGACGTGTGGGACTGCTCTATATCATGTTCCTGGCAGGTCTGGAGATGGACATGGAGAGCGTGAAGAAGAACTCCCGCCAGTTCATCATCTTCGGACTGCTGACGTGTTTCGTCCCGCTGGTGCTTACCTATGTAATGTCAATCACCATTCTCGGCTATAGCGGGAAAGCATCATTCCTGCTGGGTTGCATCATGGCCTCGAACACGCTGATAGCCTACCCTATCGTGGGACGCTACGGACTGCAGAGCAATTCGAGCGTCATGCTCAGCGTGGGCTCGTCGATGATATCGCTGTTCATGTCGCTGATCATGCTGGCAGGCCTCTCTGCCACATTTGCCGATAACCTGGACTGGACGTTCTGGGTGCTGTTTGCACTCAAACTGGCACTGTTCATCGTGGGCAGCGTACTGATTATCCCCCGTCTGACCCGCTATTTCCTGCGCCGATACAGTGATGCGGTGATGCAGTATATCTTTGTCATGGCAGTGATGTTCCTCAGTGCAGCGCTCTCGGATGCCGTCGGACTGGAAGGAATCTTCGGAGCTTTCTTCTCCGGCCTTATATTAAATAGGTATATACCTCATATATCACCGCTGATGAACAGGATTGAGTTCATCGGCAACGCCATCTTCATCCCCTACTTCCTGATAGGTGTAGGCATGCTCATCGACTTAAGTACGCTGAAGGCAGGACCGCAGATGTGGTGGATAGTACTCTTAATAGCCTTCTTCGGAACCTTCGGAAAAGCGCTGGCGGCCTACCTTTCGAGCCTATTGTTCCGCCTGTCGAAGGCTGACGGACACATGATGTTCGGACTGACCAGTGCCCATGCTGCCGGTGCTATCGCAATGGTCATGGTGGGCATGCGACTGGAAGTGGAACCCGGTGTGATGCTGGTTGACAATCAGATGCTGAACGGTGTGGTCATCATGATCCTGGTCACCTGTATCGTTTCGACCATCGTCACTCAGAAAGCAGCACAAGACATCAGCATGCGTACCATCATATCGCCTTCAAATCAGAAAGATGCCCGTAGCGAGAAGACGCTGATCTGCGTGAAATACCCTGAGATTGCTCCCCAACTGCTCTATCTGGCCTTGCTGATGAGGAACCAGAAAGCAAAAAGTGAGCTGGTGGCTCTCAACGTTGTCTATGACGATGAGCACAGCATGACAGCACGTGAGGATGGCTTGCGACTACTGGAGAAGCTGCAACAGCAGGCCAGTGCATCAGAGGTACCGCTACAGACACAGGTGAGACTGGCTACCAACATTGCCAACGGCATCAAGCATGCATTCCGTGAGTTCGCTTGCTCAGAGGTGGTCATGGGTATGCACGTCCATACCAACGTGACACAGAAATTCTGGGGAGAGTTTATCCAGAGCCTTTACAACGGATTGAACCGCCAGATTATCCTCACACGCTTCGAGCAGCCCCTGTCCACGTTGCGACTCATTCAAGTGGTGGTACCGTCAAGAGCGGAGTTCGAGCCTGGCTTCCATCGCTGGTTGGAGCGCCTCTGCCGCTTTGCGGAACAACTGGACTGCCGCATCCTGTTCCATGGACGCGAGGAATCGCTGAAGCCCATCCGGGAATTTATCAATCATGAACATCCGAGTGTACGTGGAGAATATAAGTTCATGGCTCACTGGAACGAGCTGCCCACGCTGGCTGCCGGCATCGAGAAAGACCACCTGTTCGTGGTGGTGACTGCCCGTAAAGGCACCATCAGCTACAAGAACGCACTCGACAGGCTGCCAGACGAACTGACCAAGTATTTCGCTGGCACCAACCTGATGATTATCTTCCCCGACCAGTATGGCGACCAGAAGGAAGACTCCATGAGCTTCACGGAGGCACAACACCATGAGGAGAACAGCGTCTACGACGTGCTGCTCCGATGGATTCACTCAAAAAGCCCCCTCAGTTAGGAATTAAAAGAATATGATAGACATTCAAAACATAACCAAAAGCTTCGGCTCGCTACAAGTGCTGAAAGGCATTGACCTCCACATCAACAGGGGTGAGGTGGTCAGCATCGTAGGTCCCAGTGGTGCGGGAAAGACCACGCTCCTGCAGATTATCGGCACCCTCGATAGGCCTGACACCGGTTCCGTATACGTTGACTCTGTCGACGTCACACAGCTCTCACAAAAAAAACTGAGTGATTTCCGCAATCGCCATCTGGGATTCGTGTTCCAGTTTCACCAGCTATTGCCTGAGTTCACCGCCATCGAGAACATCATGATTCCGGCATTCATCGCAGGAAAATCAAACAAGGAGGCAAAAACACATGCTGAGGAACTGCTGCGGTTCATGGGACTCACCGACCGCGCACACCACAAGCCATCAGAGCTGTCGGGCGGTGAGAAACAGCGTGTGGCAGTGGCTCGTGCACTCGTCAACAGCCCCGCAGTCATCCTGGCTGACGAACCAAGTGGTTCGCTCGACACAAAGAACAAACAGGAACTGCACCAACTGTTCTTTGACCTGAGAGAACAGTTCGGACAGACCTTCGTGATTGTGACCCACGATGAAGAGCTGGCAACGCTGACAGACAGAACTATTCACATTAAAGACGGACTCATATGCTCAAACTCGGAGACTATAATACCCTCAGAATCGTTAAGCGAGTAGACTTCGGACTCTATCTGGACGGAGGCGACGAAGGTGAGATACTGATGCCCAAGCGCTACTGCACCCCACAGATGCAGATTGGCGACGAGGTAGAGGTGTTCATCTACCTGGATCAAGACGAACGCGTGGTAGGCACCACAGAGAAGCCCTTTGCCAAGGTGGGCGAGTTCGCTTGTCTGGAAGTGGCATGGACCAACCAATATGGTGCTTTCCTGAAATGGGGCCTGATGAAAGACTTGTTCTGTCCGTTCCGCGAACAGAAACAGCGCATGGTGCAAGGACACCGGTATATTGTCTATGTCAAGGAAGACGAAGAGAGTCACCGCCTGATGGCAACAGCCAAGGTGGAGAAATACTTATCGCCCCTGATGCTCTCAAAAGACGAAGCTGACAATGAAAGCCCCGAACAGCAGAAGCCTGCTCAGGAAAGACTCGTGCATGGTGATGCAGTTGACTGTCTGATATGGCAGAAGACCGACTTAGGTTTCAAGGCCATTATCAACAATAAATATCAGGGGCAGCTCTATGACAACCAGATATTCCGTCAGCTGTTTACCGGCGACCGCCTGACGGCCTACGTAGACCACATACGTCAGGACGGAAAGATAGACCTCATGCTGCAACCTACAGGAAGAAAGCATACACTCGACTTCGCTGAAGTGCTACTGCGCTACCTGCATGAGAACGATGGTTTCTGCGATTTGGGCGACAAGAGTCCGGCCGAACTGATTGCCGACCGTTTCAAAGTATCGAAGAAAGCATACAAAAAAGCCATCGGCGACTTGTATCGCAGACGGCTTATCACTATCTCTGACGAGGGTATTCGGCTGACCTGAGAGAAAGAGTCAGCTGACTCAAAGCCCATACTGACTCATCATTTCCAGTATATCGTCTTTGTCGGGTGCAAATATATGATTCATCACACCCACAGAGACGATATGATCATTTCCCATCAAATCCAGGTGACCCACAGAGAACAGGTAGTAGTTCTCTACTCGGACCAGACGCTCTATATGAATCTTGTCATCATTACCAAGGAACGACATTCTGGCTACTCCCATCAGGAGTCCGCCAACTTCCGGTCCGTAGCGTTCGTCAACCTTATGTTCAAGAGCACTCATCGCTATCTTGTGAAGGTGACGACGATGGTCTTTCTCCGTAGGACAGGTGAAGAACATTGCCACCAAGAGCCCTACAAAAGCCAGGAATATGACGAGGCCAACTGCTTTCTTCATGGTGCTCATCACTATTTCATGTCATAGCGAATCCTGTCGACAGAGCCAAAGACGGGATTCAGTTTGATATGGGTGACATAGTTCTTGAATAGCGAACCACTCAATTCATCGACGAATCCGAACTGAGCTGCATAAAGGTCGAAGGCACCCATAAACGTGTTTTCGTGGTGGATAGTGGCCTTGATTCTGCAAGGCACATTCACATAGACACATCCAATCTTCTTGTCCTTGGGCAACTCTTCCTGCTGTTTCGGCGTACTGTGCATATTCTCAACAGTCAGATAATAGGGTGTGCCCACAGCATCTGGTGCCATACTCACCTTGCCCGTCTGCTGGTTCAGGCGGAAGATCACCTCTTTATTCATCTCGCGTTCTGGAATGAAGACAATGACTTGTTCGGTGGTGTCACAGGTCGTTGTGCCAAAGAACAGCTTGTCGATAACATCACTGCGCTCCTGCAGTTTGTCCAACGGCTCTTGGAACGCACTGTCGGCAGCCTCACCATTCTTGATTCGCTGGATATTGGCCTGCAACTTAATCAAGTAGCGAACGGTCTCTTCAACCTTGGCACTGTCTGTTTCTGCTTTCTGGATATATTCTGGCAGATAGCTCATATAATCAGGAAGAGGAGGATTGGGGTAAGGCTGGAAGGGAGGTTGTAACTTGACAACCTGTGGTTCCTCATTGAAAGCCATGAACTGACCCTCAGGCGACAATACGATATTGGCACCCTTGCTCTTGCCTTGCAGGATGATGTTATACAGTTTTGTCGTATCTGTCACACCAATCGATGTAAGTCCGAGGTTAACCACACTATACTTGGTCTCCTTTACTTTATTAGCTACCAGATGGTAGTACTGCTCAGAATAATGGCAGAACTTACCGGGATGGAACGTGCGTCCTTCCACTTTCAAGGCGAAACGCAGGGCAGTTTTAGGAAGATAATAGGCAGCTGCCTTTTCCGTAACGCCAGGTGCCGTGAGCACAGGTGGCTGTGCCATCAAGCTTATTCCGAAGAACAGCATTGACAAAACAAGTATTTTCTTCATAGTCTAGTATTTTTGATATGTTTTATTCTTTCATCAGACGCAGGATATAGAGACCAGGATTCGGGGTCTCTGAAGATGCAGTAAGACGAACCACAAACTTCTGCTTCACATTTCCCTGTGCATCCTTCAGCAGGTTGTCGGGGATGGCAAATTCCATATTAAAGAAGCCATTGTCATCACTCTTCATATTCGCAGGAATCATCACATCAGCAATCTTTGTACCGTCAACGAGGAGCTCAGCCTTACGACCCTTATCATACTTCGTGAAGCGACACATCAGCGACAAATGGTCGGCAACATTCTCCTTGTTATACAGAGCGTACTGCACATAGCCGTTCTGTTTGGCATCACGATAGCTCTCGCCACGATAATTGCCTTTCGACGAGTCTGTAGAATAGTTATATTCATGGCCTGCCTCACTCTGCTGTTCGCCTGGTACCACGAAGTCTATGGTACGGGCCTGCAATGCCTGATTAGCAGCCTCAGTCTTTGCCATATCGCTGTTGGCAAAGCCTTCTGGCGTCTGCTGATACCAATAGCACATATAACGGGCATGCTGGATCTCATAGAAAGGCTGAAGCGTGAGTGTAGACCACTTATAGCTCTCAACGCCCTGACGACTGGCATCGATGGTAAAGGTCAAACGGGAGGCATCCTTCATCCGGATGCGCTTCAGGACATCAGCACGGTTGCCAATGAGCAAAGGAGCCGAGAGCAGGTTCTTGGCCTGCGACATAGAGCCGGGGGCATGATCCATACGTCCTTCACCACCATATTCGTTCTGCAGCTTCTCATAGACGAGACCTGTAGCCTTCGCTTCTTCAGCCGAGGCTGCTGTGGTCTGAGCGCCCAGAAGAATAGGACCATAGGTGAAAGCCACATAATCAGTATAGTTAGGACATTCCACGTATTTCAGTTCCATAGGAAGATTGATGGTAATCTTGTCACCCACCTTCCACTTACGCGTCTCCTTGATATAATAAGCCTTGCCTTGCTCAGCGCTGTTTTGCACCTGCTCATCATTGATTCTCCAGGAGAAGTTCTTGCCTGCCCATGCGGGATGACGGAAAGCGATGGTGTATTTTCCGGCCTTACCGATGGTAAGCGTAGTCTGCTGCTCGTAGGGGAACTTGGTATCCTGGGTAACGATGAAATCGTCACTTTTTAAACGAGACGGGGTAAAGAGATTCACGTAGAGGGTTTTCTTGCCATCGTGGGTGTAGATGAAGTGACCATATTTGGAATGGTTCTCCATACCTGTACCCACACAGCACCACATGCCCTTGTTCACTTGTGAATAGATACGATAGCCTTGTGGACGAAGTGTTGTGAAATAGACATAGCCGCCAGTGGTAGGATCCTGTGTGGAGAGGATATGGTTCCACATGGCATACTCATAGAAATCAGTATATTTCGCATCGGCTGTGCGGTCTGCCAACATCTCTGAGAATTTCAGCATATTGTTGGTATTGCATGACTCCGGACCGTCCAACTGGTCGATATATCGATTAGAGTTAGCCACTGAAAGGAAATGTTCATTGACTGAGTTACCACCAATACAGACTGTACGGTTCTGAGCCACGTCGGTCCAGAAGTTCTCAGCGGCTCGAAGGAATTGAGAATTCTGAATTGAGAATTGTGAATTTTCAATCTCTCCTATGCGCTCCATACCAATATACTTTGGAACCTGGGTATTGGCATGCTTGCCGTCAAGGAAGGTAGTGTTGAGCGTCTGCATACCGTTGAGCATGGTCTTATGGGTATACTTCTTGGCTGCATCCATATACTTCTGGTCACCAAACAGCTGATAGGCATCCAACAGGGATTCGTTAATACCACCATGTTCGCAGTTCAAGAATCCTTCGAAATCTTCATCACTGACCTTGCTAATTACATTCACGCTCCAGTCAGCCAGTTTGCGGAACATCACCTTTGCCTGCTTGCTGTTGCCGTAGAGATAAGCATCACGAAGTCCTGCCAGAATCTTGTGCTGACAATAGAAAGGCACCCATCCCCACACTTTGCGGATGGCAGCACTATTGCCACTATATAGTTGTTTCCAGGCATCATTGATGGGCTGGCCTCCGATGAATCCATAAAGACCTTCGGTATTCTTGTCGTAATTGTCCTGACAGTCCTTCATGACCTTGAGCATATAGTCCATCCGCTCTTTCAGCTGTGCCTTAACAGCCTGATCATGACAGGCAGCGTATGCCAGGGCAAGGGCTGAGAGATAATGTCCGCCCACATGTCCACTCAGGTCGAAGCCTTCGCCTCCCCAGTTTCGGAAATTAGGATACTTCGTCTCCCACTGGTAGTACGGACTCTTCGTATCGGTGGTCTTGCTGAGTCCTGCCTGACGGACATAGGGTGTCAGGAGGCGGTTGACATCATACTGCATCAGCATTCTGATGTTCACATCCATCGCAGTCTTCATCGGACCATCTTGAAGGGTCACCTGTTCCAGGTCAAAGTGCTTGGGATATAACTCACTCTGAGCCGTCATCGTAGTCGATGCACAGCATACCATCATCGTAAGGATTGTCAGCTTAATATTCATCTTGTTTCAGAATCTAAACGTCAATTGATATGCAAAGATATGACAAACTGTTGGAAATACCAAATTTTTGTTCATGAATTCTTATTTGGCGACTTCCTTTTATCACGAATCAATTGGATGCGCTCCAGCAAGTCCTGGTAGTGCAGTGCGTTAATGCTGTTATCTGCCTCGCTGCTCTGCTGCTGTTTCAGGAACTGTTCAATCTTGCCTAAGTGCTGCAGCAGGTACAGGTTGATATCAGTATTCTCTACGCGCTGGTTGGCTGATGTCTTCTCGTCGGGATTGATGAGTTTGTTGAGCTGAGCCAGATACATGCGCTCAAGATTGCGTCGCTGTCCGTTCTTCCATTCGTTGCTGTTATTGAGCGGCTTCCATGTTTCGTGGAACAAGTCGTCGAGGTATTCGACAACGGTGTAGCCGTCTTTGGCCGTGCATGCGTTTACGTGCAGCGCCATGAGCTGATAACCACCCAGCAGTCGTCCGATAACATTCTCCACCATCGCGTTGTGAGTATAGGTGGGACTCCATCTCACCTTATTAATAATATTATCGGGGAACAGCCATTCGGGAGCATCTAAGATATTGCGACCGATGTACTGAACAGCCTCTCTCTGAATATCCTTCGGCATATAAACACGTGGTTCCTCGCCTGGTGAGTTCAGATAGGCACCTCCGATATTGCGCATCACGTGGTTGTAATAACGCTTGAACTGCCCAATCACCTCGTTATACATCATAGAGAGATCCTCATACTGGTCGTTCTCTTCCTTGGTCCACTTCAGCAGATTATCCATCACACGTTTCAGGTTCTTTAAACCGTATTCCGAGGCTTTCATATTGTTGTCGCCCAGGTCTTCGGTTTGTGAACGGGGATCATCGCCACCGCCTTCTCCACCTAAATACCACAGACGACGGTTGTTGCGCAGAACTTCTGAAGTCTCCTTCATGAGTTTCTCCTTCTCTATGAACTCATCCTTGAACTCAGGGCGCCACTGGTAGCCCCATTTGATAGCCCACTTGTCATAGTCGTTGATACGTGGGAAGAGTCCTTTCTCGCTGATATGGTCCTCTGGCTGGGCAACATAGTTAAAGCGGGCATAGTCCATGATGGAAGCCGTATGTCCGTTCTTTTCAACCCAAGCCTTATCACGCAGTTTCTCAACAGGAGTGGCATTAGAAGCACACATATTATGACGCAGACCCAGCGTATGACCCACCTCATGTGACGAGACGAAACGGATGAGCTGTCCCATCAGCTTGTCATCGAAGTTCATCTTCTGTGCACGCTTGTCCAGCGGACCACACTGTATCATATACCATTTCGTGAGCAAGTTCATCACATTATGGAACCAACAGATATGTGCTTCGATGATTTCACCGCTACGGGGGTCAACGATACGGGGACCATAGGCATTCTCAGTCTCTGAAGGCAGATAGCGCAGCACGGAGAATCGAGCATCATCGAGACTCATGGTCGTATCATTCTCAGGCCATTCCTTCGCCACAATGGCATTCTTGAAGCCCGCAGCCTCGAAAGCCACGTTCCAGTCATCAATGCCTTGCTTCAGATAAGGAATCCATTTCTTCGGTGTTGCGGGGTCAATATAATAAACAATCTGTTTCTCAGGCTCAGACAGTTTACCACTCAGATAAGCTTTCTTATTCTTTGGCACCAGACGATAACGGGAGATGAATGACTCATGCTTTGCCTTCGTCTGATCATCACTGAACTGGCGGAAAGTATTCACAAAGTAGCCCACACGGTCATCCCACAGGCGTTTGCGCATCGGTTCCTTGGGCAACAGCACCATCGACGTATTGAAGCCCAGTGTCACACTACCCGTCTTAGAAGCTTCGGAGCGGGCTGGTGAAGAGCCATAGGTACGGGTGGTTACCACCTCTATATTCGTGGGGAACACCTTCATCGTATCAATAAACGTACGGTCTGCTTGCAATCCAGTAACTTTCAGTGAGTTTTTTGCCGATGAAGAGAAGCTCATCAACTGGTTGTCCTGCCTAAAGAGGTTGGTCACCTCAACCAGCATGTCCTGGGTATCGGGATTGTTACCGATAATCTTGAACGACATCACGATGGGATCGATGGTCGATTTCTCCAATGTCCGGGCAATATTATCCTTCTCGTTGGCCAGATAGCTGAGCACATACTGACGCATGAGCAAGGTTTTCTCATCGCGACGCTCAAAATAGACGGTGCTATGGGTCACCTCTTCTCCGGCAAACTGTCCGAACTCCTGCGGTACAGCCGTAAAGCGAGTGACGCAGAGTATCAAACGTCCCAACATAGAATCGGGCACCTCGTAATAGTACTTGTCCTCGATATGACGGACAGTAAACATACCTGTTCGTGTGGTGCCGCCCTTCTTCACCAGTTTCTCATACTCTGAGGGTTCTTTCTTTTTCTCTTGCTTCTTGTCTACCTTCACGGTATCGCTCTTCAAACTGTCGCTGACAACTACTGTATCTTTACTCAGCGTGTCGTTTTTGTTCACTTGGAACTGCCAGGCCGCATGTGCTCCAAGGGAAGACAACATGATACTGGCCATGAAAATAAGTCTTTTCATAAAAAAAATAGGTTGAAAGGTTTTGGTTATTTGGATTGTTCATTTTTCTGGTATGCGAGTGCGGCTCCTATGGAAGTACAGAACTCCGAGTACTTCGGAATCAGGAAATGCACGCCATAGAGTTTCTCCAGCATGGGATAGACGTCCTTGCACTGAGGCAACAATGTCAGGTTGCCTATCAGCACAAAGTCCTTAATGCCTGAGTTGAGTGCTGCCAGGATTGCTGCAGAGCCAATGGTCTGTAGCACCATGGTGATGATGCCCAGGGCAATATCTTCCTTCGGCGCATCATATTGTGCCTTCGAGAACAACGAGGCTGTAGCATCCATCGGCAGTCCTGGTAACGGCTGACGGGATATGTCGCCAATCTGTAGGTTGATATTATGGATATTGCCTTTCATGGCCAGACTCTGAATCTGCTTCCAGTCACGAGTGTTCAACATCACACGACTCAGTCCCTGCAGCGTTCCGCCGCCAATACCCAGTCCGCCAATATGACGGATATCATCGCCGTCACATTGCACAAAACTGGTTCCTGTGCCCATTGAGACCACGATGGCTTTCGTCAGTCCGCTCTCAAAGCGAGCGCCTAAGCCGTCGGCAACGAACTCATCGACTTTCTGTGTCGTTATGCCGAAGAGCGGCTCGTTCACGTAGGTAGAGCCTACGCCAGTCACCATCACTTGCTCTACATCCTTCAGTTCAATCCTGTTATCATGCAAATACTTGCCAAAGGCTCCGTAGAGCGAGGTTACCTGATCAGCAGCCGTAATACGTATAGGAGATACCACGCGACCATCGCGCAGACCTACTATCTTCGTGGTGGATATACCCACGTCAATACCAATGATTATTCCCATCTTTTCAGTTTAAGGTAGTATTTTCTGTGCAAAGGTACGAATAAGCGAGTAAATATCCAAAAATATTTAGGATTTTTCCTATTCAACAGTACCGTTCAAGATGCTTTCGAGATACTACCCTTTTCACTACCTTGTGAGTGAGAACTTCATGCTGACGCCGAAATCACGGGTAGTAGTAGGATAACTATTCGCAGAAAGGAGCGGTGTATTGGTCTGGCGCTCATAGTAGGCACTCAGGCTGAGATAGCGTGAGAGGGTATACTCTGCTGAGAAGGAAATCTTCAATGCACTGTTTCCGCTGCTTGCTGACGACACGCCAGTTGCAATATCACGAGTGATGGAGGCCTGATTGCGGAACGAGATATCGAAACGAGTATTCAGGTCGTGGTTGACGCCCGACTTCTTATTATTCGAACTCTGCTGGTTCTTTTTGTCGTCCTGGTTGTTCTTGCCCTTTGCACCTTTCACCTTACGGCTCTTCGTACCCAGACCAAAGAGCTTGAAGTTGGAAATCTTATAGCCCATACCAATGACCCAGTCCTTAGAGAGCGCCTCATTGATCTGAACGCTGGTCATAGAAAGGTTCAGCACGCGGGTTGTCTTATATTCCACCTTGAAGGTCAGGTTGTTCTGCAGGGTAAAGTCAATACCAAGCAATGGTGAGAAGGCCTCATTGATGCTGACAGTCGACACATTATATAGAGAGCTGGGGGTATAACTGCCGTCAGCAGCCTTGATGAAGCCCAGATCGCCCATATACTCCAACCATGAGCTGTAGGAATTGTATGAGCCGATGCTGAAAATTGACTTATAGCCGTGGTTGAGGTTGACCGACTTGAAATGATCTCTGATCCAAGGCAGCTTCGACAGTCCGCTATAGCGTATCGTCCAGTTGGGCAACAGTCGCTTCAAGGCAGGGAAGATATCGAGTGAAGACGAACCGCCAAGGGTATAGGAAGAGAGGAATGCAGGTATCAGCACGTCGGCACTGTAGGGATTCACCTCGTTCACCTTGACAGGCATTCCGTCAGCACCCAGCACACCAGGTGTTGCCCCCTCATATTGTGCCTGTACACGCTGATGGAAACTGGCAATCTTACTGCGGAAGTCATCGAACGAAGCCGACTGATAGCCATTAGAGGCATCGCCCATACCCTCGAAGGCACTCTTGATACTAATAGTGGTCATGTTGAACGAGCCACTCTGGGTAGTGGGTGAACCCGCATACATAAACTGAATGCTCTTGGCACGGGTCATCGTACGAGAAGCTGTGAGGTCAATCTTCAGGTCACGGATAGGTTCGAGTGTTGCCTTGATTTGAAGTTCCTCGGTCTGCGAGGTATTAGCCGGAGTAGCCACACTGTCATTACACAACAGCCATCCATTATCCAATGCTTTCTGCACATAACTGTCAGTGGTCAAGCCGAAAGCAAAGTCAAGGCCTGGCGAGAGCACTCCACCCGTACGCTGACCAAAGGCATCACCGACGTTGGGCAGGAAGCCAGGCAGGTTCATCGAGCGTTGCTTACGATAAGATAGGTTCACCGTGCGGACCATCATCAGCACACGTGCTGTATATTGGGCAGGTGAGTACCACCACTGCTTATCGAGCGGATCCTTCGGCGTCACGTTAAGCTTCAGCTTCAGAGGTGCAATAGGAGCCGCAGTAGAGTCGCCAGCTGTTGCCTGCGGCTGATAATCCTTGGGGAGCCACACCTTGATCTTATTCTCATCGACAGTCTTCCACTTCACCTTGACCGCCTTACCCTTCTGGTCCTTGGCTGCGATGATGAGACGCTTCGACTTCTTATTGTGCTGAACGACGAACACACTGTCTGGAACAATGTTCAGTTCACGCTGGAAGGTATTCTTGTTCTTGGGCAATGCGGCCTTCTCCTTGTCATTACCTGCATTTTTCTTGTCCTTTCCGTCTTTGGCGTCCTTGTCCTTTGCCTTTGATTTCAGGTCCTTGTTCTTCTGCTGGCGATTCTGATTGGACGACGACTTCTTGAAACGCTCGTTGACCTTCTTCAGGAAAGGCGAGTGGTTATAGAGCGTCTCCATATTGAAACTGCCATTGATATTGAAATTGCTGTTGTTGGTAATCGTATTACCCAACGTAGACCCATCCTCCAGTTCTGCACCGCGTACCCAAGAATAGTTAGCCGTATAGGAGAGATCACTCTTCACCCAATCAAAGACTGGCAACTTATCAATAGGTATCTGATAGCTCAGCGAGAACTGCTGATTATAGTCAAGAGGAGTACCGAGGTGCTTGATACTGTTCCATACGGAGTCTTTCCAAACAGCATACTGGTCAGGATACAGGTCTTTATTGACAGGGACATAGGGTTCCTCAATCTCAGCATGGGTTGCCGACTGGAAGTTCATGTGCAGGTTCTTCGTAAGGTCCCAACGCAACTGGAAATCACGGTTCCACAAGAACTGTGAACGGAAGGTCAGTGGCAGATTCGGATTCTCAGTATTCTCCAAGTCACGCTCCTGCAACTCATAATAGGTGCGGTTCATCTCAGAGCCGAAGGCAATGGTCTGCGGCAGGTAGTTCAATCCGAAAGCCTTAGGGAAATTCATCCATTTCGACTTACTCTTGCTCTTCTTGAATGGCTCCCAGGTCTTATAAACGGGTGAGTAAGAGTAGTTCATTGCCCCACGCCACTGGTCTTCAGTCTCCCAAACGGTTGTCTCGCCCGTAGTCTTACGATGTGAATGACTATAGGTGAAAGAGAAGTTGGCAGGATCCCAAGGCATGGGGTGCTTCTTGTTCTTGATACCCACCCTGGCATTCGAGATGGAGAAGTTACGCGAGATGTTTCGCTTCACTGCAATATCCTCTATCGAGTCTCGCTCATGGCTGTTGGCTGCCGACTCCAAAGCATCATCCAGCTTCATATCAGTATCCAACGGGTTGTACTTCGGGCGGGTAATCTCCTTAGAATATGAGTAGTAGACGGGCAGTGTCACCTTGGCCTTCTCTGGGAAGAACTTACCCATTTCGAAGTTGGCAGTGATGGCATACGATTTCTGAGTGTCGGTAGTACGCTGCATGATACCGTCTTCCAAACCACCGAAGCCCTCTGAGACATAACGGCCTGTCAGGTTCACAGAACCGAAGTCGCTCAACTGGACATTCAGTGCTCCAGATGCAGCCCAACCGCCCTCGTTATTCGTCTCGCGCAGTCGTAGCTCGTTGACCCACACCTCGCCCGACTTCATTTCACTGCTCAGGTTACGAACACCAATAATCATGGTCTTCACCTCGCCCAACGACGGGTTACCCATGATACTGATCCGGTTATTGGGCTTGTCAGGGTCATAATCGGTGAACAACTGCGTGAAAGCAGCTGAGCCCGTTGAGCGCGCCTTGTTACGGGCTTTCTTGATATTCGTGAACACGCTCAGGTCAACATCCAGCATATTCTCTTGTGGCCATACCAGCGGACGATCACTGGGTACATTCCAACGATAGGTGCCCGCAGGAGTAATCTTCAGGGGGATGAGATACTCGTAGTAGTTGTTCTTATAGTCACTACCCAAACGGATGAATACTGCCAACTGGTTGTCCTGCAACTGAGTACTGTTAGGTACCAGATGGTTGGCATGGACAAACATCTGAATATGCTTGTATTGGCGCAGGTCCAGATTGGTATTTTTGTAGACAGCCTTTGACTCGTTCTGAGAGAGGTCTTTAACTGTCAAACAAAGCGCCTGTTCATTGTTTTCAGTCAACTGCGGTTGCGAAGGGTCAGTAGCGCGTGTAATACCCGGAGGCAGCACGTAGGCCACAGGCTGACGTTCTGTATTCTCTTCCACATTGACAGCACTCATCTCCAACGTTCCTGTCTCAGCTCCTGCGGCTGTCTGCAAGCTGCGCTTATACTGGCGCCACTCGCCACGCACCAGACTCAGCGATCCGAAACGCAGCACGATGGGCTCCTCAAAATTAGTAAGGTACATGCGCATGAAACGGATGCTGGTGAAATCATTGATATTGCCAACCTTATCCTTGCACTCAGCCAGCGGGATGCGGTACTGATACCAACGGACCGTTGCCGAGTCACCGTTACGCAACTTAGCATTATAGTCACGGTGATCAACAATGTATGAGTCCTCACCCTTTGTTCCGTTATTGTAAGCCTGCAACTCAGCCTCGCTGATAGGAATACGATACTGATAGTAACGATCGTACTCGTTCAGGGTGAAGTCCTGGTTGATATCCTCCACATCAGGCCCCGTCTTATAGCTGGTGTCATACGATTCCGTCTGGTTATCACTCGAAGGAGAGTTGCCCTGTGGGTTATTGATACGCTTGTAGCGATCCATGATGGTCACGCGCTGATCATCGAAATCAGAACCTCTGAAATAGTGATAGTCATCGCCTGCAGGGTCGTTACGCCAGGCCTGCAACAGTGAGTCGTTCTGCACGATGCCACCAATCGCATCAATCCACTCCTTATAGGCGCCAAAGGTGCGTTCTTCTTCATCTGTCAAGCCGTTGAAGCCCACATCCTGACGTTCTCTGGAACCAGAGGTTGTGGCAAAGGCATAGGTCTGCGTGGCCTGTACTGGAATCTTACCCCACTGAGTGGTGGTGAATGATGAGGTTCCATCGACGGGCATTCCGCTCTCATAGAATTTCTTTCCATCACGCAGCACGTCTTCGTTGATTTCACCCAGGTTGATATACAGATCACCACTGTGCTTAGCCGCAGTGCCGTTCTTACGTGTATAGATATAAGGATCGAGCAGCCAGAACTCAATATACTCAATATTAGCCTGTTCGAAATCGGTTGTCTCCAAACGGCGCATCATACCACCCCATCGCTGGGCAGGATTCTTCAGCGTACCATCGCTATTGAAATCGGTAGTCAGGTTATACGGTCCACGTTCCTTGGGGTAATAAGCCAGGTTCAACACGGGCAGGGTGCTTGTCGCACCGTTATAGCTGGACTGGTCGCGATTGGGATAGATTTCCTTCACATACACCTCACGCACATAATGATTGGAAAGCTGATCCAGGTCGCTCTTGATATGACTGGGCGTCAGACTTGACGAACGACGGGTGAAGATGGGGTCCACATTATACCAGGCCAGCAACGAACGGTCATAACCACTGGCAACAGTTGTCTTATCGTAGGTCTTCGTCGCAGAGCCTATCTTGGCAGGTGCACTCGACAGAATCCATGCCTTGGGGTCACTGACGTCAATCAAGTTCTTCGTATTCTCAAAGTCATCAATATAAGATGCATTATCCTGTGTACCTTGTGCCTTATGAGCTATCAATTGAGCAAACTCACCAGTGAAGGTGATCTGCGAGGGCTGCGACACATGCAGGAACGGTATCTTATTGAGCATCTTGGTAAGCCACTGCGACTCCTGTTTCCAGTTCATGCTGAGGCCCCAGATGGTATTATTCAGTGGTTCTTCGCCAAGCGACACCTTTGTAATCAGAGCTTTCTCCTGCAAATGTTGAATAGTACCAGCCATCGTGAAGTTCTTGGAGAACTCATATTCCCAGTTCACACCGAACATCGTCTTACGCTGCATGCCGTACTGTGTGTTATCTTCCAGCGACACATTGACATTGGTGCCTGCATCGATAATGCTCTGGTTCAAGATGGTCACCTCACCAGCCGAATAGTCCACAGAATAGTCAGAGCCTTCCTGCAACGTAACACCGCCAGCCGTCACGACAACAGAGCCCTGCGGGACGTTATAGGCACCCAGTGAGATAACATTGGCCGATGTCCCCTTGAACTGTCCTGTCATGAGGTACTTGTTTTTCTCAGCATTCTGCTTGGCATAGGTCTTCGTAGAATCGTAGAGTGCATCAAAGCAGTAGGTATCTGCAAGATTCTCCAAGCCTTTCTTCTTCAGATAGCTGCGCAGATAGGAGCCAAACGGTTCCGTAGAAGGCAGGAACACACGACCATTTGAGACGGTATAACCCTCCACGAAGTCGAACTGTCCGTTGCTATGGGGCTTCATATTGTTGTCCAAGCGGTCCAGGCCCATCACTTTCAGCAGCGTAGTATTCTTCAAGGCAGCCTCTGGCAGATAAGAAAGATAGGTACCCGTAGTATCACTCTGGTACTTGATATCCAGTCTGAAACGGTCTTTCTCAATATTCGTTGCCAGATAGTAGACGTTCTTCATCATGAGGCGCCAGTTGCCTTGAGCAGGGTTATTGCTGGTGTTCTTGATAGCCTTGACGAAGAGGGTCTTGTCTGTCTGAGTGAGATCGGAAGCAAACTCACCCACCTGATAGGTCTGTCCGCCATAGGTGAACTCGTATGCCACAGCCAATACCTGATCAGTTTGAAGTGCAGTCTTCAAGGAGATATAGCCCAAAGCAGTATTTACGGTATACTCGCTCGATGTAAGCAGGCGTGCCGAGGCCAGTTTTTCATAGTCAGCACCACCTTGGAGGTAACTGAACTTCTCCAGTTCCGACGTAATATTATCAAAGGAACGCGCGGTTGTGTCGATGGCACTAACCAGTGTCTGATACTCATTGTTCGACTGGTTACTGGGCACTGCAATTCCCAGCGATGACCAGTTGAGGTTACTGATGTACTTACTCTCGCCCAAGTCGGTAAATGCCACGATATTTCGTGAGTTGGAAGTCGTGCCCGACTTGTTCGTCACCCACACCTCCACACGGTTGATCTTAATACCCGTGGTAAGATTGGGGAGCGACTGCATGGCACGATCATATATCTCACGAAAATAATGAGAAAGGAAGAAGTGGCGGTTCTCCTCATAGTCGGCAGGATTCAGTTCGAAGGGAGTGGTCTGCGTACCGCCTTTTGAGCTGACACTCTTTGAGGTAGAGTTCTTTTGCGACAGCACGGTCTGCAGTTTCAGCTTACCAAACTGCATGTCGGTTCGTATGCCGAAAAGACTCGAAGCGCCTGTTACCAAGGAGTTGTTGGAGGGGAAAGAGACATTACCCGCCTCGACGAGCTTGATAATCTCGTCTTCCTTGCCTTCATATTTCAGTTTCAGGTTCTTGGTATCGAAGTCGAAAGTGGCATCCGTGTTATAGTTCAGCGTCATATTGACCTTATCGCCCACCTTACCATTCACGCTCAGGTTGATTTTCTCATCGAAGTCGAAAGCCGTAGTCTTACGGTTACGGATAGGCAGCGATGGGTTGTCAACATTCTTCAGCGTAGCGCCCAGCTTCAGTTCTGCCGTTCCCTGTGTCTTGATGCGCACACCACCAGGGCCAAAGATTTTCTCAGCAGGTCCGAGGTCGAAATGCATATCAGTGAAGTCAAATTTCTCCTTACCTTTTGCAGCAGCTGTCTCAGCATCTTTCTTACGGAAGAAGGACTGACGAGCGCGACGCTCACTCCAACGCATATACTCGTCGGGCGTCATCATCACGGGTGCATTCAGGTAGGAATCACCTATCTTCGAGCCAATGAAATACAGGTTCAGTGAGTCATTGTATTCCACCTGTTGCTTCAGATTCTCTGGCATACGCAGGTCGAGCGCACTTGAATCCAGGTCCTCAGTGGTTACAGGTGTGGTCTTCTGTATCTTCCATCGCGGATGCAGCAGTGAGTCAGGGATGGGCTCATCCTCGACAACCGCCTTCTTCGGCTGCGCTTTCGCCACAGTCTTCTCGTCATCGGGAAGTGAATAGCGATCAGTGCGCTCGGCATCGTTAGGAGACGCTTGTTCCGAAGGTCTCAAGAACAGCGAATAGTTGGCTGCCGCCATGACAAATGGCAGCAACATCGGCAATGCAACGAGTATTGCGATGACTAACTTGCGTATAGTCCCTCGGTTATTCACTAATCACTTTTTCACAGTTACTTAATCTGTTTTAGTGCGAGCTTCACCACCTGTTCAACAGGCAGCGAGGGTTGTTCCTGAAGAATGGCAACAACGACCTTCTGTGTGGGAGCTGGCGCAAAGCCGAGCATCGTCAGGGCTGCCACAGCCTCATCGCGCACCGCATTATTGACTGGAGCTGAGATAGAGCCACCAGCAGGGATCTCCTCTGCAATGCCCAAAGCCACAATCTTGTCCTTCAGGTCTACGATGATGCGCTGAGCCGTCATCTTACCGATACCCTTAATGCCTTGGATCAGTCTGGCATTTCCAGTGGAAATAGCACCACACAGTTCACTGACGCTCATACCCGAAAGCATCATTCGTGCTGTATTGGCACCCACTCCACTAACCGTAATTAGCAACTCGAACATCTCGCGTTCCTTTTTATTATAGAAGCCAAACAGCACATGGGCATCTTCACGAATGGCTTCATAGACATACAGCTTGACAGGTCCCTTACCACCCTCGCCCGAAGGAGAGTAATAACGCTGACAAGCACTGTAGGTATTCAAAGAAATGCTGAGTCCGTAGCCTACTCCAGCGGCCTCAACCGTAGCTGATGCGGGGGTCAACTCAGTGAGTTCACCCTTGATGTATTCAATCATACTTTTACCACTTCATTTAGTATATACTGAGATAATAACGCAGCAGTTCCTCGTTTTATTGTATTGGCCAATTTACTATCATAAATAATAAAATGCATAAGTTTTTGCTATTTTTCTGTCTTTTTGTTCGTGAATTAAGAAAAATACTGTAATTTTGCACGCAGAAAAGAACGTTTTCATCACAAAAAGAGATTTAAATATGAAAAAAATCAGAGTAGCCGTCGTTGGTTACGGCAACATTGGAAAGTACGCTCTGGAGGCTCTGGAGGCTGCTCCCGATATGGAAGTGGCAGGTATCGTGCGTCGTCAGGGGGCTGAGAACAAGCCACAGGAGTTGGCTGAGTATGAGGTTGTAAAGGATATCCGTGAACTGAAGAATGTAGATGTAGCCATCTTGGCTACCCCTACCCGTTCATGCGAGGAATATGCCAAACAGATCTTACCACTGGGTATCAACACGGTGGACTCCTTCGATATCCACACCTTGATTCGTGACTACCGCCGCACACTGATGGATCTGAACAAGAAGACCAACACAGTGAGCATTATTGCCGCAGGATGGGATCCGGGCAGCGACTCTATCGTTCGCACCCTGATGCAGAGTCTGGCACCGAAAGGTCTGAGCTACACCAACTTCGGCCCTGGTATGTCAATGGGTCACAGCGTCTGCGTACGTTCGAAAGCTGGTGTGAAGAACGCCCTTTCCATGACTATTCCTTTGGGCGAGGGTATTCATCGCCGCATGGTCTATGTAGAACTGGAAGAAGGTGCCAAGCTCGACGAGGTTACAGCTGCTATCAAGGCCGACCCCTACTTTGCCAGCGACGAGACGCATGTTTTCCAAGTAGAGAGCGTCGATGATGTGCGCGATATGGGTCATGGCGTCAATCTGGTACGCAAGGGTGTCAGCGGAAAGACGCAGAACCAGCGACTGGAGTTCAATATGCAGATCAACAACCCTGCTCTGACGGGGCAGGTACTGGTCAACGTAGCGCGTGCCTCCATGCAGCAGCAGCCTGGTTGCTACACGATGATTGAGATCCCCGTCATCGACATGCTTCCTGGCGACCGCGAAGAGCTCATCAGCCATTTGGTATAAACCAACAAAATGCTTGATTTCATCGAGAAAATTAGATAACAATTCCTTTACGCGATAAAAAAGCCTGATTCTCGATGGAATCAGGCTTTTTCTTTCTGGTCTTAGTAGCGTATAGGGGTCAGTCCCCTTGTGCTGTTATTTCTTGTTCGGAATCAGACGTACATTCTTCAGTTGCAACTGAGCCGTCTTCTCGTCAATATCTTTCTCCACCTTATTATATATAAAAGTGCAGTCACTGATATCAATGTCTTTCACGCAGTCAAGTCCTGCAATACCAGCCGCTTTGATGGCAGTCTTACATCCACGACAGACCACTCGCGTAATATGGATATCCTGGAACTTGGGTGCCCAGCGCTTTTGGGATTCCGTATAGACAGGAGCCTCTGTTGAAACGCCTGCATGCTTGTTCACATAGTCACACTGGAACGTGATAGCCTCACCACTGATATCGTTCATCATGATATCGCTTATGAAGATCTGTTCAGAGCGACCTCCACGATCCAACGAGCTCTTGAAGCGCAGACCTACATCGGTACCGCTGAACGTATTGTGTCTAACCACCATACGGCGCATGCCTGCTGCCGTCTCACTTCCAAAGACGAAGCCACCATGCGCGTGATTCACCGTATTATGGGCTACGACGATGTCCTCACAGCCTGAAATAGGATGACTGCTAGAGGGCTTTCCGCTCTTCATACAGATACCGTCATCACCTACGGAGACAGTCGAATTGACAATCAATGCCTGATGACAGTCGCTGAGATCGATACCGTCACCATTCTGCACATTCCATTCTGAACGGACGGTTACTCCGTCGATAATCACATTCGTGCAATAGCAGGGGTGCAGGTGGAAACGGGGAGAGTTCTGGATAGTGACACCCTCAACGAGCACATTCTCACAGTCCGTCAGTCGGATGAGGTCATTACGCATAGACTCCTGTTTCTCAGGCGTATCTGCTATGTTAGGATAACCGCTCTTCAGGTTCCAAGGATACCATAGGTCACCTTTTTCATTGACCTGTCCGCCCAATTCCTGATACTGGCGCCATTCCACATCACTTACCTTCGAGCGCTTGACGGGTCGCCACAGCTGTCCACCTCCATCCAGCACGCCTTTTCCTGTGATGGCAATATTCTTGCGTTTCGAAGCTCTGATACAAGGATAAACACGTGTAGCCTTCTCGTTCTTGTCGAGATAAAGGCTCTTATCGGGCGAGAAACTTACGATAGCATTCTGCTCGATGCGCAGCTCGATATTGTCCTTCAGCATTATTGGTCCTGTTAGCCACACGCCTTCAGAAACAATCACGCGGCCTCCACCCACTTTCGTTAGTTTTGAGATGGCTTTCTCAAAAGCCTCCGTACAAAGGGTCATACCATCGCCCACAGCCCCGAAGTCAGTAATCCTGACCTCGTTCTGGGGAATCTGAACAGCCTCCACAGCCTTCACGCTGACAGGCATGTTCTGATAGTACTGGTCGTAATTTCCTGCTGATACATATACCGCCTGTAGCAGGAGCAAGGCAATGGCTGTGAGAATCGTCCTCTTCATCGTCTATTTAGTTGATGCTAAAGCCGAAGTCGTAGAAGAGGGTCTCCTCCTCAACGGGCTTGGTATACCAGTCGGTGCAGTCCTGAACGCCGTTGACCACCTTGGCTGAGAAGTCAGCAAACGTAGGATAGGCCTTCACGATAGAAACCTTCTCCTTGGGCCATGCAAACTTGGTAGGTATGCACAGTCCATAAGGCTCAGTACCCTTCAGTCCCTGTGACAGCGGTGTATGGATCGTATCGTTTGTTCTGAGGTTGACGATGTAGAAGTCCTGCGGTGTCATATTCTCCTGAACGAGAGCCGAGGCATTTGAGTTACGGATGATGACTGAATGCAACTTGGAATTCTTCTTCACATCAGGATAATTGATTTTCGGAGTATTGATGAAGCCTTCTATTTCGAACAGTTCATGCAGCTCGCTACCACCGAACAAAGGATGCACCTCGCCAGTCACACGATCCTTGAAATAAGCCTTGATAGGATCATTTGCGCCCAGGGCTACCAAGTGAGCAAAGAGACAAGGCACGCGGTTCTGGTTACCACGACTCACCTCGATGACCACATCGTTCATGTCATAGTCGCCATTCTTGGTATCCTCGAAAGCGAAGCTGTAGAGATGATGAACCTGCTTGGTATTGTTGACAGAGATAAAGTCGCCTACATTACCCTCGATCATCACCACCATATCCTGATAGTTGAAGTTGTTGATCCAGTCTTCCAGACCTACGAACTTATAGCCGTTACGCTCGAAGAAGAAAGCATGGTTGGCCTCTTTCCACCAGTCAAAGCCCATCGTATCGCCAAAGCCCTTCACATCGTGCAGGTACATAGAGCGGTCCACATTTGCCTCGCCCTCAGCATACCACTCCATAGCACAGCCGTTCAACTCAGAGACACGGATGAAGAAGCTCACCTCCGTACCTTCTGGGAACTCATAAGAAGCATTGCCGTTCTGATCGTAATAGACGAGCTTGAACGAGTTGCAGTCAGCAGTAAACTTGGTGTTCTTGTTGTATTCCTCTGCAAAGAGGTACTTCTTCACCGTCTTATAGCTGTGCTCCTGGCCCTTCTCGAAATAGAAATAACCCAACTGCATCTTGTAGTTGATCACGCCGCTTGAACCTACGGGAGTAGCCGTAATCGTACCGCCACCCTCGCCTACCGTAGCGTAGTAGAACGTGCGGATATCATCATACTTATGAAGAACACGGTCATTATTATTGCCTGCAAAATACTTTGCAAAAGTTTCAAAGATTTCCTGACGGTTGCTGAAATTACGAACCTCGGCAGCACCAGAGACCACAGCCACCTGATCATCCCATCCCTTATCAGCCAAATCGCGCTTATTATAGCTATCTGTCCACTGCAAGTCACCATAAGCAGGCATCGAACGGCGACTTGCTCTTGCTGCGCTCACCACGCTATAGCCGCGGTTAGAGAAGTCCACCAGTCCATCAGCAGTCTGGAAAGGAACTACGCGCAGATTGCCTTCAGCATCCGTACATCCGGCATAGAGCGTCGTCATATAAGAAGGGCACTGGAACGAAAGTGCCTTATTCAGATCATTCGTCGTAGCCAGAATCGTTGCCGTAGAATCAGCGAAGGGGTTAGCCGTATAGATCACCAACTCCGTAGCCTTGATATCAGCAGGCAGGTTCGTCACCTTTGCCACCTGCTCAGTTTCCATCTGCCAGGTCTGCTCCTTGTTGATAGTGAAATCAAGCGAAGCCTTACGCTTTGCATCCTCCAATGCCTTCACGGCATCAGCATCATAATAATCGTCCTTGTTGCTACAAGAAACTGTCACAACGGCTAACATAGCCAACAAAACAATCTTTTTCATATCTGCCTCAATATAAAAACCTTAAACCTCTAATTATATATAATTCTGGCGCAAAAATACAAACAATTCGCAAAATAGTCAAGAAAAAAGTAAAAAAAGAACAGAGAAATTTGATTTTTAACACCCTTTATAAGTTCCACTTAACTGCCAACGTGGGGTTGACGAAGAAGGTCTTGTCGCTGTAGTAGTTGATGATGAAGTTATTGCTGATCTCAACCTCTGTGCCAATGGAGAGATGCTTGTTGACATTATACCATAGTTGGGGCTCAGTCAGCAGTACCAGCATGCCGTGTCCCTGCTCGTTGTCAGCATAATTGCCACCCTTCTCACCACGCCACAGATCGATGAAGCCTGAGAAGGTGAGTTTGCCAGCGAGGAAATTCAGTCCCCACGCACCTGTGAGCTGGAAGCTGGCATACGAGCGGGAGCCTTCATAGCTCTTGAAGAACTGCTTATAGAGTGCCTGCACAGACCATGTCTTTGAGAAATCGGCATTGTGACCATTGTAAGCAACACCTGCAAGGCCTGCCTGCTGATAACTGCCGTTACCGATAGCTGGTGCATGCCACAGGCCACCATTATACTCAACATGGGCTGCAAAGGGCGACTCCTTGCCCAGTTTCACTTCACGAGAGATCTCGGTGTAGATGCTTCGCGTAGCCTTGCTGGTGAGGTCGATGTCGAAGAAATAGTACCACGACCCCCAGTCATCGGATTTGAACTGTTCAAGGGTTGCGGTGACCTTCTGTCGATCAGCCTCTTCATTGCTGTAGAGATTGCGACCGAAGTCATAGTGTAACTGAATGTTCTGTGAGTCTACGCATATGGCTACTACAGCCATCAGTGCGGTCATCATAAGTTTTTTCATATCCATCTTCTATTTGTTATTTGCAAAATTTGGGTGCAAAATTACAAATAACAATTTATACTGACAAGAGAATCTCGCCAAAAGTGGGATGGATATGTATCATATCGCGCAACTGCTCCAACGTGGTATGGCGGCACATCAGTACGCTGACCTCCTGCACGATGTCGGCAGCATGGGCTCCATAGGCATGACAGCCAAGGATAAGGGCTTCCCCCGACCCCTCCGAAGAAAGGGTGTCTTTTTCTGACGGAGGACTGACGAAGAGTTTGAGCATACCTTCAGGTTCGCCCATCGTGAGGGCCTTGCCATTGGCACGCCAGAAGGCTTTGCGGCACTCATAGGGTATGCCCTGCGCCTTCAGCTGGTCTTCAGTAGGTCCTACGCAGGCAGCCTCTGGAGTAGTAAAGATAGCTGCTGGCATGATGTCGAAACGGATTCCGTCCTGTCTGCCAAGAATCTGATTCACCACATGGACGCCTTGCATCTCAGCAGCATGAGCCAACATCTGGCGACCATTGCAATCGCCAATGGCATAGAGATGGGATGTGAGGTCCGAGGTACGAGGTGCTAGGTCCGAGGATGGGTGAGAGATAATCTGGAAATGATCATCAACGGGGATGGCGCCATTGGGAGCGAGGGTGACGCCTAATGATTCCAGGTTCAGTCCCTCTGTACGAGGCTTTCGACCCGTAGCCATCAGGATCACATCAGCATCTATATCTGCCACATCGTCTACGGCAGTCTTCATCTTGAAGGTGATGCCCTGCTTCTCCAGATACTTGCGCAGGCGCTTGGCAATATCGCTATCGAGGGCAGGCAAGCACTCCTTCAGATACTCAATCACTGTAACCTCAGCGCCAAAGCGATGAAAGACAGAGGCGAACTCCATTCCGATGACGCCTGCCCCAATGATGGAAAGGCGCTTCGGCAGGGTGTCAAGACGCAAAAGACCTGTGGAATCAACAACACGAGGGTCAGTATCAGCACCTTTGATGGGCAGCCATTTGGTTTCAGAGCCAGTGGCAATGATAATGTTTTTAGAAGAGACAGGAGGGAGGAGAGATGAACGAGGTTGCACCGTTTGAGAGTCAATAATCGTTGCCTTCTCACGAACCAAGGTGATGTTAGGATGAGAGAGGATCTGCTCTACCCCACTCCGCAGTTGCGGAACCACCTGAGCCATGCGTTCACGCGCCTCAGCGAAGGAAGCAGCATGAACATAGGTCTTGGTTGGGATACACCCTACATTCAGACAGGTTCCCCCTACCTCAGCATCCTCAAAGATTGTGACCTTCAGTCCCTGCTTGGCTGCATATTCAGCAGCGCGGTAGCCCCCTGGACCCGCTCCGATGATAATGAGATCTGTACTATTCATATCTTTCATTTTTCATCTCTCATCTTGCGATAAGTCACTACGGGATGCTTTGCAGCCAACACATCGTCGACGCGTCCGATGGGTGTATTGTGAGGAGCCGACTTCACTAGTTCGGGGTCGTTCTTGGCTTCCTCAGCAATCTTCCGCATCACAGCTATAAAGCCATCAATCGTTTCTTTCGACTCGTTCTCCGTTGGCTCAATCATGAGACTTTCATGGAAAAGCAACGGGAAATAGATGGTAGGTGCATGATAGCCGTAATCCAACAGGCGCTTGGCTACATCCATCGTGGTGACGCCAGAGAGCTTATCCTTGAGTCCATCAAACACGAACTCATGTTTGCAGAGTCCGTCGATGGGCAACTCATAGACATCCTTCAGCAACTCCTTGATATAGTTGGCATTGAGCGTAGCCAAGGGTCCCACCTCTTTAATATGGTCGCGTCCCAACGAAAGGATATAAGAATAGGCTCGCATGGCAACAGCGAAATTGCCGTGATAAGGCGATACCTCTGGGAAGAACTGTTCCAACCCTTCGCGCACGCCCACTGGGCCTGCACCAGGTCCGCCACCGCCATGAGGGGTGGAGAAGGTCTTGTGCAGATTGATGTGCATCACATCGAAGCCCATATCCCCTGGACGACAAGCACCCAGCATTGGGTTCAGGTTGGCACCGTCATAATACATCAGGCCACCTGCCTGGTGGATCAGTCTTTCAATCTCAGGGATACGCGTTTCAAAGAGTCCAAGCGTATTGGGATTGGTCATCATCATGGCAGCGATGCTGTCTTTTTCCTGATTAACCAGTCGTTCAAGATCTTCAAGATCTACCAGACCATCAGCAGTCGATTTCACCTCCAGGATCTCCAACCCACAGACAGCAGCAGAAGCGGGGTTCGTACCGTGTGCACTGTCTGGCACAATCACCTTTTTGCGGGCTTCATCGCCACGACTCTCATGATTGCCTTTGATAATCATGAGTCCCGTCAGTTCACCATGAGCGCCAGCGAAAGGCTTCAGCGTAAAGGCATGCATACCCGTCAGCGCACAAAGCGACTTGCAGAGTAAAGCACACATAGCCTCAGCGCCACGCACAGTGTCCTTGGGCTGCAGGGGGTGGAGACTGACGAACTGTGGCAGTGCAGCCACCTCCTCATTGATCTTGGGATTATACTTCATCGTGCACGATCCCAGGGGATAGAACCCATTATCGACGCCAAAGTTGTTGGCAGAGAGATTGGTATAGTGGCGCACCACCGTCATCTCGTCGCACTCAGGCAGTTCAGCATCCTGGGTGCGCTGCATCGAAGCAGGAATCTCGTAATCTCCGAAACGATTCTTTGGCAGACTGTAACCTTTGCGACCCTCCTTTGAGAGTTCAAAGATCAGATTTCCATATAACTTATTATTCATATCGATGCAATCTGAACGAGGTTTTCAATTTCTTCTTTCGTACGCTTTTCAGTGACAGCGAAGAGGAGTCCATTGTCAAGTTTTACTCCGCCAAGGATTCCTGCGTCAATAAATCGCTGATAGAGAGCGTCCGTATCTCCATCGTACTTCACATAGAACTCGTTGAAGAACGGCTGGTCGTAGACCAGATGGAACCTACCTGTTTTCTTCAGTTCATCCCAAAGATAATGGGCACCCGCGTAAGAGAGCTCTGCTGCCTCACGCAATCCCTGTTTGCCCATCAGCGAGCAATACATGGTGACGAAGAGCGCCATCAGCGACTGGTTGGAACAGATGTTCGACGTAGCCTTCTGTCGACGGATGTGCTGTTCGCGGGCCTGAAGGGTCAAGACGAAAGCGCGCTGTCCGCGGTTGTCGAGCGTCTTTCCCACGATTCGTCCTGGTATCTTACGGATCAGCTTCTCCGTACAGCACATATAGCCCACATAAGGGCCACCGAACTGCATGGGGATGCCCAGCGACTGACCATCGCCCACCGCAATGTCGGCACCCCATTCGCCTGGGGTCTTCAGCACGGCAAGGTCAGCTATAATACTGTTCATGATGAAGAGTGCCTTCTTCTCATGAGCAGCCTCAGCAAAGCCGGTATAGTCTTCCACGATGCCATAATAGTTAGGCTGCTGAACCAATACGCCAGCAACATCCTCAGAGGCAGACAGCTGGGACTGGAGGGCGGAGAGGTCTGTGACACCATCCTTCTGTGGAATCATCTCCAGTTCAACACCATGGAAATGGGCATAGGTCCTGACAACTGCCAATGTCTTGGGGTCAATGGTCTCACTGACAAGTACCTTATTCTGCTTCTTGCCTGCAGCGACAGCCATCATCACAGCCTCGGCACAAGCGGTAGTACCGTCATACATGGAGGCATTCGATATCTCCATACCCGTCAGTTCAGTCATCATCGACTGGAACTCAAAGATATAATGGAGTGTGCCCTGAGAGATTTCAGCCTGATAGGGCGTATAACTGGTCAGAAACTCTGAACGTGAGAGCAAGTCGGGAATCGCGGAGGGGGTATAATGGTCATATACACCTGCACCAGCGAAACACGTCAGCACACAGTTCTGGGCTCCGAGTTTCTCGAAAAGCTGCCTCACCTCCAGTTCACTCATCTCTGCAGGCAGCTCATATTCGCCACGGAAACGAATCGCTTCAGGCACCTCAGCATAGAGTGCATCGAGCGAGTCGACACCTACGCGAGCCAGCATCTCCTGAAGGTCGGAAGCGGTGTGGGGGAAATACTTGTACATTGTTGAGAGTCTTAGCTTTTAAACTCCACACTTATTTCTCACAGAACTCTGCATAGGCAGCTGCATCCATGAGCTTATCAATCTCAGTCTTATCAGTCAGTTCCACCTTGATAATCCAGTTCTCCCAAGGATCCTTGTTGACGAGTTCAGGTTCGTCTTCGAGAGCCTCGTTGACTTCCACAACGGTTCCGCTGACGGGAGAAATCAGATCGCTGGCAGCCTTCACGCTTTCAACAGCTCCAAATTCCTCGCCTGCTGTCACCTCATCGTCAACCTCTGGCATATCGACGTAGACCACGTTGCCCAACGCATGCTGTGCGTAGTCAGTAATACCCACGAATCCATATTCGCCTTCAATTCTCACATACTCGTGCGACTCACTGTAGTAGAGTCCTTCTTTTACTGTAGCCATAATCGTATAGTTTTTAGTTATTTCTTGTAATGCTTTTCGTAGAAGCGCTTTTTCACGATGACGCCAGGAAACACCTTCTTGCGTATCTGAATATCGACCTCAGTACCCAGCGGAGCATAGGCACTGTCAATGAGCGCCATGCACACGCTCTTGTCAGTAGAAATGGTGTGATAGCCTGTGGTCACCTCGCCAATCACCTCGCCCTGTTTGTTCAGGACTGGATAGCCATGACGGGGAATGGCTTTGTCCTGCAGTTCTATACCCACCAGTTTCCGGGCTGTACCCTCTGCTTTCTGACGTGCTAAGGCTTCCTTTCCGATAAAATCCTCCTTGTCGAGCTTGACGAACATGCCCAGACCTGCCATGATGGGCGAGATGTCAGCAGAGAGTTCGTCGCCATAGAGGGGCAGTCCCACCTCAAAGCGCAACGTATCACGACAGCCCAGTCCACAAGCCTGCACGCCAGCAGCAATCATCTTGTCCCAACAATTATTAATGTACGCGTGCGTGGCATAGATCTCAAAGCCGTCCTCACCCGTATAGCCTGTACGCGAGATGATCAGGGTCTCCCCCTCAACGTCAAAGTATTTTGCCGTATAGAATGTCATCTCCTGACAGGGCAGGCCCAACACGCGATCGATGGTCTCTTCAGCCAAAGGGCCCTGAACGGCAATCTGTCCGTAATAGTCTGACTGATTCGTCAGTTCTATATCGAAGCCAGCTGCCTGCTGCTGCATCCACGCCCAGTCTTTATCTATGTTGGAAGCATTGATCACGAGGAAATAGTCATTCTCACCCATCACATATACCAGCAGATCGTCGACCGTTCCGCCATCCTCATAGCACATCATGCCATAGAAGATCTTTCCGATGGGGGCACCAGCCACACTGTTGGTAAAGATGTGCTGTACGTAGCGCTCAGCATCCTTACCACGAACGGTGACCTCACCCATGTGACTCACATCAAACATGCCCACCCGCTGACGCACAGCCATGTGTTCAGGAACGATTCCCACATACTGGATGGGCATCTCAAAGCCTCCGAATGGGGAGATCAGAGCCCCCATTGCCACATGTTTTTCATAGAGGCACGTACGCTTCTCCCGTTGTTGATTGTCTTGTCTTATTGCCATTTCAATGATTGATTTAGTTATTGGTTTTCAGTTTCTATTTCATAGTGCGTAGACGAATTCATCCTCCAGATATGTCTGTTCTAACGCCTCGATAGCCTCGACATCGGCAGGAGTGAGTCTGTATTCGCCTTCACAAAGGGTCTGTCGGATGAACGTCTTCAGCTCTTCCTTTGAAATCGTAAGATAGTCTTTCAGCAGGGTGATGCGCTGACGAACACTGGCAATGCCTTTCGCCTGTAGTTTCTCCTTGGGTGGCGTGATGGCCTGCAACATGTGTTCCATCCGCGTATCATAGAGCAGTGTAGCATGTACGACATTTCGTCCGTTCAGGTGGTAACAGGCAGAACCACTCACCTTCTTTCCTTCCACCAGCACATCATTATGGCTGGTCGAGACTGACTCTATTCCCAGCTTACGAAGTACGAGTAGCAACATATTGATAAAGGTATAGAACGCCACATTCACTTTTTCCTCAGCAGTCACATACGACAACATCATATTTCCCTTGTCAGCATAGACACAGCCTCCCCCACTCTTCCTGCGATACATCGCAATTCCGTTGGCACGACAGTAGGACTCGTTCACCTCCTGACCCACTGCCTGGTTACGTCCGAAGATCACGCTCGGACCCACCTGCCATATAAAGAAGAGATCGTGCTCGCTGCACTGGCGGGCCACGTACTCCTCCATAGCCAGATAGAACGATAATCGTCGCTCTTTCTCTTCAGGAAGTGAAACATACTTCATTCTTCAAATAGCATGATTTGTCAGGTTAGCGAATAACAGTGCAAATATATGAACTATTTATGTAACAACCAAAGAATTCTCATACTATTTTTTTGAAAAAAACTTGCATAGCTCGAAAAAAATGTGTTATTTTGCACGAAATTTCGAAAAAATACCAAAATACAAGAAGAAAAAAGAAATGAAGAAACTAATTATTGCGCTCGTTGCAGCCATATTCTCTACTTCATCACATGCTCAGATTCAGGCAGGTGAGTTCTCAATGGACAAGAGCACTGTTTATTATGGTGTACGTTTGGGTCTCAATGTGGCCAATATCACTGGCGACCAGGAAACACTCAGCAGCAAGGCTGGTCTGAACTTCGGAGCTGTTGTAGGTCTGCGCATCTCAGAGACCACTCCACTCTTCATTGAGAGTGGCTTGTACTACACCCAGCGTGGTGCTGAAAAGAATCGTACTGAGGTGAACCTGAACTACCTGGAAATCCCCATCCTTATCAAGGCTGGATTTAATGTCACAGACGATATTGCCGTACTGCCTTTCATTGGTCCCACTTTCGCTGTAGGTATCAGTGGTAAGCAGAAGGGATACAAGAAGGATGACAAGGGAGTAGAAACATTCTATAGCGAGAAATCATTTGGAAGCAACGGCAACTACAAGCGTGGCGATATGGGCATCAAACTGGGCTGTGGTGCAGAATGGAACATGCTCTACGCAGAACTTGGCTATCAGTTTGGTGTGGCCAACATTCTGGATAGCGATGAGTTTACACAGCACGGCAACGCCCTGTTCCTGAACATTGGTGTGAACTTCTAACAGCCTTCACGTCAAACGCTCAAAGCTAACGACTCAAACGCTCAGAGAGAAGCCTCAAACGCTCAGAGCAATCCTATGAAATACAAAAAGCGTTCCTTTTGGGGAACGCTTTTTTGTATCATTGAGCCAAGGCTTATTTCTTCACCTTATACAGGCGGAACGATATGGCAGGCAGCTCATCATTCAGCACCGTCTGCTGCTTCTTGCCTGTTACGCCACAAGCCAGACTGCCACTGACAGGCTTAATCTTATTGGGTTCCTTGATGGAGTTCTCATCATCCATCGAACCGTTATGCTGCAGAGTCAGCGTCTCAGCAGTACGCTCACCCTTCATATCCAGCAGGTTCACAGTGACAGACTGAGCCTTCTTCGAGGTATTCACGATCTTAATAATCACCTCGCCTGTGGACTTATCGAAGACAGATGAAGCAAAGAGCCCGTCAGTTCCTTCCTGGCCAGCCACTGGCATCACCTTTTTACCCTTGGCATCCGACGGATCCTTCGTAGTGAGCTTCAGCACGTTCGTACCCTTGTTCATGGCATACATCTGCTGAACATAGTAGCTAACAGTCTTGAACATGTTCATGTTGTCATACCAAATCATGTCAGGGCGCCACTGCCAACCCTCGACATGGGCGAGCAACGGGGCATAAGTAGCCATTTCAACGATGTCAGCATTACGCTCAATACCCGTCATGAAGGCAGCCTCATAGAGTGAAGTCTCATAATGGTTCCACTTCTTGCCCTTACCATGACAAGCATACTCGCCAGCAAACACTTTCGGACCCTTGCGATCATAGCTGTCGTAACGCAAAGCACCGCAGTTGCCATAGCGCTCCTTGCCATCAGCAGTTCCCAGGAAGAAATTCTCAGGACGATAGAAGTGCTCATCAACGAGGTCAGCCTTCTGTGCCTTCATAGCCTGCCAGCCCTTCTCAAACATCTTGCCTTCTGAGTCAGGTCCGCTGGTTCCGATAATCTTAATCTCAGGATACTTCGCACGAACAGCAGCCACAAATGGCTTCAGACGCTCAAAATAGAGGTCATCCCACTGTTCATTGCCAATACCAATGAATTTCATGTTGAAGGGTTCCGGATGGCCCATCTCAGCACGAACCTTACCCCACTTGGAGTCAACGGGACCATTGGCAAACTCAATCAGATCGAGACAATCATCGATGAAAGGCTGCAGTTCGTCCATCTTGGCATGGGCATCAGGTCCGTTCTGGAACTGACAAGCCAGACCCACGCTCAGCACAGGCAGTGGTTCAGCCTTGATATCCTCGCAAAGCTGGAAGAACTCGAAGAAGCCTAATCCGTAAGTCTGATAATAGTCAGGATAGTAACGACTGGTGAAGGTATAGTGCCAGCGGTTCTCGTTCAGCGGACGGTTCTCGACTGGACCTACTGTATTCTTCCACTGATAGCGGGTGGCAAGATCGGTACCCTCAACGATACATCCGCCAGGGAAGCGGAACACGCCAGGATGAATATCTTCAAGGGCTTTTGCGATATCCTCGCGAAGACCATTCTCGCGTCCTTTATAGGTCTTGACAGGGAACAGGCTGACATGTTCTACATCAGTCGTCACCTTGCTGTCGCCCCACACGCGGAGGTGGGCTTTGGCAAAACTCTTCTTGGGCTTGATGATGGCAGTATACTTCTTCCATTCCTTGCCACTCACCTCGACGCCTGCGTTGCCCAGCTTCTGGTCGTCACTCATCGTAGCGTTGTCAACCAAGTCAATCCAAAGCTTGGATTTTCCGCCATCAGGCACGCGTGCCCAGACAGAGAAACGGTATTCCTCACCCCCTTTGACGCCCATTCCGAAGAATCCGCGATTCTCAATCATGGTGTGCTTGTCACGATGACCAGACGGAGCCAGGCGCACGTAGTGGGGATTCTTGTCGAAGGGACCATCATTTCTCAGGGTCACCTTGCCAGAGATGTCCCACCCTGCCAATGCATTTGGAAACTCAAAAGAACGGTTCATCACCAATTCAGCATACAAGCCACCATCAGCAGCGTAGTTGATATCCTCGAAGAACAGACCATACATCGTGGAGGCAACGGGTGCTCCAAGTTTCTTGGTCTGAACGTCCATCACGTGCTGAGCCTGAGCTGAAAACAAGGCTGTAAAAGCCAGCGAACAGGTAATAAGCTTTAATTTCATTTTCACGTTAGTAATTAGTTAATGGTTTTAATATTATTATCAACTCGTGCAAAATTAGTTAAAAAGTTAGACAACAGCAAATGATTTTCAATGAAAAGCATTACTTTTGTAACACTTTAACGAATGAACGAAATTTTTGTAAAGGAAAAGAAACGAGTCATACTAATTCATTACAGCTTATGAAGAGAATACTGATAGCAGAAGACAACGACAGCAACTACATCCTCATGACCTACATTCTCAAGCGCAGCTACGAGTTTTTTCGTGCCAAGAACGGTCAGGAGGCAGTCGATATGGCTAACGAGAGTGATTATGACCTGGTACTGATGGATATCAAGATGCCCATCATGGATGGTTTGGAAGCTACTGAGAAAATCAGGGAGGCACACCCCAACCTGCCCATCATCGCGCTGACAGCCAATGCTTTCGACAGCGATCGCCAGTTGGCATTCAAGGCTGGCTGCAATAATTTCCTGTCAAAGCCCGTCAGCAGCGACAAGTGTCTGGCCATGATTGCCAAATATATTGGCGAGTAAAAGCCAGCTGAAGAGGACTGACACTACTTGAGCAAGATTCTACTTAATAAATCGAGGGAGACAACGATTGGCATTCTCAGGCCAGTCGTTGTTTTCATTTTATATTGGTTATCACCATACTGACAATCGTACGCTTTTCAGTTTCATTTTGTTACAAAAACGACAGAAAAGCGTTCATTTTATTAAATTATTTGCATTATCAATACGTTTTTAATAAAAAATTAATGTATATTCAAAAAAAAGTATTACTTTTGCAGGCTGTTATTAATCATACTGTGGCTTTTGCAACAATAGGGCCATTAAAAAGTAATAAAAAAACGACGATAAACTATTTATGGAAAAAAGACTGACAGTGTTGTTGGTTGGCCTGTTTATGGCAATCGGAATGACATTCGCCCAGAACAGGATTTCAGGAACCGTTATCTCGCAAGACGATGGAGAGCCAGTGATTGGTGCTTCCGTCTTGATAAGCGGAACCAAGAACACAGGTACCACGACTAACATCGATGGTAAATTTACAATCACAGTGCCCAAGGGCAAGAAACTTAAGATTAGCTACATTGGCATGAACGACGTCATCGTCACGCCAAAAGACGGAATGACTGTTCGCCTCACAGCCTCTTCAACGATGGTTGACGAGGTGGTTGTAACAGGTATTGTTAAACAGGACAAACGATTGTTTACAGGTTCGTCTGCCAAGTTGGATGCAGACAAGACCAAGCTTTCAGGTATGGCTGACGTCAGTCGTTCGCTGGAAGGTCGTGTAGCAGGTGTACAGGTCACCAACGTCAGCGGATCGTTTGGTGCTGCGCCTAAGATCCGCGTTCGTGGTGCAACCTCTATCTATGGTAACTCCAAGCCCCTTTGGGTCATTGATGGCGTGATTTATGAGGATAATGTCGACGTATCTGCTGACGAGCTCTCTTCTGGTGATGCTAAGACCCTGATTTCCAGTGCCGTTGCAGGTCTTAACTCTGACGATATCGAGTCGTTCACAATTCTGAAGGACGGTTCTGCCACCTCTATATATGGTGCGCGCGCAATGGCTGGTGTGATTGTTATCACCACCAAGAAAGGCTCTAAAGGTCGTGCCACTGTCAATTACACGGGTGAGTTCACTACTCGTCTGAAGCCCAGCTATCGTGACTATAACATCATGAACTCTCAGGAGATGATGGGTGTCTACAAGGAAATGGCAGACAAGGGCTGGTTGCAGTTGGAGAATATGGTGAACGCCAAGAACACAGGTGTTTACGGATACATGTTCCAGCAGCTTCGCAAGTTCGATACTGCCACTGGCACCTATGGTCTTCAGAACACGGATGCTGCCCGCAATGCCTATCTGCAGGAGGCTGAGTACCGTAATACTGACTGGTTCGACCTGCTGTTCCAGAACAGCATCTCACAGAACCACTCCGTCAGCGTCTCGAATGGTACGGAGAAGAGCCAGAGCTACTTCTCTATCTCTCTGATGCATGACCCAGGCTATTTCATCAATCGCAACAAGGTGGATCGTTACACCTTCAATGGCAACGTGTCATACGACATCCTGAAGAACCTCACTGTGAAGTTGGCAGCACAGGGCAGCCATCGTAACCAAGAGGCTCCTGGCTCGCTGAACCAGACTACCGACGTGGTGACAGGTGCTGTGAACCGCGACTTCGATATCAACCCCTTCAGCTATGCGATGAACACGAGTCGCTGTCTGGATCCGAACATCAACTATACCCGCTTCTATACGGGCTTCAACATCTTCAACGAGCTGGAGAACAACTATATGGAGTTCGACGTCAACGAGTTGATGTTCCGTGGTGAGGTGGAATACAAGCCCATTCAGACAATTACGCTCAGCGGACTGATCTCCACACGTATGAGCCACTCGCGTCGTCAGCACAACGTGATGGACAAGTCGAACCAGGCCAACGCCTATCGTGCTGGTGTCGACGCCACTGACGACAACTCCACCATTCGCGACAGCAACCCCCTGCTGTATACTGATCCCAGCAATGAGAAGGCCCTTCCGGAGTCTATCCTTCCACAGGGCGGTATCAAGTACCAGAACGATGACAACATGTTGTCGAACACCTTCCGTTTCATGGCAGATTATCGTGATGTCTACAACGAGAAGCACACGCTGAACGCCATGTTCGGTACTGAGTTCACTTCTGTGAAGCGTACCTCTACCAACTGGACAGGCTGGGGATATCAGTTCGATATGGGTGGCATCGTCTACACCCCATACATGTGGCTGAAGCAGGCTAATGAGGAGAACACCGACTATTTCGGAGAATACTTCACCCGCACGAACACGCTGGCCTACTACGGACAGCTGGTCTACAGCTTCGACAAGCGCTATACTGTCAACGGAACCTTCCGCTATGAGGGAACCAACCGTTTCGGAAAGGTGCAGTCCAGTCGTTGGCTCCCCACCTGGAACGTATCACTGGCATACGATATGACCAACGAGCCGTTCATGGAGTCTACCAAGTCATGGCTCTCCCTGCTGAAGTTCCGTGGCAGCTATTCTCTGACTGCCGATGTTGGTCCTACATGGGTCAACAATGCTGACGTTATCTATAAGACCCGCAACTCCTGGCGCCCCTTCACCTCAGCAGCCGAGTCGGAAATCTATATCGACTATCTGGCCAATACCGAGCTGACCTTCGAGAAGAAGCATGAATGGAACGTGGGTGTCGACATGAGCTTCTTCAATGACCGTATCGCCCTGACCTTCGATGCTTACTGGCGTAACAACTACGACCTCATCGGACTTGTCTACACACAGGGTGCTGGTGGTCAGACGTCGAAGTATGCCAACCTGGCTGACATGCGCTCACATGGTATCGAGGTAGGTCTCTCGACAGTCAATATCGCCTCACCAAAGTTCCGTTGGACAACTGACTTCATCTACTCTCAGGCCAAGAACAAGGTCACCTCGCTGGAGAACTCTTGTAATGCCTACTACCTCGTCGTAGGACAGTATTCGAACAACCCCTATATGATTCCTACCCTCGAAGGCTACCCCGTACGTACCATCTGGAGCTATGACTTCGCTGGTCTGAACGAAGAGGGTCTGCCCATGGTTATCAACGAGAAGGGCGAGAAGACCATTGGCGACGTGAATATCCAGGAGACGAAGGACTTGGAGAAATTCCTCGTCTACGAAGGTCCTACCGACCCCACCTGGTATGGTTCACTGAGCAACACCTTCACCTATACAGACAAATGGGGCAAGCTGAACCTGGACGTGTTCATCACCTATAGTGGTGGTAACGTCGTTCGTCTGAACCCTGTGTTCAGCTCCGGATACAGCGACCTGTCAGCACTTCCTCGCGAATTCAAGAACCGCTGGATGCAGGCTGGCGACGAGCTGTACACGAATGTGCCCACAGTGGCATCACTGAACCAGGTGGATCGCTATGGTTCTACCACGCTGGCTACAGCCTATAACGTGTACAACTATTCTACCGCACGCGTAGCAAAGGGCGATTTCGTTCGTCTGAAGGAGATCTCACTCTCCTACGCTATGCCTCAGCAGTGGCTGGCCAACACGTTGCTTACCAGTGCTTCCCTGAAACTGTCTGCCACCAACCTCTGCCTGCTCTATGCTGACAAGAAGTTGAATGGTCAGGACCCTGAGTTCATCAATTCAGGTGGTGTGTCATCACCCATCTCTAAACAGTTCACTGCAACTCTGCGACTGGGATTCTAATTTCTACCCTAATGCGGAATATCAAAAATAAGAATATGAAGAATAGAAACAAACATATAAAGGAAAGAAGCATGAACAGAATGATGAAGATGCTCTGTGCAGCAGTCCTCATCCTTCAGTCAGCAGCCTTCGTTTCCTGCAACGACAAGCTTGACGAAGATCCCGATAGTCGCTGGATCAAGATTGACACCAGCTCGAAGGTGGCCGAACTGCTCACATCGGGTTATCCGAAAGCAGTGCCAGCTGTGATCTGTGAGCTGATGGGCGACAACCTCGTTGACGACAACGTGGTGGTTCCCGCCACACGTAATGACGCCTTCTCACTCTTCCACGAGGAGGCCTATAAGTGGGAAGATATCACCAGCTACAGCTCAGGTGAAGATGATACGCCTCTGGAGATATGGGATAAATACTACTTTGGTATAGCCACAGCCAACCATGCTATCGAGGCTATGCGCGAGATGAGCAGCGACCCTGCCAATGATGCGCGCATCGCCCACTCCTGGGGTGAGGCTCATATCATGCGTGCCTACTTCCACTTCCTGCTGGTCAATGTGTTTGCCGAGGCCTACAAGGACGAGACACAGAGCATGCAGGACTGGGGTATCCCTTACGTAACCACTGTTGAGGACGTGGTGAAGATCAACTATGCTGACCCCCAGTACCGCAAGCGCGTGGCTGAGGTCTACCAGCTCATCGAGAAAGACATCAACGAAGGTATCAACCTCATTGACGACTCGAAGTACAAGGTGCCTGCCTACCACTTCAACCGCAACGCTGCCTATGCCTTTGCAGCACGCTTCTATCTGTTCAAGCGCGACTATGCCAAGTGTAAGTACTATGCCGACCTGGCTCTGGGAGCCAATCCTGCCACCTCACTGCGCAAGTGGGCTTCGATGAGTGCCAACACCATCAACACCCTGCTCAACGACTACAACGATGAGAAGGCTGCCTGCAACTACCTGTTGCTGACCACCTACTCCCTTCAGGACCGCATGCTGTCAGCCTGTCGCTATGCCATCAACACTGGCAAGAGCAACGTACCCGCTGTCCACGCCAAGACGGGCGAGGCTGCAAGCGTCAACGTTGCCTCAACCATCAGCCTGCTCTATGAGGGCGGTGGCCCGAACTGGTCGAGTCGTCTGCCTGCTTTCGATGGTAAGATCTACCGTTGGGGCGCTGGTTCAGAGTACGGTTCATGGCTCTTCCGCGTCTATGAGTACTTCGAGTACACCAACAAGATTGCAGGTATAGGCTACGTACACATCATCTACCAGCCCTTTACTGCTGACGAGACCCTCCTCTGTCGTGCTGAGGCCAAGCTCTATCTGGGCGATAAGGCTGGCGCTATCCAGGATCTGGAGGCATGGACCAACTCCAAGCAGGTGACAGCCACGCTGACACAGGCAAAGATCGACAATAAATACAGTGGCACCCCTGCCACCAATGCTTTCGTCAACGATATGCATCCCCAGCAGATGAGCTCGGAGTTCCCCGTGCTCGATGATGCTGGTCGACATATTCTGGACTGCATCCTGCACTTCCGTCGTATCGAGACCCATTTCGAGGGCATGCGCTGGTTCGATATCAAGCGCTATGGCATCACAGTCACCCACGTCTATCGTGGTCCTACCGACGACAAGATCACCTACGATCGCCTGGAGTGGAACGATCCCCGTCGTGTGGTTCAGATTCCCTATAACGCTATCGACGCTGGCTATCCTTCAAGCAATCGTGACAACGGTACTACGCAGAGCATGAGCTATCAGATGCCCAGCAGCTACACAGTGGCCAACAACTAATCAGAAAGGAAAGAAATGAAAAAGATCATCAGCATACTTGGAGTAGCAGCCTTGATCTGGGTGCTCTCCTCCTGCCGCAAAGAAGACGACTTCACAGAGTCTATCTTCAACACCAATATCGCTGTCGTTGATACCGCATCAGCCACAGCACCCTTTGACAAATGGCTCTACGACAACTTCCTCGTACCTTATAACGTGGAGGTTCAGTACCGCTTCAACTTCCCCGCATCCGACAAGAACTTCCTGCTGACGCCCGCAGAATATGGACGTTCGCAGTTGCTTGCCCACTTCATCCGCTATCTGTTCTATGATGTCTACACCAAATATGCTGGCGATAACTTCATGAAGCAGTACGGTCCCCGTATCTTCCATTTCATCGGATCTACGGGCTATAGTCCCACAACGGGTACCGAAGTGCTGGGAACAGCAGCAGGTGGTGTGAAGATCACGCTCTACAACGTGAACGAGATCAAGCCCTGGAGTCCCACTGTGGTCTATAGTGCCGATGATGTGGAGCTGCTCAACGAGCGCATCTTCCATACGATGCACCACGAGTTCTCCCACATCCTGCACCAGACGAAGTCCTACCCCGTCACCTTCGGACAGGTTACCTCAGGCAGCTACGACCCCATCAACTGGCAGGAGCGCGACTCTACCACGACCCATCAGCTGGGTTATCTGACCCACTATGCTTCGTCAGCCACCTATGAGGACTTCGTGGAGACGCTCTCCTGTGCGATTACCGATACTGACCAGCGCTGGATGAACCGCATCATCAACGCCTGTCTGACAGGGCTTCGTGCAGGCGACAAGGAGCGCGTACTCACGCTCGTCGACTCCCTCGGTATCGACCCCAATGAGGCAGGTGCCCACTGGAACAATTTCTCCGTCTACAAGGAGTCACAGTGCGACGAGACCACTGGCGAATACATTGAGACGGGTCGCTACGTGCTTGACAACTTCCGCAGCAGCGAGACTGTCTATGTCATGGTGAACGGCAACTGGAAGTCGTTTGCCAAGTACAAGTATACTGACAAGAAGGACTTCACCTCGTTCAAGAACGGTTTCATGCCTTGGGTCAGCATCACGACCAATGAGACTGTGGCAGGCATCAACGCCATCCTTAAGAAGATCGACATTGCCACCGAATGGTATACCGATCGCTGGGGACTGCACGTCTTCAAGCTTCGCGAGGAAGTGCGTAATCGCCAGAATGCCATCAACACCTACCTGAAGTCTGACGATGTGGTCATCTACGACCTGTAATTTGGAACGTCAAAAGAGTAACGAAGATATAATGATGAACATATTTATGAATAAGATACAAATCAAAGGACTCGTGCTGACAACCTTCATGGGATGCTTAGCCACTACGCTCACCACCTCCTGTCAGTTTGAGGATGATGATTTCTTTGACCAGAGCGCCTCTCTTCGTGTAGAGGACACCAACGTGAAGGTCAAGGAGATGCTGCCAAAGCCTGCCAACGGATGGGTGATGCAGTACTTCACAGGCACGGGCGTGGCCCATTTCGAGGGCTTCAATCTCTTTGCCAAGTTCGAGAGCGACACCAAGGTGACGCTGGCAGGCAACCATCGTCTGCTGCGCAATGGCAATGCTGGCAAATATACTGAACACAAGAGTCTGTACAGCCTCCTGCTGGAAGACAGTCCGGTGCTGGCTTTCAACACCTGGAACGACATCCTCACGCCACTGGTCGACCCCGTTGACCCCTACAAGGCCCCCAACACGCTGATGAAGGACGGTGCAGGCATGCAGGGCGACAACAACTTCGTCATCGTGAGATACAACGACCAGGAGATCATCATGCGTGGCGAGCGCTATGGTGCCGAGGTGCGCCTCGTGGTGTGCGATCGCGACTGGAAGCAGTATATTGCTGACTGCGAAGCGATGAAGAAGACCATCTGCGGTACCATCACCTCCTATTATATCACCAACGACAGCGAGTCGCTCTATCTGACTGGCATCGCTGGCGGACGTGTACGTAAGTCGGAGCGCCTGGAGGATCCCATCCGTCGCGACTCTCTGGCCAGCGTGTTCACCCCCAACGGCATCCGTTTTGAGAAGAAAGACAGCCTGGGCAAGTACGCTTTCCAGGAGTTCAAGCTGGCTGCTGACAAGACCTGTCTGGTCAATGAAGACGGCAACGTGAAGATTGTCCCCACCTGGGATGAATACCTCATAGAGCACAGCGGCGTGTTTGTCCTCGATCCCTCCTACTTCAGCGCTGCCCAGAGCTCACTGTTCAACAGCATCAGCAACGAGGTGCGGAAGTTCGACAATGGCTGGAGCCTGAAGAGTGTGGGCTTAGGCAAGGGTGCAGGTTCTGATGCTGCGAATGGTCTCATCTTCACCTTCTACACCAGCAAGAGCAAGACCTCTGAGGCGAAAGCCTATATGGAACTCACGCAGACGCGCATCAGCCTGGGTAAGATTGAGATCAGCCAGCGCGATAATCCAGCCTGCGACAACAACCTGACGACGATTGGCAAAAAAGCCACCAACATCATCAACCTCTGCAAGCAGATGGCTGGCACGCTGATCGGAAAGTACGATGTGGTGCCCAACGACTTTTTCAGTCCCACGGGTGCTACCTATACAGCCTACGAAGGTGGACAAACATTTATCCTAACGAAATAAGAGACAGAAAACATTATTTATTAACCCTTAATTAATGGTAGAATGAAAAAATTTTTACTATTTGTGGCTGCCGCTGCGATAGCAGTATCAGCTAACGCGCAGCTTTCTAACCGAATGGCTGCCGGTAAAGCACAGTCTCAGCAAAAGGCTCTTCCTGCCGCAAGCTTCAAGAAGCAAGAAGTGAAAGGCATGAAGAAGAACGTGAAGCTGAGCAATGCTGGATTTGCCATGAACAAGAAGTTCCAGCTGGCCAAGGACCAGATGAGCGACATTGTTCTGAATCCTCGTTTTGAAACCCTGAACAAGGCAAGACGCGCCAGCGAACTAGGCCAATATTACTATGGCTTTGGCCAGGAGTACGGAGTTGACTCAATCAGTGCATGGGCTATGATTCCCTACACCTACATTGACAGCTTGAACAATGTGTCAAATTGGCTTGTGAACCTCGTTCCCAACGTGTTGTCAGCTGATCCCACAGATGCTAATAATTATATCTTCGCACCTTATGAGATGAATGAAGACACGCTGATTGTCAAACCTTTATACCTTGGTGCTAATAAGGAAAAGGGCTATTATTTCTTCCTTGCCGACTTCAACAGCGACGATTGCGCTCTTCGTTACACCATCAACGAGAAGGGCTATCTGACCTACGCTGGTGAAGGAAATGTAGAGATTGCCTTCCTGGTATTCAATACGCCAGAATTCGATCCCAACTTTGGCGAAGATACCTACCTGGGCTACTCGACCTACTTCTCTAACGTGAAGTACTACAAGAATGACCAGCCCTTCGATGCTCCGAAGGTTGCTTTTGCTCCCTACAACACCGTGCTGTACGCAGGTCTTGGCGCAACAGGTTATTCATACAACGCTAACCTCGCCATGATTGGTGCTTACGCTCCCACCATCTTCCAGAACCTGACAACTGATGTCGCCAGCGCTTGGGATTGGTCAGTTGAGCGCGCTGCTGCCGATGGCACTGAGGAAGTAGTACGCAGCACTGAAGAGCACTTCATCCTGAACACCACTGGTAACGACGTTTACAGCAACCTGGCCCTCGTAGGCAGCATGGTCGACGCTAAGTCTGACTCTTGCAAGTGGGGTGTTGGCAAGACGGTCGACGAAGAGGGTGTTGCCCGTTATAATGCTCTTTACGCTTACGCAGGTGAGACAGCCTCTTCATTCCAGTTAACTGACGGTTCTTACGCTACGATGACCACGATGGATCCCGACCAGGACCTGACGTTCTACACCAACTGGGGTACTCCCGACCTCTATGACAGAGTGAAGATGAGCAAGATCTATGTCCACATGGGCACTCCTTCTGCTCCCCTCTTCTTCACGGGTGTAACCGTTCCTCTGGTAAGCTTCAAGGACAACGGCAAGTTCAACCTGCAGGCTAAGATCCGCAAGTGCTACCGCTCTTCTACAGGTCGTCTCACCCTGGGCGACGTTGTTGCTGAGGCCAATGCTACCATCGATGATGTTGTAGACAACTCTGCTACCAGCGGTATTGCTTCTGTCAACTTCACCAAGTTCTTCGTAACTGACGAGTTTGGTATGACCACTGAGAAGGACCACTTCTTCATGGACGAGGAGTTCCTCGTTGAGATCGACGGATGGAACAACGGCACCTTCAGTGGTGTTCTGGGTTGTGCTGATTTATACAACGACAATGATCCCACCTCTGTCTGGTTCGAGATGGAAGGTGAGGAAGGCTCTACCTATTCTTACACCACTTGGAAGACCAAGCTCTTCATTGGTCTGATTGATGCCTCCTATGGCTTCCTGAAGACCTCCGATCCTACCGAGCATCAGTTCACTGCAGCTGGTGGTCAGTCTACGATGCACATCCTTCCCATGCTCTACTCTAACGATGAGAATGGCAACCTGACTACTCGTCTGTTTGTTGAGGAAGAGATTCCTGAGTGGATTCACCTCAGCACCACTGATCCTGCCAGCAAGGATAACATCGCGTTCGACCTGACAATTGCTGTCGATGCACTGCCCAATGGCTTAACAGGCCGTTATGCTTACGTGAACCTCTTCCAGGAGGGTGCTCAGCTGCCCCTGCTCATCGTTCAGGGCGATGGTGGCGATCTCTACAAGACTCCTGTCACACTGTCAAAGACTGGCTACGGTACCTTCTATGACCTGGAAAACACCTACGTGCTTCCCGAAGGTCTGAAGGCTATGGTTGTTTCCGACATTGACGAGAAGGGTCTCGTCTACACCCAGGTAGACACCATCTATGCTGACGTTCCCGTCGTGCTGGCTTCTACCAACGGCAAGACTGGTACCTACAAGCTCAACATGATTGAGCCCGAAGGTGAGTTCAACGGCTACAACCTGCTCGTCGACTACTTCCTTGGCTACCTCTACTGCAATTACTATGGCGAGGAGAACTTCAAGTTCTACAAGATGACCTACTCTAACGACGGTAAGAAGTTCGGCTGGTACTGGGGTGCTCCTAACGGTGGCTTCTTTGAGATTGAAGAGAACAAGGCTATGCTGATGCTCGATGTTGAGACTGCCGACAAAGCTCGCGCCTTCTCTATCGACGGTGCTGCTATCACTGGCATCGAGGAGATTGCTGCCAAGCAGTCTGCTACCGACAATGCTATCTACAACCTCCAGGGCGTTCGCGTTGCCAAGGCTAAGAAGGGTCTTTACATCGTCAACAACAAAAAGGTCGTTATAAAGTAATCATTAAAATAAGAAAGGGTTCAAATTATGAAGAAACTATTATATTTCGCCCTGGCTTTTGTAGCCATCACGGGCTTTGTTGCTTGCGGTGACGACAGCAGCGATGACAAGAAGAGTTCTGGTAGTGATACAAACATTCCTGGCGATACCACTACGATTAGAACCGTAACCACTGGTAAGACCTATGGTGCTGCTGAGTTTGTTGACACCATCTCAATGGTCAACCTGAAGGGTGAGGCCACTGTCGCTGACTACAACGCAAGAGAGTCTTGGGCTCAGTTCATCGCTATCCCTGCAAACGAGGGTCAGACCCCAATGGCAGTGGTGGCAGGTCAGCCTAACCCCCAGACTGAGCAGCGTGAGATGACCTTCACTGCTACCGATAAGCTTGGCAACAAGTACATTTACAAGGTCACTCAGCTGGGTAAGACTTACGATGACCAGGATCCTGGCACTGATGAGCCAAAGGAGGACATCGACAACACTACCAACACCAACGTCGATACTCCTAACGATCAGGAGAGCGATCAGCCAGCCTACAGCCGCCGCTAAGCGTTGGCAGATTCACTGAATCATCTATACCAAAGGTGTGCATCATTGCTGATGCACACCTTTTTCTTTTTCCTCATTATTTGGCAATATGAAAGAAAATGCTTAATTTTGCAGCGGAATAACATTATTAGTATGAGAAAGTCAATCATCACCCTCTGCCTCATCATCTGCACCGCAGTAGCTTGGGCAGTACCCGCCAATAGGAAAGTCATCACTGTCACGCAGCCTGATGGCACTACCGTCAGCATCCGCTTGCTGGGCGACGAATACCTCCATTTCAACACCACTGCCGATGGCTATTCGGTTGTCAAGGACGCCCGTGGCTACTATGTCTATGCCGAGCTTGACGCCCAGCAGCAGCTGAAGCCCACCACCGTAGTGGCCCACGATGCTGTCGATCGCAAGGTGGCAGAGCTCCACTACCTCAGTGGGGTGAAGAAGCACCTCACGCCCGCCATGACAGCTGCAGCCCGCGCAGAGTTCCAGGCTGAGCAGCAGCGCCAGCTCCGTGCCCGTCGTGCTGCCAGGAACCGTGCCAAGGACTACAGCAACTTCAAGGGCCTGGTCGTGCTCATCGAGTACAACGACAAGCAGTTCTCGCGCGAGGACTATAAGGACCTCATCACGGAGATGATCAACAAGGAGAACTATGACGGCTACGTCGATACGAAAGGCAAGAAACAGCAGTTTACGGGCAGTGTGCGCGACTATTACTACGACAACTCCATGGGCGTGTTCAATCCCCAGTTCGACGTGGTAGGCCCCTATCAGGTCAACTTCAGCCAGTACGACGGAAACAAAAAGTACGTCCAGATTCTCAATGCCGCCCTCACCATGGCCGACTCCGACGTCAACTTCAAGGACTATGACCTCGACGGCAACGGTTTCGTTGACCTCGTCTATTTCATCGTGGCAGGCTATGGTTCCAACTATTCCGGTAATAACGGAGACCTGTGGTGGCCCCACCGCAGCGTTGTCTACAACCCTAACACCCAGAGTTACCTGCGCAAGGACGGAGTCACCCTTTATGACTATGCCAGCTCCGTTGAGATGTATGGCTGGATCGATACCCCCTCAACCGTCAAGCTCGATGGTATCGGCACCATCTGTCATGAGTTCAGCCACGTGCTTGGCCTGCCCGACTTCTACGATGCCGACTACACTGGGAGTGGCGGTGAGAGCGTAACTCCCGACACATGGTCCATCATGGCGGGTGGCAGCTATCTCAACGACAGCCGCACGCCTGTATCCTATACCGCCTTTGAGCGCGAGATGATAGGCTTTGCCACCCCCGATGTCATTCAGGGCGAAGGCAGCTACTCGCTCAGCGACCTCAGCACCAGCAACAAGTCGTTCGTCATCAAGTCTGACGATAAGAACGAGTTCTTCACCCTTGAGAACCGCCAGCACAGCAAGTGGGACGCCTATCTCCCTGGCACTGGTATGCTCGTCTTCCGCGTAGACCTCTCCGATCAGAACGTATGGGAAGCCAACGCCGTCAATAACGACCCCAGCCATAACTATTACGAGCTGTTGCGTGCCAAGGGTCCCCATCTGAAGGATGGCATAACGATAAGCCTGGCTTCCGACCCCTACCCCGGTACTGGTAAGGTCACGAGCCTGAACAACTCCACCAGTCCTTCCAACCTCGTCAGCTGGTCGAAGAAGACCACCCAGTGGGGACTGGAGAACATCCGCGAGTCAGATGGCGTGATCACCTTCGATGTCGTCGACCAGTACGAGCTCAAAGCCATCGCGCTGCCTGCAGAGATTACCGTCCATGTAGGAGGCTCCTATCAGATAGCCCCTACCCTCACACCCTACTCCGCTACACCCTCATTAGCCTGGAAATCAGACAACGGGTCTATAGCCACCATCAGTGCCAGCGGTGTTGTGAAAGGCGTCTCTATTGGTTCCACCACTATCCATGTGATGGCCAACGGAAAGCTTGAGGCACAGTGTAAGGTCATTGTCGACGAACTGCCTATTGTCAGCGATATTGCCACTCTGCGCACCCTCTCCGACAACGAGCTGACAGGCCTCCGCCTCAACAATGCCCAGGTGCTCTATGCCAATGGCAGCGACTACTACCTGCGCGATGCATCGAGCGTGGTACTGCTCACCCTCGACAACCTGAACGCTTCTACCAACGACCTCCTCAACGGAGTCTTTGCTGGTACCTACAGCGTCAGCAACGGGCTCCATCAGATCTCTGCCGACCAGAGCATCGACAACGTTGCCAATATCCAGGTGTCAGCAGGTCAGGAGGCCCAGCCCTGGCTCAAGGCCATCGCAGACGTCTCTGAAAGCGATTTCGGACAGCTTATCACCCTGCAGAATGCCAAGATGAAGTCAGCCACCTACGACGGACTCTCAGGCATCTACGCCACCAGCGGCACCAACTACGTGCGCATCTACAACACGTTCAATATCAAGATGAGCATGCCCACAGATTATAAGACCAAGCCCTACGATATCACTGGCATCCTCCTTCCCCGCTTATCAGGCACTAAGGTTGTCAAAGAGCTCGCCTTCATCAAGGAGTTCGCCCCTGGTGGTTCCAGCGATATCGTCACCCTACGTCAGGATGCAACAGCCGCCGAACAGCTGTTCACCCTCGATGGTCGCCGCGTGCAGGGCATCGTCACCCCCGGCATCTACCTCATTCGCAAGAATGGCGTAACAAGAAAAGTGATGGTAAAGTAAGAAGATTCAACTTTCTCAAGTTGAGCAAATGCGAAACTTGAATAAGAAGACACTATGGAACAAGGTGTATTACGAGAGATCACTCCATTAGGTGAAAATGATTTCATGTACGTAGCCGATCGCCACAAGAAAGAGTTCGACTATCCCATCCATCTGCATGAGATTTTTGAATTGAACTTCGTGGTTGGAGCGTCAGGTTGCCGTCGTGTGGTCGGCGATTCAAGCGAGGTGATAGGAAACCTCGACTTGGTACTGATTACAAGTCCTGATTTGGAACATGTCTGGGAACAATATGAATGTAAGAGCGAAGACATCCACGAAGTAACAGTACAGTTCCATCTCAATTTTGAATCGCCCACATCACCCTTTAAGACCAATCCATACAAGTCTATCTACAACATGCTCATTAGGGCTAAGCAGGGATTGGCATTCCCTGACGAAGCCATCATGACAGTCTATCATCGTTTGGTTCGTCTTTCGAAAATCGAGGAAGGCTTTTTAGCCGTTCAGGAACTGTTCTCCATTCTCTACGAACTATCCAAGTTTGATAATGCCCGCGAATTAGCTTCCTCAGCATTTGCAAAGGTTGAGGTGGCGAGCGACTCGAAACGCATTATGAAGGTGAAGAACTATATAGACCAGCACTATAAGGATGAGATGAGCCTTGAGCAACTGGCATCTCTAGTCGGTATGACACCGACAGCCTTTAGTCGCTACTTTAAGCAACACACAGGCAAGAACCTCAGTGAGTATATCGTAGATATACGTCTAGGGCATGCAGCACGCCAACTGATAGACACGACAGATAGTATTTCTGAGATATGTTGGTCTACAGGATTCAACACATTAAGCAATTTCAATCGTCTGTTCCGCAAGCGCAAGGGTTGCAATCCCACGGAGTTCCGTGAGAAGTACTGCAAGACCAAGATTATCGTCTAAATCTTATCTCTTTTGTCCTACAATTAAAGAAAAGTGTCGGCTTCGGTTATGATATAGTCATTTCCGAAGCCGATTTCGTTGTACTTTTGCCGACAGAATCGGAATATCCTTATAATAAAAACTTTTAAACATATCACAGTATGAGAAAACTTACTTTATTATTATTGGTGTTGATGGCCACAAACGTTTTTGCAAAGACGACAGTGGTGACCACATTGTGGTCGGGCGAGAAAGTATTTACAGAATATGCAGGTCTCGAATTTGACAAGGCATTGTTCAGTACTGTAAATGCTGGTGACAAAATAACAATGGTAATCACTGCTTATGAAGAATCGGATGCAAAGTTTGCCTTTAAGCAGAAGGATAATTCATGGAATGATTTAACGGACTTTTCGTGGGTCGATGTGAACAGTACTTATAACTATGAATACACGATTACAGCAACTACAGCGAATGAACTGGCCACCTACGGTTTGGCCATTCAAGCAAATAATATCACCGTAACACAAGTGACACTCTCACACGACGAAACGGCTACTGAATTATGGAGTGGTACTATAAATATGGGAGGGTGGACTAACTTAGAGAGCCTCCGTTATGGAGGAAAAGGCGAGTTGGTCAACGCCAAAGTGGGTGATGATATCCGTGTAACGTTTAACAATACGACTGAGGGGTGTCAGATATACGTCTGTGATGCTGCCAGTTATTCTGAGTTCACTGACGGATACTACAGTCCCTCGATATCGGAAGATGTACAGTCAATAAGTTTTCGTATTAAGAATGCTACTGTCCTTGAAGCTATTCAAGACAGAGGTGTTGTGGTGAAAGGAAAACTGGCAACACTGACAAAAATAGAATTAGTGACCTATGACGGTAGCTATGATGCCGTAGCAGTTACCATTGGAACAGATGAAATTGCTACTTTCAGTAGCAGCAAGCATCTTGACTTCGCAGGTACGGGTGTCACTCCTTATTATGCCTCTGCTGTAACAAAAGGAACTGTGACGCTGACCTCCACTACGACAACATGGAGTTGGGAAGGCTACATCTTAAAGGGTAGTGCCGATACATATACTGTTCCCGTGACAGCAGAAGCCAATGCATATTGGCCCAGTACTAACTATCTGAAACAGCAGGCAAACGGAGGAACCGTAGCCGCAAGCACCGAAAGTACCTTCCACTACATCTTTGCCAAGAACAGCAGTGGTGTCATAGGTTTTTACAAACTGACTTCCGACCACACCCTTGGAGCCAAGAAAGCCTATTTAGAGACAGATACCAACATCATGCCTGTCAGCGGAGCCCGCGTAGCCCTCGTTTTCGATGACGAGACAACTGGTGTTGAAAGTTTGAACACTGATTGTGGAACGTTGAATGACAACGACATATACAACCTGCGTGGTCAGCGTGTTAACAACCCAACGAAAGGTTTGTATATTCAGAACGGGAAAAAGGTATTCATTAAATAATAATAGGAGGACATGAAAATGAAAAAGACATATCAGCGACCCATCACAGAATGCGTGACTGTTATGATAGAGAAACGACTCTTGGCAGGTAGCACCACACAAGTAGAGGTTAGTAATGAAAATTACAATGAGGTCACTATGACTGATCTCTCTCGTACTGGCTGGAACATCTGGGATGAAGAATAAATAATAAGAATAATAGTAAATACTATTAGTCAGTTTTTAGTTAGTAATAGTTTTCCGGAAAGACAACTGACCATAATGATGTTGTTTTTCATTATGGCAAGGCGGTATCTGTGAAAGATATCGCCTTGCAATTGTTATAATAACAGGAAAAGTATCAGTATAAGGCAAAAAAGAGTCTTTATACATTATGCTTTTTTTTCGTAACTTTGCAACAGAAAAAATCTAAAACAAGAATATTGAGATGTTAAGACTTATGAAAAAGGTGATTTTTACTGTTTTGGCTTTGGCACTTTTCGCCTGTGGCGATGCCGATGCTGAACCGCAACAAAATCAAAATGAAACTGAAAACAGTCAGGACAATGTGCCGGCAGCTATCAGTAGAACGCTGGTTAATCCCAATGCCACTGCCGAGGCGCAACAGCTTTACGCCAAGTTGCGTTCCATCTATGGCACTAAAGCTTTGAGTGGAGTCGTAGCAGATATTGACTGGAACTATCGCGAGGCCGAGAACGTTCATAAATGGACGGGAAAGTGGCCTGCAATCAACGTGTTCGACTTCATCAATATACACGCATCAAAAGATGTGAATCCGAAGGGATGGCTCGACTACTCCGACATGACTCCCGTTAATGAATGGCATCAGGCAGGAGGCATCGTGGGTGCCATGTGGCATTGGCAGGTGAAAGCCAACAATGGAACAAACATGACCTGCTCACCAGGCGGGAATGCCAGTGAAACGAGTTTTGACCCATCGCAAGTCTATGTTGATGGCACGGCAGAGAATCGTCAAGCCATTCATGATGTTGATCAAGTGGCCGGATATCTGAAGACCATGCAGAAGAAGGGGATTCCCGTTATCTGGCGTCCCCTCCATGAGGCAGCAGGCAACACCTATGAATATGAAGGCGGCAGAGCCTGGTTCTGGTGGGGAGCCAAGGGTGCCGATGCCTATAAAAAGCTGTGGCGATGGATGTATAACAGACTCGTGAGCCACCACGGACTGAACAACCTCATCTGGGTATGGACGGCTCAGACTGGCGATGAGAGCTGGTATCCTGGTGATGACGTGGTCGACATTGTGGGACGTGACAATTATGCAGCATTGATGTATCCGCTCATGAAAGAGTTCAATCAACTTACTCAACAATACCCCACAAAGATGATTACCCTGGCTGAATGTGGCAATGGTGATGAAGTGAACATGTCGCTATGGTCTAAAATTTGGCAACAAGGCAGTCGGTGGTCATGGTTCATGACGTGGTATGACCATGCTTATAACGAAGGCAACAGTGAGGAGCATCAGTTTGCCGGTCCAGAATGGTGGAAAGATGCGTTTAACTCAGGAGTCGTACTTGACAGGGAAGAGTGGTTGAAAGTGAAGAGTGAAAAGTGAAGAGTGAAAAAAATTGCTACCGCTATGAATATCAATCAGGAATCAAATGACATAAAGTGCATGGTACTGCAGACAATGAGACTACTGTGCACAGCATTCTTCGCTCTTCACTTTTCATGCTTCACTTTTGCTGACGAACGCACCATACTGCTCGGTCCCAAAACTATCGGACGGGGATGGAAGGACAACATTCTTTTAGAGGCTCGTCACTTTGAGAAGGTGCAGCCTGGCGATATTGTCACTGTCTATCACGATAACGCCAAACGCACGGCACAAGCAGCCTTTCAAGATCCAAAGAACTGGCAGGGAGTAGCACCTGAGTATGGCTGCTTCAACATAGGCGGACCGTTCCGAATGACCCTTACTCAGGAAATCATCAACAAATTGCGCGAACGTGGCTGTTATATCGGTGGGCATGACTATCGCATCCTGCGCGTCACGCTGACACCCGGTTCTGAGTTTGTTGAGAAGATTGTGTGGCGCGGACCAGCCAAGCAGATGAAAAGCGACTGGAGCGCATCGGCTGAACTGCCTGCTTCTTGTTTCAAGGACCTGAAGCAAGGTGACGGTCTTGTACTTCATGCCAGCAAGGTAGAAGAAGGTGCTGCTGCAAAAATCATGGACTTCACATGGAACGTACTGGAACCTGCTACCGATGGTCTGCCTGTTGGTCCCGCCGGTTGCACCTACTATATAAATGACAATGCACCATTGCTAAAGTTGCAGTTAGCCGGCAAGAATCATCCTGCTGCCATGCGCATCGGAGGAAAAGGTTACCGACTCGACAAGGTTGGTATCGTATCGTTCGTTGGACAACGTAGCGAAGACCTTTCCAACGCACAGCGTGCACCAAAGGAGTATAAACTGGAACCTGGCGAACTGTTTCATGGTGAGAAGCAGTTCCCTACTGACTGGAGCGGCAACCTGCGACTCACGGCAGAGCCTTTTCAGGAATGTACAGAGAATGATGTTATTATTATACACTACGAACAGCTGAAAGGCTGTGATAATCCACAGATGTCTTTCCGTGAGAATAAAGGGAAATGGTATGACATAACAGGGTCAAAGGAGCCTGTATGGTATAAACTGGACGGAAACGACGTCGTGATGACTTTCGACAACCCCGTACTGCTCGACCATCTGAAAACGACAGGACTTGTCATTACGGGCATGGGCTTCACGCTCACCCGCATCGAACTGATTTCAGCACAATAGGGACAAACTAAATAACAACAACTATGCGAAAATGGATTCTGCTAAGCCTGATGTTATTGGTAAGCATCAGCATGGAAGCACAAACAAAAATCACAGGCCGCGTGACCGACGGAGCAATGGCTGGTGAACCAATGATTGGCGCCAGTGTAAAGGTTCCCGGAACCAGTATTGGAACTGTTACCGACCTTGACGGCAATTTCGCTTTTGAATTGCCTGAAGGTAAGTTCATCATTCAGGTGTCGATGATCGGTTATAAGACACAGGTGGTGAACGTAAAAGGAAAAACTCATGTAGAGGTAACTCTTCAGGAAGACCAAAAGGTAATGGAGGAAGTCGTTGTAGTGGGTTATGGTTCCATGAAGAAACGTGACCTATCGGGAGCCGTGGCCCAAATCAAGGGTGATGACCTGCGTTCAGGCGGTGCCACCGACTTGGCTCACGGTCTGCAAGGCAAGGTGGCTGGCGTACAGGTGACACAGAGCGATGGCGCCCCTGGTGCAGGAACTAGTATTACCGTGCGTGGTGCCAACTCGTTTACCACTTCCAGTCAACCCCTCTATATCGTCGATGGTGTGCCCTTCAACGAGAATCCAAGTGCTACGCCTGCCTCGGCTGCCGACAACAATTCAACCGAGACCAATCCGCTGTCGTTCATCAATCCTAATGATATTGAGAAGATTGAGGTGCTGAAGGATGCTTCAGCCACTGCCATCTACGGTAGCCGTGGTGCTAACGGAGTAGTGATCATCACCACACGAAAAGGTCAGACTGGCAAACCAAAGATAGAACTGAATGCCAGTTTCGGTATTCAGACGTTGGTAAAGCGTATCGACGTACTTGATGCACTTACCTATATGCGTTATCAGCGCGAGGCTGCCGAGAACTCCAACAAATATGAAGGCGGCAACTATAAGGTAACTCCTGACAACGGTTCATGGGCCGGTGGTGTCTATACACCTGGAGTGGAAGACTACGCATCGGGCTTTGTTACCACTGATCCTGCTACAGGCAATGTCTGGCGTAGCGATGACCATACGGCTGACTGGCAGGACGAAATCTATCGAACTGGCTCGCAACAGGATTACAGCCTCAGCGTGAGTGGAGGCGATGATAAGGGATGGTATAACTTTTCTGGCAGCTACACACAGCAAAACGGTGTCATCAAGGAGTCTGGATTCAAGCGTTACGGCCTGAGTATCGCCTTGGCACGTCATCTGACCGAATGGCTGGAGGTAGGAACCAGTTCGCATGTTTCAAGTAATACCACCGACTTCCAGCGTACTAGTTCTGGCGACTTCGGTATCATCCGTTCGTCGCTCATCTTCCCAGTGAACTATGGCGCTACTGAAGAGACCACCAACAGTTCCTCACTGCTCTGGCTGGCTGCCAATCCTGCCGCCTACATCCGAGGGTCGAAAGATCAGGTGAAAGCGCTCAACTGGTTCAGCAGCAGTTATGCAGAAGCAAAGATATTGCCAGGGCTGAAGTTCCGCCAGAATCTGGGTATGGGCTATAACGACAGTCACCGCACCTCATTCTACGACAGCTTCACGGGTGAAGGAAAGAAGCCCACACCCAACGGAAAGTACGGTAAGTCGGCAAACATCTGGAAGAGTCTGACACTGGAGAGTCTCCTCACCTTTGACAAGCGATGGGACATTCACAACATCAATGCTGTAGTGGGTGCAACGTTTGAGCAAGGCATCTGGGATAATTCGTCGACAGTAACTACCAACCTGCCGTCGTTTATGACCTATGAAAGCGACATGGGCTTCGCCCTTGACAAGGCTCAGCTGACCAGTGACCAGGGACAACAGACGCTGGAGTCATTCCTCGGACGTGTGAACTATTCGCTGATGGACAAGTATCTCTTCACAGCATCAGTACGTACCGACGGATCTTCAAAGTTCGTGACCAATAAGAAATGGGCTACATTCCTTAGCGGAGCCTTTGCATGGCGCGCCAGTGATGAGACATTCATTCAAGATTTGAATATCTTCTCAAACCTGAAGTTCCGTCTTTCGTTCGGACAGACCGGTAACCAAGGCATCGGGTCCTACCGCACACTGACCATCCTGGAGCCTGCCAACTATTACTTCGGCACACAGAACCGCGGCGTGGCACAGATTGACTGGCGCGGCGAGGCTAATCCAGACCTGAAGTGGGAGACAACGAATCAGTTTAATGCAGGTATCGACTTCGGCTTCATGGACAACCGCCTGCAACTGGTGGTAGACTACTACTATAAGAAGACATTCGACCTCCTGCAGAATGTGTCGCGTCCTTACAGTTCGGGCTACGGACAGATGCTGGTCAACAGTGGCAATGTAACTAACGAAGGTCTGGAGTTCTCACTAACCTATGATGTGCTGCGCAACGGTCCATGGAAATGGAACGTCAACGCCAACCTCACTTTTAACCGTAACAAAATCAGTGGACTCGACGGTGATCAGTTTGCCACTTCACTTTGGAGCAAGTACGATGAGATGTTCATCCAGCGTAACGGATGCCCCATCGGTGCCCTCTATGGCTATGTGGAAGACGGATACTTCGACAACGTTGCCGAGGTGTTGGCCATGAAGCAATATAGCACCTATACTGAGGAAGAGGCCATGAAGATGGTCGGTGAGGTCAAGTATCGCGACCTCAACGGTGATGGATATATTGACAAAAAAGACCGAACCATCATCGGTGACACCAACCCGAAGGCCGTCTACGGATTTACCAGCAACCTCAGCTATAAGCAGTGGGGCCTGCAGTTCATGCTGCAAGGCTCACAGGGCAACGACATCCTGAACCTGAATACCGTTGACATGGCCCTGGCCAATGTCGGCAACATCACGACCGAAGCCTACAACAACCGTTGGACTGAAGACAACAAGGCCAATGCCAAGTATCCGCGGGCATCAATGGGCGACCAGCGAAACATGGAAATCAGCAACCGCTACGTTGAAGACGGCTCCTACCTGAAGATGAAATACATCACACTCTCCTACGACTGGACGAAGCCTACCAAATTCATGGACAAGCTGCGCCTTTACTTTACAGCCACCAACGTGTTTACCATCACGAACTATAGTTGGATGGACCCCGACGTGAATGCTTTCGGTAGCGATGCCAGCCGTCGTGGCGTCGACAGCTATAGCTATCCTTCGGCCCGCTCGTTTGTACTTGGACTGAATGCAACGTTTTAATTGAGAATTGAGAATTTTGAATTAAGAATTGAGAATTGTGAATTGAGAATTATGATGAAAAGTAGCATAAAAATATTCCTCCTTGCAGGTCTTGTATGTTGCGGCTCTGTCGCAACCCTCACCTCCTGTTCATCCTGGATTGAGGAAGAAACCGAAGGACAGACCACCGATGCCACCCTTGGCGACAACGACGAGGCTGCACAGGCTTGGGTAACCGGCGTCTACTCAAAATGGGTCTACGACATGTTCTGCTGGGGATACTTCCCCAAGGTACTCGAACTGGATGCCGACTACATCAGCGGCCCATCGTGGCTCTTCAAGGCCTTCGGCGCAGGCAACTTCGAGGGCGAGAGCGAGGTATGCGACGCCCTGTGGAAAGGTTGTTACGGACTGATAGAACGTGCCGACTATGCACAGAAGCAGATAGAGAAGATGACATCGCTCACCGACGCTGCCAAGCAGAATTATCTGGGCGAACTGAAGTTCCACAAGGCAATGGCCTACTTCCTGCTCGTACGCGCCTACGGTGCTATACCCCTCGCAGCCGACGATGTCGACAAGACCAATAATCCTCGGGTTGCTGTCGACAAGGTCTATGATGAGATATTTACACTCCTCGAAGAATCTGCATCACAACTCTATAAAAACACCGATGCCAACTACCAAATCGGACACGTCAACGCAGGCAGCGCCGCAGGACTGCTCGCCAAGGCATACGCCACAGCAGCCGCATCAGCCCTCGGACAGACCAACACTTATATTAACATACGCACAGGGGCACCCTATATCAAAAGCGGAGACACCTATGCCTATGCCAAACCCTATTGTCATAAACTGCAGGTGCAGACCGTCAGCGGCTACGAGAACATCAACCCCACCCTCTACTACCAGAAAGCATCAGTATGGGCCAACAAAGTATTAAACACCACAACACTTGGCACATACGAGATGAGCACCTACGACAATCTTTGGAAAATGTCCAACCGCTACGCCTCAGAGTTCCTCTTCGCTGTCTACACGCCCAGTGCCGATACGAAGTATAAGACCTCTATCCATACCAACTATGAAGGCGTGTTCACCGATGCATCCTGCGAATATATTGCCGACGGAGGATGGATAGGATGCACTTATAACTGGTATCAGCTATTTGAACCTACTGACCGACGCATCATTGACGGCGTAAAGCACCGCATACGTTCCGAAGGACAAAAACAACCACTCGATGACGGATCTGGCATGCAGGGAGGACTCTACTACCCCGCAGACGATTACTATAAGAACCTCGCTGAGAATCATCTGCCTCCTTTCGACCAGCCCAACGTGAAATACTGGACATTCAGCGGAACCCCATCCGACCAGTATCTCGCCTTTACCACAAAATACATGGAAGTCAGCGATCCCACCACCGGCAATGCCGATTCACCATGGCCCTTCCTACGAATAGCCGACGTCTGGCTCATCTATGCCGAAGCCTCTAATGAGACCGGTGATCCCACTGCCGCACTCGCCGCACTGGGAAAGGTACAGCAGCGTTCCGACCCCTCACTCACCACTGCGCCCACTGCTGCTGACCTCCACACGCGGTTGGATAGCAACAATGAGCTGACCGACCAGGAAGTGATACGTTCAGCCATCATCGAAGAACGAGCCAAAGAACTGGCATGCGAGGGTGACCGGCGATGGGACCTCATACGCTTCGGCATCTATCTCCAAGCCATGAACGCCATCGGTGGAAACGATGACGCAGGCGTCAGCAAAAGCAGACTGTCGCGCAACCTACTCTTCCCACTCCCCGCACAAGAGCTCAATACCAACCGAGCCATCAATGAAAACAACCCAGGATGGAGATAAGTTTTAGTTGAGAGTTGAGAGACTTTAGTTGAGAGTTGAGAGACCTTAGTTTAGAGACTTTAGTTTAGATAATATAGCTATGATAACAAAAAGCATAAAGACAATCCTCCTTGCAGGTCTTGTATGTTGCGGCTCCGTCGCAACCCTGACCTCCTGCAATGACATCGTCACCTATGATGATGATGCCTACATCGCACCAGAAAACAAGCCTAACACTGCCCCACCCCTCATAGAAGGCATCTATGAAGTACGTGACGTCATCTACGACAATCCCCTGACGCAAGTCAACCCCGGACAGCGCGTACGCATCAAGGGTTCAAACCTGAATCACGTACAACACATCAGTTTCAACGGTATCGAAATACCCGTTGACCAAGTAGCAGCATCTGCTGACTACTGTGTCGTGAAAGTGGCCGAAACATTCAGCGTAGGTCAACAGAAAGGGTTGGAATACACCACAGACATCGGCACTACAACCTTTGCAGTAAAGGTGAAGCCATCGCCTCTGGAAATAGAGGGCCTGAAGAACGAGTTCTGTCAGGCAGGCGAAAAAGTGAGCGTTATTGGACGATGGTTCCAGTCATATAACTTCGGAACACAGGTGACCTCCATTACTATCGATGGTACGACACTCACACCTACCGATATTACCAATGACGGTATGCAGATCACCATTCCTGAAGGAACATCCGAAGGAAGCGTAATCACCATCAGTTGGACCGATGGCGATGGCGCTACGCAAACAGCCAACCTCTATTACCGTCCCACCTCGATGATGCTCTTCGGACAAAGTCTGACAGGTAACGATTCTTGGCAACTGAAGTCAGACGCTGACCTACCGTCAGGAGCCGCTGCGTTAGGCTATCCACACATTCATCTCGCTGCTGAGATGCCACAATGGCAATGGAACGAACTGAAGATTGAACAGGTCATTAATGGTCTTGACACACTCAGCAACCGCGCCAACTATCAGTTTGTCTTTGAAGTACTCACGCCAAAAGGACAGCCACTGCCTTCATCAGCCGACGGATTCACTGACGGTTTTATGTTCGGCATGAACCAGCCCTCTGGCAGCAACGGATGCGAGTGGGAGATAGACGGATCATTCGATAGCCAGGGACAATGGCAAACCATACGCCTGCCTCTCACTGAGGTGATGCCTTTCCCCGCCTATAGCGTTGCCTCAGTCCATAACGTGATTACAAAAATCATTTTCCAAACAGCTGTTGCTGGCAACTATGATGTACGCCTGGCCAACTTCCGCATCCAGCGCATACCCATGACTGCCATGCTGACCGACGTAAAAGAACAAACCACAGAACCGGAAACGCCACGTGAGCCGGTAACCACACTCAGCGAGGAGGAACATGTTGTAGCCAATTGGGCTGGCTATGGCATCGAAGCCAGTCATTTTGCACAATGTGAAGCCGGTGACATCCTCACCATTTATGTAAAGGACGTACAGAGCGGAGCACAGGTAGTCCTTCAGGACATGGGAAGCTGGAGCGCCTTCAATGATGCCGACAGTAACAAAAACATTGCTACCGATGCCACCAGCTACAGCTATACCCTCACTGCTGAAGATGCCTACAAACTGATGATGAACGGCCTATGGATCACAGGCGGAAACTATACAGCCTGCAAAGTGACGCTCACAGCAGTCGGCAACGAATAGTCAGAACTCATCAACTTCCGATAGTTGAGTCATTAAAGTATCAGAGACGGGCAACAGAGTGTCAGCCCGTCTCTGTCTTATTAGATAACTTTGCACAGTGAAACATATTAACCTCTAACAAAAAAAACAGTTATGAAAAAATTATTTACTTTAATCATGGCCCTTATGGCCGTGGCAGGTGTGCAAGCAGAAGAAAAAACCGTATGGGAAGGTTCAGAACAAATCTCATGGAACACCGAAGTAGCTCCTGGCTCGCAGTTCGAGACCCCAGCAGGAACATTCACAGGGTTAGCAACAGGCAACACCATCCGCATCTACACCACCACAACCTATGAAGAACCTCAGTATGTCGTCACATACAAGAAAGGCGACAGTTGGGAGTGGACTGATCTGCAGACAACTTTTGCTGACGGTGTCATCAGCTATACTGTAGCCGACGAGACCACTGCCACCGAGATTGCAGAGCGCGGACTCATATTCCGTGGGCAAGCCTATACCCTCGTAAAGATTACAGTGACGAAGAGTGTACCGACAGGTATTCAGAATGCCAAGTCACTCAATCATAATGACGCAAGCCTTTACAACACTCGCGGGCAGCGCATCACAACAGCTTATAAAGGACTCGTCATCAAAAACGGGAAAAAATATCTGAACAAATAAAAAAAAAAGAGTATCTTTGTGCCCTAATATGAATCTAAACTCAAACGACATGAAGAAAACTATTCTTAATCTATTTGCCATCATTGCCGGTGTCATCCCTTCGATGGCTTGGAACGGGGAAGTGACCATTGAGACGCCAAATATGCAAATGATACTGACCGCGGCCGAGGGACAGGATCTACATATGGCATACTTCGGTGACAAGACGGCCACACTCCAGGAACTGCTCAATGCAGGCGATAACCTGAACTTCCCTGCATTGCCCGCTTTCGGAACGGTTGACATGATTCACCTGCCCGCTATTCAGGTACAGCATGCCAACGGTGACCAGAACTTAGAGTTGAGCGTTGAGAGTTTAGAAGTGAGAGATGAGGCTAACGCCAAAACGTACGTCTTCACCATGCAGGACAAACTGCTGCCCCTTACCGTCAAAGTATGCTATAAGGCCTACCAAAACGTAGACATCATCGAGACGTGGACAGAGATTTCACACCAGGAGAAAAAAGCCATTACCCTCAAGCAATACGACTCAGGACATCTGACAATACGTAAGGGGAATGTATGGCTGACCCATCTGCATGGCGACTGGGCAGCCGAGACAACTGTGACACAGGAGCCACTAACAAGCGGACTCCAAGTTATTCGCAATAGCGACGGTGCACGCAATGCCCATCTCGATGCACCAGAAATCATGCTCTCACTTGACGGCGAGCCACAAGAGAACAGCGGCAGAACAATCGGAGCTGCCCTCTGCTGGAGCGGGAACTTCCAGCTACGCATCAACACCACCGACAAGAACTACCATCACTTCTATGCCGGCATCGACCCACAAGCCGCACAGTACGTTCTTGAGCCAAAACAGATGTTCACAACCCCACACCTAGCACTGACCTACTCCGACCAAGGCATGAGTGGTGCATCAAGAAACTTCCACCGTTGGGCCCGTACCTGCGGAATGCTTCATCGTGGCATGAATGTAGGTGATATATTGCTCAACTCATGGGAGGGTCTTTATTTTGACATCAACGAGGAGCGCATGATTCAGATGATGGATGACATCAGCAAACTGGGCGGTGAACTGTTTGTGATGGATGACGGCTGGTTCGGTGACAAATATCAACGCAACAACGACTCTTCCACACTTGGCGACTGGGTGGTTGATAAGAAGAAACTGCCCAATGGACTAAAAGCGCTTGTCGATGCAGCGCGTCAGCGAAACATCAAGTTCGGCATCTGGATTGAGCCCGAAGCGGTGAACACCAAGAGCGAACTCTTTGAGAAGCACCCTGAATGGGCCTTGCAGACAAAAGGACGCGAGCTGAAACTGGGTCGTGGAGGCACCCAGTTGGTGCTGGACATGACCAATCCCGCTGTTCAGGACTTCGCTTTCAAGATTGTCGATGACTTGCTGACACAGTATCCTGAGATTGCCTATATCAAGTGGGATGCCAACGCCTCCATTCAGAACGTCGGCTCACTCCACTTGCCTATGGCTAAACAATCTAACCTGTATGTTGACTATCACCTCGGACTGCTAAAAGTCTTGCAGCGCATCCGCGCTAAATATCCTGAGGTGGTTATACAAGACTGTGCCTCTGGCGGTGGCCGTGCCAACTATGGGCTGCTACCTTACTTCGACGAGTTCTGGGTCAGCGACAACACCGATGCCCTTCAGCGCGTCTACATACAGTGGGGCACCAGCCTCTTCTTCCCTGCCAATGCCATGGCTGCCCACATCAATCATTGTCCCTACTGGAACACGGGCGGGCGTGTTATCCCCGTAAAATTCCGTTGCGATGTGGCTATGAGCGGACGTCTCGGCATTGAGCTGCAGCCCAAGGATATGACCGATGAAGAGCGCCAGCAGGTAGAAACGTGTTTCAAAGACTACAAAGAACTGCGACCATTCGTACAGACCGGCGACCTCTATCGCCTCATCAGTCCGTATCAGAAGAAAGGTGTGGCTGCGCTAATGTACGCCAATCCCGGATCAGCAGTACTATTCGTCTACAAAACGGCCAACTACTACAACCAGCCCATACCGCGCATCCGACTGGCAGGATTGAATCCCAACAAGACCTATACCCTCACCGAGAAGAATGTCCGCATCGGACAGGAGCCTTGCAAACTCAGCGGAAAGCAGTTCACTGGCAAGTTTCTCATGTCAGTAGGCATTGAAGTCCCCTTATGGGAAGACTATGCATCACGTGTGTTTATCCTCAATTAAGATGAAAGTGATGAACAAATATTTGTCGTTATTACTGTTTACCATGATCCTGTCGCAGTCTGTAAGCGCCCAGTCACGCCAACAGCTACTGGACCGTCTGACCACGCTGCAGGCCCGCGGCTATATGTTCGGCCATCAGGACGACCCGTTCTACGGGCTCACCTGGTCAGGCATTGATAATCCTGCAAAGCCAGAATACGGACGAAGTGATACCAAGGAGGCCTGCGGAGACTACCCTGCGATCATGGGATTCGACCTCGGCGGCCTTGAAGTGGGTGATGAAAAGAACCTGGACTCTGTACCTTTCACGAGAATAAGACAAGAACTGCTGGCCCATGCAGAGCGCGGCGGCATCGTTACCATCTCTTGGCATCCACGCAATCCGCTGACAGGCGGCACAGCATGGGATAACGGTGACACTACGGTTGTAGCGAGCATACTGCCTGGAGGTACGATGCATAAGAAGTTTCTGCTTTGGATGAAGAACCTGCGCAACTTCATTGCCACACTGAAGGACAAAAACAATCAGCCCGTTTCCATCATCTTCCGCCCCTGGCATGAAAACAACGGTGCATGGTTCTGGTGGGGTTCTAAGCAATGTACACCGAAAGAGTATTACTCACTGTGGTGTATGCTTCAAGACTATTTGCTCAGCGAAGGCTTCGACAACCTAGTATGGAGCTGGAGTCCTAATCTTGGTCTGAAAGCTACTGACTTCGATTCTTATCCTGGCGATGAGCGAGTCGACCTCCTGGGACTAGACGCCTACCAGTGGGGCACTGAGCAGGACTTCGTCAGGCAGCTGAACGATGACCTACAGTTCATCAGCAGCTATGCCGAACAGCACAAGAAACTGTTCGCCCTGACCGAGTGCGGACTGAAGAATCTGCCCGACCCAACATGGTGGACGCGCGTACTGAAGCCACAGATAGACAAGTACCCCATCTGCTACTTCCTCGTATGGAGAAACGCCAAACATGAGTACTTCGGTCCTGCTCCTGGCGAGAAGAACGCCCTTTACTTCAATGAAATGATACGGAACAAGAACGTTCTCATGCTGAAAGACATAGCAAAGTAGCATAGCATTCCGTAGACAATCATCAAGAACGGTCAAAAAAGCAATAGAATAATTTGCCTTTTTGACCGTTTTGTTGTAACTTTGTACCAAAAAAAGATAAAACACATGTCACACATCATCAAATTCAGCGTACACCGCGACCCACAGACAGACCAAAGCGCACAGCCTACTTACCACGTACGTCAGGACAATTACTGTACTGCCGACAAGGGCGAACTCATGGAAAGCGTAAGACTTCATTCAGCCATGCGGCCCGAACATCTGGAGATGGCACTGAGCGTACTGGAGAAAGAAATTGCAGATTTTCTGCTGACGAACCGCAGACTGCATATTGACGGACTCGGCACATTCTATCTGAAACTAGGCTTCCGAGAGCAGACCGATGAATATGGTCAGCCCGTTAAAGCACATTTTACCGATCCTGCAGCCATCACCGGGCATGACGTAAAGATTGACACTATCGGCTTCCGCCCCGACCAGTCTTTCTTGAAACGGTTAAGCACCGACATAGGTACTGGATTCGAGAACATGACCGGCCGAGGGCATGTGGGTCATTCAGCCCACTACACCGATAAGCAGTTTATGCAACGGCTTGACAGTTACCTGAAAGAACACCGCTATGTAACCCGCCACCGACTGATAGATGACTTCGGTCTAAGCGATTATATGGCTCGTAAATGGCTTGACCGCCTTACCACCTCACCTATGAATCGCCTGCGAATGGAAAAGATGGGCAATACGTTGACTTATTGGCCCAATGAGTAATTCAAACATAGCATAGGGCTTTTGCTTATTGTTACACCCCCGTCACAGCATCCTGTTACCTGGGTCACAAGTTCGTGCGACCGAGGTCACAGGATGCTGTGACAAAAGTGTCAGAGTTTGTCAAGATTGTTGTAATTAGTACAGAATAAAAGGATTACTTTTGCAACAAAATATTATCACCAAAAATATGACTGCATTTGAAGAGAAAGTGAAAGCCCTACGGCAGCAACACGAGGCATTGTTGAGTCGCAAGAACGAGCCCGTTACAGCTCATGTCGGCAATTTCGGTACATTCCGTTTCATGGAAAACGGCATCTACGAGAAATACCGTTACCCGGTGCTTACGGCAGAACATACTCCGTTGGAATGGAAGTATGACTTCTGTGAGCAAGACAATCCATTCCTGATGCAGCGCATCATGATGAATGCGGTGCTGAATGCAGGAGCCATCAAGCTTGACGGGAAATACTTATTGGTCTGCCGCGTAGAGGGGGCTGACCGCAAGTCGTTCTTTGCTGTGGCAGAGAGTCCCAATGGCATTGACAACTTCCGCTTCTGGGAAGAGCCTATAACGATGCCCGACACCCCTACGCCCACCACGAATATCTACGACATGCGCATCACGCAGCATGAGGATGGGTGGATATACAGCGTGTTCTGCGCCGAGCGGCACGATGACACACAACCTGGCAATCTGTCGGCTGCCACAGCCACGGCATCGATTGCGCGCACGAAAGACCTTGTAAACTGGGAACGCCTACCCGACTTGAAATCAAAGAGTCAGCAGCGGAACGTGGTATTACATCCGGAATTTGTAGATGGATGCTATGCTTTCTATACCCGCCCACAGGATGGCTTCATTGATACAGGCAGTGGTGGCGGCATCGGATGGGGGCTTTGTGACGACATCACCCATGCCGAGGTAAAAGAGGAACGTATTATCAACCCGCGGCACTATCATACTATCATGGAAGTAAAGAACGGTGAAGGGCCTCATCCATTGAAAACAGAGAAGGGTTGGCTGCATCTGGCTCATGGCGTACGCAATACTGCCGACGGCTTACGCTATGTACTGTATATGTATATGACCGCCCTTGACGATCCTACCCGTGTGATTGCCCAACCCGGCGGTTACTTCCTCGTACCCGAATGTGACGAATATATAGGTGACGTGATGAACGTAGCGTTTGCTAATGGATGGATCAAGGATGATAACGGTAGGATACTGATTTACTATGCGACAGCCGACACCCGCCTGCATGTGGCAGTCAGCGATGTAGGCCGTCTGGTAGACTATTGTATGCATACACCTGAGGACGGACTGACCACGAGTGCCAGTGTAGAGACCATCAAGCGTCTGGTTGAGAAGAATAGAAGAAGATAGCATCTGTCAAACAAAAGTAGATAGCATATGTCTGAAGTCAAGCTTAGAGAAAAGATAGGCTATGCGCTAGGCGATGCAGCGGCTGGCGGCATTACATGGAAAGTGATGTCAATAGCATTCCCGCTGTTTTTCACCAACGTGTTCGGACTGACGGTAGCCGACACCGCGACCCTGATGCTGATAGCACGCATGTTTGACGTGATAACCGATCCGTTGATGGGCAGTCTGGCTGACCGTACCCAGTCACGTTGGGGCACCTATCGTCCATGGCTAATCTTCGGTGCCCTACCCTTAGGGCTTGTCTTTGCCCTGCTACTCTATACCCCAGACCTCGGCGCTATGGGCAAACGCATCTGGGCCTATACGCTCTATCTGCTGATGATGGTGGTCTATACTGCCGTCAATGTGCCTTACGGATCGTTGCTGGGCGTGATGACTGACAATGACTACGAGAAGAACAAGTTCTCCTCGTTCCGCATGGTAGGCGCCTATGCCATGGGGTTCATTACGCTTCTTTCGTTCCCCTACCTGCAGAAACTGGTCGGGGGAACCGACCAGCACCAATATGCCATGGCCGGTTTGATACTAGGTTCGTTGGCAACGGCAGGCACGCTGGCTTGCGGTCTGCTGACAAGAGAACGGCTGAAGCCCGTACGTGCTGAGAAATTCTCGCTAAAGCCCTTTGTCGACCTGTTCCACAACAAGCCTTGGGTATACCTGACGCTTATCGGCATCTGCATGAACTTCTTCAACGGCTTCCGCTATGCCGTAGCCGGCTATATGTTCGAATACTGCCTGCATGGCGATGTAACGGTGAGCGGACTCATCATCAACTACACGGTGTTCATGACTTTCGGCGAACTGACGTGTATGGTGTTTGGCGGTGTTTCGCCAGTCTTCACCCGATGGGTGGGTTCCAAGCGCAAAGCCTTCATCTGGGCAGCAATCATCTGTGTGGTTACATCTATCGTATTTTTCTTTATACCCATGGAAGCAGACTATATTTGGCTCATGGTGACAATGGTTATCGCAGCCTCAATCGGTATTGGTCTTTATTCTCCACTGTTATGGTCAATGTATGCTGATGTGGCCGACTATGCCACCGAAAAGAATGGTACCTCATCAACGGGACTCATCTTCTCCAGCGGAACGATGTCGCAGAAATTCGGCACAGCCATCAGCGGGTCACTCGTTGCCTTGCTACTGGGCATTGCCGGATTCGTATCGGGGACTGATGCCACAGGACAGACCATCGTCACAATAACAGATGCTGACTCGGTCAACGAAATGATCTGGGCACTATTCTCCTTATTCCCCGCAGCTATCGCATTAGTGATGATTGGACTAATCAACCTTTATCCTATTAAAAAATGAAAGAAACAGAAAAATTGAAACAGGAAATACGCGAGGTATTGGAAAACAATATCCTGCAGTTCTGGATAGAACGCATGCAGGACCATGACCATGGAGGATTCTACGGACGGATAGACGGACAGAATGTGCTGCACAAAGAAGCTGACAAAGGAGCCATCCTCAATGCACGCATACTCTGGACCTTCTCAGCAGCATACAGGGTATTCGCTCACCTCACACCACTGACTCCCCACCTCTCAGCCTACCTGGATATGGCAACACGGGCAAAAGACTACCTCCTGAACCATTTCATAGACAAGACTTATGGCGGCGTCTACTGGAGCGTAAACTATCTGGGACAGCCCAAAGACACGAAAAAGCAGTTCTATGCCATCGGCTTTGCCATCTACGGACTTTCGGAATATGCACGCGCAACAGGTGATCAGAACGCATTGAAAGAGGCCGTCAAACTCTATCGCTGCATAGAGTACCACGCCCTTGACCAGGAATACAACGGATATATTGAAGCCATGACACGCAACTGGAAGCCCATCAGCGACATGCGGCTCTCTGAACATGACGCCAACTATCCTAAATCACAAAATACGCACCTGCACATCATGGAACCATACACCAACCTGTATCGCGTATGGCCTACACAAGAACTGGCACAATCGCTGCGAAACGTGATCAGCATCTTTCTTCACAACATTCTTAACAGAGAGACCAACCACCTGGACCTCTTCTTTGAGAACGACTGGACTCGCGGTGCAGGACATCTGGAAAGCTATGGGCACGACATTGAATGCTCCTGGCTGATGCATGAAGCTGCACTGGTATTGGGCGACAGGGATATGCTGAAAGAAATGGAACCTGTCGTACAGACAGTGGCCAAGGCATCAGAGAAAGGACTGAATGCCGACGGCTCAATGCTCCATGAAGCAAACGTAGACACGGGCTATATAGACGATGACCCGCAATGGTGGGTACAGGCTGAGACCGTGGTGGGATTCCTCAATCTCTATCAGCACTTCGGCGACCGCTCAGCATTGGAAAAAGCACTGCATTGCTGGCAGTACATCAAGGACAACCTGATTGATTACGAACAGGGCGAGTGGTACTGGAGCCGACGAAGTGACGGCACGCTGAACACCGTTGATGATAAAGCAGGATTCTGGAAATGTCCCTATCATAACGGTCGCATGTGTCTCGAAATACTGGAAAGAGATTTTTAATTATTCATTCCCCAATAAATTAACGTTCACAAGTTAAGCAAATACGGAACTTGAACTAATAATCATTCCTAATGAAACCCTATAAATTTCAACCCTATTTGAAAACAACCATCTGGGGCGGTTACCAGATAGCTCCCTTCAAAGGTATATTCAACGCGCAGCCTAACGTTGGCGAAAGCTGGGAAATCAGTGGAGTACCAGGCCATGAGAGCGTTGCCATTAACCGAGGATTAATAGACGACGTGGACGAGGGACTGACACTGACCGAACTGATTGACAAATACAAAGGCCTGCTGATAGGCAATAAGGTGTATAAGAAATTCGGCAACAAATTCCCGTTGTTGGTAAAATTCATCGACTCCCGCCAAGACCTCAGCGTTCAGGTCCACCCTGACGACAAACTGGCCATGGAGCGTCACGGATGTGCTGGCAAGACCGAAATGTGGTATATCATAAAGAGCGACGTCGGTTCGAAAATATATGCAGGACTGTCTAAGAGTATCACACCCGAAGAATATGAAAAATTAGCCTCACCCGACCCCTCCGAAGGAGAGGAAGAAGATGGTCAGGCAGTCAAACACCCCCTCCCTCGGAAGGGCTTGGGGAGGCTTCAAGATATCATTGCCACACATGAGGCCCACGAAGGCGACCTCTATTTCCTGCCCGCAGGAAGACTACACGCCATCGGGGCCGGAAACTTCCTGGCAGAGATACAGCAGACCAGCGACATCACCTACCGCGTATATGACTTCGGACGAAAAGATATGCATGGCAATCCGAGAGAATTGCACATAGAACAGGCAAAGGAAGCCATCGACTATCAAGTTTGGCCTGCCTACCGCACTTCGTACGACAGTACCAAACCTACCTCACAACTTATTAACTGCCCGTATTTCGTAGTTCATCGGGTGGTTGTTCAGGTAGCCCAACAAATAGACTTTCATTGTGACTCGTTCGTCATCGTGGTATGTCTTTGGGGGAATGCCAACATCAATGGTGTTGACATCCGACAGGGTGAGACCATCTTAGTTCCTGCCTCAGAGAACATTCTTTATATATTCGGAAACGCAACCTTCCTGACGGCAACAATGCCATAGGAGCGCTATTTCACCAACACCACGAGGTACTTGCTGGTGCTCCAGAAGCGGTCGGGGTCGATGATGCGGAGAACATACTGCTTGTTGGCATCGCGCTGAAGGGTGTAGGTGCCCAGAGGATGGGCGGTGAGCATCTCGGCATCACGCGAATAAAGCTTGATTTCCTTGTCGACACGAATGTCTATCTTGGTGAAATAATCTTTGTTGAAATCACGTTGCAGCACCTTGCCATCCTTGAGGATATTCTGCTCCTTCAGCTCCTTCTTCGTACCGAAGACGAACCAGGCGGTATGGAGCTCCTTGTCTTGCGACTGGATGGTCTCTGACTTGGTGTTGCTCTCCTCCTTGAGGGCGGTGACATCGCGGTTCAGTCCTGCAATGGTCTCGTCGAGCTGTTCGATATGGATCTTCTTCGCCTCCAGCTCTTCGCGCAGGGCGGTGAGTTGCTTGTCTTTGTTCTCCAGCTCAGTGGTGAGGTTTTCCAGCGTACGCTTCAGCTGTTCACCGTTGATGCTGCTGGAACGGAGCTGCATGCGCAGTTTGTTGATGAGCTCGCGGTTCTGCTGCATGGTGCTCTGGATGAACTGCATGTTCTCACGGATGCGGGTCTCTGGATTGGTGCCCTCGCCCGCCTTTGCCACGGCCACGCGTCCCTGAGCCTCGGTGATCTCGCGGAAGCCCTCTTCGATATCGTTGAGCGTACCGATGACGTCGTTGATCTCATTGTCTTTCTGCTGGATGATCTGCGTGAGTGAGTCACGCTGCTGTTCGAGCAGATTCTCCTGTTCTTTATTGTTCTGTTTGCAGGCGGTCATGGCTACTGCCACAAGCGCCAAAAGCACAAATTTCTTCATCCTATATCATCATTTATTTATGTTCTACACTCTCATCTGCGGCGGTAGCAAACTCTACACTTTCACCGCTCCTGCCAGTACGATGACAATCTCGCCCTTGGGCTCATGGGCCTTGAAGTGGGCGGCCACCTCAGCGAGCGTGCCTCTGACGCTCTCCTCGTGGACCTTTGAGATTTCGCGGCAGACGCTGACCTGACGATCGGGACCGTAGGCCTCGGCAAACTGTTCGAGGGTCTTGACCAGACGGTAGGGTGACTCATAGAAGATCATGGTGCGCGTCTCCTCGGCAAGCGACTGTATCTTGGTCTGCCGCCCTTTCTTCTGAGGCAGGAAGCCCTCGAAGGCGAAGCGGTCACAAGGCAATCCGCTGCTCACCAGCGCTGGCACGAAGGCTGTGGCACCAGGCAACGTCTGCACCTCGATGCCCGCCCGCACTGCCTCGCGCACGAGGAAGAAGCCCGGATCGCTGATGCCAGGGGTGCCAGCATCGCTGATAAGGGCCACGTTCTGTCCCGCCAGCAAGCGCTCGACAACCGACTGACTGGTGCCGTGCTCGTTGAACTTATGGTGGGAGAGCAGGTGATTATGGATATCGAAATGTTTCAGGAGGATACCCGATGTGCGTGTATCCTCAGCCAGCACCACATCGGCCTCTTTCAGGATGCGGATGGCGCGGAAGGTCATGTCCTCCATATTACCGACTGGCGTCGGCACAATGTAGAGTGTTCCCATACAAGCTGCAAAAATAGTTATTTATTTAATATTAGTCAAAAAAAAGGGCTATTCTTTGCAATTTTTAAAATGTATTTGTAATTTTGCAGCTAAAACCGATTCTATGATGAGTGAAAACCTAACGGGAGAAGCACACCGTCCCGGACGAATTGAAGTGGTGTGCGGTTCGATGTTCTCAGGCAAGACCGAGGAACTGATCCGACGTATGCGCAGGGCGAAGTTTGCCCGTCAGCGCGTGGAGATCTTCAAGCCCAGCATTGACGTGCGCTATTCCGAAGAAGACGTGGTGAGCCACGACCAGACCCATATACCCTCTACCCCACTCGACTCATCGGCCTCGATACTGCTGCTCTCTACGGATATCGACGTGGTGGGCATTGACGAGGCGCAGTTCTTCGACATGGGCCTCATCGACGTGTGCAACGAGCTGGCCAACAGGGGCGTGCGCGTGATTGTGGCGGGACTGGACATGGACTTCAAGGGCGTGCCGTTCGGTCCGATGCCGGGGCTCTGTGCCATTGCCGACGATGTGACGAAGGTGCATGCCATCTGCGTGCGCTGCGGCAACCTGGCGTATGTGAGCCATCGTAAGGTAAGCGACAGCCGTCGCGTGCTGCTCGGAGAGACCTCAGAATACGAGCCGCTCTGCAGAGAGTGCTACCAGAAAGCGCTGCAGGAGGACAACGAGAAACCGACGTCACAGCCATAGGAAGAGCGTCATAATGTCTCCCAAGGGTGACATTTTGTCAGCTATCATCGTTCAGGCACACTATTTGAGTGAGCACTGATAGCAACAAAACAAAAGAAAGGAGACCATTATGACTCAAGAAAAATTTACCATCAAGGCACAGGAGGTCATCCAGGCCGCTGTGCAGACTGCCCAGCGCAACGGGCAGCAGTCGATAGAGCCCGTACACCTGCTGGCGGGTCTTCAGGACAAGGCGAAAGACGTTGTCACCTTTATCTTCCAGAAACTGGGCATGAACGCTCAGCAGATCGAGATGCTGGTCAGACAAGAGATGCAGCACCTGCCGCGCGTGCAGGGCGGTGATCCCTACCTCTCGACCGATGCCAACAAGGTGCTGATGAAGGCTGAAGACCTGGCGAAGGAGATGGGCGACGAATACGTGTCGTGTGAACCAATCCTGTTGGCGCTGCTCGTCGTAAGCTCTACGGTGAGCCGTATTCTCAAAGATGCGGGCGCCAACGAGAAGGACATGCGTCAGGCTATCCTGGAACTGCGTCGCGGACAGAAGGTGCAGTCGCAGAGTGCCGACGACAACTACCAGTCGCTGGAGAAATACGCCAAGAACCTTGTAGACCTGGCCCGTGCGGGCAAGCTGGACCCCGTCATCGGACGTGATGACGAGATACGACGCGTGTTGCAGATCCTGTCGCGACGCACGAAGAACAACCCCATCCTGATAGGTGAGCCCGGTACGGGTAAGACTGCCATCGTAGAAGGACTGGCAGGACGAATCGTGCGTGGCGACGTGCCTGAGACCCTGAAGGACAAGCAGCTGTTCTCGCTGGATATGGGTGCGCTGGTGGCTGGCGCGAAATACAAGGGTGAGTTTGAGGAGCGACTGAAGAGCGTCATCAACGAGGTGACGCAGAGCGAGGGGCGCATCATCCTGTTCATCGACGAGATCCACACGCTGGTGGGCGCTGGCGGAGGCGAGGGCGCGATGGATGCAGCCAATATCCTGAAGCCTGCACTGGCGCGTGGCGAGCTGAGGGCCATCGGTGCCACCACGCTGAACGAGTATCAGAAATACTTCGAGAAAGACAAGGCGCTGGAACGACGCTTCCAGACGGTAATGGTCGACGAGCCCGACGAGCTCTCAGCCATCTCTATATTAAGAGGTTTGAAGGAGCGCTACGAGAACCACCACAAGGTGCGCATACAGGATGATGCCTGCATAGCTGCCGTACAGCTGTCGGAGCGATACATCAGCAACCGATTCCTGCCCGACAAGGCCATCGACCTGATGGACGAGGCTGCCGCCAAGCTGCGCATGGAGCGCGACTCGGTGCCTGAGGAACTCGACGAGATTACCCGTCGTCTGGCCCAGCTGGAGATTGAGCGCGAGAGCATCAAGCGCGAGACGGGAAATAGCGGAACGTCAGGACAATCAGGAAAGCTTGCCGAACTCGACAAGGACATTGCGGAGCTCAAGGAGCAGGAGTCACAGTTCCGTGCCAAATGGGAAGGTGAGCGCCAGTTGGTGAACCGCATCCAGCAGGACAAGCAGGAGATAGAGAACCTGAAGTATGAAGCTGAGCGTGCAGAGCGCGAGGGTGACTATGCGAAGGTGGCAGAGATACGCTACTCGAAGCTGAAGGCACTGGAAGACGATATCGCCACTATTCAGCGTCAGTTGGATAGCACTGGGGAATCCGGATTATCAGGCTCGCGCCTGGTACGCGAGGAGGTCACTGCCGACGATATTGCCGAGGTAGTGAGCCGCTGGACGGGCATCCCCGTCACCCGCATGATGCAGAGCGAGCGCGAGAAGCTGCTCCACCTGGAAGCGGAGCTCCACAAGCGCGTCATCGGACAGAACGAGGCCATCACTGCCGTGAGCGATGCTGTCAGAAGGAGTCGCGCAGGACTGCAAGACCCCAAGCGACCTATCGCCTCGTTCATCTTCCTGGGCTCTACAGGTGTGGGTAAGACGGAGCTGGCGAAGGCGCTGGCAGAATATCTGTTCAACGACGAGACGATGATGACGCGTATCGACATGAGCGAGTATCAGGAGAAGCATACCGTCAGTCGACTGATTGGTGCGCCTCCGGGATACGTAGGCTACGACGAGGGCGGACAGCTGACTGAGGCCGTCAGGCGCAAGCCCTATCAGGTCATCCTCTTCGACGAGATTGAGAAGGCCCATGCAGACGTGTTCAACATCCTGCTGCAGGTGCTCGACGACGGACGACTGACGGACAACAAGGGGCGCACAGCCGACTTCAAGAACACCATCATCATCATGACCAGCAACGCCACGCGCGAACAACTGAAAATGATCATGCGACCAGAGTTCCTGAACCGAATAGACGAGATCATCACCTTCCAGCAACTGACGGAAGAGGAGATTGCAAAGGTGGTCAGACTGCAGCTGACACGCGTACAGCAGATGCTGGAACCGCAGGGCATACACCTGGAGGCTACCGAGCACGCCATCAGCTGGCTGGCACACGAGGGCTACGATCCCGACTTCGGTGCACGTCCGGTGAAACGCGCCATTCAGCAGTTCGTGCTCAACGACCTGTCGAAGAAGATCCTGGCTGACGAGATAGACCGCACGAAACCCATCGTCATCGACGAGTTCGGGGAAGGGCTAGTGTTCCATGGTTAGGAGTGTAGGAGTTATTTCTGTTTAATCGGAATATTCAGCGTGAAGGTGGAGCCCTCACCAATCGTTGACTGACAGGTGACGGTTCCGCCCAGGCTGTAGACCATGGTGCGACAGGTGCTCAAGCCAAGGCCTGCGCCAGGAATGAACTCATCGACCTTGAAGAAGCTCTCGAAGATCTGACTCTGGTGTTCGGCAGAGATACCGATACCCGTGTCACGTACCCAGATATTGATACGGTCATCGTCTGGCATATCAAAGCCCACAGTCACTGACCCCACGTTGGTGAACTTGGCCGCATTCGACAGCAGGTGCTTCATGGTCTCAGTGATACGGTTCATATCGGTGGTGATCATCAGCTCAGGGTCGGCAAACGACGTATTCATCACCACGCCCTCCTTCAGCTTCGATGCAAACGGGCGCATCACCTCCTGCAGGATCATTGCCAGGTTGAACGTAGAGATATCCAGGTCTTCCTTGCCTGCCTCGATCTTGGAGATGGTCACTACATCGTCGACAATGCGCAACAGCTTCTGCGTGTTCTCGTGAATGAGGTCTAACAGCACCTTACGCTCCTCAGCCGAATCGACGTCGGGCAGCACACTGGTGAAGCCCACGATGGCGTTCAAGGGCGTGCGGATCTCGTGACTCATATTGGCCAGGAATGCCGTCTTCAGGCGATCGCTCTCCTCAGCACGGTAACGGGCGTCAACCAGGTCGCTCTCCATCTTCTTACGATCATCGATACGCTTGGACGTACCCACCAGCATCGTGGCACGTCCGTCGACGCCTCGCTCGGAAACGGTGGCAAACGACTCCTCCCAATAGACGCGGTTCGTGTTGGGCACACAGACACGATACTCCTCATGATACTCGCTGATCTTTCCCTCGCAGAGATTCTGAATGGAGCGCGCCACACGCGGAGCATCCTGCTCATGCAGCATGCCCACGCCACGACCCAGATCACCATCAGTGACAGAGGAATCGGCTATCCAGTCGCCCGTACGCTCACGATAGTCGAAGTCGTAGGCAATCTCCTGCTTCTGCACGTCCATGTGCCAGGTAGCGATATGGAGCGCCTTGAGGATGAACTCGTTCTGGACATTGTTCTTCTTCAACTTGTCAAGCTGTTCCAGTTCGTTGACAAGATCGCGCCCCTTACGGCGCTGGATGAAAATAAGAAGCACGGAAGCACTCATTGTCAGGATCATCAGAATCCAGACAATGACGTCAGTCAGCAATGACTCCTGAGTGGCGTATAGCAATATTGTCGTCATAGGTAAAGATATCAAGACACAGTCTCTGACTGCAAAAGTAGTAAATAAAAGTGAACAGTGGGAAGTGTAGCGTGAAGAATTTGCTTTCGCGTTAGGTTTCTTTAACTCTTCTCACCTCAACTTCAGGTCACAGGACTTCTTTGCAGCAAGGCATCAATCAACTATTTTTTCACCAATTGCTTTGCAATTTCAACTTTTCTTCGTAATTTTGCCGCGAATTTTCATCAAAATCAATGGAACAAATATTTGAATCAAGTTCTGCTCAAGTGTCTGAGCAAGAATTTATCGCCAAAACGTTCATGGGACTGGAACCTGTGCTGGCGAAAGAACTGACCCAACTGGGGGCCAACAACGTAACGATTGGTAGACGAATGGTTTCGTTTACAGGTAACAAGGAGATGATGTATCGTGCAAACTTTGCACTTCACACCGCTATCAAGATTCTGAAGCCTATTGCCCGCTTCAAGGCACGCAGCGCTGACGATGTCTACGAGGAAATCAAGAAAATAGACTGGACCACCTTTTTAGGCAACGACCGCACCTTTGCCGTCGACGCAGTGGTGTTCTCTGAGGAGTTCCGCCACTCGAAGTTCGTCAGCTACAAGGTGAAGGACGCCATCGTTGACCAGTTCCGCGAGAAAACGGGCAATCGTCCGAACATATCGATTGCCAATCCCGATATCAGACTTCACATACACATTGCTGAAACCGACTGCACGCTCTGCCTGGACTCAAGCGGTGAGAGTCTGCATCGTCGTGGCTACAGACAGGAGAGCGTAGAGGCTCCCCTCAACGAGGTGCTGGCTGCGGGCATGATCCTCATGACGGGATGGAAGGGTGATACCGACTTCATCGACCCGATGTGCGGAAGCGGTACGCTGGCCATCGAAGCAGCCCTCATCGCCCGCAACATGGCTCCGGGACTGTTCCGCAAGGAGTATGCCTTTGAGAAATGGCCCGACTTCGATGCAGGCCTGTTCGACCACATCTATAACGACGACTCGAACGAACGCGAGTTCAAGCACCATATCTATGGCTACGACATCGACATGAAAGCCGTCAACACAGCACGACTGAACGTCAAGGCTGCCGGACTCACTGCCGATATCACCATCGAGCAGCAGGACTTCAAGGACTTCACACAGCCCAAGGAGAAGAGCATCATCGTGACCAATCCGCCCTACGGAGAGCGCATCTCAACGCCCGACCTGCTGGGCACGTACCGCATGATTGGCGAACGACTGAAGCATCAGTTCATGGGTAATGACGCCTGGGTGCTGAGCTATCGCGAGGAGTGCTTCGACCAGATCGGACTGAAGCCCAGCATCAAGATTCCCCTCTATAACGGCTCACTGGAATGTGAGTTCCGCAAGTATCAGATGTTTGACGGAAAGCTGAAGCAGTTCCGCAGCGAGGGTGGCGTGGTCAAGACGGACGAGGAGAAACGGCAGATGGCGGAGAAACACCGCTTCAAGAAGGAGCGCGACTTCAAGAAACGACTGGACGAACAGGACGAGAACGAAGACAGCGACATCCGTTCGTTCACCTTCCATAAGCACGACATCAGCGACAACAAACGACCTGAGCGTCGGGGTGACCGCAGGGAAGAGCGTCGGAACGACCGCAGGGAAGAGCGAAACAACGACAGAGGCGACCGCAGGAAATTCCGCGAAGACCGCAGACAGGAGGGTGGCGACCGCAAGCGCCATGAGGATCGTCGGAAGCCCTACCAGTCGGAGAATCGTGGCGGACACGAGCGCTTCGATCGTAGCGGTGGCAAGAAGCCATACAGAAAAACAAACCGATTCGACAATGATGAAGACTAAGCAGTTCTTCCTTACCACACTCTTCATACTGGCTGCACTCATGACGTCTGCACAAGAAAAGCTGTTCACACTGGAGGACCTGAACTTCGGAGGGCGCAACTTCCACAACCTGCGACCTCAGAACATGTTCCTGACCTGGTGGGGCGAACAGCTGATGTATCAGGACGTAGAAGAGGGTGGAACCATCGACCTGAAAGGCAAGCAGAAAAAGCTGTTCACGCTGGAGGACATTGGCGGGGCGGAGATCCGTACGGCCCAGTATGCTTCCTACCCCTACCCTGCCGAGACGCTGGTGCTCCTGAAGGGCAAGAGTCAGCGCCTGCTCTACGACTGGAAGAAGAAGCAGACAGTATGGCAGCAGGACTGTAGTGGCGAACAGAACAGCCACTGGAACAGCCAGTCGAGAGCCGTGGCCTACACGAAAGACCATCAGTTGTATGTGCGCAACGCCAACAATGAGGAGAAGCAGCTCACTACCGACGGCTCGCGCGAGATTGTCTATGGTGAGGCTGTACACCGCCACGAGTTCGGCATCACCGAAGGACTCTTCTGGAGCCCTGACGGACAGCGACTGGCTTTCTACCGCATGGACCAGTCGATGGTGACGGACTATCCGCAGGTGAACATCTACCCGCGTGTTGCGGAGTATGAGCCCGACAAATACCCGATGGCTGGCATGAAGGCCCATGTGGTCACAGTGGGCGTCTACGACCTCACTACTGACAAGATCGTCTATCTGGAGACGCCCGCACCTGCTGAAGGACTTGACAAGATATGCTATTTCACCAACATCGCCTGGAGCCCCGACTCGAAACAGGTGTTCATGTTTGAGCTGAACCGCGACCAGAACGACTGTCTGCTGAAGAGCTACGATGCGCTGACGGGGCACTACCTGAAGACGCTCTATCGCGAACAAAGCAGCAAATACGTGGAACCGCAGCAGCCCATTCTGTTCCTGCCCTGGGATGCCTCACTGTTCATCATGCAGAGTCAGAAGGACGGATATAACCACCTCTATCTATATAATACGCAAGGCCAGGAGCAGGCTCAGCTCACCAAGGGCGAATGGGTAGTGCTCGACGTGCTGGGCTTCAACACGAAGACGAAGTCTGTCATCATCGCATCCAACGAGCAGCATCCACTACAGCGCAACCTCTATGCTGTCGACGTCAAGACGGGCAAGCGCACACTGCTGGACAACGGTGAGGGCGTGCATCGCGCCAAGCTGTCAGCAGGGGGAAGCATGCTCTACGACAAATGGACCAGTCCCTCGATACCGCAGAATATCGATGCCATCAACACAGCCAACGCCAAGAGCACCCGACTGCTCACTGCTGAAGATCCCTGGAAAGACTTTCAACAGCCCGGCTACCTGAGCGGAAGCATCAAGGCTGCCGATGGCGTTACCGACCTCTACTACCGTATGGTGGTGCCCAAAGAGCTCTACAACCAGTTGGCTACTGACGAATCGAACAACAAGACGCCACTCCTTTCGGGAGAAGTCGGAGGCAAGCGCTATCCCACCGTTGTCTACGTCTATGGTGGTCCGCACGCACACAACGTAGAGGCCTCATGGCATTGGTACAGCCGCACCTGGGAGACCTATATGGCACAGAAGGGCTACGTGCTGTTCATCCTGGACAACAGAGGCTCAGAGAACAGAGGGCGCGACTTCGAACAGGCCACCTTCCGCCAACTGGGACAGATTGAGATGCAAGACCAGATGAAGGGTGTGGAGTTCCTCAAATCACTGCCCTACGTCGACACCAACAGAATGGGTATCCACGGGTGGTCGTTTGGCGGATTCATGACCATCTCACTGATGCTCAACTACCCCGACGTGTTCAAGGTGGGTGTGGCTGGCGGACCTGTCATCGACTGGAAATGGTATGAGGTGATGTATGGCGAGCGCTATATGGACACCCCGCAACAGAACCCCGAAGGCTACGAGAAGACCAGCCTCATCAACAAGGCGGGCAACCTCAAGGGAAAGCTACAGATCATCACTGGCTATAACGACAATACCGTTGTGCCACAGCACTGTCTGTCGTTCCTCGATGCCTGTGTCAAGGCGGGCACCCAGCCAGACTTCTTTGCCTATCCGGGCGAAGAACACAATATGAGGGGACATGCCAGCGTGCACCTGCACGAGCGCATCACCCAGTACTTTGAAGACTATCTGAAGTGAACTTCGTTCAGATGAGAGATGAGAGATGAGAGATGAAAGATGAGAGATGAGAGGTCAAAGATATGATTAGACTAGAACTCTTGAACTCATAAAAAAGCAAAGCAAATATAAAAAAATCAATACACAATGAAGATATTACTGTTAGGCAGTGGCGGACGCGAACATGCCCTCGCATGGAAGATTGCACAGAGCAGTCGAGTGGAGAAACTATTTATTGCCCCAGGCAATGCAGGTACAGGCAACTGCGGTACCAACGTAGACATGAAAGCCGATGACTTCGAGGCTATCAAGGCATTCTGCGTGAAAGAGCAGATCAGCATGGTGGTGGTAGGTCCGGAAGACCCGCTGGTGAAGGGCATCTACGACAACCTGAAGGCTGACGAGCGCACCAAGGCTATTCCCGTCATTGGTCCGTCGAAGGCTGGTGCCGTACTCGAAGGCTCCAAAGACTTCGCCAAGGGATTCATGCAGCGTCATCAGATTCCCACAGCCCGCTACGCTACCTTCGATGGTGAACATCTTCAGGAAGGACTCAAATACCTGGAGCAGTTGGAGGCTCCCTATGTCCTAAAGGCTGACGGACTCTGTGCTGGAAAAGGCGTGCTCATCCTCCCCACACTGGAAGAAGCCAAGAAGGAGTTGGGCGAGATGCTGGGCGGAATGTTCGGAAATGCCTCGTCACAGGTAGTGATCGAGGAGTTCCTCAGTGGCATAGAGTGCTCTGTCTTCGTGCTCACTGATGGCGACCACTATAAGATTCTGCCTGAAGCCAAGGACTACAAGCGCATTGGCGAGGGCGACAAAGGACTGAACACTGGTGGCATGGGCTCCGTATCGCCCGTTCCGTTTGCCACGAAGGAGTGGATGCAGAAGGTTGAAGACCGCATCATCCGTCCTACCGTAGAGGGTCTGAAGGCTGAGGGCATCGACTACAAGGGCTTTATCTTCTTCGGACTCATCAACGTGAAGGGCGACCCGATGGTGATTGAATACAACTGCCGCATGGGTGATCCTGAGACAGAGAGCGTGATGCTGCGCCTGAAGAGCGATATCGTCGACCTGTTCGAGGGTGTGGCCAAGGGTGACCTTGACCAGCGCCAGATAGTCTTCGACGAGCGTGCTGCCGTATGCGTTATGCTGGTCAGCGGAGGCTATCCGGAAGCCTACAAGAAAGGCTACGAGATCACGGGTGCGTCGCAGATTGAGGGCAGCATTGTCTTCCACGCAGGAACAGCACTGAAAGATGGCAAGGTGGTCACCAATGGCGGACGCGTCATCGCTGTCTCATCCTATGGCAAGGACAAGGAAGAGGCACTACAGAAATCATTCGAAGGAGCACAGCAGATTCAGTTCACTGACAAATATTTCCGTCGCGACATAGGAGCCGATTTGTAATTCATTGTGAGGAAGCGTCTTCAGAACATAGTTGCTGAGAGTGGACTGACCCTGCCGATAGTGGCTCTCTACACGGGAATCGTGTGGCTACTGGCTGGAATGGCTACCCATCACTGGTGGATACAATTCGCAGTGCTGGGGGTGAGCGCGTACCTCTTTGTGGAGATGAACAACTCAAATGCGCTCATCCGAGTAAGAAACCGCATGGTGGGCAGTACGTTTCTCGTTATCTCCTCGGCTCCCTGTTTTATGTTCGAGTCACTGTCAGGCTCACTGTTCATGCTCTGCATCCTGATCAGTCTGCTGTTCCTGTTCCAGTCCTATCAGGAGGAGGAAAACGCAAGACCGATTTTCTATGGCTATCTCTTCATCGGATTAGCCAGTCTCATCTGGATTGACATCCTCTATTTCGTGCCACTCCTCTGGATACTCAACTATTCACTACTGCAATCGTTAAGCATCCGCACATGGATGGCCTCTGTCATCGGACTGGTCACTCCCTATTGGTTCCTGACGCCCTGGGTGCTCTTCCAGAGAGCGTTCGAGCCATTGGCCAACCACTTCAGCGCCCTGACGGACTTTCAGTTCCCCATACCCATCCTGTCGCTGAGCATCGGACAGATACTGCCTTTCATCCTGACGCTGATCATCGCACTGACAGGAATCATCCATTTCCTGCTGAAAAGCTATGAAGACCGTATCCGCATCAGGATGCTCTACCTGTTTTTTGCATGGACGGGGCTCTTCGCCACAGCCTTTCTGCTCTTCCAGCCTCAGCACTACGACTACCTGATGCGCATACTCATCATCTGCGCCTGTCCGTTTGTGGCCCATTTCTTCACGCTGACACACAGCAAGCTGTCGAACAGCTTCTTTGTTGTCGTCATCGTCCTGTTCCTATTGACTACTGTCGCCAACCTGATGGCGCCTTATATCCCTGCCATACAAGAAAGTATTCAGTAGCATGGAATGGATCATCGACTTTCTGAGTGGCTACGGCTACATTGGCATGCTGCTGGCTGCTTTCCTGGCGGGCAGTTTCTTTCCGTTCTCCAGTGAGGCAGTGATGGTGGCACTGATGGCTACAGGCCTGGATCCCTGGCAACTGATGGTCTATGGCACCATCGGCAACGTACTGGGCAGCTGTTTCAACTACAGCGTGGGACGCATGGGCAAACTGGAATGGATTGAGAAATACCTGCACGTCAAGAAGAAAGACCTGGACAAAGCGGAGCGCTTCATGGCCGGACGGGGTGCCTGGATGGGCTTCTTCGCCTTCCTGCCTGTATTGGGCAGTGCCATCACCATCCTGCTGGGACTGATGCGCGCCAACATCATTATCTCGTTTGTCAGCATCACACTGGGCAAGCTGTTCCGCTACCTGCTACTCATCTATGGCGCGGGATTGCTGATGTAAAGTGAAAAGTGGAGAGCGAAAAGTGAAAAGTGATGTATGAAGGAGTTAAAGAAACTAAAGCGAAAGCAAATTCTTCACGCTACACTCCTTACTCTTCACCAAAAAATAATACCTTTGCAAACTGAAAAGGATTTTAACGTTAAAACAAAGCATCATTTTCTAAGATGAAACAAATCTTTGCGGGGCAAAGCAGCAAAGCCAACTATCGACTCGTCGACAATGTGGTCGGATGGCTCACCTTCCTGATTGCTGCCTTCGTTTACTGCTCCACCATTGAACCTACAGCCTCTTTCTGGGACTGCCCAGAGTTTATCACTACCGGTTATCGTCTTGAAGTGGGGCACCCGCCTGGCGCACCCTTCTTCATGCTGACAGCCAACCTGTTCTCGCAATTTGCCAGCGATGCCACACAAGTGGCTTACTGGGTGAACACGATGAGCGCTCTGCTTTCAGCAACCTGTATCCTCTTCCTGTTCTGGAGCATCACCCACCTGACACGTCGATTGCTCATTGACCGCTGGGAGGAGCTGAGCCTCGCGAAGCTGATTTCTATTGAGGCCAGCGGACTGGTTGGTGCACTCATCTACACGTTCAGTGACACCTTCTGGTTCTCTGCTGTCGAGGGTGAGGTGTATGCTTATTCTTCTGCCTTTACCGCACTGGTATTCTGGCTCATCCTGAAATGGGAGGACCATGCCGACGAGCCTCACAGTGACCGCTGGCTGGTGCTGATCATGTATATGACAGGTCTCTCTATCGGTGTTCACCTGCTGAACCTGCTCTGTTTGCCCGCCATCGTACTGGTCTATTACTACAAGCGTTTCCCCGATGCCAACCTGAAAGGTTCCTGCATCGCACTGATGATCTCGTTTGCCCTGGTAGCCCTCGTGCTCTATGGCGTCGTACCTGGTATCATCACTGTGGGCGGCTGGTTCGAGCTGTTCTTCGTCAACACCCTGGGCTGTCCGTTCAATACGGGTGAGTACATCTATATCCTGCTCTTGGTAAGTGCCGTGCTGTGGGCTGTCTATGAGACACAACGCTCACTGCCCACGCCTGCTGAAGGTGGTGAGCCTGCCAACTGGAAGCGCCAGAACATTGCCTATCTGCTCTCTGTGGGCATGCTGGGCATTCCGTTCTATGGCTACGGATGGAGTGCATTCATCATTGGCGTAATTGTTCTGGCTGTGCTTTGGTTCGTCCTGAACTACAAGAACGGCAAAACGGCCTTCGTTACCGCCCGTTTCAAGAATACCACCCTACTCTGCATGCTGAAGCTGATGATTGGCTACTCTACGTATGCTGTCATCGTCATCCGCTCGTCAGCCAACCCGCCCATGGACCAGAACTCACCAGAGGACATCTTCACACTGGGCGATTACCTGGGACGCGACCAGTACGGACAGCGCCCACTGTTCTACGGACAGGCCTACACCTCACAGGTGGCCTTCGAGAAAGACGGTGCCTACTGCAAGCCCGTTCAGAAGACAGGCAAGCCCGTATGGCAGCGCAAGGAGAAAGCCTCAGCTGACGAGAAAGACTCATACTTCGTAGTACGTACGAAAGATGAGTATGTATATGCCCAGAACATGCTGTTCCCACGTATGTACAGCTCTTCCCACCAGCAGTACTACGAGAGTTGGATGGGTGGCAAGGTTGATGGCAAGGAAGTGCCTTACGATCGCTGTGGCGAGACTGTGATGGTGAAAGTGCCCAGTCAGTTGGAGAACCTCTCGTTCTTCATCAGCTACCAGTGTAACTGGATGTACTGGCGCTACTTCCTCTGGAACTTCGCTGGACGTCAGAACGATATACAGGGACACGGCGAACTGGAGCACGGCAACTGGATCACAGGTATCCCCGCCTTCGACAATGCCCGTCTGGGCAATCAGGACATGCTGCCTGACGACCTGAAGGAGAACAAGGGTCATAACGTGTTCTACTGTCTGCCCCTGCTATTGGGCTTGATAGGCCTCATCTGGCAGTCAGTCAATCGCGGACAGAAGGGCGTTCAGCAGTTCTGGGTAGTGTTCTTCCTGTTCTTCATGACTGGTCTGGCCATCGTAATCTACCTGAACCAGACGCCTATGCAGCCTCGTGAGCGTGACTATGCCTATGCAGGCTCGTTCTATGCCTTCGCCATCTGGTGCGGTATGGGCGTAGCAGCGCTGATCGACTACCTCAGCCGTCTGTTGAAGAAGGAGAGCACCATCGTCTCAGTCGTACTGGGCTTGGCCTGTCTGCTGGTTCCCATCCAGATGGCTTCGCAGACTTGGGATGATCACGACCGCAGTGGCCGCTATACCTGTCGTGACTTCGGACAGAACTACCTGATGTCGCTGCAAGAAGAGGTCACACTGCCTTCAGGCGAGAAGAAGAAGAGCAACCCCATCATCTTCACCAATGGCGACAACGACACCTTCCCACTCTGGTACAACCAGGATACTGAGGGCGTTCGTACGGATGCCCGCGTCTGCAACCTCTCTTACCTGCAGACAGACTGGTATATCGACCAGATGGTGCGTCCTGCCTACGACTCTCCATCGCTTCCTATCACATGGAAACGATTGGAGTACTGCGCAGGCACAAATGAGTATGTTCAGATTGACTCCCGTCTGGAAAAGGAAATCCTCGCCTACTATAAGGACAGCCCCGAACAGGCGCGTCAGCAGTTTGGCGATGAGCCCTTCGAACTGAAGAACATCCTGAAATACTGGGTTCGCAACACCAATCCCGACCTGCACGTCATTCCTACCGATACCGTCTACGTCACCATCGACAAGGATGCCGTTCGTCGCAGCGGTATGATGATGCAAGGCGACTCCATCCCCGACCGCATGGTAATCTCGCTCAAGAACAAGAGTGCCCTCTACAAAGGCGACCTGATGATGCTGGAGATGATTGCCAACGCCAACTGGGAGCGCCCCATCTACGTAGCTACTACCGTAGGCTCGGAGAACTACATGAACCTGGGCGACAACTTCGTACAGGAAGGACTGGCCAACCGCATCACTCCGTTCACCACCAATATCAATGGTCGCGTAGTGGCTGGCATGAAGAACTTCGATACCGAGAAGACCTACGACAACGTGATGAACCGCTTCAAGTTCGGTGGTGCCAACACGCCCGGCATCTATCTCGACGAAACTGTCATGCGCATGTGCTTCACCCATCGCAGACTGATGTCGCAGCTGGCACTCCATCTGGCTGAGGAAGGACAGAACGAGAAAGCTGCCAAGGTACTGGAGCGCGCTGAACAGGAGTTCCCGCAGGAGAACGTGCCTCACGACTTCCAGAGTGGCTCACTCGACATCATCCGTGCTTACCTGGCTATTGAACAGGACGATAAGGCCAAGGCACTCATCGAGAACCTCTGGCACAAGGCTTCACAGTACATGAACTACTACTGTTCACTGTCGCCCAGCCGCTTCGTCGCAGCACAGCACGACTGTATCTATCAGCTCTATGTCATGAACCACCTGTCTGACTTCGCTGCCATCATCGACAAGAAGTTAGGCGAGGAGTATGCCGCCAAGCTCGACAAAGCTGCACAGCTCTACAGCGCACGTGGCGGACGATATTAACCTATCACCCTTTGCGGCCACCAGTCATGTGACCGCAAAGGGCTTTATACTGAAGAATAGAAGATGATCATCGAACAGCCTGCCATCTATTTACGCTGGATCTATCCGAAGGCGTTATGGCGAATGAATCACGACGAACGTGCAGTCTATCTCACGTTCGATGATGGTCCTATCCCAGAGTCGACGCCCTTTATTCTTCAGACACTCCGTGAGTTTGGCATCAAGGCCACCTTCTTCATGGTAGGCGACAATGTGCGCAAATACCCCGACCTCTACAATCAGATCATTGACGAAGGCCACCTGGTGGGCAACCACACTCATAACCACATCAGCGGATTCCGCCATTCGCTCCATAACTACTGCTACAACGTAGAGAAAGCGAACGCTTATATCCACAGCCACCTGTTCCGTCCGCCTCATGGCTGGATACGTCACGACCAGTATGTGGCGCTCGCCCAGAAAGGTTTCCAGATGGTAATGTGGGACCTGGTAACCCGCGACTATTCCAAATGGCTCACCGCAGAAGATGTCATAGACAACGTGAAGCGCTATGCCCGCAACGGCTCTATCATCACCTTCCACGACTCACTGAAAGCCATCGACAAACTCCGCACCGCCCTTCCCGCCTGCATCAAATGGCTGAAAGAGCAAGGCTACGAGTTCCGCGTATTCAATTCGGGGAAGTAAATATCCAAAGTACTTTAGTGAAATGCCTTTTCAAACCCTATTGATTGCGACTCGTAATCCATAGAGTTAGCACTCGCAACTCTATTGATTACGAAGGCTAAACATAGTGTTTTCAAATAGCAAAGCCTAGGATCACTCATAGCAAAACTAGGGAACGCTCATAGTGAAACTAGGGATCGCTCATAGCAAAGCCTAGTTTTGCTTGAGACAGGTTACGGTTACAGCTGTAACCATGTAACCGCAAAGGCTGAAGGACAACAAAAGAATTGATATAATCGTTTGATATTTAGGTATTTACAGATAATTAAAGACGGCTGATCGAGGAAAAAGGTTACATGGTTACAGCTGTAACCGTAACCGCTTTTTGGTACAAATTATTCCCAGAAACTTAAAGTCCAAATGCTTCGAATAGAGAATCAATAATCAATATAGTTTGAAAAAGTTTCAGAAATGCTTGGAAATCCTTCAAAAATTTTGTATATTTGCAAGTGAAAGATAAGGAAGAAAGAGCAAATGTGAAGCTTGTGAAGGATGTGAAAGATAAAAACTAAACTTTTATATATAGGAAATTATTTAGTCGCCGACTAAATAATTTCCTATATACAAACTTACAAAAACATCCTTCACATCCTTCACATCCTTCACATCCTTCACAATAGTATCAATAATAATCAATATACTATAAGTTAGAAATTGAATGGAATCAATCATAATAAATAATAGCAGAATTATTTGGAACTTTCAGAATTAATTCCTATCTTTGCACCGTCAGAACATCTGTTTTGGCTATCCGGGCAGAATCCCGAGGAGGCAGGACATCTTTGATACTGCCTCAGGAGCAAGACAACACCGCACTACTCCACTTTTAAAAGCCATCCTCAACAGGATGGTTTTTATCTTTCATAGAATCTCCTGAAATTAAAAAGAAATGAACCATTGAACACCATGGCGCGATTGACAGAAATGTGTTTTCGCCCCTTAAAGATAAGAACCTCAATAGCCTTGTCATTAATTTCGAAAAACTTTTTGATATCGAACGCTAGTGAGCGAGTGCTGTATTCTGTAGTCATGTTAAGCAAAATGCGATTGCACTGACCGATTGAGTCTATCAGGTTTTGTCCAACTGATGCTTTGCCGAAAACAGTCTTCAAATCATACATACGATATGTGCCTTTCTTTTCCAGAATGAAATCCGCAGTCCGAATATTCCTTGGATTTGGCAATAAATAAACTGTATATCCAAGTTCCACCGCTTTCCTTGCAGCGATTAGCAGATTCTGGTAATCGTCACTTTTCTCACCGCCTACAGTGAAAATACCATTATCTATATCAAGGGGATGGAACTCCTTTCGATGGGCTATACGCTCCACTTGTCGAGAATAATCACCTCCCGTTAATCCGTGTAATTTTGCCAGTTCTGCTGTAAAGTCACTCATAACAATCTGCAAAGATACTGCTTTTTCATCAAACATTTTGAAAATTCTCGCCCGTTTTTTTGTCTGTTTCCAAATAATTGTCTAAATTTGCACCTAATCATTGGCGGATGGTCTCAGCGGAGGCCGCCAGCGAGACTTTCGAGGAAATATAACAAGCGTTTGCTTTGTTCGGAACACTCTGAAACGTAGGAAATTTCAATAGTTGTTCAATCCGAAGAATAAATCGCAAACGTCTGTGCGTTTTGCATGGGCGTGATTTATCTGGATTGACGGTTATTCCTACGACCTCAGAGTGTGGATGATGAACGTCCATGCTCTTTTGTGTTGTAGATAGCCGCCTTCGATGATAAGCAATACGCGCTAATGCATAGCTTATGGCACAGAAAAATCTGAGCGCTGCTAAAACAGCCAAGAAGGATGAGTTTTATACTCAGATGACTGATATTGAGCGTGAATTGCAACACTACTGGCCTCACTTTCGTGATAAGGTGGTGCTGTGCAATTGCGATGACCCTTACGAAAGCAACTTCTTCAAGTATTTTGCACTTCGTTTCAACCAGTTGGGATTGAAGAAACTGATTTGTACCTGCTACAATGGTTCTCCTGTGCAGGGCAATGAACTGATGATCGACTTTGGCGATTTTTCAGATGAGCCAAAGAAGATTGCCTACAAAGTAGAGATAACTGAGGTAAAAGATCTTAATGGTGATGGAGCTGTTGATCTATCGGATGTTCAGTACCTACTGCAGAATGACAAGAACGTTTGTTCCATTCTGAGAACGGGTGACTTCAGAGACCCTGAATGCATTGAATTGCTGAAGGAGGCTGATATTGTAGTCACTAATCCTCCATTCTCATTGTTCAGAGAATATATTGGGCAGTTGATGGAATACCAAAAGGTGTTTTTGATTATTGGACATCAGAACGCAATAACTTACAAAGAAGTATTTCCATTAATCAAAGAAAACAAGGTTTGGTTGGGGTATGGATTTAAAGGAGGGGCTGCTCATTTTACTTCGCCCTATGAAGATATTGCAACAGCAAGTGACCATCGTGATAATATGATACGTGTATCTGGGGTAAACTGGTTTACTAATATGGAAATCCCAAAGCGTAAGGAAGAATTAGACCTTGTTTGTCGTTATTCGCCTGAGGAATATCCAAACTATGATAACTATAATGCAATTAATATTGGAAAGACTATAGATATTCCATGCAATTATGAGGGTTATATGGGAGTTCCTATTACGTTTCTTGATAAATATAATCCTGAACAATTTGAGATTATATGGCAAGCGTGTGGAAATACAAGAGCCTCAGCTCCTTCTGAAATTTTAAATGAATTACAATACAAGCCTCACCCAGAAGATCGTGGTGGCTGTGGTGTAGTCAAGGGACAAAGACAATATGCAAGAGTTATTATCCGCAACAAACATCCTCAAAAGCTATGATGACAATCAAACAAATAGAAGTAACTGTTGGCGACATCACCAAGGGCTACGTGAACAACGATGAACAGGGCGTTCGAGGTTATGATGGCCTGCTGGATATCCGTCCGCCTTATCAGCGTGAGTTTATCTATAACGAGAAGGAACAGCAGGCTGTGATACATACCGTGCTGGCTGGCTATCCGCTGAACGTGATGTACTGGGTAAAACGTAGTGAGGATGCTGACTGCCCTTACGAAGTGATGGACGGACAACAACGTACACTCTCACTTTGCGAGTATGTGGATGGCAAGTTCTCCTACGAGTTTAAGAACTTCTTCAACCAGCCAGAGGATATTCAGAAGCGCATACTCAACTATCCGCTCACTATCTATGTCTGTGAGGGCGAGGCATCTGAGAAGCTGGAGTGGTTCAAGACTATCAACATAGCAGGAAAGCCGCTGAATGAGCAGGAAATCAATAATGCTATCTATGCAGGTCCTTTTGTCAGTGATGCCAAACGCCATTTCTCAAAGACCAACAGCGGAGCAGCCCGCTTAGGCAAAGACCTCGTCAATGGTGCGCCTATCCGTCAGGACTTCCTTAAAGTGGCTTTGGAATGGATGGCAGACCACGAAACACGAGGAGGACATCGACAGACGGTAGTGGGCTATATGGCTGCTCATCAGCATGATCCCAATGCCAATAATCTGTGGACGTACTTCCAGACGGTACTGAATTGGGCTATCACGAACTTCGACATGAAGAAGTTCAAGAAAATCATGAAGGGCCTGGATTGGGCTTGGTTCTACGATAAATATGGTGGAGAGACGCTGGATACTGTCGCCCTTGGCAAACGTATCTCTGCGTTGATGCGCGACAGCGAGATACAGAAACAATCGGGCATCATCCCCTATGTACTGACTGGCGATGAGCACTATCTGGACCTTCGTGCCTTCCCAGAAGACATCAAACTCGCCGTTTGGGAGAGACAGAACCACATCTGTCCCATCTGTGGCAAAGAGTTTGACTTCGAATTCATGGAGGGCGACCACATCACCCCCTGGCGCGATGGTGGCAGAACGGTAGCAGAGAACTGCCAGATGCTGTGCAGGGAGTGTAATAGGAGGAAGGGAGCGAAATGAATATAATCAGCTAAACATTTATATTATGCAGGAGGAAGATATTAAGTTTGAAGAGGTCGGTAAAGATGATACTTCTCATGCTGAACAACCGTCAGCGTTGTTCAGAAAGCCCATTCGTGGTGCATACGGAACTCTTTATAATGAACTGAAGGCTCGGTGCGCTCCTGAAAACTTTATGAGTCCATACGAGCCAGATAAGGTGTCAAGGGCTAATGAACTCTACTCACAAGTATTGTCAACTAATATGAATGATGATACTGCGTTGAAAGCATTACGCCTGAAAGCCATGGAGGAACTTGGAGTGATATTCTCAACGCAACAATTATACACAAAGTTGACAAATGCCTGTAACCCAAGAAACTATACAGGAGCAAACTACAATAAAAAGCAACTTGAATTGGCAAATCAACTTTATCAGTTAGTCCAAATGAATGCTGATAATGTGATAGCTCTTGAAAAGCTTGAAGTGCAAGCGAGCGAATTGTTAAAAGAGTATGATAAGAGGAAAAAAGATGATGTCCGACAAACCGAAGAGAATGACGGATTTGTTTTATTTGTATCCATATTGATTATATTCTTTTTCCTCTTTATAGTGTTAGTATTATCAAAAGGTAGTTGATCATGTTTGCAAATACTTGGAATAGAATTATCAGCTGGTTCAGAGACCGCAGTGAGCGTAACAAATTGGTGCGCAGTTTTAACGAATCGGCCCGTGATGCTTTTGTGTTAGGGGAAGCACCAGCCATGCTCGAAGCCAGTATATCGCGTGGAGACCCAACCTACAAGCATGCCTTCTCAAGATGGCTATATTCGGGGTTCCGAATAAAGGTGTTTACTGGAAGACTCTTGAGCAAAGACGAGATGATTTTTATAGGCAAGGCTATTTTGAGTAACGATCAATTGGTAAGACGTCTGGTAGTTCTTGGTTGGGATACTTTAGAGATACATGGCGAAAATGCCAGCTATGGTTGTAAATGGAAACTGGCTGACCATATGGATACAATCAATCTTCTTAATTCATAATCATATGACAAAGATTCTTTCTTGGTTGCAACAGAAGTTCGGAATGAAATCTAAGCAACAACAATATAAAAATCAAGTGATGAAAGAGACGTCTGAAGTGAATTTCTCGGCTATCACCCACGATTGGGACAAAGCGAAACGACTTTATGATGATTTGAAGAAAAGGTGTCATCCCGATTTGTATATTGGTGAGCAGAATGAAATAGCTACTCGCCTCTTTCAGCAGTTGATGCAGAATAAATACAACTATGCCGAATTGCTAAAGATAAAAGAACAGGTAGATACTGAATTAGGAGACTCATTAAGACAGAAGCACTTTTAAACTCCGCTTCAGATGGATAGTCCCGGTTGGTTATTCTCTTTTATTCTTCTTTATTCTCTTTTATTCTTCTTTATTCTCTTTTATTCTTTACCGTGCAGCAAAAGTACAAATATTATTTCAAACAGCCAAATCTTTCAGCTTGTTTATGTAAGACGAACCCTATTGATTGGGAGTTGTAATCAATAGGGTTTGAAGCATTACACTAAAGCTTCAACGATTTGTTTTTCAGCAACTATCACATCATAAATACCGGATTGTTTCTCTTTATTAAAGCAGAAGCTGACAAGATAGCCTTTTTTAAGATGGTAGAAATCGAGATAATCTGCAAGTTGCTGTTCACCTCGCTCATGATAACTATTTCCGCGCCATATTTTCAGTTCGACAACAAACTGCTGGCCAAGATAGTCGACAACGACATCAGTACGTGTCAAATCACGTGTCTGAGCTTCGCAATAATAGTTGCCAATACCATTGATAATGGGGCGAAGATAGGTTAGGAATATCTTTCTACCATTCTCTTCTACAAATTTGTTATCCTTTTCTGGACGATATATCTCATTGAAATGAACGACGAAGCGTTCTAACAGATGACGCATGTCAAGATGACCATCTCGAATGAACTGATTTTTGTCAGCTTCACCATTTTTATATATAGTAGAAGATCGCTCTTCTGAAGAGAAATAATTGTAGAGCCATGTTTCCAGGATTCGACTACTGACTGCTGTTGCTCCATGATTGTCGTAGACAAAATTGAACATTGAAGCCAGGTTGATGTCCTTGTCATAATAGTTGTAGGCAATACGCTGTCCGCCATACAATATGGCTTTTAGAATGTTTGCAAGGCCGGGGAACTGTGTTAGATTTTTGGTTATATCATCGAAGAGCGTATTGTTCTCTTTCAATAATTGATTGACAGCCTTTAGTATGCCTTCTTTATCCCATGTATAACTGTTTTCATCAATAATCTGACAAAGACGGCTTACAAGGAAGGGGTAACCCGACGTGTAGTCATATATCATTTGGGCAACGCTCCTCTCGTCAAATTCAAGCTGATGGTCCTGTTTGTATTCTGACAACATCGCAGCAATGCCGTCTGCATGCAGGCTCATATCTGCATCAAAAGGTGCCGCTATGTTCCAAGGAGAGTTATATTGGTGTTGATCCTCTGGACGTAATTTAAGTTTTAAGTTCTTGATGTCGTAAACTCCAGCGAGGACGACTGATTGGAACGTTGGAATCTGGTCACGTGAAAGATACATGCTCCTCAGTAATCCCAAAAACTTGATAAAAACAGGATAGTTGCCAGCTTGGTCTACTTCATCTATGAACATAACGACTTTATTGTTATTACATATAGAAGCTATCAGCATCGAGAAATCATCAACCTTGATAGAGTCCTGCTTTTGAGTTACTGCTTCATTTAGTAGGCGAACTGAGGCTTCAGAAAGGTTCGGCAAAGTATTCCACTTTAAAGGAAAAGCCATTCTAGCCACAGAGCCATACAGCAAGGACTCTAAGCTCTCATAAGTGCTGTCTGCTAAACCTTCGAAGCTGATAGAGAACACAACATATCCTTGTTTCTCTAAGTGTTCCTTCAAGAAAGCCAGAGTGGTTGTCTTTCCATACTGACGACCTCGATTGATACAGAAGTACATATTGTCTTCCACCAATCGCGCTGCAGCATTCACTTGACGGTCAATGGGAACCATATAGTGCCAGGCTGCTATCATTTTACCTGTAGTATTGAAGCGCTTCATAATCTGGTATTTTCTGCAAAGATACGAACCAATTCTGAAAGTTCCAAATAATTCTACGATTATTTATGGCGCAGTGCTGAAGTGGGGCGCAGTGCTGAAGTCTTTCTTGCGGTAAGTCTTTCTCGCGGAGTAGTTTTATAATTTGCAAAAATCAGGCGAGAATTTTCTAAATCCAAATCCTCGCCTGATGAAATATGATTTTTACTGATTAGCGTTCCACTGCCTTAGAACAGCTTGCGCAGGTCCTTTACGCGTACTGCTTTCTTCTCATCGCTGGCACCAAGAGAGCCTTTCTTCACGAGGCGAACCTTCGGGGTGATGAGAATCTCGTCCTTCAGCTGACGGGTGATCTCCTTGGTCAGAGCCTGAAGCTGGGTGTAATCGTCTACTTCAAGATGAGCCAACTCTACGTCGATGGTCATGATATCACCACCATCAACGGTCTCAAGGGTGATGAGGTAATCACTGCCCAGTTCCTTGAAGCCCAGCAGGATCTTCTCAATCTGGATGGGGAAGATGTTCACTCCCTTCAGGATCATCATATCGTCAGAGCGTCCCTGCAAACGGGCCAGTCGACGATGATGACGACCACAGGGGCACTCACCGGGCAGGATGCGGGTGAGGTCGCGGGTGCGATAGCGCAGCAGCGGCATTCCCTCACGATTGATGGTGGTCAGCACCAGCTCGCCCAGCTGTCCGTCGGGCACGGGCTGCAGCGTGATGGGGTCAATAATCTCTACGATAAAATAGTCCTCCCAAATATGGAGTCCGTTCTGCTCCTGACACTCGAAGGCTACGCCAGGACCCATCATCTCTGAGATGCCGTAGGAATTGTAGGCCTTCACGCCCAACTGATCCTCGATACGCTTGCGCTGTTCCTCGCTATGAGGCTCAGCACCAATGCAGAGCACGCGCAGTTTGGTATCACGGACGGGATCGACATTCTCTTCGCGCATCACTTCATAGATACGTGAAGCATAACTGGGAATAGCATGGAGAACGGTGGTTCCAAAGTCGCAGATGAACTTGATCTGTCGCTTGGTGTTACCAGCAGCAGCAGGAACGGTGAGCATGCCCACGCGCTCTGCACCATACTGGAAGCCCAGTCCGGCAGTGAACATACCATATCCGGCAGAGTTCTGGAATACATCCTCTGGACGCGAACCCACCATCCACAAACAGCGAGCCACTGCCTTTGCCCACTCGTCAAGATCTTTCTGCGTGTGAAGTACCACAGTAGGATTGCCCGTTGTACCGCTCGATGAGTGCAGACGCACACATTCCTTGAGTGGAACACTGGCTAACCCAAAGGGATAGTGATTACGCAAGTCTTCCTTCGTGGTGAAGGGCAGTTTCTGTACATCGTCGAGCGTACGGATATCTTCAGGCGTAATGCCCAGTTCCTTGAAGCGCTGACAATAGAACTCTGAGTTCATGCAGTGGCGAACGGTCTTCTGGAGGCGCTCCAACTGGAGTGCTTCCAACTGGTCGCGCGACATGGTTTCCAGTTCTGGCTCGAAGTAGGGAGAATACATATTAGTTTAGAGTTTAAAGTTTTTAGTTTTAGAGATTACAGCAAGTTGTTACGTTCAATATCCTTGAAGTAGCGGTAGGTGCCCACCTTCAGTTCATCGCAGGCTGCGTCGTCGGCAACGATGATGCCGTGCTGGTGCATCTGCAGGGCAGAGATGGTCCACATGTGGTTCACGCTTCCTTCAACGGCAGCCTGAAGTGCACGACACTTAGCGTGTCCGTTCACGAGGATCATGACCTCCTTGGCAGCCATCACCGTACCTACGCCAACAGTCAGAGCCGTCTTGGGCACCTTGTTGATATCGTTATCGAAGAAACGGCTGTTAGCAATAATCGTATCGGTGGTCAGGGTCTTCTGACGAGTACGGCTGCTCAGGCTTGAGCCCGGCTCGTTGAAAGCGATATGTCCGTCAGGACCTATACCGCCCAGGAAGAGGTCGATACCGCCTGCCTCCTCAATCATCTGCTCGTAATGAGCGCATTCAGCCACGAGGTCTTTGGCATTACCGTTCAATATATGGATGTTCTCCTTTGGACAGTCAATGTGGTTGAAAAGGTTTGTCATCATGAATGAGTGGTAGCTCTCAGGATGCTCTTCGGGCAGTCCTACATACTCATCCATATTAAAGGTGAGCACGTTCTGGAATGACACCCTACCCTCTTGGTATGCCTTTACCAGTCCACGATACATTCCGATAGGTGATGAACCTGTGGGCAAGCCCAGCACGAAGGGCTTCTCTTTCGTTGGCTTTGCGGCATTAATGCGGTCTACTACATAATTTGCTGCCCACTGTGACATCAAATCATAATTCGGTTCAATAATAAGTCTCATAAATTCTGTTTTTGAAAATAAATATTAAGTTTATTGTTCACATAATTCTTTCCATCGTCAGCGAATCACTTTTCTCAGCGTTCCGTCAGCACGGCGCTCCAGGTAGAGTCCGCGTCGGTAGTCGCGATTAGCCACTGGCAACAGTCGTCCGTTGAGGTCATAGACAGCCACGTTGCCTTTAAGCTGCTCTTCCGCAATCTCGCGGATGTATACCGTTGTATCTTCGCCGCCCATGAAGTCGAACGAAATCAGACCATCCTCGTCCATCTTGATGTTTGTGATACTTTTCTTCAGCGACATCTCTCCCACAAGATTGGGATAGAACATCGTGGCAGCAGGAACAGAGTTATCAGTCAGCGAATCATTGCATTCCGTTTCGGTGACATACGGATAGGGCGACGTACTGAGATACCTGTTGTTCATATAGCCCGAATTGGCATATTTCGAGATACCAGCAGAAGCAATATAATTGTCCCATGCAGAATAATCCCAGTTATCGGCATGAATAATGTCGAAACGATACTTCGATTTATTATTATTCACCGTATTACCGCTCCATACCGAGCCGTCATAATTCACGTGATAGATGATAAGGCCTTTGCCTGGCGCAGCGGCATCCCATCCTTTCTGCTGGCGATTCTCGAGCATAAGCCATTCACTATCGGAATGCTTGATGATATACGTATTGCCGCCATCAGCCGAGGGGGCCAGGTCCTTGATGCTGGTTGGCTCTGTAAGCTCTACAGGAGTCGTCCATCCCAGCAGCATTTTCTCCAATGGCGTATAGTTGGGCGGGCACCAGCCGTAGTTGCTGAAATTTCCGCCATCCATCAAGTCCCATTCGTCACAGACAGAGAAGCCTGCCGAACTTGACGTAGGATAGATATCGGGCAGTCCCAGGCTATGGGTAAACTCATGACATACGGTACCCAGTCCGCAAAGAGTCTTTGAGGACGTTGGCCAATGTTCGCAACTGACGGTATAGCTGGAAATCTTCTTATTGTCGTGGGTGGTAATCGAACTGAAGCTTGACGTGTTGGGCCAGATATAACCATAGCAAATCTCAGCATTTACATTACCCGTATAGCCTGCCGCAATGTAGATAACCTGGTTCACCGCTCCGTTACCATTCCAGTCGTATGGAGTGAAATCCCATTCTGGATTCTCCTGAATCATCAGGTTGGTGGCCTCTCTCATCACATTTTGTCCGTAGTTTTTCGTATTCGCATCAGGCTTGTCGTATGGCTGAGCCTTTGTACTCACTTTATATGGTCCTACAACGTCGAATTGCATGTTCATCAGCCCGTTAGACTGTGCCTTGAAATATTCAGCCACACAGCCGGGGCCCTTGCGCTGGTTGAAGCCTGGGGTATTGAACATGTTGTCGTAGAACTCACGCGGATTATCCATCGTGAAGTCCAGGTCGGAAAAAGAGATCAGGATAACCAGTTGCTTATAGGTTCGCTCAGCGTCCCATTCCTTATTAATAGCTGGCAGGCGGAATGGGCGGGCTGCATGTCGGGCTGCCACTTGTGAGTCAGCCTCCGATTCTGGCGTACAGCCTCCCCTCACAACCTCTATATGCTGTGCGAAGACAGACATAGAGGTCAGCAGGGTGAACAGGAATATCACTTTGCGCATGGTGTCCAGGGCTTCAGTTGTTTGAAGAAGTCATTACCCTTATCATCAACGAGGATAAAGGCGGGGAAGTCTTCCACATCAATCTTCCAGATAGCTTCCATACCCAGCTCAGGATATTCCACACATTCTATCGACTTGATGCTTGACTGCGAGAGTACAGCAGCAACGCCACCGATGGTGCCCAGATAGAAGCCGCCATGCTTCTTACAGGCCTCGGTAACCACATCCGAACGGTTGCCCTTGGCAATCATCACCAGTGAAGCGCCGTTGTCCTGGAACTCATCCACATACGGGTCCATACGGTTGGCTGTGGTCGGACCCATCGAACCGCAGGGATAGCCCTCTGGTGTCTTGGCTGGTCCTGCATAGAGTACCGGATATTTCTTGAAGTAGTCGGGCATGCCTTCGCCAGCATCCAGACGGGCCTTCAGCTTAGCGTGAGCAATATCACGAGCCACGATGATGGTGCCCTTCAGGTTCACACGGGTTGACACAGGATATTTGGTCAGTTCCTTGCAGACAGCCTCGATGCCCTGATTCAGGTCTATCTCGATGCCCTTGGCGCCCTCACCTGGCTTTGCATATTCAGCTGGAATCAGCTCTGAGGGATTCGAGTCCATCTTCTCCAGCCAGATACCGTCCTTATTGATCTTTGCCTTGATATTACGGTCTGCCGAGCAGCTGACGCCCATACCGATAGGACAGCTGGCTCCGTGACGAGGCAGACGGACAACGCGGATATCATGTGCCAAAGCCTTGCCACCGAACTGTGCACCCAATCCAATCTTGTGAGCTTCCTCCAGCAACTTGTTCTCCAAGTCAATATCACGGAAAGCACGTCCCGTCTCATCACCCGTTGTAGGCAGTGAGTCATAGTACTTGATAGAGGCGAGTTTCACCGTAAGCAGGTTCTTCTCAGCACTCGTACCACCAATCACGAAAGCGATGTGATAAGGCGGACAGGCAGCCGTACCCAGACTCTTCATCTTCTCTACGAGGAAGGGCAGCAATGTGCCTTCGTTCTGGATAGTTGCCTTGGTCATGGGATAGAAATAGGTCTTGTTGGCACTACCGCCACCCTTGGCCACCATCACGAAACGATACTCGGCGCCCTCGCAGGCCTCAATATCAATCTGTGCGGGCAGGTTGCAACGCGTGTTCACCTCGTCATACATGTTCAGCGGAGCATTCTGCGAGTAGCGCAGGTTGTCCTGTGTGAAGGTATTATAGACGCCGCGGCTCAAGGCTTCCTCATCCTCGAAGCCCGTCCACACCTGTTGTCCTTTCTCACCATGGATAATGGCGGTGCCAGTGTCCTGACAGAAAGGCAGGATGCCCTTCGCAGCCACATCAGCATTGCGCAGGAACTGCAGAGCCACATACTTATCGTTCTCTGATGCTTCAGGATCACTGAGGATTGCAGCCACCTGGAGGTTATGCTCGCGACGCAGCATGAACTCCACATCGTGGAAAGCCTGCTGAGCCAGCAGCGTGAGTGCTTCCTTCGAAACCTTCACAATTTCCTTACCTTCAAACTGTGCTACACTAACGCCCTCTTTCGAAAGCAGTCTATACTCGGTCTTGTCCTCGCCCAACTGGAACATCGGGGCATACTTGAATTCAACAGGTGTTGCCATAGTCTTTTCTATTAGTTTTGATGTAACATATGGGTGCAAAGGTACGAAGAAGTGAGAAAAGCACAAAATAAAACAAAACAAAATCGACACAAAGGATGTTAAAAAATAATATCAATGTACTTTCCATGCGTCTGATTACGTTATAGAATAAAACAAATTGACAATATTATTATATGAAGAAACTCTACTCTATCCTGCTGCTGAGCCTCATCACACTCGCTGCACAGGCCCAGATGATGACGCCCGTACACTTCTCCTCGCAAATGAAGGAGCTCAAGAACGGTGAGGGCGAGATCATCTTTACTGCCACCATTGATAACGGCTGGCATGTCTACTCTACCGACTTAGGCGACAACGGACCGATCCAGGCCTCGTTCAATTCTGTCAAGATGGAGGGAGTCGAGACGGTGGGAAGCCTTCAGCCGAAGGGCAAGGAGATTAAGATCTACGACAAGATGTTCTGCATGGACGTGCGCTACTTCGAGAAGAATGTCACCTTTACGCAGAAAATCCGTTTCACAAAATCAGAATACACTATCGATTGTTTCCTGGAATACGGTGCGTGCAACGACCAGAACTGCCTGCCCCCCACACAAGTAGAATTCAAGCAGTCAGGCAAGAGTCCCATTGCTGCTGACGCGAGGGAGTCAAATACCCTTGCGAGTGCCAGCACCGAGTCCGAAAACGAAGTTGCAACACAGGCGACTGCCGATGCTGATCTGGCGAAAGACTCTTCACAGACCTCTCTTCTTTCGTCTATCACCTCCCAAGACCTCTGGGCACCCGTCATCGATGAACTGCGCACCATCGACAGCGACAGCAATGACCTCGCCAGCCAATCTCTGCTCTATATCCTGCTGATGGGATTCATAGGTGGTCTGCTTGCTGTCTGCATGCCTTGCATCTGGCCCATCATCCCCATGACGGTATCGTTCTTTCTGAAGCGTTCCAAGTCGGACAGCAAGAAAGGTATCAGGGATGCCTTTACCTATGGACTGAGCATCATCGTGATCTATCTAGGTCTGGGACTCCTTGTCACAGCCCTCTTTGGCTCCGACACACTGAATGCAATGTCGACCAACGCAGTGTTCAACATCTTCTTGTTCCTGCTGCTGGTTGTCTTTGCCCTCTCGTTCTTCGGTTGGTTCGAGATCAAATTGCCCGACTCATGGGCCAACAAAGTTGACCAGAAAAGCGAAGAGCTATCCACAAAGGCGGCAGCAAACTCTTCACTCTTCACTTTTCACTCTTCACTTAGCATCTTCCTCATGGCCTTCACCTTGGTGTTAGTATCGTTCTCATGTACGGCTCCCATCATCGGACTGCTGCTCGTAGAAACTACCACCAGCGGCAACTGGCTGGCTCCTGCGGTAGGCATGTTCGGATTCGCCTTCGCACTGGCACTGCCCTTCACGCTCTTCGCCCTGTTCCCTTCATGGCTGAAGCAGGCACCGAAGTCGGGCTCATGGATGACCACACTGAAGGTGGTGCTGGGCTTCATCGAACTGGCTTTCGCGCTGAAGTTCTTCTCTGTGGCCGATCTTGCCTACGGATGGCACCTGATGGACCGTGAGGTATTCCTGTCACTATGGATTGTCATATTCGCCCTGCTGGGAGCCTACCTCTGCGGATGGCTGAAGTTTCAGTCGTCGGAGGTGGGTGGTGAACTGCAGAAGCCCATGCCCGTGGTATGCATCATGGGCGGACTCGTCTCACTGGCATTCGCTGTCTATATGGTGCCTGGCCTTTGGGGGGCTCCCTGTAAGGCTGTCAGCGCCTTCGCTCCACCGATGAATACGCAAGATTTTAACCTAAACAACCATACTGTCGAGGCACGTTTTACGGATTACGAACAGGCAATGGCAGCCGCCCGCGCTGAAAAAAAGCCCGTTTTCATTGATTTCACCGGTTTCGGATGCGTTAACTGTCGGAAGATGGAGGCTGCCGTATGGACTGACCCACGTGTGGCTGACATGTTGAAGAACCAGTTTGTACTCGTCTCGCTGTTTGTCGATGATAAGAGTCCGCTGGCTGAGCCCTTCGAAGTGACTGACGAAGACGAACAGACGCGCACGCTGCGAACCGTAGGAGCCAAGTGGAGCTATCTGCAGAGCCATAAGTTTGGTGCCAACGCCCAGCCGTTCTACGTAGTCCTCGACCCCGCCACGGGTCGTCCGCTGAGCGGCAGTCGTGCCTACGATGAAGATATCGACAAATACTTGGAATTCCTCAACACGTCCTTGAACAACTATCACAAATGATTGACAAACAGATTCGTGAGCGCATCATAGCACTCGTTCATCAAGAGGTGGTGCCCGCCATCGGTTGTACTGAACCAATGGCGGTGGCACTTTGTACAGCCAAGGCCACTGAACTGTTAGGATGTGAACCTGAGAAAATCGAAGTATTGCTCAGTGCCAATATCCTAAAGAACGCGATGGGTGTGGGAATCCCAGGAACAGGTATGGTAGGTCTGCCCATCGCCATCGCCCTTGGTGCACTCATAGGGAAGAGCGCCTACCAACTGGAGGTACTCAAAGACCTTACACCCGAAGCCTTGGAACGGGGTAAGCAGTATGTGGCTGAGGGGCATATTGACATCCGTCTCAAGAAGCATATCACGGAGAAGCTCTATATCGAGATTCGCTGCACCGCAGCAGGACGGTCACAGACAGCTATCATTGCTGGCAGTCATACCCATTTCATCGAGGATCCCAGTCAACTGTCCAATACTTCCTGTACATACGCTGACAATGACATCCAACTGAACCTGCGCCTGGTCTATGACTTCGCCACGACAGCACCCCTTGACGAGATTCGCTTCATCATGGAGGCACGTACTTATAATATGAACGCTGCGCGCGAGGCTATCAAGGGTAATTACGGACATAACCTCGGAAAGACTATCGACCGTCCGCTGGCCAAGGGCATTTTTGGCAATAGCATCTTCTCACACATCATCTCTCGAACGGCCTCTGCCTGTGATGCCCGTATGGGTGGCGCTATGATAGCCGTGATGAGCAACAGCGGCAGCGGCAACCAAGGCATCTGCGCCACAAATCCCGTCTGTGTTTATGCCAAGGAAAACGAAAATACTGAAGAGGAACTAATCCGTGCCTTGATGCTCAGTCATCTAACCGCTATCTATATCAAACAGAGCCTTGGCAAGCTGTCGGCGCTCTGCGGCTGCGTGGTTGCGAGCATAGGCAGCAGCTGTGGCATCACTTATCTGATGGGAGGCCAATACGAACAGATTTGTCGCTCTGTCAAGAACATGATTGCCAATCTCACTGGCATGATTTGCGACGGTGCCAAGCCCGCCTGTTCGTTGAAAATCACATCGGGTGTCTCTACCGCAGTCCTCTCCGCACTGCTCTCCATGGAAGGCAAATGTGTCTCTTCAGCTGAGGGTATCGTCGACGATGACGTGGATCGCAGCATCAAGAACCTCACCTCTATCGGGGCCGATGGAATGGGCGTAACCGACGATATGGTGCTCAGCATCATGACCTCAAAAAGTTGTTAATACTCCTGAACGATGTGCTTCAGGTCACTTGCGAAAACAGCAGAATACAGTCTTGCGCCCTTATCCCAAAGATGAGTGATATCCTTGAAATAAGCTGGCTGGTTGTGATAGAGCCCTGTCGTATGATAGTCAAGCATAGGCACCTGATTCTTCTGGGCCATCTCTCTTAACACCTGATAATGGTCAGCGTCCACAAGGGTATACTTGGGCGAAACCGTGAATACAAGGCAAATCTGTCTGTCACGACAGAGGTCTATGAATCGTTGCAAATACTCTATCTTCAAACTGTCTACGTCATGTCTTGCCTGCTCGACAGCCAGTTGCTGCGGACACTGATTCGGCTTTGGCAACGGAATATAACCTTGGTCATTGTCCTTCTGCCTGTTCAGTACCAACCCGACAAGGTTCGAAGCAGCCTTCGCGTTATACCGATACAGATGTGACACCTGATATTGCCAGTATTTGCCTGCAAGACGGTAAACGGAATCGGCTGCCTCACTATTGCCATACAGAGGCGCAAAATAGCTAAGAACTGTAAAAGCATCCTCCTGCTGACAATAGTCGGTGTGCATCACTTCCAGGCAAATTACCTTCGGAGTATATCGCTCAAGGATATGACAAAGCACGATGAAATGGGAGAAAATGTTATCAGAACCGCCTACACCAGCATTATAAACGCTCATGCCTAACGTGTCGCTCAGTACTGATGGCAGATAGTGATGATGACAGCGCGATGCTCCCATCAGAACAACCTCTTCATGTATATCATGGTGCAGGTACCGCAGTTTTGGCCCCAGCACGTCGTTCGTATGCTCACCCACCCAGCGCATCATCAGACCGCCTGCCCTATCAACAGTAAACAGTCCGATAAGGATGAACACCAGCGAACAGATCAACTTCTTCATACAGCCTATGTTTCTATACTAAAACTGAAAATAGATAAACTGATCACCACCCAGCACCCCCAGAAGGAGAATCATCGCTGTCATCACTACGATATAGGAATGACGAACCAGCCAATAGCGCGATTCGGCCACCTTCAGATTCCAATGGAACTCCTCCGATAGCTCTTTCAACAACAGGATGCCGATGGCCAGGGCAGCCAGACAGAGGTCGGTAAACATCGCGAAACTGATGTCAGGAACGCCAATCTTGCAAAACAGCCCCGTAATGACTGCCATCGCATCATGAAGATGGTTGGCACGAAACAGTATCCATGCCACACAGACCAGAATGAATGTGACCAGCCAATGGCAGAATTTCCTAATACCGGTATACTGCTGTTTACCAATGCCTATAGCTTTCTCTATACAGAGTAGCACACCATGCAGACAGCCCCAGCAGAAGAACGTCCAGTTGGCTCCATGCCAGATACCGCTGACCACAAACGTCACCAATAGGTTCACGTACTGGCGCAAATGCCCTACCCTGTTACCACCCAGTGGGATATAGACGTAGTCCTTGAACCACGTGGAAAGCGAGATATGCCACCGATGCCAGAATTCACCTATCGAACAGGCGAAATACGGACGACGGAAGTTCTCCATCAGTCGGAAGCCCAGCACCCGTGCCACACCGATCGCTATCAGCGAATAGCCCGCAAAATCTCCATAAATCTGGAACGGGAACAGCAACGAGGCCAACCAGTAACTGCCTCCGTTGTGCATGTCCACATTATTAAATATAGCATCCACATAAACACCGCAGCGGTCGGCCAGCACCAACTTCATGAAGTAGCCCCACACCATCAGTCTTATGCCTGCCATCACACCTTCATAGTCGAAGCGGTGCTGTTGTTTGAATTGAGGCAGCAGGTTGTTTGAACGCTCAATAGGGCCAGCCACCAGTTGCGGAAAGAACGACACAAACAGGGCATAGGTTGCGAAATTGCGCTCCACAGGCGTCGTACCACGATAAACATCAATTGAATAGCCCAGAGCCTGAAAAGTATAGAACGAGATGCCCACAGGCAGTAACAACGAGAACTCCGGCAAATCCATTGACAACCCACTCCGCTGAAGCATCCATTCCACGTTTTCCGACAGGAAATTGTAGTACTTGAACAAGAAAAGTATCGATAGGTTTAGCACCAGACTACTGATGAGAAATAGTTTCTTCTTGCTCTTCTCCTGGTAAAAGCTAATGCCAAGCGCTGCCAAATAGGTAACTACCGTGCTCGTCATCAGCAGCAATGCGTATGCTGGTTCCCAGTTCATATAGAAATAATAGCTTGCCACCAGTAGCAGCATGTTCCTCGCCCCCACCCTCGCTACGGGTATTGCGAAGTAAAGAACACATACTATCGGGAAGAACAACAGGAACGCAATAGAATTGAACAGCATGATTCTTCAGTTACAGGGAGGCCCTAAAGGGGTTCCCTATTCATACAAGTATTCTCTTAAAACGCCGCAAAGGTACGCAATTTATCTTAAACAAACAAAGTTTTCAGGGGGATTATACGCTATTAAAATATAATTACGTAACTTTGCAGCACAGAAACAAAAATGATAGGATTATGATTTTACTGAGTTTCGACACAGAGGAGTTTGACGTACCCCGTGAGCATGGGGTGGACTTCTCATTAGAGCAGGGAATGGCAGTCTCGAAGGTGGGCACAAACCGCATCCTGGACGTACTGAAGAGCAATGGGGTAAAAGCGACTTTCTTCTGCACAGGTAACTTCGCAGAGAACGCTCCGGAGGTGATGAAGCGCATCATGGACGAGGGTCACGAGGTGGCTTGTCACGGAGTGGACCACTGGCAACCGAAAGATACTGACTTCGTTCGCTCGAAGGAGATTGTGGAGCACTGCACGGGCCGCACAGTCTACGGTTATCGTCAACCAAGGATGTTTCCAGTTCTGGAGTCGGAAATCAAACGGGCTGGATACACGTATAACTCATCATTGAACCCCGCGTTTATTCCCGGACGATACATGCACCTGACAGCGCCACGGACGCCATTCATGAAGGACGGCGTACTGCAGATACCTGCCTCAGTAACGCCTCTTATACGCTTCCCATTGTTCTGGCTCTCGCTGCACAACCTACCAGAAGGCCTGTACCACTGGATGGTGAGACGGACACTGAAACACGACGGACATTTCGTAACCTACTTCCATCCCTGGGAGTTCTATGAACTGAAAGAGCATCCTGAGTTCAAGATGCCCTTCATTATCAAGAACCATAGCGGCAAACAGATGTGCGAACGACTGGACCGACTCATCAAAATGCTCAAGGCGGGTGGCCATAAGTTCATCACGTATAACGAATACGCAGTTTCATCGTTAAACGCCTGAAATTGTTTTTCTAACGCATAAAGTTGGATTAACCTTACGTTATCCCCTGTCAATAATCACTGTCGGGGTATCGTGGTAACGGCCGACGACAAGGAAAGTCCGGAAGGTCTTATAACGGTAGAGACCCGACAAGGTGGTGACTACCAGTTCATAGCTCTTGCCCGTCTCTAACTGGTCGAGCGTGAGCAGGTTGTTATAGCTTCGGGTGCCCTTGAGCTTAAACTCGTAGAAGACACTGTCGGGGATGAGCACCGTCTGCGGGTCATCTGGATTGATAGCAGTTGAGAAAGTACCCTCTGGCGAACCCAGGCCTGTGAAGACGAAATGCACTTTCGGACCACAATAAGTGCGCAACAGTTCGAAGCTGGCACTGAGACGATCGACATCGTTTACCATGACACATTGCAGTTTAGGCCACAGCTGACCTACAATCTGCGTACCTACGTGGTGCGACTCCATGATTTCACGAACAGCACGGGCTCGTTCCTGATCTGACTTGACGTAGGAATTGCCCTTTTCGATATCCTCGCACAGTTTAAGCCAGTGTTTCTCGATATACTGCAACAGCTCCAGCATCTTCTCATAATGGTCACAGATGGCAATGGAGATATAATCCTGTTTCAGCGAATAGAGAGCTTGCAGATAGAGAGCCTCGTCTTTATCGGAAATGTTCGACACTTCCAATGGAATGACATAGACCTGAGAATTGTTAAGTTCACGTTTGCTCAGAAGTCTTCCAAGCAGTTTACCGACATAGACGCCCGATGGTAGTTTCTCCATGTGGCTGTCTACCAGGTTGAGCGTCATACCGTCGTTGAGGAGTCCATGATTGGCTGCCACAAAGAAGCCCTGACTGAAATTATAGTCGTAACAGACCTGCACGCTCCAACGTGTCTGGGGCAACATCTTATTCTTATGAAAAGGCGAGAGATGCTCAGTTAAATATGCTGTCAGCATGTTACGCTCACCACTGGCTATACGATCAATGTAAGGTGAATAATCGTCATACTCGGTAACAGGAATACAGCGTCTGAAATCTTCAAGCGTGTGGATACTCTTGAAATTGAACAATCGACCATAGGCTGTCCTGGCGTTTTCACGCATCAGTCGCATCACGAACTCCTCTTGGCTGCGCATCGGGTTGTAAGTGATGTCATCCAGTCTGTTTCGCGCATTCTGCCCATCAATCCAACGGGCCTCGTTCACTGTCTTGATTACTCTCTCGTCCATAAAAAGATTATAATTCTTTTTCCTTGATCAGCCCAGAACTTGCTATCGATACTTCATAAGGCTCCGTAACACCCTCCATTTCATAGGAAAGGACTGACTCCTCGGCAGACACCTGCAAAGAACAAGTAGCACCCTCGATGACAGGAATACAACTATTGCTGCCCACAGGGAATCCACAGCATACGGGAATATCATGTGAATGGAGATGGGATAACAGCATCTGCTCTACACAGCCATACTGAAGGTCGTACCTGACGGAATTAAACGTGCCAAGGATGATGCCTTTCACATTCTCGAAGAACGGCTGCAGCATAAGGGTGTAGAACAGTCGGTCAATACCATGAAGGGATTCTTCCACTTCCTCAATGAAAAGGATAATATCTTGATCGGGCTTGAGATGGAAGTGTGTACTGGCAACAGCAGAATAGCTGCAGAGGTTACCGCCTATCAAAATGCCCTTCGCCTGTCCGCTCTTATTGTTCGGAGTGCCAGGAATTTTATATTGCGGCAACTTACCAAAAAGAATATCATGCGTAATACTGGTCGCTGGCTCCTGACAGCTGGCTATCTGGAAAGCCATGGGCCCATGAAGACTCATCAAGCCAGAAGCAGTCACCGCACAGAGCAGTGTGGTGATGTCGCCATGACCAACAATCCACTTTGGGTGCTCCACGAAGCATTCCAGTGGAATACGATTTAACAAATGAATGGAGCCATAGCCTCCACGTGAGCAAACGATGGCTTTAATAGAATCGTCTTCCAATGCCCATAGTAAGTCGGCTGCACGCTCATCGGCTGTACCGGCAAAGGCATTCACATTCAGTTTGTTGGTGTTTGGACCAATAACGGGCTGCAATCCCCAACTCTTCAGGACATCAGCAGCCTGCTCAATGGCCTCTTGGGGTACCCAATAAGCAGGGGAGACAAGAGCAACCTTGTCTCCAGCCTGCAAATAGGGCGGCTGAATTATCTTTTTACCTTTATACATATCTACTGATTTGTTCATTAAGTTTGTGCAAAGATATATTTTCTTTTTTTATTCAACAATAGCATGCCCATACATGCCATATATTATTGTAAATTCTGGAATTTTTTTTGTAAATTCTGAGACTCGAAGATAAAATTTGCAGAATTATGAGTCAACTACTTGTTCTTTCATCCACGAAGTAACAGTTTACCCCTTGAACAATTTAAAGGCTGCTGCAAAGGTGCTATAACTCCTAAAGCCAGACTTAAGAGCCAGCTGTTGAGCACTAAAAAAACGCAATTCTTTCCGATTTAATCGATAAATACGCTCAAAATAATTTATGCGCAAACCGTTAATGTAATTATTATAGGTTATGCCTTGCTGGACGAAATAGGCACTTAGATAGGTTCGGTTGGTGCCCAATTTCTCACTGAGCTGGGAGAGTGTGAGGTCGTGCTTAAGATAGAGTTCTGACTCTTCGCAATAGCGCTGGAGAAGGGGTCCAATATTCGATGGAATCGACATATTTTGCATATTAGCCTCAGTTTTCCCCTCATGCACACATTCTTCCTCCTCCTTGACATCCAACTCTTGCAGAGACTCGACGCGCCAAAGTAAAAAGAGGATGATGAAGATGGTATTGAACTGTGCCATGTACTCCCTTGACATCACTCCAGGATTGGTGGAATACACTTCATAGACGACAAAAAGGAAAATCATGAAGAGCAAGCTCTGCCATACTTCCTTATGCTCTAGATCAGCATAGTTCTCGCGCAGCCAACGACCATAGTGTACCAGAGCAAATATGTAGTAAACAACAAAGCTCACGATAACTGCCACCTGCCAGTAGTGGATGACATCCAGACAGTCTGCATAGTGGTTGACTATACCCGCAACAGCCATCGCAACAGTAGGCACCTGAGCCAAGAACCACGGCCAAAGTTTACGACAACGGTCTTGCAACATGCGTAACAACATAGCCATCACGAATGGAACAAGGGTGACATGATCGAGACCAACAGCCACGATATTACGAATCAGACGGTCATCCGTCAGCCAATAAACGCCCAGAACATACCACCATACATGGCTCAGTGCTGAAGTGGCGAAGAATATGGCCGTCCACACACGCAGCGACTTTGGGGGATCAATGTCATCGGAAAAGGCATTATTACGCCTCAGTCCGATATATACACTAGCTACCAAAGCAAGAATAGCCACTCCGCCATAGAGCAGAAGAAAGAGAAGGTCCTGCAGGCTTTGGTGCGCGTACATACTATTAATACAGAGTGAGGAGTTGAAAGTTTACAGTGACATCAATTCATCATTCATCACTATCGTCGTCGACAATAAGAGAAGTACGGTATTCAGCAGGGGTAATGCCATAGCAGCGCTTGAACTGCTCACGGAAGTTAGGAGCAGTGAAGCCAACTTCGCGGGCCACATCTGAAATCTTCATCTCGAGATGATTGGTAAGTAGGTCGTAGGCCACCTCCATGCGAATAGAGTTGATGTACTGGGGGAAGGTCATGCCGTCGGCAAAGGTGTTAAGCTGATTATTTAATCGGTGACGGCCAATTCCAAAACGCTTCATGATATCCTCACGCATCAAGTTTACTTGAGCATAAAGGCGTTCACTGCGAATGATTTTGTCAATAGTCTTGAAAAGGTCTTTATCCATTACTGTTTTAAATTTTCTACCGCAAAATTAGATAAAAACAAGTGGATTCAAAAGAAAACGCATGCACGCATTTGGGACATATACCAAATGCGTGCATCAAAGACCATTGATTTTGTATATTTTGCAAAGTTTTTGAAAATTCTGAGAGTATCAGCCAAAGAATACTTGGGATTAATTACTGATTTCTATATCGACCCAGTGCGCCAGTGCTCGTATGCATAGTATCCGGATTAATAGTAACACCAATAATAAGAAGACCTGCCATAGTACTGAGTATTCGACTGACAATTTATTGCTCTCTCTTCGGTCATATATTCATTTATTTAAGTTTCGGGAGTGAACAAAAACCACGAAACCTCTTTATTCTTCATCAAATATAGTTCAGAAGCTGCAATTGCTAAGATATTAGACCGCAATTACTTAGTGATTACGTCTCAATTACTAAGCAATTGGGGCGTAGTATCAAAGCTTTTGCACCGTAGTATCAAAGTAACTCCATCGTAGTATCAATGTAATCATATCTTTCATCTCTCATCTGTCATCTTTCATCTAACCTCATAACCTCATCAAACGCCCCTGAAACACCGATATACAGGGCATTTGAGGACCATGATGTTTTGGCTGAAACCTCATGCAAAAGTCATAAAACCTCATGACTTATTGTCCGTAAGGCGTCACAGCGGATACGCTTACCGATGCGATGTCCGGAAAAACGGACACCTTTGTCTTGAACTATCGACAGCTCTTTTTTGGATTGTATTCGAGAGATTTTTTACCTTTGCAGGCGCAAATAATCATTTAAAAGAAAGGAATTATATGACTGAAGACGAGAAGAGAGAGTACGATGAGATGATGGAGGATTTGAAGGCCTTGGGGATTGAACCTCTTAAGACGAAAAACGAAACGGGCGAGGAAGAAGAATTTCTTCTGGATTGCTTCACCTTTGGCGACAAGGAGCCAACCATCTTATTGGCCTTCGAGGCTATTATCAATCGTTCGGAGGGTTGCGGATTGTTCGACGACAGCATCTATGTGGAGACAGCCGAGGCCTTTGACTATGTGACGAAGAAGTTGGATCTTACGCCTGAACAGGTACTGGTGTTAGCGCTTACCGTTAACTTCTGTTCCGACCAGCGTATCGAGATGAACGACTACTGCCGACATCTGAGTTGTACCTCATTCCGTTTCCTGCCCTACTTGAAGGAGCTGGATGTGCTGGCCGAGCGTGGCTTCATCATTTGTAACCGCTCGAACAGTCGTCCGACCTATCGCGTACCTTATTATGTATTAGAGGCGCTGAACGACAACAGGAATTATGACGCTGGCGACATCAAGGGGCTGGATTGTCAGGAGCTATTCTGCCAGTTCGACGACATCTTCGAGATGCTGAACAACCAGGAGATGACCATTCAGGGGGCCACCAGGAAGGTTCAGACACTGATGGTCAACAATCCAACGCTGGACTTCTGCCAGTTTGTCAACACGTTCAATCTTGACGATGAAGACCTGCTGCTACTCGTGTTCTTCGCTCATTCCTTTGCCAACAATCATGACGACCGTATCACTCAGATGGACATCCGCCCCTTCTTCAAGGATCGTCACATCTGGAAGAGTATTTGCCACGAATTGGGCAGGGGTAGTCATACGCTGATGCGCCACAATCTGGTAGAGTTCTGCAATGATGACGGTTTTGCCAACAGAAACAACTTCCACCTGACTTTCGCTGCCAAGAAGGCCATGCTGAGCGACCTTGACATCGAATTGAAGGACGAGGAAGGCCAGCGGCAAGGGCTGATGAAGTATGAGGAGATTAGTCAGAAGGCGATGTACTATGACGAGCATACCACTGAGCAGGTTGACGAATTGGAGCGCCTACTCAGCGAGGACAACTATCAGGGCATCCGCAGTCGACTGAAGGAGCGGGGCTTCCGTTGTGGCTTTGCCTGCCTGTTCTATGGTGCTCCTGGCACGGGAAAGACGGAAACAGTGCTACAGTTGGCTCGCAAGACAGGTCGCGACATCATGCAGGTGAACGTGACGGAAATCAGGAGCAAGTGGGTGGGCGACAGCGAGAAGAACATCAAGGCGCTGTTCGACAACTATCGTCGCAAGGCTCGCGACTGCAAGCAGACGCCCATCCTGCTGTTCAACGAGGCCGATGCCATTATCAGCCGTCGTAAGGAGGCGGTAGAACACTCTGTCGACAAGATGGAGAACACCATCCAGAACATCATTCTGCAGGAGATGGAGACGCTGGACGGCATCCTCATCGCCACCACCAATCTGGAGCAGAACATGGACAAGGCCTTCGAGCGCCGCTTCCTCTATAAGGTGAAGTTCAACAAGCCCACCCTTGAGGCCCGCCGCCACATCTGGTGCACGATGATTCCTTCATTAGAAGAGAGCACAGCTACCCAGCTGGCCCAGAAATTCGACTTCAGTGGGGGACAAATCGAGAACATCGCCCGTCATTATACTATAGACACCATATTGCATGGTGACAACGCAAACGTACAGCAAACTCTCTTTCAGCACTGTGAGAACGAGCAGCTGGACAATAAGAACAACAGAAGAATAGGTTTTTAACAAACAATTATTAACAATTATATTTTTTAGATTATGGGATACGATTTTTCAAAAGAATTGACAGAAGAGCAATTGAAAGAAGAGAAGAAAAATGCTATGCAGGAAAAATATCATTTTGCGTGTAGCGAAAGTATCATTTTAAAAATATCAGAACAACGTACAGAGGCAAAGAGCCAAGGGCGTTGGGAGATGATCTTCTACTACTATTATTTGGAGCGGATTATGAGAGAACTACAGCCACAACAAGACTTCAAGAAATTATACTGGGAAACTCCTGTTTGGAAGGAAGCAGAAGAATTCTATAATGAGCCCTCAAATGTCATTGTTGGCCTGGAAGAGTTAGAGCGTTTCTGCAAAATACACAAAATAAAAGGTCTTGAGGACATCAAGGACGTCATCCGCATCCTTCCTAATGTTATAGAATCTGCGAAGTAAGCTGCTCACTTAAAATATTTTCCAGTCCTTCCCTGTGATGACAGAGATGGGCTTTGCCATTCGGCAAAGCACCAACCCTGCCACCACAAGTAGGGCTCTTATCCAAAAGCTACCTGTGCCCATAAAGCCCAGCCATACCAGATAGAGTGGACTCAGTATCAGAGCCAGCGTCAGCAGAAGCATCAGGGCAGCGAGGAGGAGTTTCATGTTGAATTAAATTATATTGATGTCTACCTCATTCAATGGAACTACCCTACCCTTCAGTTTTGAGTCGTCAGATGTTATACGCATCTCTCCATTCCCATCCATTCTGTTAGTTAATTCTTGGTATAGGGTATATTCTTCGTTTTCATTATCTTTCTTGATACCTTTTTCCAATATACCATAATAGGAGTCATCTAAACGTACTATTTCCATGAATGTATCACCATTACTCTTCTGAGAATTATATTCTGAAGACATAAGTCTCAGTAATCCATCTTTTTTTATTTCAAATAACTCATCTATCAGGCAGTTCAAGTTTATTTTTTTCTTTTTTCCTCCTATTAATTCTTTGACTGCATCATTCTCGTTGGGCTCGTCTTCCATTTGAACCTCTTTATATTTGTCTGAAACTATCTTTAACTGCGACAGTTTCCCTTCTTCAGATAAATCTCTAAGCGTACTATCAATGGATTTTACATGGTCAATTGCTATATCAGAGATACTTTTAACTTTCATATACTCCTTTTGATTCCCCTTTCCTGTCGGTGTTAATACAGGATATTCTTTATCTTTTATTAAAATAGAAACATCATATTCATTAGTGACCTGGTTTTTGCCTGTTAACAATAGTGACACATTATTGTCGTTAAATTGACTTGATTTTACTTGGCCATCATCTTCATAATGAATATAAATACTATTAACCAAAGCGTCAAGCCATGCTGAAAATAAATTTAGCTTTTTATTATCAGGATGATCTTTATCCCAGACCCTTTTGTCTTCACTGTATAATTTCCCAATAAACCTAAGTGGCAGCCATATTTTATCACCTGATGTCCGGTCTTGACATCTTAATCTAGATTTAAATTTAGTGCGCAATACATTTGGAAGATATAATTCACCTTCTTTTCCACTCAATACAGCCGAGTCTGCTGCTGATAAATCGGGAAACTTCCAGTTTTTAATTTTATCTTCATCCCTACAAAATTCAGTGATAAAAGTAAAAAATTTATTTGCATATGCTTGGTGATTAGACTCTGTTTTTGTCTTTTGTGGTTTATTTTTGTCTTTGAATAAAGATTCTCTTATCCCATCAATTATTTCAATTATGATATCTTTTCCATTCGTTCCTTCATTCTTCTTTGTTCCATCATTCTCATTCGTTCCATCAGTCTTCTTCTTTCTATCATTCTCAAAATTAATGTTTCTTTTACCTATCAACTTAGGTAGTAGGTCCATAAAGTTTCTTTCTTGGTTCGTCAATTTATCGCTACGAAAAGAATCGCGCTCAAAAAAAACTTCTACAGCTTTATATTTTGGAATAGATTTTTCAGAAACTTTTTTTTCCAACCATGTGGCGTATTCCCCCATCAAAATATCTATTGAGAATTGCTGTTTTTTATTAGTTCCTTTTGTTGCCATACTAATATTCTTTAAATGTTTATACATTTTCTATTAATCTCTCCCAAACCTTGACCATCGCGTAGGTATCGAGGCAGCAGTAGGCGAGGAGGGCCTTGCGGGTGGCGGCTTGCTCTGCGGGCTCCATATCCTTGATTTTGGGGAAGATGGTCATAGCATTGCCACCATTCTGACAGCGCTCATCGAGGTTGTGGTAGTCGAGCGAGGGCTCGTTGGGCCAGAGGGCTGGCAACACATACTTGATGCTCGTGGAGCCTCCCATAGCGGGTACATAATAGTGACCTGCCTTGAAGGGATCCCACAGATCGACGATATGGTCGCGGATGTTCAGCAGGTGTTCGCTGAGGTCAGGGAAAGCCTGTGCCAGTTCCTTGATGCGCGTACACTCGAACGACTTGTTATAAGCTGTGACGCAGACATTCATAGGGATGTCTTCACACAATTGCTCAGCCAAGGCGCGACGAGGGTCTTCACCAGATACGCCGAGGAATTCCTTATGCAACAGTGGGCCTCCCTCCTTTTCAATATAATGCAGTGAGTATTGGAAGGTGATCTGCTGATAGGGGCGCGTGCCTGGATATTGCGGAATGACTACCTGCATGGTCTCGAAGTCGAGGAAGTAGAGCGGATAGCTCAGTTGCAGCATGAACTCACGGATGGCAGCTTGATCGATGTGTGTCTTGTCAGACAGGGTGCAAGCGACCTGTGTCTGCTGGAAGTCGGTAAGTTTCTCGTCAGCAATGTCGTCAAACGTCAGCTTACCTTTGTTATAGAGGCTTAACTTGTGGTCGAAACGCTTCTTGTACAGGTCAAACACCGATGGGTGGGGGATGTGCTGGGTGCAATAGTTCCAGAACTCGCAATGGTAGGGCTTGTGGCAGTGCTTGGTCAGTTCAGCTGTTGGTTCCTGCTGTTGCTGCAGGGTTTGGCGGGCAGTATTGATGAAATGCTCAATGTGTGGATATTCACGAGCCACATAGTCCGTCATATCCGTCGTAATGAACAGTTGGCTGACGTCGAGCTCCTCGCCACGCACATAATCAGAATTCAATCTGACCAGATAGACACCTGTCACGTTCACACCGCAATGCGTCAGCACCCACTTCTGATAGGCAATATCCTGGGCATAGACCTCCATCTTGTCTTTCTTGGCACCCTCGTCGTCTTCAGATGCCGAACTGCTCTTGACCTCATAGATGGCATAGCCACCAGCTGTCTTGCTAAGGATATCCACCGCACAATAGCAGCCCTCGTGGGTAAACGATGCCTCGCAGATGTTCTGTATGCCATCACTGAGACATTGCTGCGTCTTGTCGAGCATTGCCTTCAGGTCGAGAACGCCATCAGCCTTCAGCGTCGTTACCTCGACATAGTCGCCAAAGAGATGCATCGCCAGGTCGCCCACTTGATTGCCCGCAAGGAAACGGGCCTCCATCTGTGGATCTTCCACAGCCAATTCTGGGTGGTACACACGCAACCATAGCGCCTTGTCGCACTGGCGGAATTTGGTATACTTCGATTTTGAAAGTCCTTTGTTTGCCATTGGTTAGTGTTCTTAACAGTCCTACAAAATTACACGAAAACACCCAAAGTGCCAAAGTCATTCTATGCAATTTATACATTTTTATATTTTGTGGCTTTTATCAGTAAAAACAAACAGGGTTGTCTGACATAATGGACAAAAATCCTTTGGGGCTATTCAAAATTATAATTATCTTTGCATCGTCGAACTAATCAAACAATAATAATATGGACATACATATCGGAGAAATTATTGAAAAAGAGGTGGAACGTCAGGGAATTCCTATTGAGGTATTTGCAAAAAGAATCAATAGAGAACGAACAACCGCCTATGGCATTTTTGGACGAAAGTATGTTGATACGGCTTTAGTCGAACTCATCAGCAAAGTCCTCAATAAGAACATCTTTGAGCTCATAGCAAAAGAAATGGACGAGACTCTTCAACAGGAAAAAGCCAAGAGTACTGGTGAAGGAGAATATCTCGATTCAGTAAATCGTACACGTCGCTGGTTTGAGAAAGAGTACCCTGACCAGTTATTATTATGTCACGAGAATTTTTATACACGTGATGAAATCAAAGAAGTACTGACCGATTTCTTTAAGCAGACCACCATTAAGCCTCTCCTTATTATAGAAGTTGGCTATACCTTCTGTTGCACAGAGGTTGTAAGACAGATGGCTCAGGAGTTTTATGGCACGAATAGCTGTGCAGTCTGTCCGAAGGATCTGAACAACGTGGTTAAACTGCGGTCGTTGCCCAAACATGTGTTTATTGATTATGTAGATAAGAATTCCTACGGTTCAGAAGATGGCGTTGAACAAAGACTTAGTTCTGTCTATCAGGCCCAGCAGGACATGAAGAAGCATATCGTCTGCATCCTGCATGTTGAAACAGAAAATGAAAAATTTGACGCATTCAATCTGTGGAAAGACCAGTTCTTTATTACAGAATATATATGGAACCGGAAAAGCTTGCTATCGTGGGCTATCGACAGTGGACAGCATCAGAAGCTCATCGACTATATACGCTATTGTAAAGAAACGAGCTGTCTGGGCAAAGATTATGGGGTTCCTACAGACTATCCCACTCGTCATGCCTACAACCAGCAGGATTTCGAATTCGTCACGTATTGTCTTGATCATAATATGAACATCAATCCGCTCGTCAATCGCCATCGCCCCATCTCGTTTGCCGAGGAGGTCTCCAGATTCGATAAAGATTATAAGCCTTCTCCTGGCTACGAACCACTGCCAGTCACAAGAACGTTGAACATGGACCTCGATATCAACGGCGAAGAGTTTTCAGAATCTATTGGGCTAAGTGTTGACGAGGCGGCAGTCCTGATATACTTATATAAACAGGCAGTTAAAGGCCCATTAAAGGATCTCGACGAAGATGGTATCAACGAGCAGTTCTTCCCGTGGTTACAGGAGAATCACCCTGAACTGGCTGACTCCATAATTTCTCATACTGAAAAAGAGCTGACAAGCCGATTAAATGTTGGCGATTTTAATGAAACAGGCCCCTATCGCGAATATCTTTACTGCATTCCTCCCTCCTCGCCAGATGATGGGTGGTGTCTGGACGAAGGCAATGAATACCAATTCTATATAGGCGACCTACCCGAACGAATTAATTGAAAGCAATGGAAAAAAAGGGTGTGTCAAACTTTTCAGACACATCCTCTTATTTTCAATCATTGATTTTTTGTAGAATAAATAATCAGTACTCATCCTCGTTGAAGTATAAAGCACATGCTGATACACAGCAAATTACGAGGCTTGGGGTGATTATTGTGTTACTAATTTGGCACTGATTTGCACCAAAATCCATGTCATTTCCATTTTTACCATATGCAATATGTTATAATTCTGGGTACAAAAGTACTAAATAATAATATATTTGAGTTATTCATTGACTGCACTATATCACACACAGGGTTATTCTAGCTTGCCACCACCACCTTGCTGCGGATTGCAGTACAGCTCCTGCAGGTTCGTGTTGAGCCAGCGGCCCCAACCCGTCAGTTTGTGGAAATCGCACTGCTCGTAGCCAACGTTGTAGTTGTTGAGTATAGAAAGATAAGGGCGATTGGTCTTATAGTCGTAAATGTAGGACTCACGACTCATCAGGCAGACGCTCAGCGTATAGTGGTCCAGGTGCTGCTGGCTGTTGCTCACGTCCCGATAGTGTACCATTGCCTCCCCGAAGGCTTTGTCCATATCGGCAGAGATGGCTTTCAGTTCGGCATCGTCGGTCTCCTTGGCCAAGTGGTGGGCATAGTCGGCAATGTCGAAGAATGGGCAAATGTATTCCAAGTTCACCTCTTCATCACCAGGATACTTATGGTAGCGATACACCTGAAGGGAGGCGCGGTCAATGGCCTCCTGCTGTGTGGGATAGAGCGCCAGCAGACGGTCGCACAGCCGCTTGGAGGCATTGATGATGGCATCGAACTTATCCATGCGAATCATCTTAAAGTCGCCGTTGTAGTATATGTCATTGACTTCCTCCACATAGCCGTTCTGCCAGTTGGGGGTACTGCGCTCGAACATCAGTCCTGCTGCTTTTTCAGCATCACCCGTTTCCACGAGTCCGCGCACAAACTCCGTCAGTATCTGCCCGTCGCTACTGAGCGCATGGGCCGAGGCAGCGATGTAGTCGGCAAATTGCCTTGCCTGCGTTAGGTTCTCTATATTGCCCATCAAGCAGTTGTGGAAGTACAGCGTGTTCAGGTGGTCGATGCCTGAGGCCTTCACGGCGGCATACATCTCGTACATATCCATCGTCTCGTCGTCCAACCACTCATCGCCTATCACACCACGTGTTGCGGCAGGCGTAATGTCTTCTACCTGGTACTTTCCCGGCACGTCGTTCATAGCATTAAAGCCGGAACCGTGGCCCCAGATGGCGAGCGAATAGGTCTCTGCCGGACATACCAAGCTGCTGCACTCCAGGAACAGACGCATCGTGTTAGGATTGCATATCTGCAGCAGCTTGGCTAATACGCCCAGACCATGGGCCTGAAACCCCTCCTCCTTGATCTTGTTGAGGTCGGTATCGCTGGTCAGTTCGAACCACACGATATCGCCAGGTTCAGCATACTTACCAGTAAAGGGATTTCCCATCTCATCTTTTTCCTTACCGTATTTATAGAAGCATATTACGCGCACGTTGTTGTAATCGGTAAGGAATTCCTTTGCCCTCTCCCAGAAGCCATATTCAATGTATGTATCCATGGCGCCACCGGCATTGCCATAGACGAAGATGGTGTGTTTGGCGGGTTGTGGCACATCGAACACCTCTTCCGTCTGGCTCCATGCGTCGAACTTCACTGCCATATCGCTGGTGGTCTTTGTGAAATTCAAACTGATGTCGTCACCATTACTGAGGCGCAGCTCGTTGCCCACCAGTTGCCATTTGGCTTTCATCGCCTCCCTATCCTTCGGGCTCATGGTCAGCGTTCCGTCGGCAGAAGCCGTATAGGTAAAATTGATCTTCTCAATGCCGAGGGGGTTGCCATTTAACATGTAATAGATACGAGTGCTGCCTGTCCCGTCGGCCTTGAACTCAGTGTTCTGCCATGTCTTGTCATAATTCCACTTAGCATAGGTCAAGCCCGACACGTCGGAAAACCAGTTGCCCACAATCTTGCTATCAACACCAGGCGTCGGGTTGGCAGAATTGTCGTCATTGCTGCACGCCGTGAACACACTCAAGCCGCAAACGAAAGTAGCGGCCATCACCCATTGCATCAATCTCATACGTCGTGATGATTATTTTACCATGAACTTCTTACCTTTATTTATATAGATGCCGCGCTGCGTAGGCTGGCCCATAAGGCGACGGCCGTCCAGCGTGTACCACACATCTTCCATCATACTTCTTCCATCAGACATCAGGACGATTCCTGTAACCTGATCCTGAATATAGTCCAGCCCCTTCTTGGCATTGATCTTGCCGTAGCCCCAGCGGGCAGGGTTCTTTTCAGTGAACTCATCGTTGTCACACGAATTTGCCAGGACGTCCTTAACGTCGGCCAGTGTGAGCTTTGGATTGGCCTGCAGCCACAGGGCTATGATGCCCGCCGCAGCAGGACAGGCCATCGACGTGCCGCTCATGCTTACGTAGGGGTAGCCCTGCCACGTCATCGTTTCGATGTAGGTAGGAGCGACGCCATTCACGACATCGTTGTACTGGTTTCCCGCCGACACCACATTGACGCCCGGGGCGCAGACGGTTGGCTGTGTGACACCGTTGAACATCCTGCCATAGCTGCTAAAATAGGCGATGTCGCCCAGGGTGTACGTTTCTGACTGGTCTTGATCCTCGTTACCTTGTTCGTTAGCACGATCGGTGGTATTGGCGCACCATGCTCCCACGCTGATGACATCGGGAGTGCTGGCCCAGTCATTGGCAGAAATGACATCGTCGCCGGTGATATAGCCCTCACCCACGTATGGGACGAACTTGTAGGCGTCCTGCCACAGGTCAACGGCAGTGCCGGATGAGCCTGCCACGGTGATGGTCAGGGCATAATATGCACCATCCTTGGCCTTCGCGCAGTAACCGTAGGGAATGATGGTCAGCTCCTGTCGGCCACTATCCAGCGTGCGGATGGCCAGGTACACCTTCCCTCTGAAATATTTCTCCACTTCAGGGTAGTCGGCCGAGTTGATGGTCACCATCTGGTCGGGTCCGCCCAGGGTGCCTGTGACGGCCGGCGATGACCAGATGTAATCCAGGATTGCCTTCTTGCTGTCGGTAGCCACCATATTTAAGCGCAGGCTTATCTCACCACCCTGTCCGGGACGGGTGTAGCCTCTGACCTCGTTGGAGAATTTCGTGTAGAAGGGATAGTCGGGGTCGGCATCTTCTGGTTCGTACGTGGTAGGAAATGCCAACAGACCGACGCTGAACGACGGCTTGTCCTCAGCAAACTGATAGTAGACATGACAGCCGCTTCCACCCTCGTTACTACTGGCAAGCACAGGAATGGCGGTCTTGGAGAGGGCTGAGACGGCTTCGGGCACGGTGCCGGTTCCGTCGTGAGGTCCCATGTGACTGCCAAGGCTGGCACTCAGCACCGTGGGCTGGTCGCTCTGTTGGGCGTAGGCATTGGCAAAAGCCAGATGTTGTTCTAAAATCTGATGGGTTTGGGCATCCTGGGTGGGGTCGGGGTCCTGTAGTGTTTCGCTCTCTGCGGTAATGCCTGTATCGGTGTCCACGTCGTCCTCCGTGAAGAGAGTGCTCAAGGCCAGATATACAATGTCGGCATCGGGAGCCATGCCGCCAAAGCCCTGCGGCGACAGCGAGCCGGCAGCGATGCCTGTAGTATGACCGCCGTGGGCCGCGAGCTTGGTGTCATAGACCAGTTTGGAGATGAGCTCTGGTGTGTCGAACACGCTGCCCGGAAACTCGATGGTGCCGGCCACGGGGTCGTCGTACACGAACTTGCGGCCTTTATCCGATATCGTGTTGTAAACGCACTTGATGCGGGAGCGTCCCTGGGCATCCTTGTAGGCGGGGTGGTTGAAGTCTAAGCCTATGTCAATCACACACACCGTCACGCCTTTACCCGTAAAGGGCGAGGGCACCGTGGGATGACTGCCGTTGAGGAGGTTGACGCCCGTCACCTCGCGTGACACATCGGTCTTCAGCTCCCCCTTATGGCCTACGTCCACGCGGAGTATGCCGTCCATCTGGGCGATGGTCTCTACCTTGTCGAGCGGCACCTGCACGATGGCTTGCTGCCCGATGCGGCCCCTGATGGTCACGCCCTGTTCTCTCAGACGGGCGTACGTGTCGGCAGCCTTCTCGTCATCTACTTTCACGACGAGCGGCAGCGCGGGTTGCTGTGCCGGTGACAGTCTCTTCCCGTCCACCGCCATACGCTCCACCTTGGCTTTCTGCTCTGCCACACGAATCATCGCGTCGGTAGTCAGCACACCTTGTGCCTCAATTCCCAGTGCATACACGAACATAATGGTAGCAACCAACACCCATTTCAACATTTTCTTCATACCTTTATTAATTACATTGTTGTTAATAATATATCCAAAACTATAGTTTAGCTTGGCTATTGACTGGGTGCAAAGGTAATAAAAAAAATGAGATTTAATTCAACTTTCTGAAGTTCTTGGACGATATTTCAACCGAAGGTCAAAGCTCGAAGAGCTAAAACATCATCAGAGGGGTTTTTCCCGGTTTTTGTGTAATAAGCAAATTATTGATCATTTTATTTCCGTTTTAAGGCTAAAAATGCCTTTTTTGATCAGTTTATTTGGCCTTAAAAGGCCGAAAAAAGCAACATGGAAAATCTTGTCGATTTATCCATGCTGCTTATTATCAATTAGTTATACTGATTCAAAGCTATATTAAATGATCAGTACTCATCCTCGTTGAACAGAAAGTCTTCTTTTGTAGGATAGTCGGGCCAGATATCTTCGATACTTTCGTAAACATCGCCTTCGTCTTCTATCTCCTGCAAGTTCTCAAGAACCTCAAGGGGAGCACCTGAACGGATGGCATAATCTATGAGTTCGTCCTTGGTTGCTGGCCAAGGTGCATCTTCTAATTTTGAAGCTAATTCCAGTGTCCAATACATAGTCGTATAGTTTTATTAAAGTTGATACTAATTTTGAGGCACAAAAGTAATAATTTATTTCTTATCTACAAGCATTTTTCCATAGAAATTCTGTGACACCCTTGTTAAAGTTTATTTTTTTTGCCAAAACGAATAAATAATCGCTCAAACGATTGATGTATTGCAACATTTCTTCACCAACAACAGCTTCTTCTGATAGAGCAATAATACGTCGTTCTGCACGTCGACACACAGTACGGCATACATGGGCCTGAGCTGCTGCCAGCGAACCTCCAGGAAGAATGAACCCCTGCGGTTCAGGCAACAGATCATTGATAGCATCAATCTGACTTTCAAGCCATTCTGTCTCTCCTGAAGCAAGATGTGCAGATGCCGTCAGGGGCGTTTTTTCCTGATCAATAGCCAGATGAGTACATACATTGAAAAGATTGTTCTGGATACGCTGTATATGACTGCGGTCTTCACCTTCAGACAACAAAGCAGCCAATAGTCCGAGATGGGAACTCAGTTCGTCAATGGTACCATAGGCTTCCAAACGTGTACTTGCCTTAGAGACTCTCACATGTCCCACCAAACTAGTAGTACCCTTGTCGCCCGTACGCGTGTAGACTTTCGAAATTTTCATATTGAATAATATTAGGATTAGGTTAGAAGCTATTTAGTATTTATCAGAAATTCACGTAATAATGCTGTTTTGACCTTTTAGAGTCAAAGAGCAGAATGCCACAATAATAAAGATCATAGGAAATAGTGACCCGCACATCCTCAATGAGCTGTTTCCATTGTGTAGGTTGCCGTATAATCTGTTCTATCACCAGCACAGAACGATCATTGCATTGGCCTAATAACGGCAAAGCATCTGAAGCATCAGCCAACAGAGCGAGTTCAATACTTGTACCATTCTGTGTAATCGTTGACTTCCTACATCCTGCTGAAAGATAGCTGGAAGCCCCTACCCGATCAATCACAACATCAGGCTGCCGCCAATTAGCAAGACGGAAATATAAGAGCCCAAGTTTTCTTTGTAACCATGAATCATTAAGTCCCAATTGCTCATAGGCATAGTATGGACAGTGTTCATTAATGACATAACGAACAAAAGCATAGTCAGTAGGCGACTGAATGCCAAAGCCTCTGCAGCAGTTTATGCGGCTAAGCCAAACGAACAAATGAAATAATCTATGAATCATTACAAGCGCAAAGATAAATAAAAAAGACTAATAACAGACAAAGAATTCCATTTTTTTACAAAAAAATATAAATAAGAAAAACTAAGAAGCCCCGACTGGTCAACAAGATGACAAAACCGAAGAAGCCCTGACTCATTGCTGAATCAGGGCTTCTCTCTGAAAAGACGGCGGCCTCCTACTCTCCCGCATTGCATTGCAGTACCATCGGCGCAGGCGGGCTTAACTTCTCTGTTCGGAATGGGAAGAGGTGGGA
>JAFUAY010000048.1 GCA_017460515.1 Prevotella sp.
AGAGTGAGTACGCAGAGCCAGCGACTTAGGATTCTTAGCGCCAAAGCTCTTCACAATCTAAGCCCAAAGTAGTCGACCTGCACGCATTTTGGCAATCTCCATGAAGTGGTTCATACCAATCGCCCAGAAGAAGCTCAAGCGAGGTGCAAAAGAATCCACATCGATTCCTGCATTCACACCAGTACGCAGGTAGTCCATACCATCGGCCAAGGTGTAAGCCAACTCGATGTCGGCAGTAGCTCCAGCCTCCTGCATGTGGTAACCAGAGATAGAGATAGAGTTGAACTTAGGCATCTTCTGCGAGGTGTACTCAAAGATATCGGCAATGATCTTCATTGAGAATGCGGGCGGGTAGATATAAGTATTACGCACCATGAACTCCTTCAGAATATCGTTCTGGATAGTACCAGCCATCTCCTCTAACTGAGCACCCTGCTCCAGACCTGCCACGATGTAGAACGCCAGGATAGGCAGCACGGCACCGTTCATGGTCATTGATACAGACATCTTGTTCAAGGGGATACCAGAGAAGAGCACCTTCATGTTCTCCTCGTTACAGATAGATACACCAGCCTTACCCACATCGCCCACTACACGAGCGTTATCAGGGTCGTAACCACGATGAGTAGGAAGGTCGAAGGCTACAGAAAGTCCCTTCTGACCAGAAGCCAGGTTACGACGATAGAAAGCGTTTGACTCTTCAGCGGTAGAGAATCAGGCATACTGACGGATGGTCCACGGGCGGAAAGGAGACATCATTGAATACGGGCCACGGAGATAGGGAGGAATACCTGCTGCGAAGTCGAGGTGCTCCATGCCTTCAAGGTCTTCTTTCGTATAAACGGGCTGAATGTCAATCTGCTCAGGCGTACGCCAGTTTGCGCTGATGCCATTCTCTTGCTGCCACTGCTGACCATTCTTCTGCTGAATGCCAGCGTAGATATTGATATCTTTAAAATTCTTACGTGCCATAATTAGATTCCGAGTTTAGCATTGTACGCACGGAGCGTTTCGAGCTGGTTAGACTTAACGTGAATGAAGTTCTCGATGCCAGCAGCCTTCAGGTCTTCGCTGCAAGCAGGTGCACCGGCTACGATGTACATAGCGCGACCATCGAGGTACTTGAAAGCAGGGATGGCATACTCAGCATACTCGTCGTCAGAAGAGCAGATGACCACGATGTCGGCATTGGCTGCCAAAGCGGCATCAACACCCTCTTCAACTGTCTTGAAGCCGAGATTATCCATCACCTTGTAGCCAGCAGCTGCCAGGAAGTTGCACGAGAACTGTGCACGGGCCTGACGCATTGCCAGATTGCCGATGGTCAGCATGAAGGCGACGGGCTGCTTCTTAGCCTTCTCAGTGGCCAGACGCAGGGTCTCGAACTCAGAAGCCATGCGGGCGGTGTTCAGAGCGGGGAGCTCCGTCTCATTTGTTGCGACTGAGCCGCAACATACTGGACAGCCCACGGGCTGCTTGCCCTCGCTCTTCTCGTTGAAGTTGGGGAACTGGTTGGTACCCAGGATGAACTCCTTGCGCTTGGCTGCATCAGCATGACGCTTCGTGTTCGATTCATTCACAGCATTGGCGATATTGCCCTTCAGAGCCTCAGCCAGGAAGCCGCCTGCATCTTCAATGGCGAGGAACAGTTTCCAACCTTCCTTGGCAATAGCATCCGTAAGATGCTCGATGGTATAAGAGCCGCCAGCCACGTCGACGAGCTTGTCGAAGTGAGCTTCCTCCTTCAGCAACAACTGCTGGTTGCGGGCGATACGCTCTGCAAACTCAGTGGGCTGCTCGTAAGGCTTGTCGAACGGGGTGACAACGATAGAGTCGACATTGGCAATAGCTGCCGACATCGTCTCCGTCTGAGAGCGCAACAGGTTGACATAGCTATCGAAGAGCGTCTGGTTGTACTCTGAAGTATAGGCGCAGACATTCATCTGACAAGCACAATCGCACTTAGGCTCGTACTGCTTCACAATCTGAGCCCAGAGCAGACGGGCAGCGCGGAACTTGGCTATCTCCATGAAATAGTTGTCGCTGATGCCCATGTTGAACTTGATTCGCTTGCCTGCTTCAGTAGCGTCGACACCTGCCTCAGTGAGGATATTCATATACTCAGCACCCCAAGCCAAAGCATAGCCTAACTCCTGATAGATATAGGCTCCGGCATTGTTGAGCGATACTGAATTCACGTTGATGCACTTGTAGCCGGGAAGTTCCTTCAATGCCTCGATAAGGGGCTTTGCGAAACTAAGCACGGGCGAAACATCCTTACCCTTCTTCAGGATTTTCTCGATAGGATCGAAGTTGATGCTACCCTTCAAATCTGCGAGGGGATAACCCTTCTCCTTGAAGTAAGCCACGAGAATCTCAGCCAGTTCAACACAATGACGCTGACAGGTCGTAAAGTTCAGTTCAACACACTGAGGCAGAATGCCATCGAGCAGGGTTGCAACCAACGCAGCGCTCACATCCTTACCCTCAATCTTGAAGCCCAAAGAGTCGACACCCTTGTTCAGGATATCGAGAGCCTTTGCATTAGCAGCCTTCGCGTCTTCAACGATGATGTCCTGACGCACGAACCACAGGTTATTGTCTTTCTTGTTGCCACGAACGAACGGGAACTCACCTGGCAGCGAATCGACTGCCTTCAGTTCTTTCAGGTCTTCACGGCGATAGAAAGGCTGTACATTAAAACCTTCATTTGTTCTCCATACCATGCGCTTCTGAAAGTCGGCTCCCTTCAAGTCGACCTCAATCTTGTCGAGCCACTCTTGGGTGGTCGGCGCAGTAAACTCGGTAAAGAGTTTTTCTCTGTTTGCCATAATTTCTTTAATCAAATTGTTAAATAGTAATACTTATCTCATCTATCTCTTTGTATTCTTCTCAGTTCAGCTGCACTTTCAGCGGCTGTTTCAGTGAGCGGAGGGTCCACTGGGCACGTGCCTTCCACTCCTCCATCGTCCGCACATCATGCTTTGACCAGGCAGAGCCGAAGTAATAGTAGAAGCTGTCGCCATAGTAGTCGTTCTTCAGACCTAAAGCATGGCCTTCATTACCATCCCAAGGACGCTCGAAGAGCACTTTCTTCGTCTCACTGACACCTTCGGGATAGAGCGTTCCCACGAAGAGCTGACAATTGTTGACACGGGGATTGTCTGTCGGATCTGCATAGAGCACGTAGTTATCGCCCAGAAGGATATTCTCCTTATCCTCAGCATGGAGAACGACACCAGTTGCCAACGTGGTGGCATGAGTCAGTCCGTCGTATTTCACCATCACGCGATTGAAGTTTGAACCCTTGTCGAGCTGGATGTAACGATGCTCAACGACTGCAGTATCACTGCCAATACGGGCTGGATGATAGGTCAGGTGGACAGTGGTGCGCATCGGACCATTATCAAGAATTTCGCACGCAGCGAAACAGTAGGGATACTGCAACTTGCCTTCTTCCATCAGAGCGGGGGTGCCACAACCCAGCGTTGCTCCCACCTTATAGAGATCCATACCGCGTCCATGATCATTATGATAAGAGGTAAGACGATAGAGCGAGTCGCCACGCTGACGATTCTCACGACGCAGCTTCTCTACCGCTGGCATCATGATGACATCTTCTATCCAATAGCGGGGCTCCACCACCAACTCAGGGGTGTTCTTCGACCATACATCAGTACCATACGAACGCTCACCCGTTTTCTGCAAGGCAGGGCCGTAGACGCGATAGGCGCCACGATCGTTCTCCCAGGCATAGTCATCCTTGCGCTCAGGATACACACGACCATAGCAAACAGTAGCATAGGTCTTAGGCGTACCTTTCTTCAGGGTAAACGACAGAGAACCCTGTGGACGGACGCCCACATCAAGGAGCAGTTTGCCATCGTAGCTGAGCTGATAGGGAACCTCCAAGCCTCCTTCGTCAAAGACAATGAACTGTCGACCGCCCTGAATACCGAGTTTCTCATTCACCTGTTTGGCATCGACTTCAATAACCTGCTGACGGAACTCATTGCTCTCGTTGGTAAAAGTCAGGCGCAAAGAGGCCGTCTTGCCATCAACAGGACGGGCAACACCACCGTCGGGATTGACTGAAGCATCATCAAAGCGTACTTTCTCACAGGCTGCAAGCAGGAAAGCGCCAACACCGAAATTGGCCTGCGAATGTGCATCAACCGTCTTGGTGGGATCGGGCTTCTCGCCTATGGGCTGTACGAAACCAACACTTCCATCAGGTTGAAGGGCAGTCTTCACCAGATAGTTCCAGGACTTGTTGACCACTGGTTCGTAGGTTGAACGATCCAACAGCTCATGGTTCATACCCCATAGCAGGCCGTAGGTAAAGAAGGCTGTGCCTGACGTCTCAGGACCTGGTGCATCTTCTTCACAGAGCATCGAACGGCTCCAATAGCCGCCAGGACGCTGCACACGAGCTACGCCCTCAGCCAATTCACGGAAGCGCTGCACGAAGAAATCGCGATGCACATAGTCTTTGGGCATATCGCTGAGCACCTTTGCCAAGCCAGCAAGCACCCATCCATCGCCACGGGCCCAGAAACTCTTACCACCATTACAGGCAGTCTTCACCTTCGGATAGATATACTTGGCATCACGATAATAGAGCTGTTCGTCTTTATCATACATCAGTGCATCGGCCCACTGGAAATTTGCATAGAGCTTATCCAGGTATTTCACGTCGCCCGTAATCTTATACAGCTTGGTGAACACAGGCATCACCATGTAAAGGGCATCAGCCCACCACCAGAAATCGTTCTGTGGCTGGCGCACCTCATAGTCCATGACCTCGATGGCACGGGCAATCTTGAAATGATTGTTGTCAAGGGTATAAGGTGAGCGAGTGCCATTATCCAGCTCATACAGGTCGATATAGGTTTGGAAACAGATCTGCCAGTCGCCAAAGAGCACGAAGTCGTGGCCTTCACCGTAGGTCTTATACCTCCATTTAGCAGGATCTTTCTCCTGAGCGCCCATCCATTTGTTATGGCGTGCCCACGTCTCGCTATAGTCTTTCCAACGAGCCGTCTCCAATAGTCGGTAGGCTTCCATATTGCCCGTATGATAGGCAGCCTCATCCCAGAAGGAACGCACTTGCGGACGATGGTGCTGTTGCCAATAGTCGTTCACCTTGGTAATGATATCAATCGTTGACAGCGGCTTTGTCTCCATACGCGGTTTGCGGCTTCTGGCATCGACAGAGAGCGAGAGCAGCACGAGGGCCGTCAGTAGACAGGTGAGTCGTTTCATATTCATAGTCATTAGGAAAGTAGTTATTAGTAAGATGAGTTATTTCAGATGCTCTTCAAAGAAGTTGAAGCACTGGCGGAAGAGGTGGTTGCGCGTGTTTCCGCCATAGATACTGTGGTTCCGATTGGTATAGACCAACTGGCGGAAGTCCTTATCGGCCTGTACCAAAGCCTCAGCATACTCAGCAGTATTCTGATAGTGAACATTATCGTCGCAGAGACCATGAACGAGCAACAGGGCGCCATGCAGTTTACCCGCACGGGCAATAGGATTCACCTCGTCATAGCCTGAGGCATTCTCTTTCGGAGTGCGCATGAAGCGCTCGGTATAGACAGTATCATAGAAACGCCATGAGGTGGGAGGAGCGATAGCAACGCCAGCAGCAAAGACTGCCCTACCCTCGCTCATCGACATCAGCGTGTTCCATCCGCCATACGACCAGCCCCAGATACCGATGCGGTTCTTGTCGACATACGACTGCTGTCCCAGCCACAAGGCTGTCTCCACCTGGTCACGGGCTTCCAGCTCGCCCAAGCGAAGGTATGTACACTTCTCAAACTCAGCACCTCGGCCACCTGTGCCACGATTGTCAACACAGACAACGATATATCCCTGCTGGGCCAGATACTGTTCAAGGATAGCACCCTGACCATTCATACCGATGCCCCAGGCATTGCGAACCTGCTGATTGCCAGGACCGCCATACTGATACATCACCACGGGGTATTTCTTCTGAGAATCAAAGCCTACAGGCTTCACCATCCAACCGAAAAGACGGACGCCCTCACCAGTAGTAAAGGCTATCATCTCTTTCTCGCCCATATCATAAGAGGCGTATTTCCCAGCCAATGCCTTATTATCAATCAATGTGGCGAGGGTCTTACCCTGATTATTGCAGAGAGATACTCGTGTAGGCGTGGAGATATTGCTCCAAGTGCAGACAAAGTTCTTGAAATTGCTTGAGAACACTGCTGATGACCAACCACCCTCCGGAGTCAGACAATCAGTCTTTCCATTCTTATGGTTCACGAATATTTTCTGCTCCGTAGGTCCGTCGTTCAGGGCTGCGAAATAGATATCGCCTGTGGCTTCGTCGTAACCATAGACATCCGTGACAATAGTGTGGAGCTCTTTTTCTCCGCCTCCCAAGCGCTGAGCCTGTGGCAGGTCGCCCACCGTACGCTGCAACTGTCCGTTGAGTCCATACAGATAAATATGGTTATAGCCATCGCGCTCACTGGTCAACAAGATATGCTGGTCGGTAATCTTCAGGTTGGCAAACACGTTCTCGTTAATATACTTGTCAACATGATCCTCGATGACCAGCTGACAAACGGTGCTCAGCGGATTAGCCATATAGACACGCAGACAGTCCTGATGACGATTGAGCGTGAAAACGGCTATCTTGGCAGGATCACTCGTGGCCTTGATGCGGGCAATATATCCGTCGCTGTCAAGAGGAAGAGCGATCGTACGCGTCTGATGGCTCTGAATATCATAGCTCATCAAACTCAGGCGGGCATTGTCCTCACCAGCCTTCGGGTACTTATAGGTGTAGATGTTGGGATAAGTAGCGTTCTGTTCAATCGCAGGATGAGAGCCCTTGAAATAGAACAAGGGGTACTCCTTGACCTGTGACTCATCGGAACGGACCCATACAATCTGACGGGAGTCTGCGGTAAAGACGAGTGAAGAGTTGAACGAGAACTCTTCCTCATTCACCCAGTCAGGGATGCCGTTGATGACCTCATTCTGTTTGCCGTCCTTGGTTACCTGACTCTCAGAATTGTTGTAGAGCAACTTCACCAGGTGGATGTTGTTATCACGTACGAAAGCCACCTGATAGCCATCGGGACTCCAAACGGGCGTCTGCTGCGGACCTCCCTTGCTGAGGGGCTCCAGTTTATTGTTGCCTATCGTATATATATAATAGGTGGCAGTGAAAGAGCGACGATAGATGGACTTCGTTGCCGTCTGAATCAGCAGATGACGACCACTGGGGCTCATCACATAACCATCGATGCGGTCCAGTTTCGCACCACGAGCCGTAGCTACATCGAAGAGCACCCCCGTCTGCTTACCTGTCTTGAAGGAATATTTCTGAATCTGTTTGCCATCGGATGTCATCATGATATAGCTCTCGCCATCAGCAAGTGCTTCCACATTCGCCATCGCTTCACCACGAAAGGCACCGCCAGTAATCTCTTTTAAGGTCAACTTCTGACCAGACAGAGCAGTCAGATGACACAAAACAATTATCAGTGAAAGAAATAAAATCTTTTTCATATTGTTAAAGTTCAAACTAATGCAATAACTTTGCAAAGATAGTAAATAGTAATGATTGCGCCAAATAAATCAACGTTTTTTTGAAGCGAAATACTGAAACGCTCCTAGCAAAGCCTAAGAACGCTCCCAGCAAAGCCTAAGAACGCTAAGGGCAAAGCCTAGGAACGCTAAGAGCAAAGCCTAGGAACGCTAAGGGCAAAGCCTAGGAACGCTGGGAGCGTTTGACTGAAACGCAAAAAAACAGAAGGATGCCGAAAAGCACCCCTCTGTAGAAATATAGATTGAAAATAATCGTTCTGTCTGATTAGAAGAACAGGTAACGGTTGTCAACAACCTTTGCGTTCTGATAGAGCTCCTGCATGAAGCGACCAGCATACTGCATAGCGCGCTGCTTCATCATCTGCTCCTGTGCCTGTGGGTCGAAAGAAGCGCCCTCGCGCTGTTTCTGCTCCTCAACCTGGAAGAGGTAAGCGCCACGATTACCCTTGATAACCTTCTTGCTGAACTCGCCCTGCTTGGTAGCTGCAACAGCACCGCTAAGAGCAGGCTCGCTGCCACCAGTGGTCTGTACGAATACAGGTGCAGAGAAACTGATTTGAGGAACGGTATCAATCTTAGCGCCCTTCTGCTGAGCCTCAGCAATGCTCTTTACGCCAGCCAGTTTCTCTGACAGCATGTTGAACTTCTTGTCGCGCAGCACTTCCTGCTTGAGCACATCCTTCAGGCTCTCCCAATCACGATAGCCTACTTCGTGTACCTTGGTCAGGGCAACAACCAGCAGATGGTCATTGTTGCCACACTCATAGAGAGGAGAAAGTTCGCCCTTCTTGGCATCAAAGATCCACTTCATAGCCTCACGGGTGCCACGTACACCAGCAACGTTATGCTCGTAGCTGGCAAGATCTGAACGATCCATTACACGATAGCCGTACTTAGTAGCATTCTGCTCAAGAGCGTCAACATCCTTGCTCTCGCTGACATACTGGCTGAAGTTATTATAAGCCTTAGAATAGGTCTCCTTAGAGAAATCGATGGTGTGCTTCACGATAGCTACATCATACTTCTCAACCATAGCCTTGCGTGCAGTTACCTGCAGAACGAGGCTTGACTGTGAAAGCTCTACATGCTTGATCTCGTTCACGCCCAGCTGATTGACTGCCATGATATAGCTCTTAGAATCAGCATCGATAACAGGTGACTTCTCATACATAGCAGAGGTCATCCACTGTTTCTGACCGTTCTGACCATACTTGCTGGCAATAGAATCGAATACTGCTCCAGCCTTCAGAGCCTGACAGATGCTGTCAGCAGTTGCACGAGCAGCCTCGATGGTCTCACCACCTACAGAGATGAAACGATACTCGATAGAGTCGGGCATCTGGCTCTTAGCCAGCAGTTTAACAACGTTAAGTGTATTGTCGGATGTGGTCTCGAAAGGAGCTGATGTAGCACCAACAGCCATAGAGTCAACCTTAGCAGCGATATCGCTGGGAAGAGCGCTACGAGTAACTGCGAAGCCAGTGTAAGCCACCTGTGACTGAGCCTTACGGTTCACGTCAGCAGGAGCGGCACCCTCTTCGAGGCTCTTCTGAGCTTCCTGCATCGTAGCCATCAGCGCAGCACGGTCAGCCTCAGAAGGCAGCACCTGATAAGAAACGTACTTGATATCACGAGTCTCGATGTCCTGCTTGTACATCTCCTTGGTCTCATTGAACTTAGCCTTCAGGTCAGCATCCTCGACAGTAACATCATTGTCGTTGATATCAGCATAAGGCATAGAAGCAAGCACAATGCTGCTCATCAAGTTCTGATCATCGAAGTTTGCCTTAGCAGCAACAGGGTTCGACATAAAGCAGCCCTGCAGGAGGGTCTGGTACTTCATGGCCAAAGTCTGAGTGCGAAGGTTCTTCTCAATCCACTGCCAATACTTATACAAAGCCTGATACTGCTCAGCATACTGTGCATTCTGAGTCTGAACATTCTTATATTCGTTCAGGAAACGCTGCAGAGATGCCAAATCAAAACGGTTGGTCTGCTGATTGACAAAGGGAGTCTGACGAAGCATAGGATGAGTACCTTCAATCAGAACGTTCTGGAGCTCCTCGTCAGTAACAGTAAGACCAAGCTTCTCGCACTCCTTGGCGATGATGGTCTGCTGTACAAACTCATTCCATACCTGATCCTTCAAGCGGTTCAGTTCTTCCTCAGTGAAGTTATCACGTCCCTGAGTAACCTTAAGTACTTCCTGGTATTCATCTACCATAGCCTGAAAATCCTGAACCGAGATTTTCTCGCCTAACACTTGACCGACTTGCTGGCGCTGCTCATTACTCGTGGCCTGGCACGAGCGGAACAGCTCTTCAGCAATGAAGGCAAACAAGGCCAAACCAATCACTGCAACGAGTGTGGGGCCCCAGCTTCTAATTTTTCCAATTGCTGCCATTTTTACTTTTTATTGTTTTAATTTTTTATTGTTTTATGCTTATTTTCAAATTCAGCCGACAAAATTACTAATTAATAGTGAATTAACTGCATTTTTTTTCGAAAAAATGCCTTAATTATTAACTTTTAGGCGTACAAGTTCGATTTTTGTTGCCGTATTCTTCACTATTTTGAATTCCCAGCGATCTATTTTCACCACTTCGTTCAGTTTGGGGAAACTCTGATATTCATGTAAAATGAGTCCACCTACTGTCATGTATTCATCGCTCTCAGGAAGGTCCAGGTCGAAGAGTTCGTTGACCTTCTCAATCTCAAGGCGAGCAGACAAAAGGTACTCTCCGTTCTCAAGCAACTTTGCCACATAGTTCGTGGAATCATGTTCATCCTCAATATCGCCAAAGATTTCCTCAACGATATCCTCAAGTGCAACAAGGCCGCTGGTGCCACCAAACTCATCGACAACGACGCCTAACGATTTCTTCTGAGCCAGGAACGTCTGCATCATCTTACTGGCCGACATCGTTTCTGGGACGAAAGTCATCGGGCGTAGCAGTGTCTTCAGCTTTCCGTTCAGGGTGATGAGCGTATCCTTGGAGTCCGTATGGTCTTTGTCGTTAGCCAGACGGAACATCTCAGAGGAATGGATATAGCCGATAATGTGGTCGATATCCTCATGATAGACCACAATCTTAGAATGACCGCTCTCTACGAAACGCTGCTTCAACTGTTCAATACTGCAAGTATCCTCAACAGCATCAATCTCAGTTCTGGGAACCATACAGTCACGCACCTTCGTTTCACTAAAATCAAGGGCATTCTGGAAGATGCGCACCTCTTCTTCAATCTCGTCCTCATCAGTAGCATTGTCAATACTCGACTGAACCAGATAGTCAAGATCAATCTTCGTAAACTCGCGGTCTTCAGTCTCACGATCCATCTTGATACCCACCAAACGCAGCAAGCCCTTTGACAACAAAGTGGCAAAACGAGAAATGGGATAGAGCAACACATAGCAGCACAACGCTGGAACGGCAAAGATGGTCAGCATCTTGTTGGGATTGCTCTTGAAGATAGTCTTTGGCAGAAACTCGCCAGTGAAAAGGACAACAAGGGTAGACAACAGCGTATCGAGAGTGACGCGGACACCATCGCTCTCAATACCCTTGAAGAGTGTTGCATCAAATATGGTGGCAAACAAGATGCCATAGATAACCAGCGCGATATTGTTGCCCACCAGCATGGTGGATACAAAATTATTGGGATGCTGGTAGAATATTGAAATAGCCCGCTGTGACCAACCGTTTTTCTCGCGATCCATTTCAGCACGAAGGCGATTGCTTGAAACAAAAGCAATCTCCATGCCTGAGAAAAAGGCCGAGAACAACATGGCTATAATAAGGCCTATAATAGGAGCTGTCATATCACTATACTTAACGTCATCATGGTTGCTTACTAGCCGCATGGGGCTTTGAGGCTTGGCGAATCACAGGAGCAGCTGTTGTAGTATCTTGCTGCTGACTCGCATCTGCTGGTTCACTCTTTCCACCTTCAACATCTTCATTGACAAACGAGCCCACAGAATTCGTCACTGTATAACGGGTCATCGACTCATCACTGCGGAAATAGGTTCCCGCTATGGTGCGTTCAGGCGTAATCAAACGGGAATAGACATTGGAGTACAGCTCGTGGGTCATTCCGTCCCAGTAGAGCTCTTCGCTGGTATAGACAGTTCCGTCAGTGGTACGAACACGAACCCTGCCACGCAACTTCCAAAGGCGCTGCTGCTCAAAATACCAGGCTGTATCAGCCTGAACGTATGCCTGAACACGGAATTTCTCATCAAACTGCTCGAAGAACACGCCCTTCATAAACTCCCAACGGGGTGGCTGGCGAAGCGTATTCACCTCCCAACGCTCAGTAACAATACGATACTTGATAACGCCAGAATCACTAATCAGCGTGTTGACACCATAGGAGGTCATCATGGAGACAGAGTCTTCAGGATTCACAGCTGGTGCCATATGTTCATGAACCTCATTACATGCCGACAACGATAAAAGGGCAAGCACAAAGCCTACCCACCACATAGGTATTCGGATATCGAGATTGCCTGACACCAATATATTATTAATTAGTTAACTTTCCACTTTGCGAACCAGCGCTCATTGAACGTCAAGCCCACACTGATGCGGAAAATATTCTCAGTTATCAAATCACTGGAACCCAGATGTACCCACTGAGCACTCACATTCAACATGGAACGGTTGTTGTAGGAGTTCTGCAGAGGAATACCGAATCCCGCACTCACGCCAAATTCTTTGGGACCGCTCTTCCCATTTATATTATAATAAGGTGTAGTATAGCTCAGACCCAACTTATAATGAACACGACGATAGAATCTGCGATGATCCATCGCGTTAGGCACGAAGTCGGCTCCAACCTTTACCTGATAGCTATTGCGCAACAGGTCGCTCTGAGCAACATACTGGCCCGATGCATCAATACCAGGGAAGTCTACACTACCCCACTGCTGCATCGTGAAGTCGGCATCAACAATCAATCGATTGTCATGTTTCCAAGCAGCACCCACAGCATACGTCATTGGAATGGAAAGACCATTCTTAACCTCATAGCGAGTGGTATCAGCGTTTGTCACATTAATAACCTGGCAAGTAGGATCGGCACCCAACTTGTGTCCCAGACCTACAGTAGCGCCTAAGGTCAGTTCGTTATTCTTGTCTAACTGGTGGATGTACTGTAATCCGAAATCAACTTTATAACTACGAACCTCAGCTGTATACTGACGGGAAAGCGACTGGATATTGGTCGTACTGGATGTCGTCACACTACCATTGGTAGTTCCCCACATATAAGAAACATTGACGCCAAGTGACAAAGGCTTGGATATCTGCCAACCTGCTCCCAGAAGGACCTGATGCAGACCACCATCACCTGTATGCGTCTCAGTGACGGTTCCATTCGTCTGATCAATATAGTTCTTGACAGTATACTTGTAGCCGACATTCGAGTAAGGAAGGATGCCCAACGTCATGCCCACCTTTGGCAAAAGGCGGAAACTGGCAGTAAAATAATCGAAACTGGCATTCTTTCCATTCACGCGCTTAGTGACGCCATTGGACTTTTCAGAGAACTGAGTAGCCTGACCCGATATGCCCATATCAAACAACATGGTCAGCGAATCGATGGCAGAATAGGAAGCAGGATTGAGCGTATTAATCACATTACCCTCTCTGATTCCAAGGCTGGCTCCTGCCATACCTCTACTAAAACTCTGTGATTGATCAGCCATACGGCCAATTCCATATTGACTATATGGAGAATTCAGACTCGTCTGTCCGAAGGCTCCAGTCATAAATGCTACCGCAAAAATAGCACAAGAGATTCTTTTGTTCATTACTTGATTCTTATACCAACACGCTTGGATTGTGCTCCAATATGTATCCGAATTTCTTATCAGCGTGCAAAATTACGAAAAAGTTAGGAGTTAGAGCTTAGGCGTTAGGAGTTTTTTTGAAACAATGGCAAAAAAAAAGTTAAACACACAGAAAATACTCCCACACCACGCTACAAACTCCTAACTTTTAAGTAATTTTGCATCGTGAAACATTTAGAATTCTATTTCAGGACATTTTGGCTTACGATTCTTGTAGTACTGCAAACTGTTGACGCCAGAGCCGACAACATCATGCAAAACAGGATGGACAGTGTCGAGATTGGACTCATCACCTGCACACCTCACGAAGAGATTTACAGCCTTTATGGTCATACGGCACTAAGATACCATAACCTACGAACCCGTCAGGACTTGGTGTTCAACTATGGAGTCTTCAATTACAAAGCGCCACATTTTGTTGCCCGCTTTGTTCTTGGAAAGACAGACTACGAGTTGGGCGTCATTCCATTTGCCCCTTTCTGCAAGTATTACAAAGACTGGGGAAGTGAGGTTATTGAACAAGTATTGGACCTGACGAATGAGGAAAAAGAAAGGATTACAAAAGCTCTGGCATTAAACTTGCGCCCTGAAAACAGCGTCTATCGCTACAATTTCTTCTACGACAACTGCTCTACCCGACCCAGAGATATCATTGAGCACAACATGATGGGTGACATCATCTATTCACCCCGTGAAGACTATTCACCCAGCTATCGCGCCATGATTCATGAACTTACAGGGCATCATGAATGGGCATCCTTTGGCAATGACCTTTTGCTGGGCTTTAAGGCAGATACTCATACCGACTATAGGCAACAGGAGTTTCTGCCATTGAACCTGATGTATAGTTTCGATCATGCTCAAGTGTATGAGAACGGAAAATACAGGCCATTGGTAAAGGAACGACGCATACTGGTAAAAGCCGGTGTGCAGATTCGTGAAAAAGACTTCCCGCTTTCGCCCACCGTTTGTTTCCTTCTGTTAGCGATTCTTTCGCTGCTCATCGCGTCAATAGAATACAAGCGGAAGTGCTGCATAGTCTGGTTTGATGTCGTATTGATGACCTTGACGGGCTTGGCTGGCATTCTACTGTTCATCATGCTCTTCTCTGAACATCCCACTACGAGCACGAATCTTCAGATACTGATACTGAACCCGCTTTCATTGCTGTTTATTCCTGCTGTCATAAGACACAAGAAGACCATCTATTGGAAAATGCTATTATGCTTCCTGATATTATTCTTTTTAGGAGGATTCCTACAAGATTATGCAGAGGGAATGGAATTTCTGGCATTATGTTTGCTAACACGTTATTTGAGCCATCTAAAAAATGACAAATAAATATCTATATATCACTCTACTATCGGTCCTGGGCTTTAACTTTGAAGCTCAAGGACAGGAAATGCGTAATGCACCACGTTTGGTGGTGAACATCACCATCGACCAATTGCGGAATGATTTCCTGGAGGCTTTCATGCCTCTTTATGGCGACTACGGATTCAAACACCTGATGGCAGAAGGAATGGTATTCAAGAACGCATCATTTCCTTTCGCGCCTATTGACAGGGCATCAGCCATAGCTGCAATCAGCTCAGGAGTTACACCTTATTATAATAAGATAGTAGGTGAGAAATGGCTTGACCGTAAAACATTACGTCCCGTCTATTGCGTTGACGACAGCAAATATGCAGGCATCAACACCTCTGATGCCACATCACCCGTAAACCTCTGCACATCAACTCTTGGCGATGAGTTAAAAGTGGGCACAGGCGGACGCAGCATTATCTATGCAATTGCCCCCTACCGCGATGCTGCTGTGCTTTCAGCAGGTCATGCTGCTGACGGGGCACTTTGGCTTGACGACAAAACTGGCAACTGGTGTTCGTCAAAGTACTTTTTCTCCATGATACCTGCATGGGTGCAAGGCTACAACGGTGTATTGGCGCCTCAACACAAGATAAAAGATGTCAAATGGGAACCGGTTAACGAGTTTGTAGGGAACTTCAGCTATTTCATGCAGACAGGCATGCAAGAGCCCTTCAAACATGTGTTTAAAGGGGATCGCCGTTTCTGCGAATACAAAGCCAGTGGACTCATCAACGAAGACATCACCGACCTGGCCATACAGTGTGTAGGTAGTTGCGGCATGGGCAATGACCGCGTGACAGATATGATATGTCTGACTTACTACGCAGGCAATTATGACCATCGCTCTGTGACAGATTGTCAGATGGAGTTGCAAGACACTTATGTCAGACTTGACAGAGAGCTTTCACGACTTATCAAGCATTTTGAAGAAAAGTTAGGCAGGGAGAACATCCTTGTGGTACTGACAAGTACAGGATACAGCGATGAAGATTCAGCTGACTACGAACGCTACAGAATACCCACAGGTACATTCTACCTGAGCAGAACATCGAATCTGCTCAATATGTATTTCGGCGCACTATGGGGACAGGGCAAATACGTAGAGGCCTACTTCCATAACCAGATTTTTCTTAACCACCAGCTGTTAGAAGCCAAGAAAATCAGTCTGGCAGAAGCCACCAACCGGGCTCAGGAGTTCCTTGCCATGATGTCGGGCGTACGAAATGTATATACTTCCCTACAACTGATTACAGACAACAACGAACACTTACGTGCAGTCAGGAACGGTTTCAATGCGGAACTCTATGGTGACATTATCATCGAGACGGCTCCTGGATGGAAATTGCTGAACGAGGACACGCAGGAAAGCAGTATGTCAAGGGCAACATTCATCCCCTTTCCTATCATATTCTATGGTGCGAACACAAAAGCAGAACTTATTGCTACACCTGTAACAACAAATCATATTGCGCCAACGATTGCACGCGCTATTCGCATCAGGGCTCCAAATGCATGTTCGGCAGCCCCCTTGTTTTAATCATTGCAACACTGTCACAGTTGCACACATTCATTAATTCCGACAATAATAAAAAAGAAAATAACAATATGAATTTCAACAAGATTCTAAAAGCACTGTTCGGCGACAAATCATCGCGCGACATGAAGCTTATTCAGCCTTATGTAGATAAGGTAAAGACAATTTATCCACAAATCACTCAGCTTAGCAACGATGAATTGCGTCAACGTACTCAGGCTATCCGCCAACAGGTACAGAGCGCGGCAAAAACACAAAAGGATGAAATAGAAAAACTGAAGGCAACTATCGAGGAAACGCCTCTTGACGAGCGTGCAGACATCTTTGCCAAGATAGACAAGCTGGAGAAAGATGCCCTTGAAGTCTATGAACAGGCCCTCAACGAGGTTATGCCAGAAGTGTTCGCCATTGTGAAGGACACCGCCCGCCGTTTTGCAGAAAACGAGGAGACAATCGTTACTGCCAATGATTTTGACCGCGAACTGGCAGGAGACCCACGTAAAGACTTTATTACCATTGATGGTGACAAGGCCATCTATCACAATCACTGGACAGCCGGAGGCAACGACCTGAAATGGGAGATGGTTCATTACGACGTTCAGCTGTTTGGCGGTACCGTACTCCATCAGGGTAAGATTGCAGAAATGGCTACAGGTGAGGGTAAAACACTGGTAGCTACACTTCCTGTATTTCTGAATGCATTGACAGGAAATGGCGTACACGTGGTTACCGTCAACGATTACCTGGCAAAGCGTGACTCAGAATGGATGGGACCGCTTTATATGTTCCATGGACTTTCAGTTGATTGCATTGACAAGCACCAGCCAAACTCTGAAGAACGCCGACGCGCATATATGGCTGACATCACATTTGGTACGAACAATGAATTCGGTTTCGACTACTTGCGCGACAACATGGCAATCTCGCCTGCCGACTTAGTACAGCGTGCACACAACTACGCCATCGTCGATGAGGTGGACTCTGTGTTGATTGACGATGCGCGTACACCTCTTATTATTAGTGGTCCTATTCCTAAAGGCGATGTCCAGATGTTTGAGGAATACCAACCGCTCGTTGAAAAACTTGTCAACGTTCAGAAACAGTTAGCAACTCAATATCTGGCTGAGGCCAAACAGAAGATTACCGAAGGACAGCAGTTGGCTGCCAATGGTGACAAGAAAGCAAGCCAAGATTTGCTGGATGAAGGGTTCCTGGCTCTTTACCGTTCACACAAGGCACTCCCGAAGAACAAGCCTCTCATCAAATACCTATCAGAGGAAGGAATAAAATCTGGAATGCTCAAGACGGAGGAGATTTATATGGAGAATAACAACCGTCGTATGCCGGAATGTGTTGAGCCTCTGTACTTCGTCGTGGATGAGAAACTGAACTCTTGCGACCTTACTGACAAGGGTACTGCATGGTTGGCTAAGCAGGTGAACGACGCCGAGCTGTTTGTGCTCCCCGATATAGCCGGACAACTGTCGGCACTCGAAGTAGACAAGACTGTCACCGATGAGGAACGCGTCAACAAGAAAGACGAACTCATGGCTCACTATGCTGTACAGTCAGAACGTGTTCATACGCTTCAGCAACTGCTCAAAGCTTATTGCATGTTCAATAAGGATGACGAGTATGTGGTCATTGACGGTGAGGTAAAGATTGTTGACGAGCAAACAGGCCGAATCATGGAAGGGCGCCGTTGGAGTGATGGTCTCCACCAGGCTGTTGAAGCAAAGGAACATGTAAAGGTGGAAGCAGCAACCCAGACATTTGCCACCATCACGCTGCAGAATTATTTCCGTATGTATCACAAGTTGGCAGGTATGACAGGTACGGCTTCGACTGAGGCAGGCGAATTCTGGGATATCTACAAACTTGATGTTGTAGAGATTCCTACTAACAAGCCCGTTATCCGTAACGATATGGATGATCGTGTGTATAAGACTGCACGCGAGAAATACAAAGCCGTCATTGAAGAGGTCGTTAAGATGCGTAAGGCAGGTCGTCCTACCTTGATTGGTACTACATCTGTTGAAATCTCTGAGCTCTTATCACGCATGCTCGACATGTACGTAGACCCTGAGACGGGTAAGCGAGAGGGGATTCCCCACCAAGTACTGAATGCCAAGCTCCACCAGAAAGAGGCTGACATTGTAGCACTGGCTGGCCAGAGCACCAATGGACTTGGTGCTGTTACCATTGCAACGAACATGGCTGGTCGTGGTACCGATATCAAGCTGTCACCGGAAGTGAAAGCTGCAGGAGGATTGGCCATCATCGGAACGGAACGTCATGAGAGTCGCCGAGTAGACCGTCAGCTGCGTGGTCGTGCCGGACGTCAAGGCGATCCAGGTTCTTCTGTATTCTTCGTCTCACTTGAAGATAAACTGATGCGACTATTCGGATCTGAGCGCATTGCATCAGTTATGGACCGTCTGGGATTCAAAGAAGGCGAGATGATTGAGCACTCCATGATTTCCAACAGCATAGAACGTGCACAGAAGAAAGTTGAAGAGAATCATTTCGGTGTTCGTAAGCGTCTATTGGAATACGATGACGTAATGAATAAGCAACGTAAGGTTGTCTACGAAAAGCGCCGTCACGCCCTCATGGGTGAGCGCATCGGAATGGATATCGCCAACGTCATCTGGGATCGAGTATCACGCATCATTGAGAACAATGATTACGAAGGATGCAAAGAAGAGTTCATTCGTCTGTTTGCAATGGAAGTGCCTTTCACTGAAGAACAATTCACAGACACGCGCAATCGGGAACAGCTCGCAGAAGATGCCTTCCAGAAGGCTTTGGCAAACTTCAACCACCGTACAAATCGTATCCAGGAAGTTGCATGGCCTGTCATTAAGGATGTCTATGAAACGCAAGGAGACAAATACGAGCGCATCATGGTACCTATCACAGACGGACGACACATGTACAATATTGCCTGTAACCTCAAGGAAGCTTACGAAACGGAATGTAAGTCGGTCGTTAAGCAGTTCGAGAAGCAGACACTTCTACATATCATTGACGAAGCCTGGAAAGAGAACCTTCGTGAACTCGATGAGTTGCGCCATTCAGTCCAAAATGCCAGCTACGAGCAGAAAGACCCATTGCTCATCTTCAAACTGGAAAGTGTTAAGCTTTTCGACGAAATGGTGAATACAATGAATAATCGTACGGTAACCATCTTGAACCGTGCAGCCATCCCGCAGATTCAACAGGTTCAGGAAGCTGCTCCCGAGGAACATACTGACCGCAATCAGTATACTGAGAACAAGCAGCAAGCCCAGGAAGAGCATCTTGTCGATGAGGGACAACGCGCTGCTGCTCAGCACGACACGCGTGCCCAGCAGCCACGTACCCCCATCGTTCGCGACAAACTCCCCGGACGCAACGACCCCTGCCCATGCGGAAGTGGTAAGAAATTCAAGAACTGTCACGGAAAGGGACTTGTATAATCATTACTGAAAAGTCCCATTCATGAAGGCTTTGCCGAAAAGGAGAAAAGATCATGATAAAAATTGAAAATCTCAAGAAGCAGTTTGGCGAAACAATAGCCTGCAACATCCCGTCGTTCACAGTGAACGACGGAGATGTGCTTGGCCTGGTAGGTAATAATGGAGCGGGCAAGACCACCCTCTTCCGTATGATTCTGGATTTACTAAAGCCTGAAGAGGGAAGCATAGAGATTGACAACATCAATCCAGCTACAAATGAGGAGTGGAAAGATACGACTGGGGCGTATATCGACGAGGGATTTCTTATTGATTTCCTGACTCCCGAAGAATATTTTGCTTTTATTGGAAAAATCAGCAACACTTCTGACGATGAACTCACTGAGAGATTAAAAGACTTTGAGAAATTTGCTGGTGGTGAGATCTTCGGACAGAACAAACTGATTCGTAATCTCTCAGCAGGTAACAAGCAAAAAGTAGGCATCATCTCTGCATTGCTCAGAAATCCAAAATTGGTTGTACTTGACGAACCATTCAATTTCCTTGACCCCACCAGCCAAATCACTTTGAAGCATTTAATCAAGGATTATCATGATAAGACTGGAGCCACCATTATCATCAGTTCACACAATCTTCTTCATACGATAGAAATATCTACTCGCATTGTTCTGCTGGAAAAAGGCAACATCATCAGAGATCTTCCCAACTCATCTGAAAGTGCAAAAGAAGAGCTAAATGCATATTTTGACAATTAAGAAAGACGGTAAAGACGGTAAAGTATATAATTTTTCAAAAAAAACAGACGAAAATTTTCGTATCTCACTGAAAAACAGTATCTTTGCAGTCCGAAATTAAATCACGTTAATAATTTACAGATAAAAGCATCATGACAAAGCAAGAAATTGTCAATCATATTGCAGAGCAGACAGGCATCAACAAAAGAGAAATTTCTATTACTGTCGAGGCCTTCATGGAAGAGATTCGCAACAGTTTGGCAAACAACAAGGAAAATGTCTATTTGCGTGGCTTTGGTAGCTTTATTGTCAAGCATCGTGCTAAGAAGACTGCCCGCAACATCTCAAAGAATACCACAATGGTAATTGAGGCACACGATCTGCCTGCCTTTAAGCCTGCAAAGAGTTTCGTTGAACGTATGGATGCAGACGCTATCGACATTGTCGGAGAATAATACATTTTAAAGTAATTTTCAAATAAAATCATTCAATTATGCCTAACGGAAAGAAAAAGAAGGGCCACAAGATGGCTACGCACAAGCGTAAGAAGCGCCTGCGCAAGAACAGACATAAGAGCAAGTAAATCTTTGCACTTAATGTCTAAAGAAAATGAAAGGAGTGTACCATGTGTAGAGATATGCAGGTGCACCCTTTTATGTTATCAGTACCCCAAAACAAGTTAAGAGAACAAAAATGACAAGTGAAGTAATCATTGATGTACAGCCAAAGGAGATTTCCATAGCGTTGCTGGAAGACAAGCAACTCGTGGAATACCAGAGCGAACCTCGTTCTGCCTCCTATGCCGTTGGCAATGTCTACATCGGAAAAGTCCGAAAGCTAATGCCCGGACTGAATGCATGCTTCGTAGATGTCGGCTCTGAGCGCGACGCATTTTTGCATTATCTTGACCTGGGACTTCAATTCAGCTCTTTTGAGAAATATTTAAAACAAGTAGCAAGCGATCGCAAAAAGCTCTACCCCATCCAGAAAGCTACACGTCAACCAGACCTCCCCAAGGACGGCAGCATACAGAATCTGGTGAAGGTAGGACAGGAGGTCTTAGTACAGGTCGTTAAGGAGCCCATCAATACCAAGGGGCCACGCCTTACCTGTGATTTAAGCTTCGCTGGTCGCTACATGGTACTTATTCCCTTTGGCGATAAGGTATCAGTCAGTTCAAAAATTAAGAAAGGAGAAGAGCGTAGCCGTCTGAAACAACTTGTACAAAGCATGAAACCCAAGAATTTTGGTGTCATCGTACGTACAGTGGCAGAGGGAAAACGTGCTGCAGAACTTGATCAGGAACTGAAGATACTGCTAAAACGCTGGGAAGATGCTATTACGCGCGTACAGAAAACTACCGAGCGTCCTCAAATGGTATTCGAAGAGCAGAGTCGCAGCGTTGCACTGATTCGCGACCTGTTCAATCCTACGTATGACGGAATTTACATCAACGACTCCGAAGTATTTAACCAAATCCACGATTACGTTTCATTAATAGCCCCTGAAAAGGCAGACGTGGTCAAATTATACAATGGTAACGTTCCTATTTTTGACAATTATAACGTTACGAAACAAATAAAATCCGGATTTGGACGTACCGTCAACTATAAACGTGGAGCCTACCTTATTATCGAACATACTGAGGCCATGCATGTAGTAGACGTCAATAGTGGAACGCGCATAAAGAAAGAAAACGGACAGGAAGCAAATGCATTGGAGACCAACCTTGGAGCCGCCGACGAGTTGGCTAGACAGCTACGTCTGCGCGATATGGGAGGCATTATTGTCGTAGACTTTATCGACATGAACCTTGCAGAAGATCGACAACTGCTTTATGAGCGCATGTGTGAGAACATGAAGAAAGACCGTGCTCGTCATAATATCCTGCCACTGAGTAAGTTTGGACTAATGCAGATTACGCGCCAGCGTGTCCGTCCTGCAATGGACGTTGCCGTTGAAGAAAATTGTCCCACTTGCCACGGTACAGGAAAGATCAAATCAAGCATTCTGTTTACCGACCAATTAGAGAGCAAAATTGATCGCCTAGTCAACAAGATAGGCATTAGTCGTTTCTTATTGCACGTACATCCCTACGTTGCTGCTTTCATCAACCAGGGCGTTTTTTCATTAAAACGAAAATGGCAATTGAAATACGGTCTCGGCATCCGTATTATCAGTAGTCAGAAACTGGCTTTCCTCCAATATGAGTTCTACGATCAGAACCGACAATTTATTGATATGCAGGAGGAAAACGAAGTAAGCAAATAAAGAGAAACAAACACAGCTCCACCCCTTCCCTATTGAGATTACTTATTCAAGGAAGCAGTGGAGCTGTTTTTTTGAATCTATTTTCCTTCCATCAAAGCAGCAGTACGAACACGGCTGAGTGTCTCTGGCGTCATCTGCAGATAACTGGCAATATAAACCAGAGGTGCACGGAGTACTAACTGAGGAGATGACTTTACCAATCTCTGATAACGATCTTGTGCCGACTCAAAACGGAGCATATCAGCGCGCTTTTGGCTAATAATCAATGATTCCTCCAGAATCTTACGATACAGAATCTGAATATTCACGCTACGCATAGCCACAGCCTCTAATTCTTGTTTCGGCATAGCATAGATAAGCGTAGGTTCCAAAGCTTGAATAATCTGCATAGAGGGTTTCTCCATGAAAAGACTTTCAATACTCATCATAATAGTATTCTCAGCGGCCATGTACTCTGTCAGTTCTTTGTTGTTTTTGTAATAATACTGACGGACCAGTCCTTTTACAATCCAATAGATATTCTGACAAGTTTCTCCTTCACTGAGGACTTTTTCACCTTTTGAGAACTTCATGGGCACGAGCACGCTCTCTAAGATATCGAGCTCGTCATGAGTCATCGTACTGTATCTACGGGCCAATTCGCGGGCCACATCACGCTTTGTTAAACTTAGGTTAGGCATTTTTTAATAGGTTAGTCAAGTTTTAATACAGCGAGGAAGGCTTTTTGGGGCACTTCCACATTACCAATCTGCTTCATACGCTTCTTACCGCGCTTCTGCTTTTCAAGTAGTTTACGTTTTCTGCTAACATCACCTCCATAGCACTTTGCCAACACGTCTTTTCTGACTTGCTTGACAGTCTCTCTGGCAATGATTTTCGCGCCAATGGCAGCCTGAATAGCTATATCGAACTGCTGTCGAGGAATTAGTTCTTTCAACTTCTCACACATGCGACGACCAAACGTGATAGCATTATCTTGATGTGTCAGTGTAGAGAGTGCATCAACGGGTTCTCCGTTAAGTAAGATATCGAGTTTTATCAGTTTTGACGGACGGAAAGAGTCAATATGATAATCGAACGATGCGTAGCCTTTAGAGATAGACTTCAGTTTATCGTAGAAATCAATCACGATCTCACCCAAAGGCAACATAAAATGCAGTTCTACACGATTGCCGCTTACGTACTGCTGGTCGATGAGTTCACCGCGCTTATCCAAACAGAGTGTCATGATTGGACCGATATAGTCGGCAGCAGTAATGATGGAAGCGCGAATATATGGCTCTTCAATATGATCAATCATTACTGGCTCAGGCATTCCTGAGGGGTTATGAACCTCTTTTACCTCTCCCTGTTTGGTGTAACACATGTAGGTTACATTAGGAACGGTGGTTATCACATCCATATTGAACTCACGATCCAACCGTTCCTGTACAATCTCCATGTGGAGCAATCCCAGGAATCCGCAACGGAAGCCAAAGCCCAAGGCTATAGACGTCTCTGGCATAAAGGTCAAAGAGGCATCATTAAGCTGAAGTTTCTCAAGTGAAGCGCGCAGATTCTCATAGTCAGTGGGGTCAATAGGATAGACACCGGCAAACACCATTGGCTTTACCTCTTGGAATCCCTCAATTGCTTTGTCACAGGGTGTCGCAACATGAGTGATTGTATCACCCACCTTTACTTCCTTTGCATCCTTGATACCGCTAATGATATATCCCACCTCGCCAGTTCCAAGTTCAGGGCGGGGAATCATATCCATCTTCAATACGCCCACTTCATCTGCCTCATATTCCATGCCTGTATTGAAGAACTTCACTTTGTCGCCCTTGGCAATCTTTCCATTCAACACCTTGAAATAAGCGATAATACCACGGAATGAATTGAATACCGAGTCGAAAATCAAAGCTTGCAATGGAGCTTTTTCATCACCAACAGGATGAGGAATACGTTCAACTACAGCATCCAAGATATCTTCCACTCCTTCACCGGTCTTTCCACTTGCACGGATAATTTCCTCTCGTTTGCAGCCAATCAGGTCAATAATCTCATCTTCAACCTCGTCTGGCATCGCACTGGGCATATCAATCTTATTGATAACTGGAATAATCTCCAAATTATTATCAATGGCCATATAAAGGTTCGAGATAGTCTGCGCCTGCACACCTTGGGTTGCATCTACAACTAACAATGCACCTTCACAAGCGGCTATCGAACGACTTACTTCGTAGGAAAAGTCAACATGTCCAGGAGTATCAATAAGATTCAATATATATTTCTCGCCATTCTTCGTATATTCCATCTGAATGGCGTGACTCTTGATTGTAATACCACGCTCACGTTCCAATTCCATATCGTCAAGCATCTGGCCTTCAGTCACTTGAATAGTCTTGGTATACTCCAACAGGCGATCTGCGAGAGTAGACTTACCATGGTCAATATGAGCGATAATACAAAAGTTTCTAATATTATTCATGAACATACGTCTGCTTTAAGATGCAAAAATACAAAAAAATAGTTGAACTTTCTCCATTTTAGCTTTTTTTATATACCTTTGCATCATAAAAAATAATGAAAATGAAAAAAATACTGATATTTTTGCTTACTGCCGGACTTCTTTCAGCCTGTCAGGAGTCACTTGAGAAGAGAGCTGAACGTACACTTCAGGACTACAGCGAAAAAAACTGTCCGATGCAACTCAGCGAATCTATTGTGATGGACAGCTGTGCCTTTGAGACAGATTCCCATACACTCCACTATTTCTATACGTTTATGGGAAACATGGATAATGATAGTACGCTGAATACTTCATCCATGCGACAGTTGTTATTGGATGCGCTCAAGAACGAGACCACTACTCGTGTCTTTAAGGAAGCGGGCTATAGCTTCAAATACACCTATTATTCCCAAAAGCAAAAGGGTAAGATACTATTTGAGACAGTTATGGCAAAAGAAGACTATCAATAGTTCTAGAAGAAGAGGGTCCCTTCAGGAGAAAAGTAGTCTGTTTCAGAAGAGAAGTAGTCATTGTCAAAAAAAACTATCGTTTGCTCATAGCAAAGCATAGGATTGCCACAAGCAAACGACAGGTTTGTTTTGTGTAAACGACTGGTTTACTCTTCCTCAGGTTTCATATTTGTATAAACAGTCTGCACATCATCGAAATCTTCAAGTTTTTCAACCATCTTATCAATGGTCTCACGCTCCTCGGCAGACACTTCCTTCAAATCATTGGGGATACGAGTAAACTCTGCTCCTGTTACCTCGAAGCCATTCTCCTCCAAGTGTTTCTGAATAGCACTGAATGAAGACGGATCGCCATAAATAGTGATGCTATTCTCTTCCTCATCCTCATCGAACTCATCATCCACGCCATAGTCAATAAGATCGAGAATCATTTCGTCCATGTCCAGTCCATCCTTCTTCTTGAAAGTGAACACTGACTTGTGGTCGAAGAGGAAGCTCAAGCTGCCCTGAGTACCCAAGTTACCATTGAACTTATTGAACACCGAGCGGACATCGCCTACCGTACGAGTAGTGTTGTCAGTCAGTGTCTCAACGAAGATTGCCACACCATGGGGGCCATATCCCTCGTAAGTAACCTCCTTATAGTCGCTCTGGTCTTTACCCATAGCGTTCTTGATAGCACGCTCGATATTGTCCTTCGGCATGTTCTCGCGCTTAGCATTGGCAATACAAGCACGCAGTGCAGGGTTGTTCTCAGGTTCAGGACCCCCAGCCTTTACTGCGATGGCAATCTGCTTTCCAATCTTTGTGAATGTCTTGGCCATGTGGCCCCATCTCTTCAGCTTCGTAGCTTTACGATATTCAAATGCTCTTCCCATTGTTAAACTTATTTTCTTAATTCCTAATTCTTTACTCTTAATTATCGAAGCTCTGCTCCGAGCTGTTTCTTGATGTTGGCAATCAGCTTCTGCATGATAGCGTCAATCTGCTTGTCATTCATTGTCTTCTCTGCATCTTGAAGGATGAAGTTAACAGCATACGACTTCTTCCCGGCAGGCAGATTCTTGCCTTCATAGACATCAAAGAGTTCTACCTTCTTTAGAAGTTTCTTCTCTGTTTGACGGGCAATCTGCTCAATCTGGGCAAACTCTACACTGTTATCAACCAGCAGAGCCAAATCACGACTTACAGCAGGATGCTTGGAAATCTCGGAGAATGTCACCTCGTTCTTCTTCGTAGCTTTCATCAGTTGAGTCCAGTTCAGCTCGGCGAAGTATACTGGCTGCTGCAGATCAAACTGCTTCAGGAGCTTTTTAGAGAGAATACCCATCTCAATGAGCTTCTTGCCACCACGGTTCTCGATGATAATGCCTGCAGAGAATGGGGAGCCTGCCCCATCGAGCTGCTGCGCCAATATTTTCTTTGTAACCAACTGTCCCTGCTTCATACCAATACGACTCAGGATGTTCTGCACGTATGCAGCCAATTCGTAGTATGTGGTATCCTCATTAGGATGTGCCCATGAGCCCTCCACACGCTTACCGGTTACCCAGATACCCATATAGTTCTCTTCCTTATAGGCTTGCATGGGGTTCTCAGGATTCTCTTTCTCAGCGTCGAAGAAATAACAGTTGCCAAACTCAAAGAACTTCAGGTTGGCGTTTTTACGCTTCACATTGTGCTCAATGCTCTCCAATCCACCATAGAGCAGTGTCTGACGCATCACACCCAGATCTGAAGACAGCGGATTCATAATCTTTACGACACCCTCTTTGCCCTCATAATATGAAGTCTTTGTCAGCGAGTTATTTAAAATCTCATTGAAACCAGCACCCACCAGTTGCTCAGAAACCAGGTTCTGCAACTTGTGCTTGCGGTCCTCATCGGCTTTGATGACGAGACTTGACTTCAACTGTGTAGGAATCTCCACATTATTGTATCCATAAATGCGCAGGATATCCTCAACGACATCACAGGGGCGAGTAACATCTACACGATAAGCAGGTATTTCTAACTTCAATCCTTCTGCAGTTTCATTGAGCACCTTCATCTCCAGTGTCTCACAGATGCTCTTGATGGTCTCAACAGGAATATCCTTTCCCACCAGGCTGTGTACATAGCTGTACTGCAAATCCACGATGGTGTTCTCCATCTTTTCTGGATATACGTCACAAATATCCATAGAGACTTTACCTCCTGCCAACTCCTTACAAAGCAGAGCAGCTTGCTTCAGAGCATAGATCACGCCATTAGGGTCGATGCCACGCTCGAAACGGAATGAAGCATCAGTAGAGAGACCATGACGACGAGCAGACTTACGAATCCATGTAGGATGGAAGTAGGCTGATTCGAGCACTACGTTCTTGGTAGTTTCGTAAGTTCCACTACCCTTTCCACCAAACACACCTGCAATACACATCGCATCCTCAGCGTTACAGATAGCCAGGTCACGTTCAGAGAGTTTATGTTCCTCGCCATCGAGTGTTACGAAAGGCGTACCCTCTGGCATTGTCTTTACTACAATCTGATGTCCCTTCACCATATCTGCATCGAAAGTATGCAGGGGCTGACCATAGGCCATCATCACATAGTTGGTAATGTCCACAATATTATTAATAGGACGCAAGCCTATAGTAGTCAGTTTATTCTTCAGCCAGTCGGGTGACTCTTTGACCTCACAACCAGTGATGCTCACGCAGGCATAACGCTTGCAGGCCTCAGCGTTTTCTATTTTTACCTCGATAGGAAGGTCGTGGTTGTCAACGACAAAATCGTCGACAGCAGGACGATGCAGGGAGGTCTCATAGCCATTCTGCTTCAACCAGGCATAAAGGTCTCTGGCTACTCCCCAGTGAGAAAGGGCATCAGCACGATTGGCAGTGATATCTACCTCGATAAGCCAGTCGCTCTCCAGGTTATAGTACTCAGCAGCAGGTGTACCCACTACGGCATCCTCTGGCAAAACGATAATTCCATCATGACTGGTACCAACGCCTATCTCGTCCTCGGCACAGATCATACCATTAGACTCGACGCCACGCAGTTTCGATTTCTTGATAACAAATTCCTGATCACCATCATATAGTACACAGCCCAAGTCAGCCACAATCACCTTCTGACCAGCAGCCACGTTGGGAGCGCCACACACTATTTGTGAAGGTTCGCCCTTACCCAGGTCAACCGTTGTTACATGCAAATGATCAGAGTTGGGATGCACTTCGCAGGTGAGCACCTTGCCCACATAGAGACCTTTCAGTCCACCACGTATGGACTGTACTTCTTCCAGAGCGTCGACTTCGAGTCCCGTAGAGGTCAGCGCATCGCATACCTGCTGCGGCGAAAGGTCGAAATCAACGTATTCTTTCAGCCATTTATAAGAAATATTCATTCCTAAAAAACAATTAAAGTTTTACTCAATCGATTGAATGTCGCCATCATCGGCTACACAAAAAAACTTACTAACAAGTGACTATTGTCAAATACGGGCGCAAAATTACAAAAAAAACATGAAACAAATGCAATCTTTACAAACAAAAATTTGCATTTTCGCTTGCTTAGTCGTATCTTTGCAGTCGAAACAGCTTATATTTATTTATGTACACGAACATATTATTATTTGGAGGTCTTGGCCTCAACGAAATCATTATCATTGCTTTAGTGGTACTTTTACTCTTTGGCGGCAAGAAAATTCCTGAGCTCATGAATGGCTTAGGCAAAGGTGTAAAAAGCTTTAAGGAAGGGATGAACGGTAGCGAAGAGACTGAGAAAAAAGGCAAGGAAACAACTGATCCAAAGGGACAAGCGAAGGAATGAGCGAACAGACTGCGACTTTCTGGGAGCATCTCGATGAATTGCGCAGCGTCATCATAAAGTCACTCATTGTTTTCGCTGTGGCTGCTGTGGCTGCATTTTTCATGAAAGAACAGCTTTTTGATGTTGTTCTGGCTCCCCGTTCGAGCCATTTCATCAGCTATCAGCTATTGGGAATAGAAGAGGAGTTCTACGTCAGCCTGATGAATGTTGGGCTCACTGAACAGTTCATGACCCACATGCGAGTGGCTATCTATGCAGGATTATTGCTGGCGTCCCCATACGTTCTATACCAGCTATTTAGCTTTATTGCCCCAGGACTGTATCAAAACGAAAAGCGCGTTGCTACTTGGATTGCCATTTCAGCCTATGCAATGTTCATCATTGGCACGATGGTAGACTATTTCCTGATTTTCCCTCTGACAGTCCGTTTTCTTGGAACCTACCAAGTGAGTCCGGATGTAGCCAACATGCTGACGCTGCAAAGCTATATCGATACGTTCATAGGCATGAGCTTCGTCATGGGAATAGTCTTCGAACTACCCGTTGTATGCGCCATCCTTGGAAGATTCCGAGTTATCAACGACACATTGATGTCACAATATCGCAGACATGCCATCGTCGCCATCTTGGTAGCTTCTGCCATCATCACCCCAACCACTGACGCGTTTACGCTACTTGTTGTGGCTCTTCCCATCTGGCTGCTTTACGAACTAAGCATCTGGATTGTCAAAATAACAAATCCTAAAACTAAACTATCATGCTAAAAAAAATCAGAATCGCGCTGGCAAGTGTCTTCTTCTTAGGACTGACGCTGCTCTTTCTTGACTTTACAGGCACTGCCCATCACTGGCTATCATGGATGGCAAAGGTGCAGGCATTAGAAGCTGTACTTGCCCTGAATATTGCCATAATAAGTCTGCTCGTCATATTGACACTCATCTTCGGGCGCATCTACTGTTCAGTAATATGTCCGCTTGGCGTTATGCAGGACCTTATTGGATGGTTAGGTAAAAAAGTAAAGAAGAACCGCTACACCTATTCTAAAGAAGTGAAATGGCTGCGCTACTCCATGCTGGGCATCTTCCTGGTAGCACTTATCGCACATATCGGAATCATCACACAGCTACTGGCTCCCTATAGTGCTTTCGGACGCATCGTCACCATGATTTTCCAACCGCTCTGGAAGATGGGGAACAATGTCCTGGCCAGTATCGCTGAGCATTACGACAGCTACGCTTTCTACTCTGTCGATGTGTGGATGAAATCACTGCCCGTACTCATTATTGCCACCATCACACTGGTGATTCTCTTTGTATTGGCTTGGCGAAACGGACGAACCTACTGCAACACCATCTGTCCTGTGGGTACTGTTCTCTCATTCTTGGCGCGTTATTCTTTCCTGAAAATAAACTTTGACACAGAGAAATGTCGCAACTGCTCGCTCTGCACGAAGAACTGCAAAGCGGCTTGCATCGATTTCAAGACGCATACAGTTGACTACACACGTTGCATCGTATGTGGCGACTGTCTTGAAAGCTGCAAATTTGGAGCACTGAAATACGACAATTCTAAACTGCATACCAAAAATCAAAAGGAAGAAAATGACACTCCTATAGCCTCACGCCGTTCGTTCCTACTCTCCTCTACCCTATTGGCCACTGCAGCGATCGCTCAGGAAAAAGACAAGATCTTTGATGGTGGCTATATTGACCTGGAGGATAAGATCGCACCAGAACGACAGACTCCCCTGACACCCCCTGGCTCACTTTCAGCCCAACACTTTGCAGCCCACTGCACAGGCTGTCAGTTGTGTGTCAGCGAGTGTCCCAACGATGTGCTTCGTCCTTCAACAGACCTCATGCATCTCATGCAACCCATGATGAGCTATGAACGAGGCCACTGTCGTCCTGAGTGCACTCGCTGCTCGAAAGTATGTCCTGCAGGAGCCATCAAGCCTATTGACAGAGAAGAGAAATCAAGCATACAGATAGGGCATGCTGTATGGATTAAGAAGAACTGCATACCTATTATAGATGGAGTTGAATGCGGCAACTGCGCTCGCCATTGTCCTGCAGGAGCCATTGAGATGGCGCCCTTAGATGCTGAAGACGAAGAAGGGCCCTACGTTCCTGCTATCGACGAGAATGCCTGCATAGGATGCGGCGCATGCGAATATGTCTGTCCCGCACGTCCTTTCTCTGCAATCTTTGTTGAAGGACATGAGGTTCATAAAAAAATCTGACAGACAAGAGACGAATTGATTATTTACTATTAATTGACGAATATTCTTATGAATCATAAAGATATATCACGCCGTTCATTCCTGAAACTATTCGGAGCAGGTACTGCAGCCACAGTTATAGCATCCTGCACAGGAAAGAAGCAAGAATCGAAAGCCACCGAGGAATACAAACAACAGGTAGAACCACCCACAGGCAAGATGACCTATCGCAAGAACCAGAAAGGCGAAGAGGTCTCTCTGCTCGGATATGGCATGATGCGATTACCAACGAAGGTGGATAATGACAAGGAGTTCGACCAGGACATGATTAACCGCCAGACAGACTATGCCATCGAACATGGAGTAAACTACTTCGATACATCACCTGTTTACTGTCAAGGACTGTCGGAGAAATGTACTGGCATTGCGTTGAGTCGTCACAAGCGTAACGAGTATTTCGTAGCTACCAAGCTATCAAACTTCCATCCCTCCACCCACAGCCGGGAAGCCAGTATTGCTATGTATCAGAATTCGCTGAAACAGCTGCAAGTTGACTACATCGACTATTACCTGCTACACGCTATTGGAGGCAGTATGGACGAATTTAATAAACGCTATGTCAATAATGGCATGATGGACTATCTCTTGAAAGAGCGTGAAGCAGGACGCATACGAAATCTTGGATTCTCATTCCATGGCCAAAAGGAAGTGTTCAATCAGGTACTCGCCCTACACAGTCTTTATCATTGGGACTTCATCCAGATAGAGCTTAACTATCTGGATTGGGACTATGCTGACGAGATCAACTCCCGCAATGTCGATGCCAGCTATCTTTACGAAGAGACACAGAAGCTGAATATCCCTGTTGTCATCATGGAACCATTATTAGGCGGACGCCTCGCAAACCTGCCGAAATATCTGGTGAATGAACTAAAACAGAGAGACCCGGAGCGCTCTGTCGCCTCATGGGCTTTCCGCTATGCAGGAACTCCCGAAGGAGTACTCACTGTACTTAGCGGAATGACTTTCATGGAGCATCTGAAAGACAATCTGCTAAGCTATTGTCCGCTGGTGCCGCTTACGCAAGAAGAAACGGAATACCTGCACACTGACATCGCAAAAAGGATTGTCGGACTGGAGAACATCCCCTGTAACGACTGCAAATACTGCATGCCTTGTCCCTACGGAGTCGACATCCCTGGCATATTCGTCCACTACAACAAATGTAAGAATGAAGGAATGCTGCCTCGCGATGCAGGCGACCCTGAATACCGTAGCAATCGTCGCAAATATCTCATCAGCCTCGACCGCTCTGTACCACGCAATCGTCAGGCTGACCATTGCATTGGGTGCGGACAGTGCGAACCGCATTGTCCACAGAACATTCGTATTCCTCGTGAACTGCAGAAACTCGACAAAATGATAGAGGAACTGAAGCAAAACCCTTAGGAAACTACTGCTTTCTCACAAGGAAAACACTGCTTTCTCACAAGGAAAACACCGTTTTCTCATTGAGAAAACATCGTTTTCCCATTGAGAAAATTCCGTTTTCCCCTTATAAGAAAATTCCGTTTTCCTGCCCTAGGAAACGTACTTCTCGAATATTCCGTATCAAAAAAAACGGCACTTAGCAGACGCTAAGTGCCATTAAATATGTTTGCAATAATCTGATTACTTGGTCAGATCAGTGAATGTTGCCACACGGTTGAAGTCAACTTCGTCGAAGAGTTCGTCAGTAGCACCCATACCCTTAACCTCCAAACGGTTGGCGCTTACACCATAACGCTTCACGAGCACATCCATTACTGACTGAGCACGCTTCTCAGAAAGTTTCTGGTTCAGCTCAGGATTGCCTTCAGGAGAAGCATAACCCTTAATGAGCAGACGAGCGTCAGGATGATTCTTCATGTATTTGGCAACCATTGCCACACTTGCCATCTGAGCTGCGTCAACAGTGCTCTTGCCCTGTCCGAAGATAATGGTGGGCTGCAGAACGTTGTTGTTGACAACCTGCTTAACAATATTCTGTACGGGCTTCACATTCTTAGCGGCAGCCAGATCGTTCTTCAACTGCTGGATGGTCTTGGCATCAGCATCAATCTGCTTAGCCTTTGCATCGTTAGCAGCACGAAGATCGTTGATACGTGCATTCAGACCATCAATCTCAGCCTGGTCGCGGAGCTGCTCGAACTTATAGTTGTGAGAGCCATTGCTGTTGCCGAACTTATAGTTCACGCCTACACTCAGCTGGGCAATTGCATTCCACTTACCATTCAACTTACGGAAGGGATTTCTCCAAGAAGGCGTAGGCTGACCAAGAACAACGGCAGGCTCAAAGTAGAGCTGCCAAGCCTTGTTAGCACCCATGTTAATAGCGAGATCAACACCACCCTTGGCATTCAGTCCGCTTGAAGAGCATCCATAAGAATGACTGTAACCACCACCAATAAGAGCGATAACTTCGAAAGGACGGGGTTCTCCCTTATAGCCGGCAAAAAGATTATTCAGATTGAAAGTACCCAACAGGTCAACGTTGATAGCATCAATGAAAGTCTTCTGTTTCATCATAGACTTCTCCGAAGACAATGCATAAATGTCTGCATCTAATGCCAGACCAAACACTGTGGTAAAGTTCCTACCGACACGAACACCCAGTTTGGGGGCGAATCCTTTCAGGCGTCCTGCACCCTCAGCATCAGTTCCATAAGGGAACTTAGCGACGGGAGTAGACAAGCCAATGTTACCACCAACATACCAGTTGTCACCACCCTTGTTTGAAGTGATGGTAGTCTTCTGCGCTGAAGCTGATACCGTCAGCATTGCTGCAGCAAACAATAAAAATAACTTTTTCATTTTTGTTTAAGTTAAAAACGTTTTTTGGATTATTGATTGTTTTCTTTATTTTGCATATGCCACAGAACGAGTCTCACGGATGACAGTAATCTTCACCTGTCCTGGATAGGTCATCTCATTCTGAATCTTTGTTGCAATCTCTCCGCTGAGTGCCTCTGTCTCTGCGTCATCCATCTTGTCTGCTCCTACAATTACACGAAGCTCACGACCTGCCTGAATAGCATAAGTCTTTGTTACACCAGGATATGACATTGCAATAGCCTCAAGGTCATTCAGACGCTTGATATATGCTTCCACGATTTCGCGTCGAGCACCAGGACGTGCACCACTGATAGCGTCACAGACCTGTACGATGGGAGCCAACAATGTCTGCATTTCCATTTCATCATGGTGAGCACCAATTGCATTGCAGATATCGGGTTTTTCCTTGTATTTCTCAGCAATCTTGGCGCCATACAATGCGTGGGGAAGTTCGCTCTCCTCGTCGGGCACCTTACCAATATCGTGAAGGAGTCCTGCTCGTTTTGCCTTCTTCGGATTCAGTCCTAGTTCGGAAGCCATCACAGCACAGAGGTTTGCTGTCTCACGTGCATGCTGCAACAAATTCTGACCATAGCTGGAACGATATTTCATCTTACCGACAATACGTACCAATTCAGGATGCAAACCGTGAATACCCAAGTCGATGGTAGTACGCTTACCTGTCTCAATGATTTCGTTCTCTAACTGTTTCTTTACCTTTGTGACTACTTCCTCAATGCGGGCGGGATGGATTCGACCATCACTAACCAACTGATGAAGGGCCAAGCGACAGACTTCACGACGAACAGGATCAAAGGCTGAAATCACAATAGCCTCTGGCGTATCATCGACAACAATCTCTACACCACAAGCAGCTTCAAGAGCGCGGATATTACGACCTTCACGACCAATAATACGACCCTTTACTTCATCATTCTCAATATGGAAGACGCTGACAGAGTTCTCAACAGCAGTCTCAGTGGCAACACGCTGAATTGTCTGGATGACAATCTTCTTAGCCTGGGCATTGGCATTCAGCTTTGCTTCATCCATAATTTCATTGATATAGCTGGCTGCCTGCGTCTTTGCCTCATCACGCATAGCCTCCACCAAGCGGTTACGAGCCTCTTCTGCACTCAGTCCTGACAGTTCTTCCAGTTTCTCGCGCTCACGGAGTTGCATCTTGTCAAGCTCTTCTTGTTTGAGAGCCATCGCCTTCTTCTCGTTATCAATACGCTGCTGTTGGTTGTCGAGCTCGTTCTTACGTCTTCCCAGTTCCTCCTGACGCTGGTTTAATGAAATCTCACGCTGCTTTAAGCGATTCTCACTCTGCTGGATATGCTGGTTGCGCTGCTGCACTTCCTTTTCCAACTCACTCTTCTTGTTGAGGAATTTCTCCTTTACTTCAAGCAGTTTCTTTTCCTTAAGGACTTCAGCAGCTTTTTCAGCAGCCTCAAGCATAGCCGTACGTTTTCCCGTCAGTACCTTCTGGAAAACGAAATATCCGCTCGCAACTCCTAATATAAGTGCTGCGACGGCAATTAAAATTACAAAGATAATATCCATAGTTAATATATATAATGTTAATATTCTCGGTAATCAGTCATTTCAATGCCTCCTCAATTTCGGAAGTAAGTTGCGTGAGAACATTAACATAGGGAACCGTATCATTCTTTACTCGCTCACGTTCATAGCGCAGGGCTATCTCAACAAGCGTCATCAGGGCAATAGTATGATCGCTTTTCCGACCCCTATATGCCTGCGAATAAGCTCCATAACGCTCTGAGACAAGCTTAGCTGCCGAACGATAGTACTCCTCGTCTTCACGATTATGAAGTACTGTCATGATGTCTTCATCATAGACATGCAGCGTGATATTTAGTTTCTCCTTGTTTCCTTCTGCCATCGCCTTACCCTTTCCTATTTTTCGTCACTTAGGACAGCAATGCAATTATTGACATTGCGAATCAGTTTAGACAAACGGGTCTTAGCACCTTCAAGGTCACTATCCGTTATTTCCAACATCTTCGCCATCTTCAATGATTGATAGTCACGCTCCTGCTGATCCAGCTTAGCTTGCAGTTGTTTAATCTCCTGCTCGTTCTTGTCCACCATGGCATACAAGTCAGCATTCTCCTTTTTCATTTCTTCGAAACGGAGAATCATCTGCCTGATACGGGTTTGAAACGTTGCTAAAGCTTTTTCGCTTTCAGTCATGACAACACATTTAGTGTTACAAAGGTAGACATTTATTATTAATAAGTGAAAAACACGTAAAAAACAAAGCGAAGTCTTAACCTATTTTAACCAGAAAAATCTGCGCTTTAATCTTTTTTTATTATCACTTCTTAATTATTGTTGTGGTTGCTTCTCTTTTTTTGCAAGCATCACCACACGATAAACGAAATCAGTAGTCCACTGTTGCGAAAAGCCAAGACGCTTATTGTACTCTCGAACGGCAACAACCGTTTTGATGACGCCAGCATCACTAAAATCATTCTTATTGAATATATCGTCTACCGTTTTCTGTGTCATCTGATACAGCACCTTCTTCATAAAGCCTGGAAGACGAAGTTTGAATTTCATCAAGTTGGTAGTCAGCATCATGATATCCTGAACGAATCCCTGGAACTGATACAAGTACGGCTGCACATCCTGCAGTTTCTTACAACGACGGCGTATACTCTGATCTATTTCCTTAAAGAACTGATCATTCATCCCGTACATCTCACTTAACATCTTCTTACAACGTGATTTTTCGCCCACGCCTAACTTTCCTCCAACAGTAGGCACACGCAACGTTGTCTTAAAGACTCTCAGATCAGGAAAAGCAGCCAAATTAGAAATATTCAATTCCGATGCTATTACTGACTGAAAATAAACACGAATAAGTGTCATGAAATCTTCCATGCCACCAGTTTTTGATTCCGTATTATCAGCGGCCTTCCGGCCAAAGAGTTTTGATAAAAATCCCATAATTTCTAAAAAAATTTGTGCAAAGTTACAAAAGAGTTGGGAGTTTAGAATGAGCAGTTAGCAGTTTTTAAAGCTTTTGTAGCATAAAAAAAGTTAAATGAAAGCATCAAGTACCAAATAGTAGCCAAAAACTCCCACTTTTTACGTACCTTTGCAGGCTGTATAATACATATTTTATGAAAGGTATAGTTTTAGCTGGCGGAAGCGGCACCCGCCTTTATCCGATAACAAAAGGTATAAGCAAACAGCTGATTCCTATTTTCGACAAACCAATGATATATTACCCGATATCAGTGCTTATGCTTGCTGGTATACGGGAGATACTAATCATTTCCACCCCATTCGACCTTCCCGGATTCAAGCGCTTATTGGGCGATGGCAGTGAGTTGGGCGTTCATTTCGAATATGCTGAGCAACCATCACCTGACGGTTTGGCCCAGGCATTCATCATTGGAGAGGAGTTTATTGGAAATGACTGTGCATGTCTTGTACTTGGCGACAACATTTTCTACGGCTCTGGATTTACTGCTTTACTGCGCCAGAGTGTTGAAAACGCGGAGAAGAATGGTTTAGCAACCGTTTTCGGCTATTATGTAAACGACCCAGAGCGTTACGGAGTGGCTGAGTTTGACAAAGACGGGAACTGTCTGAGTATTGAGGAAAAGCCCGAACATCCCAAGTCCAACTATGCCGTAGTAGGACTATACTTCTACCCCAACAGCGTTGTAGAAATTGCCAAGAATATCAAGCCAAGTGCTCGCGGCGAACTGGAAATCACCACAGTCAATCAGGAATACCTGAACCGCCAGTCGTTGAAGGTACAAACTTTACAGCGCGGTTTTGCCTGGTTGGACACAGGAACCCATGATTCTCTTTCAGAAGCCAGCACATTTATTGAAGTGATTGAGAAGCGTCAAGGCTTGAAAGTAGCATGTTTGGAAGAGATTGCATTCAAGCGCGGATGGATTAGCAAGGAACAACTGAAAGAATTGGCCAAGCCCATGCTGAAGAATGGTTACGGACAGTACCTGATTCAATTAGCAGAAGGCAAATAACTATTCAGAGAACAACGAAGCACTCAACAGAAATATATTTTATAATATAAAAGGTACAGGTACATTTATTTTATGGAAAGTAACAATAAGACAGAGACAGTGGAGACGATTGAGAACATGTCTCAACAAATGGAAGAAGGGTCTACCTTCGACATTAGAACCATCTTCACTTTAGTCGTACTTAACTGGCAGTGGTTCCTCCTATCCATATTTATCTTCATGATGGGAGCCCTATTGTATTTGAGGTACACCACACCTACCTATCAGATGTCTGCAAAGATGCTGATTAAGGAAGAGACCAACAATCGTCGTAATAATGGTCAGATGCTGGCTAATATGCAGGATTTTGGTTTCCTCACAAACTCAGCCGGTATTGAAAACGAGGTTGAGATTCTCCAGTCACGCATCATTGCACTTGAGGCCGTCAAGGACCTCAAGCTGTATACGGAGTACTATACCAAGGGAAAGATCAAGACTTCTTTAGCTTATAAGCGTAACCCGTTTAATGTGGACGTCGATCCTGCTCATCTGGAAATCATGAATGAAGAGCAGAGCATGTTCTTGATTAAAGTGAATTATGCAAACAACCAATATGAAGTCAAGGGCATATACATCATCAAAAAGGATGAAAAGCCATTTAGCGGTTCTTTCAAGACATTGCCTGCCGTATTGAAGACAAAATACGGTACGCTCACATTCACAAAGAACACGTCACAACCCGAGGAGAAGTTATATAAGATGGAAGAGGGCAATCCCATGACAATCCGGATTTACCCCCCGAAAGTAACTGCTACCAATTATGCAAAGAAGCTTTCTGTTGCTCCCACCTCGAAGATGACCTCTATTGCTCAGCTGACCCTCAAGGACAAAGACCCGCAGCGTGCATATGATTACCTTGCACAACTGGCGCTTTGCTATAACCGTCAGGCCAATGCCGACAAGAACGAGATTGCCTATAAGACTGAAGAGTTTATCAACAGCCGTCTGGAAAAGATCAATGACGAATTGGGACTTACCGAAGGACAACTTGAGAACTACAAAAAGCGCAATAATCTGATTCAACTCAGAATAGACGCTCAACAGACAGTTACACAGTCAGCTCAATACTACGACAAGCTCACTGCAGCCAATATGCAGATTCAGCTCTTGGACTATCTGCGCGAGTATATCAACGAACCAGAGAACCGCTATGAGCTCGTTCCGTCGAATGTTGGTCTGACCGATAACGTATCATCTACACTGATCAATGAGTACAACAAGACCGTTCAGGAGCGCAATCGCCTATTGGTTGCTTCATCAGAGAACGCTCCCCAAGTGCTCACACTGACTGCTACCCTCGATCGTCTGTCTACCAGCATCAAGGAAGCTTTGGTTCAAGCACGCCGTTCAGCTGACATCCAACGCCAGAGTGTACAGCAGCAGTATGACCTCTACCAGTCAAAGGTTGCCAATTCTCCTGAACAGGAGCGCATCCTGACCCAGATTGGTCGCCAGCAGGAGGTAAAATCAGGCCTTTATCTGATGTTGCTCCAAAAACGCGAGGAGAACTCTATCTCACTGGCCGCTACTGCTGATAAGGGCAAAATGATTGACGAACCAATCTTTGAAGGCAAAGTCAGTCCTAAGAGTGCCATCATCCTTTTGGCTGCCCTGGTATTAGGCTTTGCCATACCCCTCCTGTTCTCTTACCTGATTCAGATTCTCAGATACAAGATTGAGGGTCATGAAGACGTAGCCAAGCTCACTACCCTTCCCATTGTGGCTGATGTTGCCGTTGCCAATGAGAATGCTAAGTCTGCTGCCGGTATCGTAGTTCATGAGAACAAGAACAATCAGACGGATGAGATTTTCCGTTCTATGCGTACCAACATCCAGTTTATGATGAAGAAGGAAGATAAAGTGATACTCTTCACTTCATCCACCTCTGGTGAGGGTAAGACCTTCAATGCCGCCAACCTGTCAGTCAGTTTCGCACTGCTGGGCAAGAAAGTGATTCTGTTAGGTCTTGACATTCGTAAGCCTGCGTTGGGTCGTCTGTTCAATATCACTGACCGCCAAGATGGTATCACCACGTTGCTCGTTCGTGATAAAGTGACAAAAGAGGACGTGAAAGCCAAGATCAGACCTTCAGGTGTCAATGCAAACCTGGATTTGCTACTCGCTGGTCCTACACCTCCGAACCCCACCGAGCTACTTGCCCGCGAAACACTCGGCAACATCCTCAACATTCTTAAAGAGGATTACGACTACATCATCCTTGACACAGCTCCTGTAGGTCTGGTGACAGATACCTTACAGATTGGCCGGTTCGCAGATGTTACTGCATTCGTATGCCGTGCTGACTATACGCCGAAATCAAGCTTCAACCTTGTCAACACTCTTAGCAAGGAAGAAAAACTTCCCAACATGTGTGTCGTCATCAACGGTATCGACATGTCACGCAAGAAGTACGGCTACTATTACGGTTATGGCAAGTACGGACGCTACGGACGCTATGGCTACGGTCGTTACAGCAGCTACGGCAACTACGGCAGCTATGGCTATGGATACGGCAACTATACAGATAGTCATTATGGCAATAAGGATGATGACTCAATTAAGCGTTAACAGGTAAAAAAACATTATTAGAAGATGACAATAGGAGTAGATTTCGACGGAACGATTGTTGAAGATCGTTATCCTGAGATTGGCGAAGAACGTCCATTCGCAACAGATACGCTGAAGATGCTTATTCAAGCGCATCATAAGCTTATCCTATGGACCGTTCGCGAAGGAAAGCATCTGGAAGAAGCGGTCAACTGGTGTCGCGAGCGCGGTGTAGAGTTCTATGCCATCAATAGCGACTATCCAGAAGAGACTATGCAGAACAACGACCATTTCAGCCGTAAGATAAAAGCTGACGTATGGATTGACGACCGCAACCTTGGCGGACTGCCTGACTGGGGCACTATCTATAGGATGATTACGCGCCATAAGAGTTGGCACGATCTGATGATAGAAGAAGTTCAGAGCGCTACACTCACACCCTATGAAGAACTCCATCCCAAGAAGAAACCTTGGTGGAGATTCTAAACAAACAGAAACGCAACCTCTCATTGAAGTTGCGTTTCTTGTTTTCAGCACTTCCCTCTGCGAAGAGCTAAGCACGAGAACACATAAAGAGGGAACGAACTAAAAAAGGCAACCCGTTTGGGTTGCCATTGTTGCGGAGGCAGGATTCGAACATGCGACCTCCAGGTTATGAGCCTGGCGAGCTACCAACTGCTCCACTCCGCGATATTAAATACTAAGCTTATCTCTTAAGTGGGTGCAAAGGTACTACTTTTTTTCGAACTATGCAAATTTTTACCCAAGTTTTTTCTTTTTTATCGATTTTGACATAAAAAAGTTTGGCTATTTCAAATAAAAACAATAATTTTGCACACGATATATCTAATGTGCAATAACAAGAAAGCATAGGAGAAAGAATTATGTCAATATCCAAAACCAGGCAATTACTCGTCGACGTAGCGCGACAGTTGTTTGCGAAAAACGGACTTGAAAACACGACGATGAACGACATTGCCCAGGCTTCTGGCAAAGGTCGTCGCACGCTCTACACCTATTTCAAGTCTAAAGAAGACATTTACTATGCCGTTATTGAAACAGAATTAGAACGGCTCAGTGACAAACTGGACGAGGTTGCAGCACGAAAGATCAGTCCCCACGAAAAAGTGATTGAACTTATCTACACTCATCTGAATATGATTCGCGAGACTGTTGTTCGTAACGGCAATCTGCGTGCTGAGTTTTTCCGCAATATATGGATGGTCGAGAAAGTCCGCAAGCATTTTGATTTAGCTGAAGTCGAACTGTTCCGCAAGGTCTTTGCCGAAGGTAAAGAAGATGGAGAGTTTGACATTGAGAACGTGAATCTCGTAGCCGACATCACCCACTATTGCATCAAGGGACTTGAAGTGCCATACATCTACGGACGTATTGCCCATGGAATGACAGAAGAAGCGACGAAGCCCCAGGTTGCCAAGTTTGTCTATGGTGCATTGGGCAAACACAAGATCGGTCTCACTAAATAAGCCGTTCCATAGGAAAGAAAAAAGAAATCATTATCATAACAATTTAAATTAAACGAAAAAGAAAATGGGATTATTAACTGGTAAGACTGCCCTGATTACGGGTGCAGCACGTGGCATTGGCAAAGCCATTGCATTGAAGTATGCCGCTGAGGGCGCCAATATTGCATTTACTGACTTAGCCATTAACGAAGAGACTGAGAAAGAGATAGCTGCTCTGGGCGTCAAGGCAAAGAGCTATGCTTCAAATGCTGCCGACTTTGCTCAGACCGAGGAAGTTGTAAAGGCTGTTAAAGAAGAGTTTGGAAGCATTGACATTCTTGTCAACAACGCCGGTATCACCAAGGACGGACTGATGCTCCGCATGACTGAACAGCAGTGGGATGCCGTTATCGCCGTTAACCTGAAGTCGGCTTTCAATTTCATCCACGCTTGTGTGCCTGTGATGATGCGTCAGCGCGGCGGTTCTATCATCAATATGGCGTCAGTAGTTGGCGTTCATGGTAATGCTGGTCAGGCTAACTATGCAGCTTCAAAGGCCGGTCTGATTGCTCTTGCCAAGAGTATCGCCCAGGAGATGGGTCCAAAGGGAATCCGTGCCAATGCAATTGCCCCTGGCTTTATCGAGACAGCGATGACCGAAGCCCTTCCTGAAGAAGTACGCAAAGAGTGGTGCAACAAGATTCCTCTTCGCCGTGGTGGTCAGGTAGAAGATATTGCCAATGTTGCAACCTTCCTCGCATCTGATATGTCAAGCTATGTTAGCGGACAGGTCATTCAGGTCGATGGTGGTATGAATATGTAAGGCTGGGTTAAGAATTAAGAGTTAAGAATTAAGAGTTAAGGATTAAGAGTTAAGAAATATGGAAGTCGTTTACGAGGACAACCATATTATCATAGTCAACAAACAGAGTGGGGAGATCGTTCAGGGCGACAAGACTGGCGACCGTCCCCTTTCTGATATTGTAAAAGACTACATCAAAGAGAAATACCAGAAGCCAGGCGAGGTCTTTCTCGGAGTTGTTCATCGCCTGGACCGTCCTGTCAGCGGACTCGTTGTCTTTGCCCGCACCTCCAAGGCGCTCACTCGTCTGAACAAGATGTTTGCTGAAGGCGAAGTGCACAAGACCTATTGGGCTATTGTTCCGAAGTCCCCTAAGTTAGAGGGAGACGGCTTTAACACTTTGGAGCACTGGCTCGTAAGAAACGAGAAGCAGAACAAGAGTTATGCCTACAATCAGGAGAAGCCAAACTCCAAGAAAGCCATCCTCAAATATCGTGCCATCGGTCACTCTGACAACTACACGCTCCTTGAGGTGAACCTCATGACAGGCCGCCATCATCAGATACGCTGCCAGTTAGCTGCCATGGGGTCTCCTATCAAAGGTGATCTGAAGTACGGTGCTCCACGCAGTAATCCTGACGGAAGCATCTCCTTGCATTCACATCGTGTCGAATTTGTGCATCCTGTTTCAAAGGAACTCATCAGTATCGAAGCCCCTGTCCCCAACGATTCACTCTGGCAAACATTAGCTAAACGATGCTGATTTAAGCTAAATTCGGGGCAAAGTGATAAAAAAAGCACTAAAATTTCTTGCTTTCAATATTTTTTATTTACTTTGCATTCGAATTATGAAGAAAGCATTCCTTTGGATTGGACTTATTCTTCTGAGTCCGCTCCTGTTGTTCATTATTCTGACAGCGCTCCTCTATCTGCCGCCAGTGCAGAACTGGGTCGTTGACTTTGCCGCCGAGAAAGCGTCAGAAGGGACAGGTATGCAGATAAACATTGACCGCGTCAGCCTGAAATTCCCCCTTGACTTGGCAGTCGACGGCATCATTGTCACCCGTCCACAACCTGCTGATACCATTGCTGATATCCAGCGAGCCGTTGTCGACGTAGAGTTATTGCCGCTCTTTGGACTCAAAGTTGTTGTTGACGAGTTAGAACTCAATCAGGCAGACATTAACACCTTCGATCTGATTCCCGATTTACAGGTGATTGGCACCTTGGGCAACCTTGCTGTTCATTCACGCGGCATCGACCTTAGCGAGGGAGTCGTTGAATTGAACGGAGCACGCCTTGCTGATACCAACCTGACAATTCTGCTGAACGACACCGCTGCTGTTGACACCACCACCTCCGAACCGCTCCCCTGGATGATCCGGTTAGACAGTCTCACAATTCTTCGTTCCAGCATTGACCTTCACATGCCTGGTGATTCCATGGTTGTGGGAATGGGAATCGGAAAGGCCAAAGCAGAACAAGGCGTTATTGATTTACTTAACAGTTCCTATAACATCAATACCCTGGAATGGACAGGCGGCTCTGTCAACTATCATTTGCCTTTCGAACAGCCTGTTGCAAAAGGAATAGACTATAAAAACATTGTCCTTTCGGATATCCGGCTATTCATTGACTCCATCTATTTCTGTGCGCCCAATCTTGGATTAAAGATCCGTGATGCAGCCCTTCGCGAGCAAAGCGGACTCTGTCTCACGAAGGTTGCCGGCACTGTTCGTATGGACTCAGCAGGAATCCGCATGCCATCGCTGCTGCTCAATACACCTTATTCAAATATACGCGCGAGAGCAGATGTCGACTTCAGTGTCATGGACTCTATCAATCCTGGTAGAATGTTTGCAAATCTTGATGCCTCGTTGGGCAAACAAGACCTGATGCTGTTCATGGCAGACATGCCCGACCGGTTCCAACAGCGTTGGCCCGAATGGCCACTGACCGTAAAGGGACAAGTAGCCGGCAATGTCGAGAAAATGGATATCGAAGAACTGGAAGCCACCCTTCCGACTGCTTTCCATGCGAAAATGTACGGCTCAGCAGGCAATATCACAGACATGGATCATCTGCTGGCTCAACTTGATATCCAGGCAGAGACCTATGACGTCGGTTTTGCGACCGCCTTCGTTGATCCTAAAATCATGCAAGACTATCGCATACCCTCTGGCATGAGGATGAATGGTATGGTAAACGTTGACGGTCCGCGCTATCAGGCAGACCTCGTGGCACGTGAAGGACAAGGCTTTGTCAAGGCAAAAGGATGGTTTGCCCAAAACACGATGAGTTATGATGCATCCCTTCAAGTCAACAACCTGAACATTCATCATTTCATGCCCAAGGATTCACTTTACGAAGTGACGGCTACGGCGAAAGCCAAGGGTCATGGTACTGATTTCATGAAGAAGACTTGCTGGTTAGAGGCTGAAGCACGTTTAGACCATCTGCGCTACGGACAGATCAATATTGACAGTATCTCAATGGCGGCCCGTCTGAACAACGGTCATGCTATCGGCTCTATACTCGGCAATAACGATATCCTTCACGGTAAACTGGATATTGACGCATTGCTCGACGCGAAAAATATCAATGCTACCCTTGGAGCTGATATCCGAAAACTGAATCTCTATGCACTCCAACTCTCTGAAGTACCATTGTCATTAGGTCTTTGCGGACACCTGGATTTTGAGAGCAATTTGAACGAGCGCCATCGTGTGACGGGACTGATTAGCGACATCTACATGTCTGATTCCGCCAAGACCTATCGTTCTGAAGACATCGGACTTACTGTTCGCACACAGGCAGATACAACCATATTCCGCCTGCAGAGTGGCGATATGATTATCAAGGCAGATGCCAGCGGCGGCTACCAACCGCTGACAGACCAGTTGATGATGCTTGCCGACAGTATGATGGAACAGATGAGGAGTCGCACGATTGACCAGTTGGCTATCAAACGTCTGTTACCCACCACACACCTTTACATCACCAGCGGTCAGAAGAATCCTATCTCAAACTTCCTGCGCACCTCAGCCAATCTGTCTTTCAAGGAGTTTAACGTTGACCTGACCACTTCAGCGGCCCAAGGTATCAATGGCAATATGCAGTTGTTCTCTCTCAATGCCGACTCTACCCGTATCGATACCGTCCGCATGCAGTTGCGTGAATCAAAACGAGGATTATCCTTCCAGGGATTAGTGGCAAACAACAGACGTAATCCACAGTTCATCTTTAGGGCTCAGATTGACGGACATGTTCACGAACACGGTGCCACCGCTGGTCTTCGTTTCTATGATGACCGAGAAGTATTGGGACTGCGTGTAGGCGCTAAGGCTTCTATGGAGCAAGACGGCATCCGAATTGTCCTGTTACCCGAACGCCCCACCCTTGGCTACCGTGAGTTCAACCTGAACAAAAACAATTATCTCTTCTTGGGTCGTGACCTGAAACTTCAGGCTAAGGTCGACCTCCTGACTGACGATGGTACAGGTATCAAGATCTATTCAGAAGACCAAGACTCCACTATGCTTCAGGACCTGACCGTCAGTCTCTATCGCTTTGACCTGGACAAACTGACCTCTGCTATCCCGTACGTGCCTCACATCTCAGGCATCCTCGATGGCGACTTCCACCTGATGATGGACCAGAAACAACAGATTTCCGTATCGAGCGACATGCAGGTTGCTAAGATGGCCTACGAAAACAGTCCTATTGGCAACATCAGCACCGAGTTCGTCTACATGCAGCGCGAGGACGATACCCATGCACTCCAAGCTACTATGTTCCATGAGAATCGTGAAGTGCTTGGTCTGAACGGTAATTATCAGAACAAAGACAAAGGCTATCTCGACGCCACATTATCGTTCCTCCATACGCCCATGAACATTGCGAACGGCTTTGTGCCCGACCAGCTGGTTGGCTTAGAAGGCTATGCTGAGGGCGAACTATCCGTCAAGGGTCCTACCAATAGTCCCATCATCGATGGTGAGCTCTACCTGGATTCAGCTTTCCTTATCAGTAAGCCCTATGGTGTTCGTTTGCGCTTTGATGATGACCCTGTTCGTATCCAGCAGTCAAAGCTGTTGTTGGAGAACTTCACCATGTATGCCTATAACGACAACCCGCTCAATATTATGGGCGATATCGACTTCCATGATACCGATCGTATTATGATGAATGTACGTATGCGTGCTACCGATTTCCAGCTCATCAACTCGAAACAGACCAAGGAGTCAGTTGCTTACGGCAAGGCCTTTGTCAACTTCTATGCCGCTATGAGCGGTCGACTCGACCAGCTGAAGATGCGAGGACGCCTCGATGTCTTGGGAAAGACGAACGTTACCTATATTCTGCTCGACTCACCTATTTCTACAGGCAATGAGATTGAGGAACTGGTGAAGTTCACTGACTTTACTGATTCCACGCAGACCGTTGTCAAGCGCCCCACGCCACAAGGTCTAGACGTGAATATGACCATCAATATCGACGAGGGAACACATGTACGCTGCGACTTGAATGCCGAACAGAGCAACTACGTCGACATCCTTGGCGGTGGCGAGATGCGTATGCGCTACACCAATGAAGGCATTACCCTGAATGGTCGCTATACGGTGGGAAGCGGACAGATGAAGTACTCACTTCCCGTCATTCCGCTGAAAACCTTCACCATTCAGGATGGCAGCTATGTTGAGTTCACTGGTGAGATGATGAATCCTCGACTGAATATCACCGCTACCGAACGCACCAAAGCCCCTGTCGGTCAGGAGGGCGGAGAGACCCGTAGCGTGCAGTTCGATTGTGGTGTGGTGATTACAAAGACGCTCAACGATATGGGACTTGAGTTCATCATCAGCGCACCAGAGGATATGACCGTTGCCAGCGAGCTGAACTCCATGACTCGCGAACAGCGCGGAAAGTTGGCTGTCACTATGCTGACCACAGGCCTGTATCTGGCCGATGGCAATACTGGCGGCTTCACCATGAACTCTGCCCTGAACTCCTTCCTGCAGAGTGAGATCAACAATATCACCGGTAGTGCATTGAAGACACTCGATGTCAGTGTGGGCATGGACCAGAGCACCGATGCTACCGGCAACTCGCATACCGACTACTCGTTCAAGTTCGCTAAGCGTTTCTGGAACAACCGTCTGAATGTACAGATAGGCGGCAAGGTATCGTCAGGCAATGAGATGCAGGGACAGAAACAGTCGTTCTTCGACAACGTTTCCATGGAATACCGTATCACTCCCACTTCGAACCAATACGTCAAACTGTTCTATAATCAGAATGTCTACGACTGGCTGGAAGGCTATACAGGACAATATGGGGCAGGTTACATTTGGCGTCGCAAGCTCAATTCCATCTGGGAGATTTTCAAGTTGTGGGGCAACAGTTCCTCTCAGCAGGCCGTACCCGCATTTGATATGCAGCAGAAGTCGAAGAAGTCCAAGAAAACGACCGTTAGCAATGACTCTGTAAAAGTAAACACTATAAAAGAGGAATAGAAGGATGAAACAACAGAATAGACGCTACATCATACGACTGCTTTTATGGGAGAGGCTCTGGCTTGTGCCCCTGTCTTTCTGCTTCCTCCTGCTCTCCTCATGCTCTACGACAAAGCATGTGCCAGACGATGACCAGTTGTTTGTGGGACTGAAACCCATTCAATATCCTGACATCGTGCAGGATGATCCCCACGCCATCACGACACAAGAGGAAATTGAGGCAGCCCTGGCCACTGAGCCGAATGGCGCTTTCATGGGTAGCAGCTACTATCGCACCCCCTTCCCCATCGGTCTTTGGATATGGAACTCAACTACCGATTCGAGCGGTAAAATCAAGAAATGGCTTAACAACTCTTTTGGAACGCCTCCCGTGCTGATGAGCAAGGTCAATCCCAAGTTGCGTGCATCCGTAGGCCGTTCGGTGCTTCGCAACAATGGCTATCTGCACGGCAGTGTGAGCTATGAGGAGATTCCCCAAAAGAATCCCAAAAAGGCAAAGGTGGCCTATACCGTTCGCATGGACTCGCTGTTCACTATTGACAGCATGTCGTATGTCAAGTTCCCCAATGACCTGAAGGAACTGATTGATGGTACGCGCCAGGAGAGCTATATCAAGAAAGGTGACCCTTTCTGCGTCTCCTCCCTCGATGCCGAACGTAGTCGTCTGTCACTATTGTTCCGTAATAACGGCTACTACAAATACTCCCCCAGTTACGCCTCCTATCTGGCTGACACCTTTGATCTGCCTTACAAAGTCAACCTGCGTTTGCAGTTGGCCGACTCCCTTTCCGACGATATTCTCAGGAAGTGGTTTATTGGTAAGGTAACTATTCAGATGCAACGTACGGCTCGCGAGAAGATGACCGATTCGCTCAAGAGCCGAACCCTGAAGATACTCTTCAGCGGTAAGCGTTCGCCTATCCGTCCACGACTGGTTCTACGCAACATGAAACTGCGCCCCGGACAACCCTATAGCTATGACAACTATGTGGAGTCGGTACAGAAAATCAATGGTGCCGGAGTATTCTCAACTACCGATTTCCAGTTCACGCCCCGTCCGAATACCGATACACTCGATCTGGCTGTCACCTGCACATTCGAGAAGCCTTTCGATTTCTATGTTGAAGGCAATTTCAACAATCGAACCATTGGTCGAATGGGGCCCGAAGCGAAAATCGGTCTGACCTGGAGAAACGCTCTGCGAGGTGCTGAGAAGATTGACGTCAACGTGCATGGCGCCTACGAGTGGCAGGCCAATAGCTCCGGTTCTGAGATGAACAGCTATCAGTACGGTATCGACGGTTCGATAGAGTTCCCCCGTATCATTGCCCCCTTCCTTCGTGACGGTGCCAAGCGTACGAAAGACGGTCGTATCAAGATTCCGCGCCGATTCTACTCCACCCCGTCGACGGTTCTCAAAGGATCAACCGACATTATCAATCGTCCAAAGTACTATAAGATGCACATCGTGTCAGGCGAACTGTTCTATCGTTGGCAGACGTCTGAACAGAGTCGTCACGAGTTCTCGCCACTGACGGTGAAATATCAGTTCATGAACAGCCATACCGATGCCTTCGAGGAGGCCGTCATGCAATATCCGTACTTGGCTGTCACCATGTCTGACTATTTCATTCCGAAGATGCGCTACACCTACACATTCTCCAGTGTGAAGGGAAGTCCCCACCCGTATCGATGGGAGACCACCATCGAAGAGGCTGGCAATGTTTCCTCACTTTATTTCCTGACCATCGGCAAGAAATGGAACGATAAAGACAAGCAAATGTTCAAGAATCCCTATTCTCAGTTCTTGCGTCTGGAGACCGACTATACCAAGACTTGGCCACTGGACAACAAGACACAGCTTGTTGCCCATGTCAATGCCGGCGTCATCTATAGCTACGGTAACTCTTCCACAGCTCCTTTCTCCGAGAGATTCTACGTGGGTGGTGCCAACAGCATCCGTGCATTTACCGCTCGCACTATCGGTCCAGGTAATACGCCATCTGTCGGCGGGCGCCAGATGTCTTATCTCATCCAGAACGGCGACATCAAGTTTGTGGCCAACCTGGAGTATCGCCGTCGTCTGGTGGGCAGCCTTTACGGTGCACTGTTCCTCGATGCCGGTAATGTATGGTCTTTCGAGAACGATCTTGAACTCGGATACGACCAGAATTTCAAGGCACAGAACTTCTTCAAGCAACTGGCCACTGGCACAGGCTTAGGTCTCCGCTACGACATGGAGTTCCTCGTGATTCGCGTTGACTGGGGCTTTGGCTTGCATGTGCCTTACGAGACCTCCAAATCGGGCTATTTCAATATCGAGCGGTTCAAGGACATGCACACGCTCCACTTAGCCATCGGATATCCGTTCTAAGAGTTGAGAGTTTAGAGTTGAGAGTTTAGAGTTGAGACTTTAGTTGAGGGGTATGAATCGTTAATAAATGTGTAGCGGAAGCAAATTCTTCTCACTTCACTTTTCACTCTTCACTTTTTTATGTATTTTTGCAAACAGATATTTTACAAACCCTTAAATTATATGCAACAATGAAACCAACGCTATTCTTACTTGCTGCCGGTATGGGCAGCCGCTATGGTGGTCTGAAACAGCTCGACGGACTGGGTCCCAACGGTGAAACAATCATGGACTATAGCATTTATGACGCTATACAAGCTGGCTTCGGCAAGATTGTATGGGTCATCCGTAAAGACTTCGAAGAGCAGTTCCGCACCCAGATTCTTTCGAAATACCAGGGTCAGGTGCCTTGCGAGCTCTGCTTCCAGGCACTCGATGCACTGCCCGCAGGCTTCAAGGTTCCCGAAGGTCGCGTAAAGCCTTGGGGCACTAACCACGCCGTACTGATGGGTAAGGACGTGATTAAGGAGCCGTTCTGCGTTATCAACTGTGACGACTTCTATGGTCGTGACGCTTTCATGCAGATTGGCAAGTTCCTCTCTGGCCTGAAGGAAGGTTCAAAGAACGAGTATGCTATGGTGGGCTTCCGCGTCAGCAACACACTCTCTGAGAATGGTACTGTAGCTCGTGGTGTATGTGCTTACAACGAGAAGCGCCACCTGACAGATGTTGTTGAGCGCACTGAGATTGTTCGTTGCGCTGAAGACGGTTCACAGGCTGGTGCAGCCGATCAGCCCATCCGTTTCAAGGATGAGGAGGGCAAGTGGCAGCCATTGGGCGAGAATGTTCCCGTATCTATGAACATGTGGGGTTTCACTCCCGACTACTTCGAGCACTCTGAGGCTTACTTCAAGGTGTTCCTCAGCGATCCGAAGAATATGGAGAACCTGAAGGCCGAGTTCTTCATTCCGCTGATGGTCAACAAGCTCATCAATGAGGGCACAGCAACCTGCGAAGTACTCGACACCACTTCCAAGTGGTTCGGCGTTACCTATGCTGCCGACCGTCAGGCTACTGTTGAACGCATCCAGAAACTTGTCGACGAAGGCGTTTATCCCAATAAGCTCTTCTAATTGTTGAGAGTTTAGGGTTGAGTACTGTCAACACTCAACCCCAAACTCTAAACTTTAAACTAATAATTCCCGATATGCCTCGATTGCTTTTTCAGCAATTTTGACGGCCTCCTCCATTGAGCAGTTCAGTTTGCCGCCTGAAGCATTCAGGTGACCACCGCCATTGAAAAACTCCTCTGCCATTTTGTTGCAGGGGAACTGGTCAACACTACGCAGACTGACCCAGATCATATTCTCTTTCTCCGTATCCTCACGCATTGAGATACTCAGTTTGTGGCCTTTGATCTGTAACGGCATATTGACCAGTCCTTCCGCATCGCCCTTGATGAAATGGAAGCGTTTCAGGTCATCACGCGTCAGTGTGAAAAAGCTTGCATGGCAGTCGCCTTTCACCACCAGTTTCTCCAGCATCACGAACCCCATCAGTCGCAGGCGGTCCTCTGAGAAGTTATGGTACACGTTGCGATATATCTTGTCCTTGTTGATATGTTTGGTGAGCAACTGACTGATAATAAAGAAGATGTCACAGTCATCACTATTGTAGGTAAACGCCCCTGTATCCGTCATCATACCGCAGTAGACTGGTACAGCGAAGTTCTTGCCCAACTGTTCGAAAGTACCCAGTTGCCAAGCCAGTCGGAACACCAGCTCACTTGTTGACGAAGCCTGTGGACGCGAGATAACCATTGTTGCGTCAACGGTAGGATTCAGATGATGGTCGATGAGCACCTTACGCGCCGGTGTATCCTCCAGTGCCTTTTGCATATCGCCTACCCTACTCGTTGCGTTGAAGTCCAGACAGAACACCAGGTCGGCAGCATGCTGTAGTGTCCAGTCGCACCCTTCGCGATGCTTATCGTAACGAATTACTTTCTCAGTGTTCGGCAACCAGTGCAGGAAGTCGGGATATTGGTCTGGCACTATCACCTGTGGTTCCTTTCCAAAGCATACGCGCAGCATCTCGGCCCATCCCAAACAGGCACCCATCGCATCGCCATCGGCATTCTGATGACCTATACATAGTATCGTATCACTCTCTCGTATCAGTGTCAGCAACTGCTCGCACTCCTCGGTTGTCAGTAAATCTTTCAGCATAATCGTTGTTTTCGGGCTGCAAAGGTACAACTTTTTCCGCTACTTCTTTCGTTTTTCTACAAAAATGTGTAACTTTGCAGCCCATTACTAATCATTCGATACAGAAAAATGAACAAGATTTTTTCTTCACTCGCTCTTTGCCTCGTCTTGCTGACAATGGTTTCATGCGATAATTATGAGACCTATGCCGACCAGAAGAAGAAGGAGCGCAATGCCATCAGCGACTTTATTGCCCAAAAAGGCATTCGTGAAATCAGTGAGAGTGAGTTTCATGCCAACGGCAACAAGACCGACACTGCACTGAACCAATATGTCTACATGAACAATACGGGTGTCTACATGCAGATTGTTCGTAAGGGCGCTGGTACTCCTCTTCAGGAGAGTGCTGCTGAAGAGTTGTACATCCGCTTCCTCCAGAAGTCTATTTTCGATACCACCAATGTGGTGACAAACCGTTTCTCGCCCTACATTCCTGATATCATGAGCGTCACCAAGACGGGTACTACCTTTACGGCATCCTTTACCGCAGGCATCATGTACAGCACTTACGGTGCATCGGTGCCCTCCGGTTGGCTGGTTCCGCTCAATTATATTAATGTGGGAAACGCCACAGCCGATGAAGACATCTCTCTGGTTCGCCTGATTATTCCTCACACGCAGGGCACTCAGGTGGCTACCAGCAATGTATATCCCTATTATTACGAAATTAGTTTTCAACGTACACCAGGATTATGACACTTATTAAATCTATCTCTGGCATCCGCGGTACAATCGGCGGACACACGGGCGACACGCTCAACCCCTTAGACATTGTTAAGTTTACAACCGCATACGCCACTTTCATTGGCGGAAAGAAAATCGTTGTAGGCCGCGATGGCCGCATCTCCGGACCGATGGTTCGCGATGTAGTATGCGGCACCCTCGTAGGCATGGGCTACGAAGTAATCGATATCGGCTTGGCCACCACACCAACCACTGAATTGGCAGTACGCTGGCATGAGGCCGACGGTGGTATCATCATCACCGCTTCTCACAACCCCACCCAGTGGAATGCGCTGAAGCTGCTGAACCGTGAGGGCGAGTTCCTCACCGCTGCCGATGGTGCTGAGGTGCTTCGTATCGCTGAAGCCGAAGACTTCAACTATGCTCCTGTTGAACAGCTGGGCCACGTTGTCAAAGACGACACCATGAACCAGCAGCACATTCAGTCAGTACTCGACCTCCGTTTGGTGGATGTCGAGGCTATCAAAGCTCGCAAATTCCGTGTGTGTGCCGACACGATCAACAGCGTGGGCGGCATTATCCTGCCCGAACTGTTTAAGGCGCTGGGTGTAGAGTTTGAGATTCTCAACAGCGAGTGCACGGGTCAGTTTGCCCACAATCCTGAGCCTCTTGAGAAGAACCTACAGGGCATCATGGACAAGATGAAGCAGGGCGGCTTCGACCTGGGTATCGTTGTCGACCCCGATGTAGACCGTCTGGCCTTTATCTGTGAGGATGGCCGCATGTTCGGCGAGGAATATACGCTGGTCAGCGTGGCTGATTATGTTCTGTCTAGCTTAGAGTGTACCCACACTCAAAACTCGACACTAACAACCGTCAGCAACCTCTCTTCTACCCGCGCCCTGCGCGACGTCACTGAGAAGCATGGTGGAAAGTACACCGCTGCTGCTGTAGGCGAGGTGAACGTCACCACGAAGATGAAGGAAGTTGGCGCTGTGATTGGCGGCGAAGGCAATGGTGGAGTCATCTATCCTGAGAGCCACTACGGACGCGATGCCCTCGTAGGTATCGGCTTGTTCCTCAGCAGTCTGGCACAGAAGAAGATGACCGCCACACAGTTACGTGCCACCTTCCCCGACTATCAGATTGCGAAGAACCGCATCGACCTCACCCCTGAGACCGATGTCGACGCCATCCTCGTCAAGGTGAAGGAGATGTTTGCTGCCGATCCGGAGGCTACTGTCAACGATATCGATGGTGTGAAGATTGACTTCCCAACGAAGTGGGTACACCTGCGCAAGTCGAACACCGAGCCCATCATCCGCGTTTACAGCGAAGCTCAGACGATGGAAGAGGCCGATCAGCTGGGCAAGCGCCTGATGCAGGTGGTCTACGACATGCAATAACATGCTCCAGCACATCACCGTGCAGGGACAATCAACCAAAATAGGAAAAACATGAACAAAGTTATATCATTTGCCATTGCCGCCCTCATGCTCTTTGCGGGCGGCAATGCTAATGCTGAATCCCCAATGAAAATTGGCAAACAAAATATCAAGATCAGCAACGGAATCATGACTCCCGAGGCACTCTGGGCCATGGGACGCATCGGTAGTTGTGCTGCTTCGCCCGATGGAGAGCACGTCGTCTATCAGGTGGGCTACTACAGTGTGAAACAGAACAAGAGCCACCAAGTGCTTTACATCCTGGACACCCAGAAGATCGGTGGCACAATGCCGGCTCCTGTCATGCTCACCAAGAGTGACAAGAGTGAGACCGACCCCGCCTGGCTCGACACCGAGACCATCGCTTTCCTGTGTGACGGCGAGATCTGGTCGATGAAGCTTGACGGCAGCGACCGTCAGCAACTTTCAAAGACCAATGGCGAGGTAGAGGGCTTTAAGTTTTCGCCTGATGGCAAGAAAGTGATTATCCTGAAGTCGATGCCTTTCCACGAGGTCATCAAGGAGAATCCCTCCGACCTTCCCAAGGCTACGGGCCGCCGTGTTACCGACCTCATGTACCGTCACTGGGATCACTACGTAGAAAGCATACAGCATCCCTTCGTGTATGAAGTAGCCGGAAAATCCGGAAAATCCGAAATATCCGGCAATTCCGGAAAATCCGGAGAATCCGGAACATCCGGAACCACCATCTCCTCAACCGGCATCGACATCCTCGATGGCGAACCCTACGAATGTCCGATGGAGCCTTTCGGCGGCATTGAACAGCTTGACTGGAGTCCAGACTCAAAGACGATTGCCTATACCTGTAGGAAGAAGACCGGCCTGGAGTATAGCATCTCCACCGATTCAGATATTTATCTCTACGACCTGGAGACCAAGACCACAAAGAACCTCTGCAAGCCTGCCGACTATAAGGCACCTGCTGTCGACCCCACCCGTACACTGGCCATACAGGCAGTGAACGCCAAGGAGAACCTGAAGAACAATGTAGGCTATGACCAGAACCCGCAGTTCTCGCCCGACGGCAAGTATGTTGCCTGGCTCTCAATGGAGCGCGACGGTTATGAGGCCGACCTCAACCGCCTGTGCATCTGCGAGTTGGCTACGGGCGAGAAGAGCTATGTCAACTGGAAGAGCGACGTAGAAGCCTTCTGCTGGGCACCCTATCAGGGGAAAGCCAATAAGGACATGAAGATCAAAAGTGGCAAAAAGGTGCAGCTCTCTTCTCCTCGCTTCTATTTCCTCAGCGTATGGGAAGGCTGCTGCAATATGTACACAGCATTGAACAACGGCGACGTCTACCAGCTGACCAGCGAATGGAGCGACTGGACCTCCCTGCAGATGGCCAACAAGGGAAATCTCATCCTGGCCACCTCGCAGAGTCAGAGCCGCCCTACCGATATCTTTATGGTACTGCCTTCAGGCAAATACGCTAAACGTGCTGATGCATCGAAGAATAAGACCTATAAGGTCAATGCCGAGATGTGGCAGATTACCAAAGAGAACGAACATATCCTTTCTCAGCTGAAGATGGGTAAGGTTCAGCAATACTGGGTTCCCACCACCGACGGCAAGAAGGAGCTCGTATGGGTGATGCTGCCCGCCAACTATGAGGAAGGTAAGAAGTACCCCACCCTGCTCTTCTGCGAGGGCGGTCCTCAGAGTCCCGTTTCACAGTTCTGGAGCTACCGTTGGAACTTCCAGATTATGGCTGCCAACGGCTATGTTGTTGTAGCGCCTAACCGTCACGGACTGCCTGGTTTCGGACAGGAGTGGAAGGAACAAATCAGCGGTGACTGGACGGGCCAGTGCATGCAGGACTACCTGTCGGCTATCGACTTTGCTGCCGACTCGCTGCCCTTCGTCGACCGCGACCGTCTCGGAGCTGTTGGCGCTTCGTTTGGTGGCTTCAGCGTCTACTATCTGGCAGGCATCCATAACAAGCGTTTCAAGGCATTCATTGCCCACGACGGAGCTTTCAACCTCGCCTCCATGTACTTGGAGACTGAGGAGAACTGGTTCTCCAACTGGGAATACGACGAGGCCTACTGGCACCGTCCACAGATGCCTCGCGCCAAGAAGACCTATCACGATTCACCGCATAAGATGGTGGAGAAATGGGACACCCCCATCCTCTGCATCCACGGTGAGAAGGACTACCGCATCTGTTATACCCAAGGCATGATGGCCTTCAATGCTGCTCGCATGAAAGGCATCCCTGCCGAGCTGCTTGTGTTCCCTGATGAGAACCACTGGGTGTTGAAACCTCAGAACGGCATCCTCTGGCAGCGCACGTTCTTCGGCTGGCTCGACCGCTGGCTGAAATAAGGGCGTAATACCGTTATCCGTAATAACGTAATACCGCCGTCATAACAACGAAACAACATAATAACGAAATTAAATAATGTCAGAAAAGATTCAAAAGACTCTTCGTGACAGCGCCGGCATGCGCTGGACCGCACTGCTGCTCCTCGCCATGGCGATGTTCTGCAGCTACATTTTCATGGACATCCTCTCGCCCATCAAGGACCTGATGCAATCAACCCGCGGCTGGGACTCCACAGCCTTCGGCACGATGCAGGGTTCCGAAGTGTTCCTCAACGTGTTTGCATTCTTCCTCATCTTCGCAGGTATCATCCTCGACAAGATGGGTGTTCGTTTCACCGCTGTGCTCTCTGCAGCAGTCATGCTGGTGGGTGCCTGTGTGAAATGGTATGCCGTGAGCGACGGCTTCATTGGCAGCGGACTGGAGACCTGGTTCAACGAGAACCTGAACTATATCCCCATATTCGACGAGCTCGGCGTTTCGCCCTTCTATCAGGGCATGCCCGCCTCGGCTAAGTTTGCTGCCTGCGGCTTCATGATTTTCGGTTGCGGCTGCGAGATGGCAGGCATCACCGTTAGCCGCGGTATCGTGAAGTGGTTCAAGGGTCGCGAGATGGCTCTTGCCATGGGTTCCGAGATGGCACTGGCCCGTCTGGGTGTAGCCACCTGTATGATTTTCTCGCCCTTCTTTGCCCGTCTGGGTGGTGAGGTGAGCGTGAGCCGTTCAGTTGCCTTCGGCGTAGTACTGATGTGTATCGCCCTGATCATGACTATCGTCTATTTCTTCATGGATCAGAAGCTCGACGCTCAGACCGGTGAGGCTGAGGAGAAAGACGATCCCTTCAAAATCAGCGACCTGGGCAAGATTCTCACCGATGCCGGTTTCTGGATTGTAGCCCTGCTCTGCGTGCTTTACTACAGCGCCATCTTCCCCTTCCAGAAGTATGCTGTCAACATGCTGCAGTGTAACCTCACGCTGACAGCTCCTGATGCCGAGTCGTTCTGGGCTCAGCCTGATGTCACCATCATTCAGTATGTCATCATGCTTATTGTGGCAGCTGCTGGCTTTGCCTCCAACTTCCAGAAGAAGAGCACCTACAAGTTCAGCTTGTTGGCCCTCAGCATCCTGGCCCTGATCACCTATTGCTATATGGGCTTCATGCGCCAGTCGGCTGAGTCAATCTTCGCCGTATTCCCACTGCTCGCCGTGCTGATCACCCCAATCCTCGGCAGCTATCTCGACCATCACGGCAAGGCAGCCTCGATGCTCGTGCTGGGCTCATTGCTGCTCATCGGCTGTCACCTGACGTTTGCCTTCATTCTTCCCATGTTCAAGGGGTCTGCTGTTGGCGGCATCATCATTGCCTATACCACTATCCTCGTACTGGGAGCTTCGTTCTCACTGGTGCCCGCCTCGCTGTGGCCCTCAGTGCCCAAGCTGGTCGATGCCAAGGTGATTGGTTCCGCCTATGCCTTGATTTTCTGGATTCAGAACATCGGTCTGTGGCTCTTCCCCTTGCTCATCGGTAAGGTGCTCGACGCCACCAATCCTGGCGTGACCGATCCTACGCAGTTCGACTACACCGCACCCCTAGTGATGCTCGCATCGCTGGGTGTTGCTGCCCTTATTCTTGGCTTCGTGCTGAAGGCCATCGATAAGAAGAAGGGCATTGGTCTTGAGCTGCCGAATATTCAACAAGGGAATTAAAGGAATAAAACAATTAAAGGAGATACCGATATGCAGTTTTTAGATTTAGTCAAGCAGAGATATAGCTGTCGCAGTTATCAGGAGAAAAGTGTAATCGACTACCTCATGGAGTGCGTCCGCTTCGCCCCGTCAGCAGTCAACAAGCAGCCCTGGCAGTTCCGTATTGTTACCGATGAGGCAGGCATTGCGAAAGTTCGCGAGTGCTATCCCCGCCGTTGGTTCCTGACGGCTCCGATGTACATCATCTGTAGCATCCTGCATGACGAAGAATGGGTACGTGCTGACGGCAAGCATCATGGCGACAATGAAGAGCCTGCCGTTCTCATTCCCTTGGGCTATGCTGCCGACGAGCCGAAACTCAAGGAGCGCAAGCCCATTGAGCAGATACTGAAGTAGTATTTCCTTTCCTTGCGTAGCTGCAAAGCTTTTACGACCCAATTGCTTAGCTATTAGACTGTAATCACTTAGTTATTACGTCTCAATTCCTAAGCAATTGGGTCTTAGTTTCTTAGCAATTGCATCGTAGTTTCTAAGCAATTAGGTCTTAGTTTCAATGCTTTTGCATCGTAGTTTCAATGTTAGTATTGTCGATAACTTCGAGCGAAGCGATAACTTTAAACCCCTAAATCCTGTAATCATATCTTTCATCTCTCATTTTTCATCTAACCTCATAACATCATCAAACACCCCTAAACTCTCGATGTACAGGGCGTTTGAGAGCCATGAGGTTTTGGCAAAAACCTCATACGAAAGTCATTAAACCTCATGACTCATACCCCCGCTCCCCGCCCTATGAGGTTCCATGAGGTTTGTATGACTTTTACGACCAAACCTCATATGCACAAAATCTCCTGTATATCGTACTTTCAGCCCTGTTTGATGACTTTATGAGGTTTTTTCAATAGCAAAGCTTTTTGGAAGCAAAGCCTAGTTTTGCTATGAGAGAAACCTAGTTTTGCTATGAGAGAAACCTAGTTTTGCTATGAGAGAAACCTAGTTTCTTACAGTTGCTGGCCCTGCACGGAGTAGAGACGTCCGTTGCGCTGAATGTAGATTCTCCCGTCCCTGATGAACTTATGTGGGGCAGATGTAGAACCAATGCCCGTTGACTTGACGGAACGTACGTCTGAGTTGTCAGACGCGGGTCGCTCGTAAGGGCCTAAGTCGCGTGCGGAACCAGTAACGATGCGCTGCAAGAAGGGAAAATCGGCAATCAGCGTGGAGAGCGGAGAGAACTGGGAGGAGAGTGAAGGCAGATCAAAGTCAGCACTACCGGCATCGACCATCTTACTATCGGCAGCAAGGCGACCGAATCGACGAGGCAGTCCGCCATAGATATCACGAGGCTTCAGGGCTTCGTCTTCCTCAAGCGAAACGAAATCGTCGTGACCTATGCCCGTCACCAGATGGTTGGTCCAACCGTTCTTCGACATGGGCGAGGCAATGGCATTATAGTCATCGCTGCCTACACATATCTCCTGCTTGCCCAGACAGATATTATTGTAGAACTTGGTCTTGGCATCAGAGCCGCCCGACTCGAACATAAAGTCGTAGCTATTGTTAAAAGCCAGACAACCGATGAGCACATGACCATCCTTGTGACTGTTGCAGTCGAAGCCCTTGACGGAACTGCCGGCATTACAATTGAATGCGATGCAGTTATAGGCATAATGGACACCACGCGAAGAGCCTCCCGTACCGTTGCCACCCAGCTTGATACCATTGCCATTACCTGAGAACGACATATTGCCACTCTTTTGAATGAAGTCCTTCACCCAGAGATGATCTTCAGCTTTGCCGGAATCCCACGCCCAACATTCAGCGAGTACCACATCATAGTCGGTCTCATAGAGGTCCCACGCATCATCGCTGTTATGCCAGGCCCGACAACGGATGAAGCGATTGCCCACGCCATTATGCATCTTACAGGCAAAGCCATCAGCATCAGAGCCGTAGTTGGCATCGTAATCACAGTTGTGATGGGAATCGCAGTCGATGATGTCATTATAGGCGCAATAGGTGCCATCGTTCTGACTGACACCAGGGAAGGTATCGCTGAACTTATGACCAAAGCCCAGTTGCAGACCAGTATCAAGATTATAAGAGAACTCACAGCGTTCAATACGATTATGAGATCCTTCGAGCTTAATGCCATTATCAGCTGCATGGGTGATATGCAGACCGAAGAGCCACCAGTAGTTGCCGGTAATGGTGATGCCTCGCTCCCCTACCCGTTCGCTGGTAAGTCCGTCCTGGAAATCGAAGACTGGCTTCTCGCCATCATAGCAACGAATGACGATGGGACTCTCCGCCGTGCCACTGGCTTTGATGCGGACGGTGAACTTGCCATCGCTTTGCACTTTCTGTCGATAGACACCACCACGACAGACGATATGCGTGCCTGGCTGGGCGTTATTAACTGCATACTGCAGATTGAACCAAGGTTTCTCCAGTGAGCCATCGCCCGTTTGATCATTGCCATCAGGAGCAATATAGAAGGTCTTCACAGCAGTGGGGAAAGACTTAGTAGGCACCCAAACGCCTTCGGTGACGTAAGAAGGATCATCGGGTTCTGGCTGCGGCTGCTGACTGACACTGTTCAACGTGATCTCTACATCATCCAGATAGATTGTAGCATTCAGACAAGTAAAACGGAGGAGCACCTGAGTGTCCTCCTCACAAGAGTTGCACTTGAACGAACTGGCACCATAGGGGGTTGACGAGGAAACGGTGGCTGTGCCTAACTCTGTCCAGGAGAGTCCGCCATCGACAGACTTCTCTACCTGCAGTTTCTTACCACTGCCAGAGGCACGATGCTTGAACGATACGCGCCCTGGCTGCGATAAAGTGGGGGTGACAAGATAGCCGTTGCCACTCATAGCAGCACGCTTACTACCATTGTCGGACTTCACGCAGACTCCCTTGACACGCCATGAACCGGAAGCGAGGGTGACACTGGTCTCAGATGACTGGGACCGAAGTAGGAAGCCCCGTCTCAAAATCTTCTTTCAAGCTGTCGCCGGCTGCCTGTAAACAACAGCAGCAAAGCAGCATGAAAATGCTACAACAAAATCTATTCATTTATTGATAGTCTTTTTTCCGTTCTTGATATAAAGTCCGTGAGGGGCCGACTGAACAGGACGCCCCTGCAGGTCATAGCTATGATCAAAGGATGATGTTTTAGAAGCGCCGAGGGTTCCCTCTTCAGATGAACCGTCACGCTTCACTTCAAGAATACCGTCGGTCACATTATCACCCAGACGATAGAGCTTCACGCCATGACTGGGAATCGTGGTAACAAGCGTTCCAACAGCTGTGCCCTCACTCTTCTTAGCCCAGATATCATAGACGGGAACAGACTCATCAGCGGCATAGCCTAACTGGGTGAGGTCGAACTCATAGCCGCCATCAGGAGTTGTGACATAGAAGAAGAACTCCATCGTGGTGCCTGAAGAAGAGGTATTGTCGGTATCGCAGCTGGAGTCGTAGCCACAGAGGGCACGGAAGGTCTTATAGGAATGGCCTTCGGGCAAGTCATAAACCAACGTACACTGGGCGTTCAGGCCGAGACCTGTGGCGTAAGACTGTCCGTCAACCTTCAGTATACCGCCTTCCACATTCTTATTCACATGGAGCGAGCCCCACTCAGAGCTATAGGACGTCTGCTTCAGGGTGGTGAGACTGGTCTCGTTGCCCTCAGCATCAATAAGAACAGGGTTGATGAGGTCGGCACGATCATAAGCGAAGCCGTCACCATAATTGCTCACGAAGATCTTCAGCTGCTGAGCTCCCGTCACATCACACTCCATCTGCTTCGACTTGGTTCCCGTACGACTGATGAGTCCTGAACGGGCAGCATAGTCGTCTTGCTCGTTGGCAAGCGGGTTCTGGTTGAACACCATGAAGCGGATGCTGGTGGTGGCACCTGTCTGACCGATACCGGAATCGTCGGCAGCAGCCATCGCCTTGAAGCGAACCACATCCATATTGTCTGGAATCTGGAAGAAGATGGCAGCGTTGGCATCGGTAGAGAAGCCGCGGTCGTAGCTGACACCCATCACCTTCATCTTTCCGCCATTGTCTACATTCTTGTTCTCATAGACGCGATTAAAGTAAGAAGCGGTGTAGGCACGGGTCTTATAAGTGCCTGTCAGGGGAACCTCAGTGCCATTGCGCAGCACGAGCGTAGGATTGATCCAGTCACCATGATCATAGTTATAGTTGTCGCCTCCATCATCGACGACGAGCACGAGCGTCTTGGAGCCTTCGGGCCACTCAATATCGACATTGACTGCATGTCCATCAGTGGTATAGGCCACCACCTCTGACTTATACAATGCCTTATTGCCTACGATCCAACGGGTATTGTCACGCTGGAACAGAGCCAGATAACGGTTACCCGTAGCAGGATCTTCACTTGTCCAGACCACACGTCCGTTATCCTCATCGTTCAATACCTGATGAGCGTTCTTGCCGTACTTATGCATCTGATGATACTCTTCATTGTTCAGGAGCGACAGCGTGAAAGCATCGTTCTTGGTCATCTCGCCACCGAAGAACAAGGGCGAATGACAGATGCCCCAAAGGGTCATCATCGTCAGTTGTTCGTTCTGCGTGAGGTTGGTCCAACGGCCTTTGTCGGCATTGGTATAGCCCTGATCACCGATGGTCATCGCAATCTGTCCCAAGGGCAGCATATCACAGTCGGCATAGTTGCCCGGACGGGTCACCGTCTCCCAGGCGTGCGCCTCGTTGAACACAGCATCTACAGCGCTCCAGTTATCCCAGAGGTCGTCCATCATACGCCACATATTGGCATTCTCCAAGCACTCGTTGGCATACTGGTATTGCGTCTTACCAGGACTCAATGAGAGAACGATGGGGCGTCCTGTCTGGTCGATGGCCTTGCGGATCATGTGAATTTCATCTGTATAGAACGGGCGGCTCAAGTCATCAATCTTCAGGAAGTCAACACCCCACTCGGCATAGAGGTCCATGATGCTGTTGTAGTAGAGCTGACCAGCCTCATTGTTGCGAACCAGGAGATTGTCCTTCAGCCACGTGCAGGGAGAGGTCGTTCCGTTATATACCTGACTCCACGCCATCGTCTCGCCGCCTTTCAGTTTATAGCTGCTGCCCACAACCGACTTGGGCACACCGCGCATGATATGGATGCCAAACTTCAATCCCATCGAGTGAATCTTGTCGGCCAAGGCCTTGAAGCCCATATTCTGACCATCCACCATACACGAAGGGAAGCGTGATGGTGAAGGCAGATAGCGTCCGTACTCATCGAGCACATAGTCCTGATCGCCTCGCTGGTTGTAGTTGCCTCCACCAAGCGAGGGGTGATTACAATACCAGCGGATGTCAACGACAACATACTCCCAGCCATACTTCACCAGGTCGTTGTCTACCAGATATTGAGCGTTCTGCATCACTTCTTTCTCAGTGACACTGCTATAGTAGCAGTCCCAAGAGTTCCAGCCCATAGGCGGAGTCATCGCCCAAGTACGAAATTGTGCTACTTCACCAGACTCTTCCTGAGCCATCACAGCATGAGAAAACAGCATGAGAGCTGCAGATACAAAAAAATTGATTGTCTTCATCATATTACGTTTAGTTATTAGTTATTTTATCATCCGTTTGAATATATCATTTCGATTGTTTGAATTCCAAGGGCGTATGACCTGTGAGCCGTTTGAAATATTTACTGAAGAACGAAGGATTGGGAAAGTCCATTTCTTCAGAAATCTGGACAATGGATTTATCAGTGTGTTTCAGTTCTATCTTGATATGTTCTACAAGGGCGCGGTCTATCCATTCTTTTGCCGTGGTACCACTGGCTTGACGGACGACAGTGCCGAGATAACGCTGCGTGAGACACATTCGGTCGGCATAGAAACTGATATGATGCTCACGAGTTGCGTACTGGTTGACAAGATAGATAAAGCGGTCGAAGATGGTCTGTTCGCGACTTTGAGACTCCTTCAGCAAATCAATATGCTGACGATAGATGCCGTCGTAGTGATGCATCACGGCTGCTACAAGGCTACTAATGGTCTGTCGGTTATAGTCGGGCTGACGAACCACATGCCAGATGGTGTCAATCATGTGACGCGCTGTAACAATATCGCTCTCACCGGCCTTGATTTGGAAGTCACGGACCTGTCCGTTAAAGGCGCTGGGCATTTGTATTGTTGTAAAAGGCATAGGGAAATCAGCAAAGAGTCCTAATCCATATAATTCTATCTTGCCGCTGAAACTGATAGGACTGATAATGGTTCCAGGACCAAGGAATACGAGTGTACCTGGCGTGATGTGTCGCTCCACAAGGTTGATGTTGACATGTATCTCACCATTGACTAAGACGCCCAAACGGTAATCGTCGATGACAAAAGGCGGCTGAGTTTGTCCGATGACGAGCATGAAGATGCGAGGGTCGCCATATACGATGCCCAGCTCATTGCTGATATACGAATGGTCATGTATTTGCGCATAATGAGGACCCAGGATGTCCTTCATGCGCGAGTAGTTCATCAATTTCGGCTGTTTACCCATCATCGTTGCTGTTTAATCTGCCGCAAAGATAATAATAAAACTTGAATTATCAGCCTTTTTGTATAGAAATCGAACAAAAAGAACATTTATTCGTTTGAATAGATAGCGATAGTTCCACAAAAACAATGTAATTTTGCAGCAGATTAAAGAAAACAATTATGCGAAGAATCATTTTAGGACTTGTGGTGCTGCCAATGATGGCATTAGGGCAGACCCTCGAGGAGTGTCAACAGGCAGCAGAAAGGAATTATCCACTGATACGGCAGTATGGGCTGATTGAGAAAACAACGGCGCTAACGGTGGCTAATATCCAGAAGGGGTGGTTGCCACAAGTATCGGCTTCCGCTCAAGCAACTTATCAGAGCGATGTGGTAGCGTGGCCTGATGAGATGAAAGGTATGCTGGGACAGATGGGATTGAACTTTGAGGGACTGAAGAAAGATCAGTATAAGATAGGTCTCGATGTGCAGCAGACGGTCTTTGACGGTGGCGCCATCAAGAGTCAGAAAGAGATAGCCCGAAAGCAAGGCGAGGTACAGACGGCTCAGAATGAAGTAAATATGTATCAGGTGCGCAAGCGCGTGAATGAGATGTACTTCGGACTGCTGCTGATTGACGAACAGATTAAACTGAATGCCGACCTGCAGGAACTGCTCATACAGAACGAGAAGAAGCTCGCCTCGATGCTAAAAAACGGAACGGCTGCTGAGAGCGATTATCAGAACGTGAAAGCAGAGCGGCTGAACGTGGTGCAACAGGCTACGAGCCTCCTAGCACAGAGAAGTGCATTGCTGAGGATGCTATCAACATTTTGCGGCATTGAAGTAAAAGATGCGTTGAAGCCTAATTCTCAATTATCAATTATCAATTTTCAATTAGAGGGACAACGACCCGAACTTCGGGCGATTGATGCACAGCTGAAATTGGCAGATGCTCAGGAGAAGGCCCTTGATGCAGCGCTGATGCCGAAGTTGGGTGTGTTTGCACAGGGATATTATGGCTATCCGGGCTATAATATGTTTGAGGATATGTTGAGTCGTAAGTTCTCTTGGAACGGGATGATTGGTGCCAAACTCACTTGGAACATCGGTGCCCTCTACACCCGCAAAAACGATAAAGCGAAGATTCAGTTACTGCGCGAGACGGCTGAGACTAGTCGCGACGTTTTTCTTTTTAATAATAATCTGGAGCAGATTCAGCAGAACGAGAACATCGAGCGTTACAAAAAACTGATGGCCGACGATGAGGAGATTATCACATTGAGGTCATCGATCCGCAAGGCTGCCGAATCGAAGCTCTCGCACGGCATCATCGACGTGAACGATCTGGTGAAGGAAATCAACAATGAGAATGCAGCACGCGTCGGACAGTCGATGCACGAGATTCAGATGCTGAAAGAGATATACGACCTGAAATATACAACGAATCAATAACGATATGAAGAAACTGATAATAATGGCAGCAGGGCTGGCGGTACTGGCAAGCTGCGGAAGCAATGAAAAAGAGTACGATGCTACGGGAACCTTCGAAGCAACTGAGGTGACGGTGGCAGCTGAACAGAGTGGTGCGTTGATGAAGTTCGATGTGAACGAGGGTGACGAAATTGCACTTGGCAAGGAAGTGGGACTGATAGATACCACACAGATCTGGCTAAAGATTCAGCAGGCAGGGGCAACAAAGGATGTTTATCAGAGTCAGAAGCCTGATATGGAGAAACAGATCGCAGCCACTCGCCAGCAACTGGCAAAAGCCAATCAAGACCAACAGCGCTATCAGGAACTGGTGGCCGATGGTGCTGCACCCAGCAAGATGCTCGACGATGCTACGAACCAAGTTGCCGTGCTGCAGAAACAGTTGGATGCGCAGATATCCACTTTGAGTACTCAACTCTCAACGCTCAACTCTCAACTCTCAACTGTCGACGTACAGGTAAGCCAGTTGCTGGATCAGTTGCAGAAGTGCCATATCGCTGCACCTATCAAGGGCACGGTGTTGGAGAAATATGTTGAGCGTGGTGAGTTTGTTGCTACAGGCAAGCCACTGTTCAAGATGGCGGATACGGAGCAGATGTTTATGCGGGCCTATGTCACTTCGGCGCAGTTGCAGAACATCAAAGTGGGCCAGAAGGCAAAGGTCTTTGCCGATTATGGTGATGGAGAAAAGAAGGAATACGAGGGAACGGTCTCTTGGATCAGCAGCCGTTCAGAGTTTACGCCAAAGACCATTCTTACTGACGATGAACGCGCTGATCTTGTGTATGCCCTGAAGGTGGCTATCAAGAATGATGGCTACGTGAAGATTGGCATGTACGGAGAAGTGAAATTCAGACCCACCCCTAACCCCTCCCTAAATGGAGGGGAATAATTAGTCAAAGCTCATGAACGAAGCAATCATCGTAAGCCACATCAGCAAGAGCTACGGAAAAAAGCAATCTACTCCCCTCCCTCGCAGGGATGGGCAAGGGGGAGAGTCTGCTGTTCTTGCACTCTCTGACGTATCATTCTCCGTTGACAAGGGTGAGGTCTTCGGACTGATTGGTCCTGATGGAGCGGGCAAGACGTCAATGTTCCGGATTCTCTGTACGCTGCTGTTGGCGGATGAGGGTACGGCAACGGTTGATGGCTTCGATGTGGTCAGGCAGATGACGGACATCCGTAAGCGCGTGGGGTATATGCCTGGCCGGTTCTCGTTGTATCAGGATCTGACGGTAGAAGAGAATTTGAAGTTCTTTGCCACGCTCTTTGGAACCACTGTTGACGAAGGCTATGACTCCATTAAGGCCATTTATTCGCAGATAGAACGGTTTAAGGATCGTAAGGCAGGTGCGCTATCGGGCGGTATGAAACAGAAGTTGGCGCTGAGTTGTGCGCTGGTGCATCAGCCGAGTGTACTGTTCCTCGATGAACCCACTACGGGTGTAGACCCTGTCTCGCGTAAAGAGTTCTGGGAGATGCTCTCGATGCTGAAGGAGCGTGATATCACTATCGTAGCCTCAACACCCTACCTCGACGAGGTACGCTGCTGTGAGCGCGTAGCGTTCTTGAGCGAAGGAAAGGTGATGGGTATCGATACACCGGAGATTATCCTTGACAGGTTCAAGGACATTTTCAATCCGCCTGGCATAGAAAAAAATGGTCAATGTTCAATGGTCAATGTTCAATCAGATAACGTCATCGAGGTCTCCCACCTGGTCAAAGCCTTTGGCAACTTCCATGCCGTAGATGATATTTCTTTTACAGTTAAGCGTGGCGAGATTTTCGGTTTCTTGGGAGCGAATGGTGCGGGTAAGACAACTGCGATGCACATGCTGACAGGACTGAACCAACCTACAAGTGGAACAGGACGCGTGGCCGGATTTGACATCCGCACGGAGCACGAACAGATTAAGAAACATATCGGCTATATGTCGCAGCGGTTCTCACTCTACGAGGATTTGACGGTGGCTGAGAACATCCGACTCTTTGCAGGCATCTATGGGATGCAGAAAGATGAAATTGCGCGCAAGACCGACGAGCTATTGAAACAGTTGAAGTTCGAGGAACATAAGAACGACCTCGTTGGTTCGCTGCCACTCGGTTGGAAGCAGAAACTGGCTTTCTCTGTGTCTATCTTCCACGAGCCTGCTATCGTGTTCCTTGATGAGCCGACAGGTGGTGTAGATCCTGCTACCCGTCGTCAGTTCTGGGAACTCATCTACGACGCGGCCAGTCGCGGCATCACCGTCTTCGTGACGACGCACTACATGGACGAGGCGGAATATTGCGACCGCATCTCGATTATGGTGGATGGTAAGATTAGTGCGATGGGAACTCCTGAGGAGCTGAAGCGTAACCTCCATCAGCCCGATATGGATCATGTGTTTACTTACTTAGCCCGTGAGGCAAAGAGAGGAGAATAAGGTATGAAACAATTTATATCATTCGTCATCAAGGAGGCCCGCCACATCCTGCGCGACAAGCGTACGATGCTGATACTCTTTGGTATGCCTATCGTGCTGATGCTGCTCTTCGGCTTTGCCATTACCAACGACGTAAAGAATGTGCGTACGGTGGTGGTGACCTCGCAGATGGACCATCAGACTCAGACAGCCGTAGAACGACTTGCGGCATCGGAATATTTTACAATTGTCAAAACCGTCCCCACGCCGAAAGATGCGGAATGGATGATTCGTAGTCAGAAAGCCGACCTCGCCATAGTCTTTGCCCAGGATTTTGCCAGCAAGAAGAGTGGTGCGCAGTTTATTGTTGATGGCAGCGACCCCAATATGGCGCAACAATGGACGACCTACGCCCAGCAAACAATGGCGGCAGCAAATCCTTCACTCTTCACTCTTCACTCTTCACTTCTCTATAATCCAAGAATGAAGTCGGCCTATAACTTTGTGCCTGCAATTATGGGTATGCTGTTGCTGCTGATTTGTGCGATGATGACCTCTGTATCGATTGTTCGCGAAAAAGAACGTGGTACGATGGAGGTATTGCTCGTGTCGCCAATCAAGCCGCTGATGATTATCGTGGCGAAGGTAGTGCCCTATCTGTTGTTGGCACTGGCGATTCTAGCGGTCATCCTGCTGATGTCGGCTACGGTGCTCGATGTGCCGCTGCAAGGTGGCCTTGGATGGATACTCGTCGTTTCGCTCATCTATATCCTGTTGGCCCTGTCTCTCGGCCTGCTCATCTCGAATATCGCCCAGACGCAGTTTGTAGCTCTGCTTGTATCGGCAATGGTATTGCTGCTGCCCACCGTGATGCTCTCGGGCATGCTGTTTCCTGTGGAGTCAATGCCCACCATCCTGCAATGGATATCGGCTGTCATTCCTCCGCGTTACTACATCCAGGCCATGCGCAAGCTGATGATTATGGGCGTGGGTATTCAGGAAGTATGGCAAGAGGTGGTGATTCTCATCGGTATGACATCTCTGCTACTCGTTGTTTCACTTAAGAAGTTCAAGACGCGCCTATGATCAAATATTTGCTTCAAAAGGAATTTCTGCAGATTCGGCGCAACTCGTTTATGCCGAAGATTATCTTCATCTTCCCCATCATGGTGATGTGTGTGATGCCTTGGGTGATGAATCAGGAGGTGAAGAATATCCGTGTGGATGTGGTAGACATCGATCGTACTTCGCAATCGCAGCAACTGGTACACCAGATTGAGGCTTCGAACTACTTTATCTTTAATGGTCAGAAGGCGACCTACCAAGAGGCCATGAAGGATATAGAGACTACGAAGGCCGATATTATCCTCGAAATCCGCGATGGCAAATATCTCATCGCTGCCAATGCCGTGAATGGCACTAAAGGTTCGATAGGCTCGGCTTATCTGAGTCAGATAGTAAGAAGTCGCTCGGCTTTCTTGCGTCCCGTTGGTAGCAAGCGACCAGAGGTCGAGCGGCCGCTTGGCTCGTCCAAGAATCTCTCACCTCTCACCTCTAACCTCTCACCTCTAACTTTGTATAACAAGCTGCAAAGTTATAAGGTCTTTATGATTCCTGCCCTGATGGGAATCCTGATGATGATGCTTTGTGGTTTTCTGCCGGCGCTGAATATCGTGAGCGAAAAAGAAAAGGGCACCATCGAACAAATCAATGTCACCCCCGTCTCGAAGTGGTCGTTTATTCTGGCCAAACTCATTCCTTATTGGATCATAGGTTTGGTGGTGCTCACCCTATGTCTGGTGCTCTCGTGGCTCGTCTATGGCATTACCTGTCAAGGCCCTCTCCTACTCGTCTATCTATTAGCCATCCTGCTGGCATTGTTCTTCTCGTCATTTGGACTCATCGTATCGAACTACAGCGATACCATGCAACAGGCCATGCTGGTGATGTGGTTCTTCGTGGTGTGTCTGATGCTGCTCTCTGGACTCTTTACCCCAGTGCGCTCTATGCCAGATTGGGCCTATCTGACCACCTACATTAATCCCATGCACTATTTCGCTGATGCCATCCGTACCGTATTCGTGCGTGGCGGCGGTCTGCAATCAATCGCTCATCAGGTGCTTGCCCTGTTCTGCATCGCCTCCGCTATGGCAGTTTGGGCAGTAAAGAGTTATAAAAAGAATTTCTAAACAAAAAAACGGGTGCACAGTTACCTGATTGCATCTCGTATCACCAATCCCGCCAATATAAAACCGAAGATGGCAGTGATGTGTGCAATGGTGCCATTTCCCTTGTCGTTTGGATCAATGGGCATCTTGTTCTCAAGAAGTTCATCGGAATATACACACTGGAACTTACGCTCCGGGAACTGTCCGTTTCGCTTGAAGTATTTGCGGAGGACACGAGCCAAAGGATCGCCCTGCACTTTCCAGAACTCGACCGTCTTGATGCGCGACGGGTCAAGTTTCAGTGCGGCTCCCATTGACGAAAAGAACTGTGACTGGGTCTTCGTGGCCAAAAGGATGAGCAATGCTTTATCTTTCAGCGAGTCGATGGCATCAATGATATAGTCGTAGGTATCCAGCTCAAAACACTCTGCGGTCTCAGCCGTAAAGACTTGCTGTAGGGCTGTAATCTCTGCCGAGGGGTTGATACTCATCAAACGTTCCTTCAGAGCATCCACCTTCACTTGTCCTATGGTCTTCGTAGTTGCCATCAGTTGGCGGTTGACGTTCGAAATGCTTACGCAGTCAGAGTCAACAATCGTCAAATGACGGATACCACTACGGACCAAACTCTCAGCACACCATGAACCGACGCCACCGACGCCAAATATTATCACACGCTTCTCAGCAATGCGCTTCATCGCCTCATCGCCCAACAGGAGTTCTGCCCGACGGAATATTGCTTGTTCTGTCACCATATCGCTGCTATTTGTCGTCAATGTACTGTTTGCTCTTTTCCTTTTAGTTACTCAATACTGGCCACCCATCTGAAGTCCAACTGATGGGACGCTGAATGAGCATGGCCGCCCCATTCCGCTGAGTACTATAACCATGACAAATAAAAATATCTTCCCCGTCAAAAGTGTAAGCAGCACAATGGCCGGCTGCCTCCCATTCTTTCTTGTCGCCTTCTAAGAAAAGTGTTCCTCCGCCCATAAGCATGTCCTTACCCTCACGATCAAGATAAGGTCCATACACAGTTTTACTGCGCCCTACAGCCACACGATAGTTGCTCTTAGCTCCCCGACAACAGTAGTCCCAAGAGACAAAGAGGTAGTAGTAACCGCCGTGACGGAAGATAAACGGTGCCTCAATGGCATTGCGCCCAGCAAAACGAGATGTTGGATTCTCAGCAGCATTCGGGTCACCGACATGATGACGACGGGCAATCGTGACGGAAGCCGAGGCCAGATGCATCGTTGAATCGAGACGAGCCAACTGGATACCATCCCAGAATGACCCCCATACGAGCCAAGGTGCGTCAGAATCATCAATAACGAAATTCGGGTCGATAGCATTCCAGTTATCGCCAATCGTTGTACCGTCAGGATTGACTTTCCAATTGTGTGAAGTAACGATACATCCCTCATCCTTCCACTTCCTCGAAGCTAACGAACTACTGCTAAGCAAGCCGATAGCCGAACCGTTCTTGCCAAAAGTGGAACAACTGTAGGCCATCCACCACTGCCCATGCCAATGAATCACATCTGGAGCCCAAACATGCGAGCCAAAGCCTGGTACAGAGTCGGTAGTCCACTTGGGGATAACAGGCATCACGGGTTCTCGAAGTACAGTCCATGTCTTACGATCCTTTGAGGTCATCTGTTGGATTCCATGACCTGTCGAATAGAGATAATAGGTATCACCCTCTTTAGCCATCACAGGATCGTGGACCATTGGTGTTTCTGTTTGGAACACCTCACGTCCTTTACCTACAGGTTCGTTTTCGTCCAAAATCAGTTTGGGACTGTCTCCATTGGAATGTCCGAAGATGCTTCCGGGAATGACAAGCTGAAAAACCGTCAATAGTAGTAGTATTTGTTTCATTGTTACGTTGATTTGGGTGCAAAATTAAGCAAAAAATTCGATATTGCGTTAAAAAGCGACAGGAATCAACACCTTCACGCCAAACGAACGGCCCATATTACAGATACCTGGTCCATCGGCATACTTCAGGCGGCTCAGGTGCGACTGATAGGCACGATTGGTCAGGTTTGTCGCTGAAAGATAGACAGAGGCCACAGTACGATGGTGCCAACGGATGTCAGTACCAGCAGACATATTGAGCAGTGTATAGGATGGTGTTGCGGTCTCTGTGTCGTAGGCGGTATGGGCATTGGCCTGTCGCAGATAGCACTCCAGCCCCAGCGAGACGAAGGTGTTGGCCAGCATGTGCCCATCACGGATGATGTCATAACGCAAGTCGCTGTTCCAACGCGGGGCTGGCGTGAATGGCAACCAACGGCTCTCTTCCGGCTGATTCAGCTGACGGGCATTGACATACGAGAAAGCATTCTCGAAGTGAAGCGGTTCTATGGGATGGACGTCCACCATTGCCTCAAAGCCCAACAGACGTGCTGTGCCCTGACGATACTGATAGCGATGATCGTCTACATCACTGGTCAGTTTTTCCAGGAAGATGTAGTTTTCAATATGGTTGACAAAAAGTGAGAGTTGTGTGGAGATGATGTCCGACGTGTAGTCGATACCGAAGTCCAACTGCCAGCTATGCTCTGGCGACAGCTGCTGATTGCCAGTCTCGTAGCGGTACGTACCTTCGTGTTCACCGTTAGAACCCAGTTCGCTGAGGTTGGGAGCTCGAAAACCTTTCGACAGGTTCATTCGCATGTTCAGCTTGGGAGTGACGTTATAGATAGCGCCAACAGAACCCGTCAGTCCCTGGAAATTGCGGGTAAAGTCGATAAATCGCAGTTCTCCGTCTTCCTCTTGTTCATAGCTGTGCAGACGACGGATGTCGTAACGCAGGCCCCCGCTCAGTGTCAGGTTATTGAAATGACGGGTAGCAGAGGCAAAAAGGCCTGCATCAAACAGACGATAAGAGGGAATCAGATACTCTTCGCCTAGATTCTCAGAGTGCTGCCACATGCCTGAGAGCCCGGCAGCATACTGCCAGTCAGTGTCTGTCGACTGCAGGTAGTGGACATCATAGTTGACGGTATGCAGCCGGAAGTCCAGTCCCAGCTCATTGGCATTCTCGAATTCACGACGTCGGTTCTGCTGATAGCCTACGACTGCCTTCAGCGAGCCATTACCAATGCGGAACGAGTTGTCGAGCACCGCCTTATAATGGCCTATCTTCTGGAAAGCCTCAGATGGTTCCAACAGTCCTGTATCCTCATTGCGTTCTCCATCTATCAAGCCCGGCTTCAGATGGTAGTATGACAACTTCAAGTGAGAGTAGCCCCAACCACGATTAACGCCCAGCATGCCTGTCAGCGCCCGTTCGTGAAACTGTGAACCAGGCACGCGTCCGTCTACCTTGTTCTTATATTCGCCAGCATCCTTTTCGCTCCATCGCCAGTTCCATACCCAACCCTGCTGATTGCCTGCAAAATCAACGGTATAATTAAAAAGGTGATTGTTGGTCTGATATTCTGAGCCGACGTTCAGTGACATCGTACCTTGTGGCATCACAGGGGCTCCATGCATCACCAGTACACCTGCCATCGCATCGCTGCCATACATCAATGTGGCAGGACCTTTCAGAATTTCCACGGAATGAACACTCTGAGCATCCACCTCTATGCCGTGTTCGTCGCCCCACTGCTGTCCCTCCTGGCGGATGCCGTCGTCCACCGTCACGATGCGGTTGTAGCCCAATCCTCGAATAACGGGCTTGGAGATACCGCCACCCGTAGTAATCTGCGAAACGCCTGGCTGATGCGATATAGCATCAATTATATTGGTAGAGGGTGTGGCCTGCAGTACGCGTGGAGCCACTACCGAGATGGGAGCAGGCGAATGGTCGGCACGAGTGGAACCTGTCAGTCCCGTTACCACAACCTCCTGCAGTGTATCTTTTTCCTCCTTTACATCATCATCTGCAGCTGACGTTGGTACACATACGCATACCAATATCAGCAATATTGAAAATATCGTCTTCATGTTGTGTCAAAAATCTGATTTTAAATACGTTAGCTTCGATAGCTTCAATCAAAGCAATAATCTCAGAAACTTGAGTTTATCATTAAAGTCAGATAACAACAGGAGGAGCCCTTGGAGAATAGTGGAGGTAAGATGCAGACAGCAGCTTAGCCGATGGTGTAACAATAATATTGAAATATCTCAGAGCGACAACTGCCAGCACAACTATTGTAGCTCCAAGGAAAGGCAACGATGTAAATTGGCACAACAAACAGTCGTGCAGATGGATTGTGTCGAGCGAGATATGTCCCTGATGTGCTATATGGTTGACGCAATCAGAACATCCGATACGAACATCAGTAGTCTCATGGACATGAAGCGACGACAATAGCAATATCGGCAAGAATACCGATAATAATATCCATGCTGATATGCGCCGTTTCGACATTCGCTTCATCATTGCGGCGTCAAAGTTACAAAAATCCTACGTACTTTGTATATACGTGAGATTCTTTTTTAGTTTTATTTAGAGATTTAAATCGTTAAGAGTCAAAAATGTCTGTACTCCACGACATTTGGATTTCGTCAACAAGATTTCTGCACTGATATTTGTTGGCGAAATGAACGAGATACATTAAATTTCACAAATTATTTGGCTCTTGATGCGTTTTCCAATAAATAATGTGTATCTTTGTAGCAAATATTAATCTAAGATGAAACTGTTAACAATAATCATAGCAGCAATGATGATGAATACATGTAACGGGAACGTAGCGAAGGAGGCTACAATTAGGCCTGCGACTCAGGCAAACAGGTTCTATACGGGTGATGCCAGGGAACTGAGCGAGGAGGTGGACAGCTTGCTGGCGCTACATGCTAAAGATAAGAAGTACGAGCATGTGGCAGCGTTGATAGTGCCTCATGCAGGCTACTATTTCTCTGGCAATGTGGCTGTGGCAGCGTATCAGTCGATACCGAATGATGAAGTATATAAGCGGATATTCCTGTTGGGACCAAGTCACCACGAATGGCTCGACGGGGCTTCGGTGAACACGGAGTTCGACTATTACAGTACGCCACTGGGCAATGTGAAAGTGGATGTGGAAACGGCAAGATTATTAACGAACACGGATGGTACGGATAAAACGGATTCTGTATTCTTTTATAGTCCCAAGGCACACGACAGGGAGCATTGTCTGGAGGTGCAGTTGCCGTTCCTGCAGAGGCGGTTTAAAGAAGTTCCACCCATTGTGCCAATCATCATTTCTACGAACGACTTCCGCAAGTTGAAACGGATAGCAGAGGTGCTGAAGCCGTATCTGACGGAAGAAAATCTCTTTATTGTGAGCAGCGATTTCTCGCACTATCCGACGTATGAGGATGCCTGCAAGGTGGACGCTCGGACGGGCAAGGCGGTGGAAAGTGGCGACGTTGAGCAGTTTATCGCGGTTTTGGAGAAGAACGCCCGAAGCGGCATCCGCAATCTGGCTACGAGTGCCTGCGGAGAATTGGCCATTGCTACGCTGATGCTGATGATGCAGGATGGCGACTACGAGGTGAAGCACCTGCTTTATCAGAACTCGGGGGATATTGACGATCATGACCATAGTCGCGTGGTGGGGTATCATGCGTTTGCGATTATCAGGAGCCTCCCCCTACCCTCCTCCAAAGAGAAGGGGGACTTTCGCCTGACGGATGAAGAAAAAAAGATGCTGAAGGAGATTGCGCTGACGAGTATCAAGGACTCGTTGGATGGCAAACGGATTGCGCTGCCAACTCTCAACCCTCAACTCTCCGCTCGAGCTTGCTCGCTTTCACAAAGCGAAGCGACTGAAAGAACTCTCAACTCAAAATGTGGCGCATTTGTGTCGCTGCATAAACAGGGACGGCTGCGGGGGTGCATCGGACACTTTGGAGAAGATGTACCGCTGCATGAGATTGTGGCAGAGATGGCTCGTGCTGCTGCTTTTGAAGACCCAAGGTTCATGCCTGTAACCAAGGACGAGCTAAAGGACATCGACATCGAGATTTCTGTGCTCACGCCTATGCGGCGTATACAGAGTTTGGACGAATTCCAGTTGCACAAGCATGGCATCTATATCAAGAAAGGTTACCGCAGTGGTACGTTCCTGCCGCAGGTTGCAGACGAGGTGAACTGGACGAAGGAAGAGTTCGTCAGTCATTGTGCACAGGATAAGGTCGGCATCGGATGGGACGGCTGGAAGGATGCAGAGCTGTATGTTTACGAAGCGATAGTATTCTAATTAGAGAACACGAATAGCACGAATTACGAATGATGGAGTGCAGATATTATCAGCAGCTAAGTGACGGGCGGGTGGAGTGCCTGCTCTGTCCACATCATTGCAAGATGGCGAATGGCAAATCGGGCATCTGCCGGAGCCGTCGCAATGAGGACGGTATGCTCGTGAGTGAGGTCTATGGCAAACCCTGTTCACTGGCTATCGACCCCATCGAGAAGAAGCCGCTGTACCACTTCCATCCTGGCACCAAGTGCCTCTCCATCGCCTGTACGGGCTGCAATTTCCGCTGCCTGAATTGTCAGAACCACGAGATCTCTCAGGTGTCGCCATCGGATGTAGACCATTATGACTTGTCACCCAGGCAAGTCGTTGATCTCTGTCTGGAGCACCACTGTCCAGGCATCGCCTATACCTATACAGAGCCGCTGACGTATCTGGAGTATATTGTGGACACGGCACGGCTGGCTCACGAAGCGGGTCTTTGGAATATCCTCGTCACAGCAGGCTATGTCTATCAGGAGCCTCTGAAAGACCTGCTGCCGTATCTCGATGCAGCGAACATCGACCTGAAGTCGTTTAGCGATGTTATCTATCAGAAGGTTAGCGGTGGTCATCTGCAGCCTGTCCTCGACACTATCCTGGCTATGCAGAAAGCAGGTGTCTGGGTAGAACTGACGAACCTTATCATTCCTAGTATTAACGACGACATGGAGATGATCCGTCAGATGTGTCGCTGGATAGTAAAAAACGGCCTTGCCGACAATCCCCTGCATTTCAGCCGTTTCTTCCCACGATATAAGATGCAGGACGTGCCACCTACACCCGTCAGCACCTTACAAGAGGCCAAGCGCATTGCGGAGGAAGAAGGTATCAAGTACGTGTATCTGGGGAATATATGAGATTGCCTTCGACATAGCGCGAGGGCAATCTCATTTTTAGTATCGCTGTATAACCTTCTAGTTCTCCTCTTTGAAGAACGAGCCTACAGGCATGGCGGCATCTTCGGCGACACAGCAGTTGTAGCGTTCGCGGCTGCGGCGTTCGCGGGCAAACATGGCCTTGGTACCGGCTTCGTCCTGTTGGAACTCCAGGTGCTCGTCGATGGCGAAGGAGTGGGCCATTGTCTCTACATCGAGGTTGTCGGTGCCGATGAGCGTGAAGGTCCAGTTCTGCTTCTTCAGCTTCTCAATCATCGTTCGGATCATCTTCAGCGTCCATTCCTCACTGCTGTTCTCCTCGCCGTCGGTG
>JAFUAY010000049.1 GCA_017460515.1 Prevotella sp.
ATTTTCAGTACCAGTCCCGTCAGATTGGCATCTACATCCTGTGCGCCCTCCTTCATTCCGAAGGATGTCTCGACATTTCTGTTGTCGATCTTGATTGTTACGTCAAATGTCGCTTTCATAACTAATGGACTGAGGTTAGCGCCTCACAAATTGTACGAGGACGGTACTGGCGGCATTGGTGACGGTAATTGACACATCCTTATCATTGGCGACACCCTTGCCAGAGTATATCCGACCAGTACTCTCCCAAGTCGCATTATAGCGCGTCACCACCTCGTTCAGAATCTTATTAAAGAAGTCTGATGGCACATTCATATAGGCCACCTGTGTTGTGCTCAGCGTATTGGTTCTGCTATTCAGCACGCCCATCGTCATCGTGACACCAGGATATCTGCTGTTGTTGCCATACTGTAGGATGTTTCCTTCGCTGACCTGTGCCGTCCAGCCCTGAGTGGACATGTCGGCCTTGATCTGGTCGAGGGTAGCATCCCAACGGAGGTATGGCTCCACCCATGTCGTGGTGCTGCCGGACATACCGTTATTAAGGTCGTCATCATCACTGTCACCGCCACAGGCTGTGAATGTCATGCACATTGTGGCTACCATGGCCACCATCATCACTCTCATAAAAATGTTCTTTTTCATAATTGTTTGTATTTAAGTTGTTATTAATAAATGGATAAATAATAATCATACCAACTCTTCAACGATGGTGTAGATATCGCCAACGGTATAACACTTATCTGTCTTCTCGTCTGGAATAGAGATATCAAATTCTTTCTCCAGTTCCACGATAATCTCCACACAATCGAGAGAGTCAAGACCTAAATCGACCAATAGGTCGGCAGTCGGCTCAATCTTCTCGGCATTTCCACCAAGTTTGCGCTCTAAAACGTCATTTACTTTCTTCTCAATTTCATTTCTGTCCATAAATGTTATCTACTAAAAGTGCCACCCCGGGCGAGGCGTAACGGAACCTCGGTGGCCGGAATGGCTTTTATAATTCTTTGTTTCTTTCTGCTGTGAGCCGTTACACATCACAGGCATATATACGCAAAAAGGCCACAGAACCCCCGTAGGGATCCTGTGGCCTTTCCGTCCTGTTCTTCAGGAGTTGGTTGGACTTTATCTCGCAAGGGAGTGAGCCAGTTACCACGCTCATGTCCAAGCACCGACAGCAGGTAGGTGCCTCACATTACGTGACTGTCGCCACCTTTTACACTTCTACCTTTATCTGTTGCAAAGGTACGAAAAAATTCTGAAACCACCAAATTTTTGAAGTGTTTTTTTTGATGAAAAAACAAGAGAAATCACCTGCTTAAGACTTCTTAACATTCCCCAACAACCGGCTGATGATTGTAAACTATCGTTAATATTATCTATGGTTTCCTCCGCGTCCAGACTTCCTTGTGGGAATATGTCCAAGGATGAATGGCTTTCTCTTCTCGTCATCATCATTCTTACCATCCCATCTGCCAGTGTCCTGGCCACCTCCACCATGTCCAGCACCAGCTGCAGCACCGATACTTTCAAAGTATGCTTCTGCAAATGCTCCGCATACACTGCTAAAGCTCCCACACAATCGTCCCGCAAAGTCATTGAAAGCTGCCACCGTTTCCTCTATCCCCTTAAATGAATTTGGGTCTGCCATTTCTCCAAATAGCCGTCCTTTGAAACTGTTTATACTCAGAGAATCATCGAGTTCCCAATCCCCGACAATTTCTGGACCATATTTTCTACATGCCATTTGTTCTGGTGTATAGTTATTCTCTTTCAATTCGTGATATTCTTCCTCAGTATAGGGTCTATTTCTGTACAGTTTATCACCATTGGCGAAAACAAAATTTGCTGCACAATAAAAAGAATGAGAAGTGAAGTCAAAGTAATCTTTAGTATATTCAACTACTATACCAAAAGGCATCTTTCCTGCCTTAAAATGCTCTCGTTTCCAATTCTCGAACATTCTCTCCTGTATCTCATCTGGGAAGTAGTGACAAGCCAGTGCCAACCCATTATTTTGTTTGTCCTCTCTACTATTATATAAATGGAAATGCTCTCTGCTCATCTTCCGGCCGTCATATTGTTCGCCGTCAATCATTGCCGATATATATGCTTCGCCCTTATATTGATATATATGCGGCTTTAAATCAACAAATGGCAGAAAGTAATCATACTGCTCGTTGGATTGGATAGTACTTAATTCTTCCTGTTCCTCCTCTTGTTGTAATAGATTTGGGTTATCGTGCAATGCCTCTGCCAACTGAGCATAAGCCAACGCTTCAGCTGCTTTTTGTTTAGCTTCACCGATATTACCAATTTGGGTCGACAATAATGATTGTTGAAGGCTGGTATATGCCCTGTCAACAGCAGTATCTTCACTAATATTTTCTTTCGGCAACTCATAACGATCTGTGAATCCATGTATATGATATTTTTCAATTTCATCAAATACGTAGTCACCAATATTCATGCTGTTAAGGTTTTCTCTGGTTATTTGTTCCATACCATCCTTTTTGTTTTCCTCACCCAACTGATGTAGGTATTCTGCCACTAAGGCATGATTATAGGCATCCTGCCCTTTTTCGCATAACTGCTTATATTCTTCCCCATATTCAGATATTTCTGGGGTATACTCCTTCCTCAGCTCTGCCAAGAGAGAGACGGCCATTCGCCGATTTTCCTCTTCCTCCTGATATTCAATCGCTATGTCCTCGATTTCAGATTCCGACAGTCTTGCGACTTCTATTCCCATGTTAGCCAGAGCATCGTATATATCCTCAGCCAAGATTGGAGAATTGACCAGTTTATGAGTGGCTTCGTTTGCTTCATCGGCAGATAGAACTAAGTCCTTTTCCGTTCCCTTCTTCCAGTCAGGATTCAGCAGTTTGTCAAGCTGTAAGATGTCTGAGCCTTTAAAGACTGACTTTGTTTGATGGTCAATTAGTGTATATCCTCTTGTGCTGCCATCTTTCCACTGGTTAAAGATAATGGATATTCCCAATTGTTCTTTCAGTTCTTCAAGGAACTGCTTAAACTGAGCTTTGCGAATACCCTTAACCTCCTGTCCAGTGAGGTTCTTATATTCCTTCTCAAATCCCTTGTCACCCTCAAATGCAGCTCCACGAACGTCACGTAATCTTTCGGTTACGGTATGACGTTTTCCATCCTTGGTTATCTTCACGTCAGGATCTTCTACGAGATACTTCAATGACCGCTGGCGTCTGTCAAGGATCATGCCATGAAGTTGCTTTATCCTATCCTTGGACTCTTCCATAAATTTCTTGTTCCTTTCGATGGCCTCACTGACTTCTTGAAACGTGAAGATATGCTGAACGTCCCCATTCCGGACAACATTAACGACTTCCAGTTCGTCGTCAAAGAAAGACTTGGGATAGCCATTGGCGCGAAGCAAGCTGAGGAACTGTTCCTTAGTCTGAAACCTATAATCCAGATAGTTTTCGATGGTCTTAGGTGCATTGATACCTCGAAGTTCATCAAGATAATGTCTGGCTTTTCTCCCTTCCTTATAGTTGTTTATCCATTCACCAGTAGTCTGATTCACTGTTACAGTGACGCAATGCAAATGCCAGTGTCCTGTATCATTATGTGAATAGATAAGAGAGGGCTGGTTCTTATACCCAAGTCTCTCTAAGACCTTTATGGCATGTTCCACAAGCTGCTGTTTTTCCTCTTCCGTGGGTTTGCCAGGAAGTGAAAACATAATATGCTTCTGAGGATGTTTCACGTCCTGATTCTGGTCGGCAATCTTTCTCAGGTATCGACTTGTGACTACAGGAGTATGTATGCCATACTTCTGCAAGTCACCGAAATTTCGCATTTCAAGCAGCTTGGCTTCACCCTTTGTTACCTTCTTCTCATTATAGAAACATGCCGCAAACGTAGTGGCATCGTTACCGAGTATTTTAACTATTCCACGTTCCATATTATATATATTTACTGTTTAGTTTTACTTTCAATTTTCTCATTCAATTCTGCCAATAGCTGGCCAATAGTCATATTATGATATTGCTCCTTGTTCTCACTTACATAATCCTTTATCTTTCGAATAAGGACTTTATACTGTTGTTCTTTTTCGCCTGCAAGAGGAAACACAAGGCAACGTGTCAGCAGTTCGTCTTCACCACCTAACACGTTCTTCAAGGCATCTCTATTTTGGGACATTGAGGCGATAAATGACCTAATTTTCTCCAGCAACTCGTCCTGATAGTACTGGATATACTTAACCATGTCCAGCAACTTTTTCCCAAGTTCATATTCAGGTGTACCCTCTTCCTTGGCAATCAATGACTCAAGATTTACCCGTTTCGTGACCTGGTTGATGTTGTTTCCGATACGGTTCGCTTCTCGCAAAATTTCCTCGAAGAAGATGTCTATTCTATCGAGTTGTGAGCGATTAGCCTTGATGGTTTTTATTAGTTCGTCAACGCAGTCAAGGTCGATACCGCACCCATCATCCATGTGTAGATAGATATACCGTAACATGCGTGAAAGGCTATATCCAGGCCGTCCAAAACCATTGTTAGACCGCGTTATCATTTCCTCCTTCATTGCTGGTGATGGGGTAAGAAACTCTACTCTTCTTTCGCGTCTGTCTGACTTCTTTTCACGCAAAGAAGCAAGCGCAGAATTGATAATATTTCCTTCGTTCATAGTTCTTAAATATTAGAAATTCGTACAACGTTAATTAAGAAAGCACCCGATACAGAGGGTGCGCTATCCCCTTCAGGGGCGAGTCGGGAACCATCGGAATTTCGCACGTCAGTGTGACATTCCGGATTGGTGCCACTACTCGCCTAACTCATTTGAGTTACAGCAAAGGTACTTTGTCTCTGTTTTTTTTCGAAAAAAATAGAGTTTCAAAGTCTTGAATTAACTATTTTACGACAAGTCAAATCTTAAAATGGTTAATTCAAGAGATTTTATGTAGTTTTTACATCAATAACTATCTCTTTGTGTACCTTTGTTGAAAAAACAAAAGCGTATAACTATGGAAGAAAAAAGAATAGAGATACCTTGCAACAAGAAGGTAAGAGACTACACTGTCAACAATCTAAAAAAGTTATGTGGGCTGACTGTCAGTCGTGCCTATGAACAATTCATAGAGAAGGGTACACTTTCAGTCGAAGAAAGTACTGCTCACGATAATAGGATAGAGCAACTGATAAAGTTGATTAACAGATTTACCATTCCAAAATCTGTTCCTGTTCGACCTGTCGATAAAAGACACATGGAGCAGTTTCGTGAACGGTGGAAAAAACATCTGGAGAGCTTACCTGTTAACAATGCCGCCGACTCAAAGCCTGTTTATCTCATTGATGCCGTCAATAGAATCTTGAAGCGTCGGAAGTCACGCATACAATGTACTCGTATTCACCTGATGTGGCATCTTGACCTTCAGGGAGAAGATCATATGATACCAGAAGAAATTGCAACAGCGATTACGAAGTTTGGTTTGAGCGACTGGAGCGATGTTCGACCACTCGTAGAAAACAGCAAATATAACATTAGGATAATTGGAAACGGTACTAAAGAAATAGAACAGGAAGAATTTCTAAAGGCTATCGAGTTCATTTACCAGATTCCCAATTATCATGTTGACGAAAGCATGAAGGAGAAAATACTGAACGATATTAAGGTTCTGCAGGATTTTTTAAAAGACAAAGAGAAAGATCCAGAGACATACGATTACGAAGCTGTCTGGAAAAAATATACTGCGAAACTACAGACGGCACCAGCATCAAGGATGCGCAAGTCTGACGCAAAACGAAAGGTGAAGACCGCCAAGGAAGAGAAAGCTGGTGAGAGTTCCAAAGAAGGTGAGATCACCATGACGGAAGAAACAACTGTTCCGACAGTTCAGCCACAGGGAGAGGTAACGGTTGGACAGGAAGAGTCATCACCGGAACCAGCGAGGGAAGGTATGACGATGCAGTCATCAGGAATGACATACGTCGCCATCCAGAACAAGATCATAAGAGGTGAGCCACTGAACGAATCAGACCAGCTCTATTTAATCAGAGTGAAGCATGAATGTCCTTCGTGTGGCCACCAGATGGCAGAGCACACCAGTCAGATAGGCAGGAAGTATGTATCATGTGACTGTCAGTACTACGCACCAGGCACATTTGAGAATCCGACCATCGATAGCAAGTATAAGGCTGGAGTGATCAGGAGGCAGCGACCGTAGGGAAGCTGCGCGCGGCATAGCGGACGGCGGTCAACCTAACGACCCTCAAAGTAGAATTTCTTCTTAGAAATGGCCTTTACCATGGAGTCGTATGTGACAAGGTCTGACGGGTGCAGGGTGTCCCAGAAGAACCGAAGCCGGAAAGAGTCCAAGGTGTCATCCCCTTTTAGGAGATTACATGATCTGCAGGCAGGCATAAGGTTGTCGATATCACTGGTACCGCCCCGTGACTTGGCCACAACATGGTCTCGGGTCATATTCTGCACATTGAGGGTGCATCCGCAATAGGCGCAGTGTCCTGCTGTCTTGTTAAGGATAGAGTGTTTCTTTGCCATATCGGTCCGTAATTACATCATACCCATCATCAGATAGGCCACGAACAAAAGATCTGCCACAAGCGCAAGGCTTGTAGTCCACAGCAACACTATATTCACCGTTCTGTTCATAGTTTAAAGCATTAAAGATGTAAGATGCCAAATGGTGTCATCCTCAGTACCGGTGCTTTAGCCTCGGGAACATAATATATTAGCTTGAAATATACGTCCTGTCCATCTTTGCGGTCTGTAGCACTGCAGGGATGGCGGTCGTATATAGTTCCTGGGCAGGCACCACCGGCATGAGTGGCAAAAGCACAGTCCTTGCACCCATCATCGGCAACGGTGATAACCTTGGCTCCGTCGATGGTGTCTATCCAGACTTCCCCGACAGCCCTTTCCTGTCCATAAGCAGTAATCATAACTTAGAAGAATTAAAGCCCTTCAGATATACATTCTTGATAAAGGCATTGAAGCCGAAGCAGAAAAGAGTGATACACACTCCAACGAGTATCAGTTCAAAATCTGTTAAATGTCCCATATTAGTATTCTATTTTAGCTGTTCCTACTTCCAGAAGTGTACTGTCAGCCAACTTCACGTATTCACGTCCCGCCAGAGCTGCCAGACGGCTATCTTTCTCCAGATGTTCATAACCCGTCTCGATACGTCGCTGCATCCTGTCGATTGCACGGTCAAGATCTTCCTTTACACTGTCAAGGGTGCGCTGCACCTCCTTCAACTTCTCAATATATTCTTCCGGTGTCATAATATATATTCGTTATATACTTATTATATACTGCTTTGTACTGTTACGCTATTTATGAATGGCGAATAGACGTTTGACACGTCACCATGAGGGAACTGTTTCAGATACTCTTGTATCTCGTCGTACTCTTCCTGATCCAGGAGGCGGTGAATAAACCACACCTCTTCATCCGGCTTGCGGAAGTTGTTCATGCTTTCACACATCATGTCAGCCCCTTCCTGGTCTTCTCCGAAGTCCTGGACTAACTTGCAAAAGTAGCATTCACTATGCTTGTTCGGGTGAGTGATCTCGAATATGCAATGATGCTTGGTGCCGGAAAACACCTGTTCCTTCACCTCTTCCTCCTTCTGAATAAAGTTGTTGATCATTCCCATGTCTGTTGCCATAATCAATCCTCCTTAACCATTAAGTGCTCCATACCGTATTTCTTCATCCATTCATTGTAGTGCTTGATGGCTGCTTCCCCATGGAGACCCAGACGTTGGCGTTCCTCCAGTTCGGCACGGTACACTTGGCCTTCCTTGCGGATGTTCTCGCCGATTGTCTCCATTTGGTTCTCAATCTTCTGCAATCTTTCAACTGTCTGTTTCATATCTTTGCTGCCTGTTTCTATCCCGTCGGCATCGGTTTTAGTGAATATTGTATGTGCGCTGTTGTTGAAGTTATCGGCTGATAGACCTTTAGATCTTTCTTCCTTAGAAGTTTTTTCTTGTCGAAGTCAGCCGTGTGTTTTCAAATTCCCAGTCGTCATCGACTGCATATCGCTTTGAGTCTTTTTCCTTGCTTCCCTGACAGAGAGGCTTAACAGTGGCCTTCACCAAGAAATTCTGCGAGAAATTTTGTGGAATACCCAGATTATGTGTAATCTGTGGAAGGCTTCCAGAAAATTTATCCCAGAATAGGCACGGTTATTGGTATGGCAACGAGCCTCGCTAACTTTGCAAGGGAAAACGGCTCACCAAAAGCGACATGTACCGTCAACGGTGGGAATAAACACATGGACAGGACGAAGACAAATCAGAAAAGACTTCCCCATCACCCATTGGGTGCTGTCAGCATGACGGTTTGCTTCAGGAAGCGTCCGGCTGTCACCAGTGGCTCCTGCCAGGAAAGTTCGTGGACATCCCGCAAGGTAGGGTGACAAACAGGAATAGCCATTCAGCCCAGCAATAAGGAGTGTGATGTTACGTCCAGCAGACAGTGGTATGCGGTGACACCGACATCGAGGAATGAAGACGTTGGTGACACTGTTCATGGTGTGTGTGACTGTCACCAGGCACATTCTCCATTAACAGAGAAGACCGCCGTCTACTATCAGGACGCAACGTTACTCTGCGGTTGTAGAGCAGAATGGTGTCCGTCGAGCAGGAACCCCCGAAGAGAGATATTCATGAACTTTCAGGCAGATTAAGAGACAATGGCGGTGTCGGATGCAAGCGGAAGTGTAGATTCCCATCAGAAGGAAGTACTGGCGACCCAGCGGCCACACTGACAGACAGAGGACGGCGACCAAAGCTGATGACGAACCATCCGGGTTGGCGACCCAACCTCCATGAGGTGCCTGGGAGTGAACAAGGATAGTGCATTAGCAGCTGCCAGGAGTGGGCAGAGTCCGTCAATGAGGCTGTACCGGGAGTGAGTATGCACGGCTGATGGGTTTATGTATCAAAAATGATACAGAGGTAAGCAGATTTGATACGAAAATCGGGTGTCAATATTTTTCTTTTCGCCCGATTTTAGGAGGTATTATTACCCCACCGATGCTGAGAAATGACGGCAGCGGGCTTCCTGTGAGGTCGTTTTTCGGGTGGATGCCCTAAAAACGTCCGTTTTCGAAGAAATCTTAACAAATTCAGGAGTACGGTAAAAGAGGACGAGATTCACATCTGGCCCTCATCAACAAACAAAAATTGAATTACAATCCAAAGTAGACAAGGAGGCTTCACTAAGCCTCCTGTGTATCTTCCTTCTTCTCGATCTTCTCGATGGCCGTGGCCTTCCAGGAGAGAGTAAAGTGTTCTTTCTCGTCTTTGCCGGTATAGACGCGTGGCTCGAAGAATCCCTCAACCTTGACGATGGTACCCTTCTTCAGAAGATCCAGCTTCGGAGAGCCTTCCTTGGTAGCTACCTCGATATCCTGGAGAGCGGAGATCTTCTTCTCGTTGCCGTCCTTGTCCTTACGGGTGACGCGGATTGACAGAGGGAACTTGCCCCATACGCTGCCATTGTTGTTGTTCTTTACAGTAGCGTCCATTGCTACGATGCCTGTCACTGTGAAATTGTTGAAAGTTGCCATAATTCTTAAATTTTAAAGGGTTTGACTTAATTTTTACGATGCTCCCAAAACAAGCAAGGAGAAGGTGAACATAAGGTCAAGGAATTACAAGGAAATTTTATGGAATACCGTATTTTGTTTAGCCACTAACTGGCGTTAAGAAGAAAATGCGGAAGGCTGCCGTCAAATTTCTGCAGGAATAACAACATGGTACTTGCCGTGCGCCGCTTGCGTTAAATTTGCAACGGAAAAATAAGCAAAACCCGCTTTAAAGATGGAATGGCAACCATAACAGCAATGATGACAGGTATTAAGGCCTTGGATGCATAGATGATGTCAACACCAGGCACGTTCGGGCAAGTTCAGCCAGAACCAGAGCATCACCGGGCAAGGATGCCTGCGAGAAAACGAGAAGATGTCAGCTCGGAAGATAGACACTGGCACCAAGCAAGGATGTCCAGATGACCTTAAAAGAGAAAAGGGTAGGAACCAGAGTTGGGGGGAAGCGATAAAGCCACAACACCGACAAAAGCGAGAGACCATTTGTCCAGACAGGCCAGACGAACACAGAAGAAGAGAAGAAAAACACAGAAGGGTGAAGACTCAATAAAATCAAAAGGAGTAATTCAAAATACAACAGACTGCGGTCAGATTTGAGTCTCGTACCCACCATATAACGGTTATTTGGTGGGTTTCTATAAAAAGTGAGACTGATGAAAGTCAGATAGAGCCATTGGTGTATTCATGAAAACAGCTACACATTGTATTCATGATTACAATGTAAACATGTATTCAGTTATACATTATTTCATGTCCGCATTTTATATTTGAATACATGAACACATGTATAAATGTGTACACTATACTACTGGCATAATGTTTACATGTACTCATACCTACGTATTCACATTATGCAACGTTTTCAACCAGTCGGCAGAAAACCCTTAAATGTTGTTATAGTATAGGGGAATAGCAGCGGTATGTATACCGATATCGGATGATAGACAGGAGTGTTGACCATCAGGAGTAGAATCGGACATCTTCAGAGGAAAAACGGATAGCAGTTCCGTGATGCCAGTATCGGTAATGGTACGTTCCATCAGGTTTCGATCAGCAGTATGCCGATAGAAAACGGCTGCGTTGACAGGTTCACCTGGCTACCCGGACGTAGGATGGTGACATACCATTACCGATGCCGACATAGGATAGTTGCACTAAGTCGAGCTTTCCGAGGAAGATGCCTGGCTCTACTCGGTCATCGCCCTGTCCATTATCCAGAGGGTGTGAAGCACCCGTTCCCAGGAAAAAAAATAAGAAACGATTGGTAAATTCAAAGAAATATTGTACCTTTGTCTCTTGAAAGCGGATATTATAGATATTGGGAAAAGAAATACGCACGTAATCCGCGAAAAGTGTGCGTATTTACGTGCGTAAACTTTGCAAGTTGCTGATTATCAGCGTTTACTGCGGAGAGAGAGGGATTCGAACCCCCGGTGCCTCTCAGCACGGCGGTTTTCAAGACCGCTGTAATCGACCACTCTACCATCTCTCCTTGCAGTCGACTTGCTCGAAAGCGGGTGCAAAGGTACACATAAAAACGAGAAACAAGAAATGAGGAATGGGAAATTATTCCAAAATTAGAGTTTTTTAACCAAAACTTCATATCTCAAGCCTTGTTCCTCAAAAAAAAACAGTACCTTTGCACTATGATTTATCCAAACAACTTTGAGCAAAAAATAGGATTCTCTGAAATTCGTTCCCTATTAAAAGGCCACTGTCTCAGTACCCTGGGACAGGAGAAGGTTGACGAATTAGAGTTTTCAACCAGCGCAGACGACATAAAAGAATGGCTTTGTCAGGTAAACGAATTCAGAAGAATTACTGAGACGACAAACGATTTCCCACTACAATATTTTTTTGACGTACGCGAATCTGTTACACGCATCAGAATGGCAGGTACTCATTTGGAAGAGAATGAGTTGTTCGACCTGCGTCGTTCTTTGGAGACCATCCAGAAGATGGTGAGCTACCTGAAAAGGGAGGAGCACGACGAGGAAAGGAGCGAGAACAGTGAAACATCCCCCTACCCTGCCCTTCACAGACTGGCAGACAACGTTCCTACGTTCCCTGCCATGATCAGACGTATAGATTCTATCATTGACAAGTTTGGACACATCAAGGATGGCGCCACGATGTCACTGGCCAGTATACGCCACGAATTAGCAAAGACGGAGGGGAGCATTTCACGCACGCTATACACCATTCTTCATGCAGCGCAACGCGATGGTCTGGTGGACAAGGACGCAGCCCCCACCCTACGCGACGGACGACTAATGATACCTGTCGCTCCAGGACTGAAAAGACGCATCAATGGTATTGTACACGACGAGAGTGCTACTGGCAAAACTGTTTTCATAGAACCTGCTGAAGTAGTAGAAGCCAACAACCGAGTGAGAGAGCTGGAAGCAGAAGAGCGCAGAGAGATTGTTAGGATCCTGACCGTTTTTTCTGATGAGGTGCGTCCTCACGTGAAAGAAATATTGGACTCATATCAGTTTATGGCATGGATAGACCTGATTCGTGCGAAAGCAGAACTGGCCAAACAAATCAAGGCCATAGAGCCAACTGTTGAGAGCCGCCCATACATTGACTGGATTGGCGCTATTCATCCGCTACTGCTGCTCTCCCTGGAGAAACAGGGGAAGAAAGTGGTACCATTGGAGATTGTCTTAAAAGGAGAAAGGAGAGATGAGAAAGGAGAAAGGAGAGAAGAGAGCGGAAGGCTCCTCATTATCTCTGGCCCGAATGCTGGTGGCAAATCGGTATGCCTAAAAACGGTCGGATTATTGCAGTATATGCTGCAGTGCGGACTTTCCGTACCCATGAACGAACATTCCACCTGTGGTATTTTCCATCACCTCATGATTGATATCGGTGATGAGCAGAGCATAGAGAATGACTTGTCGACCTATTCATCCCATCTGATGAACATGAAGGAGATGATGAAGGTTGCCGACCCCTACACATTATTATTAATAGACGAGTTCGGAGGCGGAACGGAGCCAACCATTGGTGGCGCCATAGCAGAAGCCATGCTGAACCAGTTCTGGAAGAAGAAGACATTCGGTGTAATCACCACCCACTACCAGAATCTGAAACATTTTGCTGAGGACCATGATGGAGTTGTCAACGGAGCCATGCTTTATAACCGCCACGAAATGCAGGCACTCTTCCAACTATCCATCGGACAGCCTGGTTCCAGTTTTGCAATAGAAATTGCCAGAAAGACTGGCATTCCCGAAGAGGTGATACAAGAAGCTTCCGACATTGTGGGGCGCGACTATATTCAGAGCGACAAATACCTCCAAGACATTGTTCGCGACAAGCGATATTGGGAAGGTAAACGACAGACCATCCACCAGCATGAAAAACGACTGGTGGTAAGAGGCGAAAAGTTGGAGGCAGATATTGAAGAGATAGAACGCCAGCGCAAAGAGATACTCCGAAAGGCAAAGGAACAGGCAGAAGAACTGCTCAGGGAGAGCAACAAGAAAATTGAGAATGCAATCAGAGAAATCCGTGAGCAACAAGCTGAGAAAGAAGCAGCCAAGCGTATTCGTGAAGAACTGGAAGCCTTCAAACAAGATGTAAGCGAGATTGACACCAAGGCCAATGACGAAATGATTGAGCGCAAGATGCGCCAAATCCAGGAACGCAAAGAAAGGAAAGAGAAGCGGAAACTGGAGAGACAAGAGGAAAGGGAAGAGAAGAAAGATGATAGAGGAGAGAGAAAAGAACCGACCTCTACCCCGGAAATCCAACTCCATAAAGGTTCGACTGTACGTATCAAAGGACTTACCTCCGTTGGTGAGATTGACAGTATAGACGGGAAGATGGCTACGGTTATCTTTGGTGGTATGCGTACGAAGATGCGTATCGATCGTTTAGAGCCTGCCCAAAAGACAAAAACAGAGCAGAGCAAGAGTGATGAGCGTAATGCTGCTATCGTTGGCTCGTATGGAAACGTCTCGAACGCCACACGTGCAGCCATCGATGAGCGCAAACTGAACTTCCATCAGGATATTGACGTTCGAGGCATGCGTGGTGATGAAGCCATCAACGCCATCACCTACTTCATCGATGACGCTATCCTGGTAGGAATGTCACGCGTACGTATTCTACATGGTACGGGAAGCGGCATCCTACGACAACTGATCAGACAATACCTGGGCACGATACCCAATGTAACCCACTATCGCGACGAACACGTCCAGTTCGGCGGAGCAGGCATCACGGTAGTTGACCTGGAATAATGGCGGATACTACAACTGGATATCAAACTTATAGCCAAGCGTCAGCTGGAACACGTGGTTACGCATAGTTCCCTCACCCTTCAGGAAATCAGTAACACCAATGTTATAGCGAGCGTCAAGCACGAAGTTCCGGTATTCATACGAAAGGCCAACAGGGATAGAGAACATTACCTTGCTCATCTTTGAATCTCCATAGCCAGCTCTTTCCAAGAGCCAGTCAACGTCATATTTCTTTCCATCGAATCTCACCGTTGTCTTGGTACGAAAGGCGGGTTGCACACCAGCCTTCAAAGCCAAGCCCGGCAATACATAGCAATTCAACATGATGGGCAAATTAACGAAGTCGATATCAAGGACTTCCTCTATTCCATCCTCATCATCCTTTGCACCCTGATCGGAATACATCAAGGCAGCTGAGAGGCTGAGCATATCCGTCATCTGATACTCCATTTCCATACCAAAAGCATAGCCGGGCTTCGTCTTGTTGTAATCATTCATCGTCGACAAGTTAAGTCCTACGCGAGGTTGAATGGTCACATCTCCTTCTTCTCTGGGCATTGACACACACCGTCAGCAACAGCGCGAAGATTATCAAAACAGTTCTTTTCATTGTGGGCAATCCTTAATAATATAATGTTTTGCGTGCAAAATTATAAAAAAACAGCGAAAGGAAAGAAAAAAAAGAGTATTAATCTGTGTTAATCAGCATTGACTGTCACATTTTTTATTTATCTTTGCACAAGATTCTATAACCTACATCTCATAAAATGAAGCAGACAATATTAGTAACTGGTGGCACCGGATTCATCGGAAGCCACACCACCGTAGAGCTGCAAGAGGCTGGCTACGAAGTAGTAATCATTGACAATCTCTCTAACTCTAATGCCAATGTCATTGACGGCATTGAGAAGATTACCGGTAAGCGCCCCGCTTTCGAGAAAGTGGACTGCTGCGACTTTGAGGCTTTGGAGGGCGTGTTTAAGAAATATCCGAAGATTGAGGGTATCATTCACTTTGCTGCTTCAAAGGCAGTTGGTGAGAGCGTTGAGAAGCCCCTGCTCTACTATCGCAATAACCTCACCTCTCTGATTAACCTGTTGGAACTGATGCCCAAATATGATGTCAAGGGAATTATCTTCTCGTCAAGTTGCACTGTCTACGGACAGCCTTCTGAAGAGAACCTTCCTGTAACGGAGAATGCTCCTATCCAGAAAGCCCTTTCGCCTTATGGCAACACCAAGCAGATTAATGAAGAAATCATTCAGGACTATATTCATAGTGGTGCCCCCATCAAGAGCATCATCCTTCGCTATTTCAATCCTATCGGCGCACACCCCACTGCCCTGATAGGCGAACTGCCCAATGGCGTACCCATGAACCTGATTCCCTTCGTCACTCAGACAGCTATTGGTATTCGCAAGCAGCTGAAGATTTTCGGAAACGACTATGGCACTCCTGATGGCACCTGCATCCGCGACTATATCTATGTCGTTGACTTGGCCAAGGCTCATGTCAAGGCTATGGAGCGCGTACTCGACAAGCCTGAGACAGACGCTGTAGAGGTATTCAACATCGGTACAGGTACAGGTCTTTCAACACTTGAAGTTGTTCAAGGCTTTGAAAAGGCAACAGGCGTGAAAGTAAACTGGGAATATGCTCCTCGCCGTGAAGGTGATATTGAGAAAGTCTGGGGCAATGTTGACAAAGCAAACAAGGTGTTGGGCTGGAAGGCAGACACACCTACTGAAGAGGTACTGAAGTCCGCTTGGCGCTGGCAGGAAAAGCTGCGCAAGGACGGTATCCAGTAAGTATCATAACAACCCTATCATCCCTCGACTATTCATCGGGGGATGATTTTTTGTCAAGAAATTCCGACTGTTCGTCAATATTTTTATCAAAACACTCGGCTGTCTCAAAAAGATTGCGTATCTTTGCAACCAGAAAGAGCAAACCACTTCGAGATGAAACTCATCATCATGACAAAAGCCACGTTTTTCGTGGAAGAAGACAAGATTTTAACTTCCCTCTTTGAAGAAGGAATGGAGAATCTGCATTTGTATAAGCCTGGTTCAGAGCCCATTTATTCTGAAAGGCTGCTAACTTTACTATCTGATGAATATTACAAGAGAATCACCGTTCACGATCATTTCTACCTGCGCGATGAGTTCAGACTAAGAGGAATCCACCTCAACAATGCTTCTGACAACCTTCCTGCCAACTATCGTGGAACAGTGAGTCGTACTTGTCATGCTATCGACGAGATACGTCAGGCAAAGAAAGAATCGAAGTACGTCTTCCTGAAGACCATTTTCGACAGTCAGAGCAACCCTTCTGACAAGCAGACCATCAGCTATGATTCATTGATAGAGGCCTCTAAGAAAGGTATTATCGACAAGAATGTCTATGCTATGGGAGGCATCAATTTGGACAATATTCGGCTTTGTCGCGAACTTGGCTTTGGCGGGGTTGTCATCTGTGGCGATCTATGGAACAGGTTCAACATCCACCACGAACAGGATTACAAAGACCTGATTTCACATTTCCAGAAATTACAGAAAGCAGTCGGATAGATAGTGAAACAACAGAACATACAAACATAACAATGGCTACACAAAATTCCTACATGGTATTCTCTGGCACTGCCACCAAGTATCTGGCAGAGAAAATCTGCCAAAGTCTGGGCTGTCCGCTTGGCAAAATGTTAATGACTAAATTCTCTGACGGAGAATTTGCTGTCAGCTATGAAGAGTCTATTCGTGGTCGCGACATCTTCTTGGTTCAGAGCACCTTTCCAAATTCAGACAACCTGATGGAGTTGCTGCTGATGATTGACGCTGCCAAGCGTGCTTCGGCTCGTACGATCAATGCAGTGATTCCTTATTTCGGATGGGCACGCCAGGATCGAAAAGACAAGCCACGCGTATCAATCGGTGCCAAGCTGGTAGCCGACCTGTTGAGCGTAGCTGGTGTGAACCGCGTCATCACGATGGACCTGCATGCCGACCAGATACAGGGATTCTTTGATGTTCCCGTAGACCATCTCTATGCTTCGGGCGTACTCCTACCCTATCTGCAAAGTCTGAAACTTGACGACCTGGTGATTGCCTCGCCAGACGTAGGTGGCTCTAAGCGTGCCAACACATACGCCAAGTATCTGGGCTGTCCGCTTGTGCTCTGCAACAAGACACGTGCCCGCGCCAATGTGGTTGCCACTATGCAGATTATAGGTGACGTAGAAGGAAAGAATGTGGTAATCATCGACGATATGGTCGATACGGCTGGTACGATTACCAAGGCTGCCGACCTGATGAAAGCAGCAGGTGCAAAGACTGTTCGTGCGTGTGCTTCCCACTGCGTGATGAGTGGTCCTGCCAGCGATCGCGTTCAAGAGTCTGCCCTTGAGGAGATTGTCTTCACAGACTCCATCCCCTACACCCAGCGCTGCGCAAAAGTGAAACAGATTTCAGTGGCAGAGATGTTTGCTGAGACCATTCGTCGTGTCATTGAGAACGAGAGTATCAGCGACCAATATCTGGTATGAGGAAATCCATCATTCTTTTGTTGGCACTGCTCTCCATTACAGCATGTCAGCGAAACACCTTTCATATAGAGGGAATTGCCGAAGGGTTCACCGACGGCGATACCCTCTTTCTCATGAAGGATTTGAACACACAAATACCCACTGACACCATCCTCGTCAAAGAAGGAGCTTTTGAGTTGTCGGGTGAAGCAGATACTACTCTTTTATCCTTGCTCTACGTACAGAAGAATCCAGAGCTGAACACTACACTGTTCTTAGAGCCAGGCACGATTGACATTGTCATGTCGCATGAGGAAGGCCAGTCCGTCATAGGTGGAACGCCTGCCAATATTGCACTTCAGGAAGCAAACGACATTGCTATCACCTATGGCAAGAAAATGGAGGAATTAACCCAATTAGCCACGACACCCGACATCACCCAGGCTCTTGGTCTGAATATTGCCGAGCAGTTAAAACAATTGCAAAGCGATATGATAAAAAGGATACAAGAATTGGCCGAAAGGAACCGTGATAATGCCTTTGGCCAATTTATTCATTCCCATCTGGAAAACGATACAATCAGTATTCCTTAGGGGTTATTACAGACGATTATCTTACAGATGATTATCCTGTGGGAAAACGACTGTAGGCTTGAAAGTCTTTGCTTCTTCAAAATCCATCAGTGCATAGGAGATAATAATAACCGTATCTCCCACCTGGACCTTACGTGCAGCCGCTCCGTTCAGGCATACGCAGCCTGAGCCACGCTCTCCCTTGATGATATAAGTTTCAAAGCGTTCACCATTGTTGTTATCAACGATCTGCACCTTCTCGCCAGCAATCATATTGGCAGCATCCAAAAGGTCTGCATCAATAGTGATACTGCCCATATAGTTCAGATTAGCCTCTGTGACCTGAACGCAATGCAGTTTAGACTTTAGAACTTCTATCATCATTTCACATCCTCCTTATATTTGATATGGTCAATCAGGCGAATAGGAGTCTTACCACAATATACCGTGATACATCCTACGATATAGGGCGAATCGCTCCACTCCTCCACATCCTGTAAGGTATTTCCGTCAACGACAGCAAAATATTCCACCTCAAGGCCTTTCACCGCGTTAATCTCATCGATAACCATCTGACGGGTTTCCTTCAGTGAATGCTTTTTGGCATATTCAGTGCTCTCCTTCAGTACCTTATAGATAGTAGGAGCGATGGCACGTTCGTCAGGAGCCAAAAGCGTATTACGACTTGAACGGGCCAGTCCGTCGTCATCGCGAACGATAGGACATTCAACGATATTGACAGGCAACTGCAGGTGGCGAACCATTGCCTTGATGACAGCTATCTGCTGCCAGTCTTTCTCACCAAAGTAGGCTCGATCGGGACGAACGATGTAGAACAATCGGCTCACTACCTGACAGACACCATTAAAATGGCCTGGACGATGTGCGCCTTCCATCACCGTTGACACGGGTGGATACTCAAAATGACGATTATCGGGTGTCGGATACATCTCCTCCACCTCCGGAGCCAGCACATAGTCAGCACCACAGGCTTCCAAAAGTCTGCAGTCTTCTTCCAATGTACGGGGATAGTTCTTCAGGTCGTTTTTATCGTTAAACTGTGTTGGGTTTACAAATACCGAAACAACCGTAACATCATTATCCTTCACACTGCGACGCACCAACGAGGCGTGTCCATCATGCAGTGCACCCATAGTGGGTACCAATCCTATTTTCTTACCCGCTTTACGCGCTTCAAACAGAGCGTTCTGTAGGGGTACAATCTTTTTGAAAACTTCCATCTCTTGCAAGTGAATTCTTGAATCGGGGTGCAAAATAACAACATTTTTAGCAAATAAGGAAAAAAAACGCTAAAAATAAGCCTATAAAATGTCACTTTTTCCTAAAATCATTGTAAATTCATGCTTTTTATTCGCATTTTCGAATATTTTTTGTACCTTTGCATGGGTTAAAAATAAAACAATGGCTAAAAAGAAGATTCTGTTCATCAATCAAGAGATTGCTCCTTACGTACCTGACTGTGACATGTCGATCCTTGGTCAGAAACTCCCTCAGACGATGCAAGAGAAGGGACATGAAATTCGTACCTTCATGCCGAAGTGGGGAATTATCAATGAGCGCAGAGGTCAGTTGCACGAAGTGCAGCGTCTCTCTGGTATGAATCTCATCATCAACGATACTGATCACCCGCTGATTATCAAGGTAGCAAGTATTCCCTCAGCACGTATCCAGATTTACTTCATCGACAACGATGATTATTTCTCGAAGCGCCAGATGGGTACTGATGAGAACGGAGAGGAGTATTCTGACAACGGGGAGCGAGCTATATTCTTCGCCCGTGGTGTCTTGGAAACGGTAAAGAAGCTGCGCTGGGTGCCAGACATCATTCATTGCCAAGGCTGGATGAGTGCTGTCGTTCCTTTCTATATCAAGACTGCCTATCATGATGAGCCTTCATTTGCCAACACGAAAGTTGTCACGTCTCTTTTCACGAAATCGCTGAAGAAAGGCTTAGGTGAAGATTTCAAAACTTGTGTGGAATTCCGCGATGCCAAGGCAGAGTTGTTGCAATCTTACAAAGACCATTTTGATTTTGAAGAATTAAGCAAGTTGGCCATTGAATATAGCGATGGAGTGATCATGGCTGAAAAGGGCATCAGTTCCAAACTCATCAAATTCGCATCCAGTAAGCAGGTTCCCCTGTTAGACTATCACGAGGACTTCGCTAACTATTTTGAAGATTTCTACAATCAGATTTGTCCTGATGAAGAATAAGAGAGCTATACGCATACAAAGCATTATTCAAACAATGAAAAGACTAAAGTACATGGCTGGAGCCGTTTTAGCGGCAATAGCCATTTCTTCTTGTTCAGAAGACACTGAAGAGATTGGTCACTCGCTCACGAGCGAAGCTGACAAACTGGTATTCAGCAATAACACATTCTACGCCACCACCAATACCTATATGGTAGACTCCCTGATGACTCGCCAGTCATACTGCTACCTGGGCAAGGTGATTGACCCTGAGACAGAAACAGAGGTATCCAGTTCGTTCACTACCCAGCTATACTTACTGCCAGACGCCACGATACCATATCAGTACGTCACCAGCAAGGAAAACGGTGAGATTGTTGCCGACTCCTGTGATATCATCATGTATCTCTACAATCCTTTCAAGACTGTCGATAAGAAAGTAGCTGTACAGATGAATATCCGCGAACTGCAGACACCCGTCAAAGAAGATGTGCGCTACTATTCCAACTTCGTCCCCAACCAGTTTCTCCGCAAGGATGCCAATGCCATCAACATCAATCATATCTTTTCGTATGACAATATGACTGACGATGACAATAGCCGTTCTGCTTCAGGTTATCTGGACAATATCCGCATCCCCATGAATCAGCGCTACGTTGCTCTTGACGGAGTGAGCTATAAGAACTACGGCACTTATATTCTCCGAAAGCTTATCAAATACCAGACAGAAGGCAAGAAAAAGTTGCCCAACACTTATGTATTCAGTCATGAGGTATGTCCCGGATTCGCCTTCAACATCACTGACGGCTATGGATTCCACTCTGCCTATACCGACCTCGGACTCCGTATCTACTATAACGTGGTAAAGCCCGACACGTCCTACAAGGCTACATATATCCTCTCCAGCACCGATGAGGTGATGCAGACCATCAGCGTAAACAATGACAAAGCAGCTCTTGCCAAACTTGCTGCTGAGACTGACCACACCTATCTGAAGACCCCCGCAGGACTGTTTACTGAAGTGAAGCTACCTGTTGAGCAGATCTGGAACGGCCATGAGAACGACTCTCTGTTGGCAACAAAGATTACGTTCCAGCGCATGAACAACCAGCAGACCAACGAGCGTTCCTTCAATCCGCCCTCAGCCCTGTTGATGGTGATGAAGGATAGCCTGAAGACCTACTTTGAGACCAAGCAGGTACCAAACAGTAAGTCATCATTCCTGACATCCTACAACTCTACTTACAACACCTATTCATATTCCAATATTGCCAATCTCATCACCCGTATATGGAGGTTACGCAATAAGCATATTGCCAATGATCCTACCTGGGCAGATCCCAATTCTGACCACTATAAGGTATTGCTTGTTCCCGTGGAATACGGTACATCGTCAACCAGCACTGCTCCAGTATGGATAGGTCACGATCTTTCGCTCACCAGTACCCGACTTGTAGGTGGCAGTAAGACGCCCATCGAGTTGAATGTCGTTTACGCAAAATTCAAGAAATAGTACGATGGCAGACGGATATCTGGAGAAACGTCAAGAAGACTATGAAGCCCGTAAGGCTGCATTCCTACGCAGGAAGAAGCATCTGCCTCAACAGGGACGCACCATAGAGCGTCCTGACGATGAAGCACTTTAACACCATATATGAAGAATGAGCGTCCCGCAATGAGGCGCTCATTCTTCATTCATGGGCAGAAAAGGATTATGCCCGTTTACTTCTGGAGACCATCATCTTGATCTTCTTATTATATTTCTCTGCTTTCAGCAGTTCTTCTATATTGAGGTGCATGCGCCACTGCCAACGATGGTAGTCGGAACCCGGAATATTGATACGCTCCTCACGCGGATTCTTGTTCCATAACTCGCTATCCATAGCTAGCCAGTCCTGCAGACTGAGGATACACATCATCGAGGGAGAATACAGATGACGCGCAATGATTTCCTCTGCCAGATGAGCGGGAAGATGCTCAGGAGCACGTCCCTGTTTTTGCAACATCGTTGTATAGAAACGCTGCGTACGTTCAGGATTCTCTTCCCACCACAAGCGTAGGGGTGACATATCGTGGGTAGAGATGGTAGCAACCGATCGTATAGGGTTTGCATCCAGATGAGTAAACTCGATACCCGACTGTTTAGGCATCGTCTGTACTTCAAGTGTCAGGATGTGCAGGCTGTCCAGTACTGGCTCCACACACTCAGGCATCGCTCCCAAGTCTTCAGCACAGACGAGCATGCGCGTATCGCCAAACAACCTGTTCAACAACTCATAGCCATTTCTTCCCCAGAAGAAAGAATGACGCTGCAGGAAGAAGTTATTGTAGAGTCGCATATAGGCATCCCTCTCATCTTCTGTCAGTGCCTCAAAAACAGGCTCTTTATAGGCCAGAACACGCGGATGGTAGGAATCTGGCTGGTGCGGGTCTTCAACAAACAGGACATTTGCCACCAGTCTATAGAGTCCGTCGCGAATCCAGAGGCTGTTTTCATCGCCTTTTCCTTCGAATAGTTCCTTCACCTTACGCTGCGTGCTCACCTCTTCGTTCAGATCGTATAATCCGTATGCCTTCCGTGTCAGGAAATTATCACGTACATACTTTGCATGCATACCAAATATGCGATCAATGATGCGATCGTTGATAAAGGGGCGCGTCAACATATCACGTCGGAAAGGCAATCCGAAATACTCTATATCTCCTCTGGTGAAAGGCAAGGCTGGTGAGTAATGTCCCATGATGCCAAAGAGCTGTTCGCACGGAACCTCCCAGATACTGAAATATCCCAGCACATGATCGATACGTATTGCATCGAAATACTGCGCCATGTATTGGATGCGGGAACGATACCACTCGTAGATATCCTTTCCCCCCGAAGCATGAAGGGCAGAATCCCGTTCCTGATACTGTCCGTTATCCGTCTGCCAGTTATAGGTCGGGAACCCCCAGACCTGACCTTGCATGGAGAATGTATCTGGTGGTGAGCCAGCCAACATATCCAGATGGAAATACTCAGGATGCTCCACTCCGTCAGCGCTTTCCTTACATACGCCTATCGTCAGGTCGCCTTTCAGGAAGATACCTTTCGAGTGGGCATAGTCTGTCACTGATTTCAGCTGACAATGCAGATGATACTGGATAAAACGCGACAGCATGGGAGTCACCTCCTGTGACAGTGACTCATGATACTTGTCGAGTGCTGCCAGCCATTCCTCGTTTTCCTTTTCCCATTCCGCGTATTCCTTCGTACTCAGCGTCTTCTCACCCTGTTCTTGAAACAGTTCGCTGACATATCCCATCTTCACCCGATGCACAGCCTCATAGTCACAATAGCTCAGCGCATTCAGTTCTCTTTGCTGTCTGCGGTAATCCGTCATGCGTTTCTTGTCTTTCAGTGTTCCTAAAGCTTCCAGATCCAGATAATGAGGATGCAGGGCAAAGGCAGAGACGATGCAATAAGGACAACTGTCGCCCCACTCTCCCCTGACCGTTGTATCGTTGACAGGCAATAACTGTATCGCCCTCATTCCTGTTTCAGACGCCCAGTCCACCAAACGTTTCAGGTCGCCAAAATCGCCTACGCCACAGGAGTGTTCACTCCTCAGTGCAAACACAGGGACAGCAACACCTGCCACGCGCCAAGTTCGTTCCGCCATCCGCAGAGGCTCATCGTAGGTCACGTAGACTTCTCCGTCTCCCAGTTCTTCGGTGATCTGACGGTTATCACCTTCCTCCCAGGCCACCAGCTCATGTTTTGCCTTATCTACCACCACATACTTATACTCCAGGGGCATCCCTATCCAATCTACGTTCAGCGTTGTCATCCAGTCACCCATGCCTATTGACTCCATGGGCAGGAAGCGCGCGGGATTCCATGCGCCCAATGCAGGATGACTGCCAATGATGGCCAACTGCTGAGAGGTGCTCAACTGAGGAGCAGACACACGAAACATCACCGTCTTCCTGAAGAGTGAGAACACCTTTGCCCTTACCGTCTCTAGGAATATCTCGCCCTGCGACAACTGATAGGGAGCCTTATAGACGTGACTGTGAAGTGGCAGATCGCGCCAATGGTCTGCCATCGTGTATATCTTCGTAGAGTCAAAGGCAAAGACACGTGGCACGAGGCTCCACTCCCTGCGCAACTCATGTCCGCTGTTATCCTCTACTATATATAAATAGGTGAACGACTCAATAGGACTTCGCCTGCTTGCCAGCACCGAGGTTTCTGCTGTCCAGCTCTCCCCGTCCTCCGTCAACATTGGGATATTCGCCGTACGTTCCGCCCCGTCCTGTTGCCTATAGGTTATCAGGATGGCAAGCTGCTGGCCCCATTCCGTTCTATATTGTATGGAGAATCTGATTTTCATAAGTAGTAACGATTTATGCTGAATGCAAAAGTACATAAAAAATATCATAATCGATAATCTTTTCAGCAAAATTATACGTAACTTTGCACCATTCTAACAAAACATCGCGTATTTATGAACCTAAAGAGAGTCTCTGACAAGAATTATTACCTCATCCCGGCCATTAGTTGCCTGCTCATTATCATTGGCCTCATCTTCTATTATTTCTTTACCGGATTCACTGACAACACAGAAACCACATACTTATATATAGATGACGATGACACTGCCGACTCTGTCTTCACCAAGCTGTCACCTCTGGGTTCCCGCCACGGAGTCACAGCCCTTTGCACCATGCTCCGACATTGCGACTACGAGCATGATATTCGGACAGGACGCTATGCCATACATCCAGACGATGGTGTGATTGCCCTCTTCCGCAGGTTGCGCAATGGTCAACAGACGCCTATGCGCCTGACGATTCCTGAGAGCCGCACTGTCAGTCGCCTGGCAGGGGTTCTTGGCCACAAGCTTATGATTGACAGCGCCAAGATCGCATGCGTACTCCTGGATTCTGTCTACTGTGCCAAACTGGACTATACGCCAGCCACCATCACAGCCATGTTTGTGCCCAACACCTACGAGGTATATTGGGATGTTGATATCGACAAGTTCCTTCAGCGCATGAAACGCGAGCATGATGCGTTTTGGAACAGCGAGCGTGTGAAGAAAGCAAAGACCATCGGACTCTCTCCTAACGAAGTCTGTATCTTGGCCAGCATCATCGACGAGGAGACTGCCAACACAGCCGAAAAGCCCATGATAGCAGGCATGTATCTGAACCGCTTGGCTGCTGGCATGCCCCTTCAGGCCGATCCTACCATTAAGTTTGCCTTGGGCGATTTTTCCATCAAGCGCGTCCGCCATGGTATGCTGACTGTTGAGAGTCCCTACAACACCTACAAATACGAAGGGCTTCCTCCTGGTCCTATCAAGATTGCCAGCATCAAGGGCATCAATGCCGTCCTGAATCGTGTGGCTCACAACTATCTCTATATGTGCGCGAAAGAAGATTTCTCTGGTACCCATAACTTCGCCTCCACCTACAACGACCACCTAAAGAATGCCGCCCGTTACGCCAAGGCGCTCAACGAGCGGAATATCCAATAAAAAAGCGAATGCCCCGTGCTTCACAGCGCAGGGCACCAATCTCAATAGGTATTAGCCTTTTTAAGGTAAAAAGATTGTATTCAGGATAACGCTGCAAAAGTAATTGATTTATGTCAATCCAACAAATTTTCTTACATGTTATATAACATGTTTTCACAAAATCAACCATTTTCCCCTCTTTTTGCGGAGTTTTTCCACTATTTCAGCCCGTTCATCTATAAAAAAAGATGAAGAAAGGTACGTACGCGCGAAAAAGCAAAAATAAATTTGGCTTTTTGCTCACTTAATCGTACCTTTGCATCATAAAGCAAAAATACCTTATAAAAATATGACAGAAAATGTGAAGTCAGGCCTCCCTACAGACAGTCGGATGGCTGAAGAAAGCAAGAATGAAGAAAAGAAATCAGTAAGTTTCGTTGAGCAGATGGTCATTGACGATCTGGCAGCAGGTAAGAATGGTGGCAGACTGCAGACGCGTTTCCCACCAGAGCCTAACGGTTATCTGCACATTGGTCACGCCAAGGCTATAGCCATCGACTTCGGACTGGCCAAGAAATACGGCGGTGAGTGCAACCTGCGTTTTGATGACACCAACCCCGTCAAGGAAGATACCGAATTTATCGAGAATATTGAGAACGATATCAAGTGGCTGGGATTTGAGTGGGCTCATGTCTATTATGCCAGCGACTATTTCCAGGAGCTGTGGGACTTTGCCGTATGGCTTATCAAGCAGGGTCGTGCCTATGTCGATGAGCAGACTGCTGAGCAGATTGCCCTCCAGAAGGGTACCACCACTAGTCCTGGCACCAACTCTCCGTTCCGTAATCGTCCTGTTGAGGAGAACCTGCGCCTGTTTGAGTTCATGAACAGCGGAAAGTGTGAGCCCGGTACGCTCGTCTTGCGTGCCAAGATTGATATGGCCCACCCCAACATGCTGTTCCGTGATCCACTCATCTATCGTGTGCTGAATATTCCCCATGTGAAGACTGGCGACAAATGGAACGCCTACCCGATGTACGACTTCACACATGGTCAGAGCGACTACCTGGAGGGGGTCACCCACTCTTGGTGCACACTTGAGTTCGTTGAGCACCGTCCACTCTATGACCTGTTCGTACAATGGATGCGCGAGTGGGCAGCAGAATGCGGTGTTACAGCGGAGAGCGGTAGCAAACTCTCCACTCTACACTCTACGCTATTAACTTATCAGGGTCCCCGCCAGACGGAGTTCAACAAGTTGAACCTGAACTATACCCTGTTGTCGAAGCGCAACCTGCGTACCCTGGTCAGCGAAGGTCTCGTCAGCGGATGGGATGATCCCCGTATGCCAACCATCTGCGGCTTCCGTCGTCGTGGCTATTCGCCTGAAGGCATCAAGAACTTCATGGAAAAGATTGGCTACACGAAGATTGACGCCCTGAACGATATGGCCCTCTTTGAAAGTGCGCTCCGTGATGACCTGAACACCCGTGCCCTTCGTGTGAGCGCTGTGCTCGACCCTGTGAAGGTGGTCATCACCAACTATCCTGCAGACCAGCAGGAAATGCTCACAGCTATCAACAATCCTGAGAACGAGGCTGATGGCACCCACGAGATTGAGTTCAGTCGTGAGCTGTGGATTGAACGCGATGACTTCATGGAGGTGGCTGAGAAGAAGTTCATGCGTCTGGCTCCTGGCAAGGAGGTCCGCCTGAAGAACGCCTATATCATCAAGTGCGACGAGGAGCACCCGTGCGACAAGGATGCTGACGGGCGCGTGACTACCATCTACTGCACTTACGATCCTGAGACTCGTAGCGGACTACCAGGTGCCAACCGTAAGATCAAGGGTAAGACCCTCCACTGGGTGAGCTGCCATAATGCTGTGAAGGCAGAGGTTCGCCTCTACGAGCGGCTGTGGAAGATGGAGAATCCCCGCGACGAGCTGAAACGTCTGGAGGAGGAAGAAGGCATCAAGGGTGCCGACGCTCTGCGCCTGATGATGAATCCCGACAATCTGCACATTCTGAACGACTGCTATATCGAGCCTTTTGCAGCAAAGATGCCTGCACTCACCTATTTGCAGTTCCAGCGTATCGGATACTTCAATGTTGACCCCGACACGACGCCAGAACATCCCGTGTTCAACAAGACTGTAGGGCTGAAGAGTTAAGAGCGAAGAGTTCATGACAGGAGAAGATTATTACGACAGTAAGGAGTTCCGTAAGATACTTTCTAAATACGAGAAAGCCAGGAATGCAGGCGAGCCTGTGTTCCAAGATGCTGACGAGCTTGCTGAGATAGCCGACTATTACCGGATGAATGGTGAGTCGGAACAAGCTAATATTGCCATCAAACTGGCTCTGAAACTTTCGCCTGGTGCTGTCTCGCCCCTCTGCTACTGCATCCATGAGGCACTTGACAATAATGATACGGCAAAAGCATGGCACTATCTCAATCAGATTATCGACAAGGACGATCCCGACTATGTCTACTGTCGTGGAGAAATTCTCGTTGCTGAGGATCGTATTGACGAGGCTGAACAGTATTTCAATGACACGCTGAAGACAGTTCCTGACGATGAACGCCAGGACTATTTGCTCGATGTAGTCAACATCTACGATGACGGAGGCCTAAACGAAAAGGCGATGGAATGGATGATGCGCGTTACCCCGGATGGTTCGTCCGACTATAAGGAGGCCATGGCTCGCAGTCTCTTTGGCGTTGGCAAGTTCAAGGACTCTGCCCGTCTGTTCAATGAGTTGCTTGACACTGATCCTTTCCAGAAGCGCTACTGGAATGCTCTGGCTTCTGCCCAGTATATGACTGAGGACTATTCAGGTGCAGTTGAGAGTAGCGAGTATGCAATTGCCATCGACCCGAACGATCCTGATGGTCTTATTGCCAAAGCTAATAGTCTTTACCATCTAGGCAATCGTGAGCTAGCCATCGACTATTACCACCGTTATCTTGATCAGGTCCCTGATGATGAGTTCACCATGCTGCTACTGGGCACCTGTCTCGTTGACTGTGACAGGTCTGACGAGGCTGTCGATGTCCTGAAGGAGGCAGTCGAGATTGGTCAGCCTTATTCACCTTATCTACCCGATATTTATCAGGAGCTGGCATTCGCATATAAAGAGCGGGGCGAGATCGACGAGGCCATCCGCTGTATTGACATGACTGACGCCATGGATTGCGACCATATCCAGATGACAGTCATCAAGGGTCATATCCAACTGTCAGCAGAACATATCAAAGAGGCTGAACACTATTTCCGCCAAGCCCTCCAGGAGAGCGATACGCCTGCCAAGACACTCCTTCGCATCATCGTCTCACTCTATGACAATCTGTATCTGGAGGCAGCCTACAAAATGATGCTGCACTACTTCAAACTCGTAGAACCCGATGATCGTGATGGTTATGCCTATATGGCCCTTTGCTGTCACGACTTGAAGCGCAATGATGAGTATATGCAGTATCTGGAGAAGGCCTGTCAGCTGAATCCTGCTGAGTGCAAGTTTGTGCTCAGCCATCTCTTCCCAAAAGAAGTTGAACCCAAGAATTATTATAATTATCTGAAAGAAAACTCATGAATTGGATTTCCTCCCTTTTAGGCAATCTGAACTACGGAACCATCCTGTTGCTGATGCTCCTTGAGAGCACTGTCATCCCCGTTCCCTCCGAGCTGGTGGTGGCTCCTGCCGCCTATCATGCTGCTGGTGGCAACCTCAACGTGATTCTCGTAGTGCTCTTTGCCACTATCGGTGCTGACGTTGGTGCCTCTATCAACTACTTCGTGGCCCTTTACGTAGGCCGTCCTGTCATCTATAAGTTTGCCAACAGTCGTTGGGGCAAGATGTGTCTGCTCAATCAGGAGAAGGTCGAGAAGAGTGAACGCTATTTCGATGACCATGGTGTTGCCGCCACCCTGACGGGCCGACTCATTCCTGGCATCCGTCACCTCATCAGCCTTCCTGCTGGTCTGGCCCGCATGAACTACTGGAAGTTCCTGCTCTACACCACTATTGGCGCTGGCTGCTGGCATGCCATTCTTGCTGCCATGGGCTGGTATCTGCATGCCATCGTACCCGAAGATCAGTTGGAGCAGACCATTACTGAATACAACCACTATATCGTAGGTGTGATACTCGCTATCGTGGTTCTCGCCATCGCCTGGTTTGCAGTCAAGCAATACCTTAAGAACAAAAAAGGACTTCAATCATGAAGTCCTTTTTATTTTTCATCTTTCATCTATCATCTCTCATATTACTAAGACTTTCTTCTGATTGATGATATACAGTCCGCGACTGAGTCCCTTGGTGGCTTCAGCGGCAGTTGACTGTTTCAGCGTGCGTATCAGTCGTCCGTCGATTGAGTAGATGCTGACAGTCCCCTGTTCATCAGCTGCAATCGCGTTGATACCCGTTGTCACGATACCCTGCATTCCTTCCTCCGTATAATATCCTCCATTGCGGAAGGTGAGGTCGGCTGTCTGTGGTGATCCGTCGCTGCTGAAGATGATGAAGGTAGGTGACGCTGTCGATGTTCCCGTGTATGCCCATTTCCATACAGCCTTGCCCGTTTTCTCGTTGACGCCCAACTTCTGACAAGCCTGTCCGGGCCACGATCCGCCTGTGAAGTTCTCCGAGTCGTTCCATGCCCAGGTCTTGATGGTATTGGTCCATGTTGAGGGAGCCTCGAAGAAAGCGCAGGTCTCGCCCTCTGCCACCGTGCAGAACGAGGGAGCCTCAAAAACGGGTTCCACCTTCTTCTCCTTCACCTCATAGCTGCGCTCCAGGATGGTCTGTACCTGTCCGTCCACCAGCATTCCTGCCTTCAGCGTATGCGTGCCTATGGGCAATTCGATGATGGTTCCCGATTCCACTGCCGTGCTCTCTGCGGTGGGTGTCGTACCATCCAGTGTGTACACCACCTTGGCCCCCTGCTTGTCAGTCACTGCTGTCAAGAGCACCTTCAGTGTGCCCACCTCATAGGTACCCGATGCCTTGTCCACCCAGGCTGTCTGCAGCGATGGTGCCAGATAGTAGGCGTAGTGGTAGCCTTCCGCCACCTTGATCCACTGGGTGGTTTCCGGAGTCCACTGCTCCGTATGTCCCACCACCACCAGCAGCTTGTTGTCTGTCTGTGATGCATAGTAAGTTCTCTGTGCAGCCTGCTGTGTATACGTGCTGTTATTCTGGATGCCCGCCAGCTGTCGCAGGGCAATCATCGTCTTGATCTCATTCTTGTATGCCTGCCAGTGTTTAAGGAACACGCAGGGTGTGCCAGGCATCGCCATCATATAGGCATTGGCAGCCAATGTGTCACGCAACAGCGGGTCGTTCTTCTCACCGTTCGAGCGCCACTCCGTATCATGGTTCTCCACGAAGGTTACCGCATAGCGACGGTAGGTGCCCTGCGTTGTCTGTGAGGCTATCAGTGGCCAGTTGCCATCGTTCGTCATGCCCAGCTTCTGCCAGTTGTCGTTGTTGCAGGCGTTGCGCACCACGTAGCGGAACTGGAAGTCGAAGGCTGCCGACTGTATCACACCGTCCACTTTCGTGCCGTTAATCCAATTTCTGATGGTGCTCGTACCGTCCCAGCACTCTCCTACGGAGAACTCCGGTTCTGCCTCCTTGTTATACTGTCCTGTGAACGAGGCTGAATAGCCCTTCACCATATCGTAGCGGAAGCCGGCATAGCCCAGGTCATTCTTCAGGAAGTCCAGGTAGGCCTTCACGCTCTTCTGCACATTCTCACTCTTATGGTCCAGGTCGCGCATGCCGTCCCATCCTTCGCCCGTATCATTGTTTGCGCTAAGCTCATAGCCATTGTTCGTGGCCCATGTCTTCGTCTTGCCACCATCATCATTGGCACAAATATCCGTTGACACCAACTGATATACCTCTCCCTTATAGGTCTCCCTGGGGAAGTCCACCCAGTTCGACACGTTCTTGCGATGGTTGATCACCACGTCTGCCAATGTCTTCACGCCTTTCTCCTTCAAGGTGCTGATCATCGAGCGCAGCTGATTCTCGTTGCCAAACGAGCTGGTGTAGTTGCTAAACCAGTACAGGTCGTCATAACCCATCGACTTTCCGCCACAGTAGCCGCTCTGCGGAATCCATAGCAGTGAGAACGACGCTGCCAGTTCGTCAGCCTGTGCTTCCAGCTTCGTCCACTTCGTATCGCTGTACGAGTCCCAATAGAATCCTTGCAGCATCACGCCACCATAGTTCTCAGGCCATCCCTGTGCCTGCATTGTGACACTTGTCACAACTGTTATCAAAGTAAGAAGTATCCGTTTCATGCGTTTAAATTTTTGAGACATTAGTCCATCTAATCATATCTTTCATTTCTCATCTTTCATCTAAAATTCTAGGACGAGTGCCTGTCTCGCTTTCAGGGTCAGGTTCTTGCTCAGGTCATAGTAGCGTCCTGTGGGGATATCCTTGACCCGTTTGGCACTGCCTATCACCTCTGCATAGCGTTTCACATCCATTACCGCCTCCTTTGATGTTCCGTTCAGGATGGTCATCACTGTCTTACCCTTGTATTGGCGGGCTATCACATAGACACCCTCATAGGGTATAAACTGTTTCATCCGTCCCTTGCTGATGGCCTCGTTGCCCTGTCGCCAGTGCAGCAGTCTGCTCAGCCAGTTGAACATGCTGTTCTCTGCCTGTGAGCGTCCTTCTTTGGTGAAGCAGTTGTGTGCATCGCCAGCAAATCCGCCAGGGAAGTCCTTGCGCACGTGTCCGTCGGTCACCTCTTTCGTGCCGTTCATGAGTATCTCCGTACCATAATATAATTGTGGTATGCGTCTGACGGTAAGCAACAGCGCCAGTGCCTGCTTCAACGCCAGTGAGTCGCGCCCGTTGCCCAGGAAGCGGTCGGTATCATGGTTGTCCAGGAACGCCATCACTGACGATGGGTCCGGATACAGGTAGTCGTAGCAGAACGAGTTATACAGGCGGTTCATGCCCCTCCACCATGCGTCAGTCTCCTCATGCTTGGCAGAGTCCAGTTTCTCCTGGAACGAGAAGTCCATTACCGTCTTCAGGTGCGAGTTCATGGCCGACAGCTTCGAGTCTTTCTGCCATGCAGCTGTATAGGCAGGCTCTGTGACCCATGTCTCGCCCACGGTATTGAAGTTCGGGTATTCCTCTTCCAATTCCTTCATCCATTGTGCCATCGACTCGCGGAAAGCGTATGGATAGGTATCCATGCGGATGCCGTCGATACCTGCTGTCTCAATCCACCAGATACTGTTCTGTATGAGGTAGCGCATCAAGTGAGGATTGTGCTGGTTCAAGTCGGGCATGGTCGACACGAACCAGCCTTCCTGAGTCTCACGCTTGTCCACCTCTGAGGCGTAGGGGTCCAGGATGGGTGTGAGCTTATAGCTGGTCTGCAGGAAGCTCGTGTTGCGCGAATCGCTGGTGCCCTTCGACTCCTTCAGCCAGTCCGACAGATTGAACCAGTCCTTTGAAGGCATATCCTTCACCCAAGGATGCTCAAAGCCGCAGTGATTGAAGATCATGTCCATCACCACCTTCAGTCCACGCTGATGACACTCGTCGATGAGCTGTCTGTATTCCTCATTGGTACCAAAGCGCGGATCTACGCGGTAGTAGTTCGTACACGCATAGCCGTGATAGGTAGACCACGTTTCCATCATGTCGGGTGAGTCGTTCTCCAGGATAGGCGTGAACCACAGTGCCGTGACGCCCAGGTCGTTGAAATAGTCCAGGTGTTCACGTATGCCTGCAATATTTCCGCCATGACGTAGCGAAGGCTTCGTTCTGTCCACCACATACTGGCTCTTCACGCCTTCCTTTAGGACTTTTGCACCCTTAGCCTTCAGAGCGGGAGTTTGCCCCTGGGCAAACCTGTCTGGCATCAGCAGGTAGAGCACGTCACTGATGTCGAAGCCCTTGTGCAGCTCTCCGCTCATCTCGCGCTCCTTCAGCTGGTAGTCGACAGTCTCACTTTTCACTTTTCCTTTTTCATTTTTCATCTGAAACGTAAGTTTCACCGTTCCTGCCTTTGCATCCTTGACGTTTAGGTAGAGCAGCAGGTAGTTGGGCGAGTCGAGACGCACCATGCTGTCAACCACCACTCCCTCATAGTTGGTGGTCACTTCACTGACATCAGCAATATTCTTGCCATAGACCATCAGTTGCACCTGCGGGTTCTTCAGTCCCACGAACCAGTTGGTCGGTTCAATGCGGTCGACCGCTACTTTCTGTTTTGCTGCACTCATGGTCATCATGTTTGCCATCAGAATGGCTGTTAATAGGATTAATCTTCGCATGACTTATTTATAGTTAAAGCGTTCTGCATGCAAATATAAGCAATTTTCCATTTCCTCCCTTTCGTCACAGCAGAATAATTTCAAATTGCTCTGCAAAAACGATTGCACAACCAACAAGGCTAAAGTCCCTCCACTCGAAAACTAAAGTCTCTAAACACTAAACTCTAAACTCTCCACTCTATAGACAGGTAGTACCAGATGTCGCGCTGCTCTATCCCTTCGTGATCCTCGTAAAAGTCCCTATAAGAGAACGACTCCGTTTTTCCTGGAGTGAGCACGTACTGTTGCTCACCTCTTCTGAGGATAATCTCCTGCTCGTTGATCTCCGTGATACACAGCCCTGCAAAGCCCTCATATACTAATGTGCCCGTGCGGGCCTGTATCGTCTCGTCAGTACGCTCATTCCATTCGTTGTCCATCAGTGCCCATCCACGCTTGCTCCACCATATTCGCAGTTTGGCGTCAGTAGGTTCGCCTTCCTTCACGCTCCAGTTCAGTCTCCTTCTGCACTCGTCAGCATCTGTGATAAACACGTAGGCATTGTCAGCGCCAAGGGTGTCTCTAAGTATCTCTCCCACCTCGTCCCAATGCTCTTCAGGGTGGTCGCAGCATAGGGCGGAGAAAGCCTCCAGCATGGCTTTATTCAGTGGTTCCCAGTCTCTTTCCCTTTCATACGGGGCAGAAGAAAGCAGGATGGCCTCTTTACCATAGCCTATCAGGATATCAGCTATCAGGTCTCTGGTAGAATACAGCTCACGCTGGTTCAGGTAGAAATCAGCTGACAATGCCATCGCTTCAGCATTCAGCGTATACGGATTCTCCGGATAGGAGCCTCTTTCGCGTTTCACCTTCTTAAATAGGCAATGTCCCCACAGGCTGTCATCATTATAGGTAGGACATCTGTAGAACATCACCGTAGGCGAATTGGTCTTCAGGCTCTTAAACAGTTTCTCATGTTCCTCCCACAACGCCTTCTCCAGCTTTGCTGCCCCCTCCTGATAGGCAGCAATCGTCTCCTCTGCCTGATTGCCTTTGGTCACCAGTCCGCTGATCCATCCGTCAATGTTCACTGTCACCGCCCTTGCGGTACCGTTCTTCGGGTTAAAAGCTTTTGCGATAATATCCATCTCGTTTGGTTTTTAGCTTCCTAAATCTGCTTCAAAGTTAGCAAATTTTTCTGAAATCACCAAACTTTTTTCAATAATTCCTCAGAATCTTCGTATTTTCGTACTTCTGACTTTCTGACTTCTGACATCTGACGTTTTCCCAAAATTTTTTGGTACAGAAGCCAAGAAAGAAGAGAAGGGTAATAATAGTTAAAATATTTAACTATTAATATATTATATATATAATATATTAATAGTTCTTTTTGTTTGTGCAAATTAAAAACACCAAAACGTCAGATGTCAGAAGTCAGAATGTCAGATTTTACCTTGCTTGAGAGCGTTTGACCGAAACGCTGTGTGCGTTTGACCGAAACGCGCAAGGCAAACCGCCGAAACGCAATTTTGAGTGAAGAGTGAAGAGTGAAGAGTGAATAATTGGCTACCGCTCTGAGAGTGAAGAGTGAAGAATTGGCTACCGCTGTAGAGAGTTAAGAGTGAGATAATTCGCGGCAAAAAGATAGCGATGATTTTTTTGCAAAATTAGAGCGAAAAATGGGGTGCGAAAAAGGCGGGTTTTCCCGCCTTTCACTTGCACGCATGTAAAGAAATGTGTACCTTTGTAACGCCCGAACAACTAATCTCCTAAACGTCCAATCTACCAAACGCCCAAAGGACATTCAGTCATGAAGGATGAGGGCAGAGCACGCAGGCACGTCGACTGAAGAGGCTTCGAGGGTGGAGAGGCCGTTCTCGTCGATCTGACCATCACTGCAGACGATGGTGTAGCGACCCTGTGGAATAACAAGGGTCTGCTGCTGAGAAGCAGCGTTGAGCACAACGATGATATTCCGCCAAGCATCACCTCCGGCATTGTCCTTCAGGCGGAAGGCAACGAGGCTTGCAGGGGTATCCCGAACAGCAGCATCAGCGGATGACTGAACAGGCAGGAACTCCAGATGCTGGCGCACCAGGTCGGCACTACCCAGACGGAAGGCGGGATGATGACGACGCAAGGCAATGAGGTTCTTATAGTACTCGAACACCTGCGGATACTCCGAGAGATGATGCCAAGGCAGCTGGTTGACGCTGTCGGGCGACTCGTAAGAATTGTGCACACCTTTTTTATCACGCAACAGCTCTTCACCGCTGAGCATAAAGGGGACGCCCTGAGAGGTGAACACAGCAGTCTGGGCGAGGAGGTCGAGGGAGACTAGTTGAGTGTTTAGAGATGAGAGTTTAGAGACTTTAGTATTCTGCACGCTGGCTTTGAGGCGATCGACGAGGCACATATCGTCATGGCAGCTGACGTAGGAAATCATCTGCGTGGGTTCGAGCGCCCAGGGCTCCTTGGAGTAGTTTACCTTCGACACGTCTACCTGCGGATGACGGATGGCTCCCACGATACCGAACTTCAGACTCTCCTTCAGCACTGACAGCTCTTCAGTCTTCTCCGACGCGATCTTTGACATCATGGACAACCCAAGCCAACCCGGAATATGGTCATCAGAGAACGGACCACGGAGTGCATCGCGAATCTCATCGCTGAAGGCAGCAATGCGCGGCATTTGGGGAATATTTGCCTTCAGACCGAGTTGTTCAGCAGGAAGGCCACAGGCTCCCGCACTCCAGCCCTCGCCATAGATAAAGATAGAAGGGTCTATCTCGTCTACAGCCTTGCGAATCTCGTTCATCGTCTCGATATCATGACAGCCCATGAGATCGAAACGGAAGCCATCAATATGATACTCGTTGATCCAGTACTTCACGCTCTCCATCATGAAACGTCGCATCATGGGCTGCTCAGAGGCAGTCTCATTGCCACAGCCAGAGCCATTTGAACCTTTTCTATAGTAATAGTCGGGATAGGTGCGTTGGAAGTTAGAGTGGTCGATGTCATAGGTATGGTTATATACCACGTCGAGGATGACGCGGATGCCTGCCTTATGGAGCGCCTGCACCATCTGCTTGAACTCACGGATGCGCACTTCGGGCTGATAAGGGTCAGTACTGTAGCCTCCCTCCGGCACGTTATAGTTCACTGGATCATAGCCCCAGTTATACTTATTGTCCTCCAGACGCGTCTCATCAATGGAGCCATAGTCGTAGCTGGGCAGGATATGGACAGCATTGATACCGAGCGACGTCAGGTGATCGATGGCCCACGGCTCTGTGAGGGCGAGGAACTTGCCCGGATACTTGGCGTCAGGACGCGCGATGGAGAAATCGCGGTGATGCATCTCATAGATGACCAGGTCGGCAGGCGACTGACACGCGGGACGCTGATCACTCTCCCACCCTACAGGATCGGTATCGCGCAGGTCGACCACCACACCTTTCTCGCTATTAACAGTCACTGCCTTGGCAAAGACACCTGGCGACGACTGTCCGTTGACCATGAACTGATAGCTCTTACCCTTGTGGTCGCCACGGGCGGTGACGGTCCAAATGCTGTCTTCTCCAAGCTGCATGGGCAGGCTATCCTCACCCAGCACCACCAGGCAGCGGGCATCGACGGGAGCAAAGAGGCGGAACACGGTTTCACTGGACGAGTAGGTCATCTCGTCGAAATGGAAGGCCTGCTGGCCTGAGCCACATGCGGTGAGGGTTGCAGCAAGCATCATTGAATAAAGAGTACGCATATACGATTGGAGAATATTATTTAGCAATCAGTGAGATGGCGAAGCCACCACCAGGGGCCTCCAGAATCTTCAGTGTCTGACCAGCCTTGACCACCTTCTTAGTGATGGTGTAGGCCTGCGGATTGGTCTCGTAGTGAGCATCCTTGGCATCAGCATAGATGGTGCAGTCGTACTTGCGTCCCTTGTCGAGGAAGTCGAGACGGATGACTGCCAGATGTCCGTTCTCATCACACTTGCCACCCACGAACCAGTTGTCACTGCCCTTCGCCTTACGAGCCACAGTGATATAGTCGGCAGGCTCAGCCTCCAGGTAGCGCGAGTCATCCCAGTCGCATGCCACATCGCGGATGAACTGGAAGGCATCATCGAAGCGCTCATAGTGCTCAGGCAGGTCGGCAGCCATCTGCAAGGGCGAGTACATAGTCAGGTAGAGGGCCAGCGAGCCAGCCAGCGTGATGCGTGCCCACGAGGGGTTCTCGCTCCACTCCGACAGACGGGTCACGAAGATACCGGGGGTATAGTCCATCGGTCCTCCCTGCAAGCGTGTGAACGGCAGGATGCAGGTATGATCGGGGCGCGATCCGCCAAAAGCCTCATACTCCGTGCCACGTGCCGACTCACCTCCCACGAGGTTCGGCCAGGTGCGGCAGAGGCCCGTAGGACGCGTAGCCTCATGCGAGTTCACCATGATATGGTGCTTGGCAGCCTCCTTGATGACGTAGAGGTAGTGGTTGTTCATGGACTGCGAATAGTGGTGGTCGCCACGAGGGATGATATCACCCACATAGCCCGTCTTCACAGCATCGTAGCCATAGCGGTTCATCAGGTCGAAAGCCTCCTTCAGATGGCGCTCATAGTTCTGCGTGGAACTGCTGGTCTCGTGATGCATCATCAGTCTGACGCCCTTGGAGTGGGCATAGTCGTTGAGCATCTTCAAGTCGAAATCAGGATAAGGTGTCACGAAGTCGAACACATCGCGCTTCCACATATTAGCCCAGTCCTCCCATCCAACGTTCCATCCCTCCACGAGCACCTCGTCGAGCCCGTTCTTGGCAGCAAAGTCGATATAGCACTTCACCTTCTCACTGTTGGCAGCATGGCGTCCGTTGGGCTTGGCCTTCTGATAATTGACAATGGATGATGGAGCATTGGGGAAGGCATCGCCAGCCAGTTTGATGCTGGGGAACTCATCGGTATAGTTCCAGGATGATTTTCCCACGATCATCTCCCACCACACGCCACAGTATTTCGTAGGATGAATCCAACTGGTATCTTCAATCTTGCAGGGCTCGTTGAGGTTCAGGATGAGGTTACTCGACAGCATGTCACGGGCATCATCGCTAACCATCACCGTGCGCCAGGGCGTCTCACAGGGCGTCTGCATGCAGCCCTTCAGTCCTGTGGCATCTGGGGTGAGCCAAGAGGTGAAGGTCATCGTGGTATCATTGAGGTTCAGATGCATTGTGGCATAGTCCAAACAGGCTGCCTCATGGATGTTGATATAGAGCCCATCGTCCGTCTTCATCTGCAGCGAGGTCTGCACGCCCGTCTCAGAGAAGACTGCCACTGACGAGTTGGTCCAGTTGACTGCATCGTGCATACGTCCGCGAATCTCGGAAAGTCGCGACTGCTGGGTCTCCTGTTCCTGAGTATCGTAGTCGCCAGGCAGCCACCACGCGGTATGGTCGCCAGTCATGGCAAACTCGGTACGTTCCTCCTTGATCAGGAAATAGTTCAGTTCGGACTGCTGGGGAAACTCATAGCGGAAGCCCACACCCTCATCATAGACGCGGAAGCGGAGCACCATCTGTCGACGATGCTGACGGGGTTGCAGTCGCATGCCGGGCTTGGTAGCGGGGGGAGCCGAGCGCCACTGTTGCGACAGTGTTGCCGCATACTCATGGTAGTGGTTACGGATATCGCGAGTCTCGCCCCACACGGGTTGCCAGGTCTCATCAAACTCGGTGGTCGACTCCTCATCGAGGGTGAAGCCTTCCATCAGGTCGCGCTCATTCAGTCCCATCGAGGCATGCTTATCCTTCGCCAGTTCGAGACCCAGATGTGAGGGCAGCACAACGGCCTTGCCCTTATAGGTCAGCGAATAGGTGGGGCGCCCCTCCTCGACAGAGAACGACAACACTACATTTCCGTTGGGCGATTTCACCTCAGTGGCGAGGGCCGTAGCGCTCAACAACAAACTAATCAACAGACTACAATATTTCATATATATAATTGATTACTTTCGTCCGCTTTGGACAATCATGGTGGCGATTTCCTCGTTAAGCGCATCAGCAGCGAGGAGCTGTTCAAGCGTGAGGTGCATGCGGTAGCGCCAGTAATGACGCGGGTTGGCAGGAATATTGATGCGCTCAGCGTTCTGGTCAGGCAGTCGCAGCTGCTCGTTGACAGAGAGCCAGTCCTGAAGCGACAGCAGACAAAGCATAGAAGGCGACGTAAGATGACGGGTCACGATCTCCTTAGCCAGCCATCCCGGTAGCGGATGGGGTGCAGCACCCTCACGACGCAGACGAGACTCGTAGTAGTCCTGCGTGCGCTCCTCATCCTCATCCCACCACTGACGGAGCGTTGCCATATCGTGAGTAGAAATGGTGCATACGGAGCGATAGGGATTATGAGAGAGCTTTCCGAAACGGATGCCCTGCTCCTTCGGCATCGACTGGATTTCCAGCGAGAGGATGCGCAGCTCGTTCATCACCCAGGGCACGCAATCGGGCACCATGCCCAGGTCTTCAGCACAGCAGAGCATACGGGTGGCCTGCGTCAGACGAGGCAGTTTCTTCATTGCCTCCTGATACCAGAACTGGTTATTGCGACGATAGAAATAATCATTATAGAGATTCCAGAAACGCCACTGCTCGTCAGCTGAGAGCTCCTGGAACTCAGGCATCTTCACCGCATTGATGCGCGGGTGCCACAACTCCCTACCCTTATTGTCACGGAGGAAGAGCACCTCACGGAAAGGAATGCCATAGGCCTCCACCTCAGCCTGGGTCATGCCCAGGGCGGGCTGGAATTGTCCCCAGAGTCCACTCTTGTGAGGCATGGGAATCTCCCAGATACGGAAGAAGCCCAGCACATGGTCGATACGGTAGGCATCGAAATATTCTGCCATCTTACGGAAACGGCGCACCCACCACTGACAACCATCAGCGAGCATCTCGTCCCAGTTGTAGGTGGGGAAGCCCCAGTTCTGTCCGTCTTCAGCGAAAGCATCGGGCGGAGCACCAGCCTGTCCGTTCAGGTTGAAGTAGCGTGGTTCCACCCAAGCCTCAACACCATCACGACTAATGCCGATGGGGATATCGCCCTTGAGGATGACACGCTGCTCGCGGGCATGTTTATGGGCAGCGCGCATCTGCTGGTCGAGGTTGAACTGAACAAAATACCAGAACGCCACCTCTTTATATAGTTTAGTCGTTGGTTTCGACATAGCCACACGCTCGCTTTCAGGCAGCTCATGATGGTCGGGCCAGGCTGAGAAGGTAGCAGTGCCATAGAGGTCGCGGTAGTGACAGAAGGCAGCATAAGGCACCAGCCACTCCTTGTTCTGCTCGAAGAACTGCTTGAAGGCGTCAGTCTTCATCACCTTGCTACCCTCCTGGGCATAGATCTCGCGCAGGTAATCCATCTTGGCAGCAAACATCCGCTCGTAGTCAATCTGTGGCAGGGCATTGAGTTCCTTGCGAACTGTCTCGAAAGCCTCGCGCTTAGCCTCATCCTTGATGGCAGGCAACTGGCGCAGATCCGTGTATTGCGGATGGAGGGCATAGATACTGATACTGTTATAGGGATAAGAGTCCTGCCACGTCTTCGTGATGTTCGTATCATTGATGGGCAACACCTGCAGGATGCACTGTCTGGTCTTGGCACACCAGTCGATCATCAGCTTCAGATCGCCGAAGTCGCCCACACCGAAACTGCCTTCCGTACGCAGAGAAAAAACGGGAATCACAGCACCTGCTCCCTTCCACGGATAGATGGGGAACGAGGCCTTTGACAGCTCATAGACCACCACATCGCCCACTTCCAGTTCCGGAAGGGACACCGTACGGTTCGCACCCGTCTCCCAGAGAGGCGTCACGTCTTCTTCATCGTCGAGGCCCACAAACTTGAACTCAAAGGTCTGAGGCAGTTTGTCTGCATCGAGGCTGATGACCCACTCGTTGTACTCGTGCTCCGTCATATCCATGGCTCGCTTGGCCTCCCAGTTACCCAGCAGTTCGCCAGCGCCTAGGATGGCCAGGCGCTCGAAGTTACGCAACTGCGGGGCGCGTACCTTCAGCCGCACAGTACGGGCAAAGTGTGTAGGCTCGCTCATATTCACCCCACGGGCAGCAACACACTCTGTAAAGGCTGTGGAATAGAGATAGGCATCCTCCGGGATGTCGAGCCAGTGGTCATAGACGACGTAGCGCACGCCACGCTTGGCCTGCAGCTCCAGTCTGTGGGGCATCATCAGCCACTCATGGCGTTTCTCCTCATCGCCAGCATACAGGCTATAGTAATAATCCACGAAGGTAGCTGAGAGCGACCTCAATGTAGTGCCTAACTGCCAATGCTCACCATCCTGGGTCTGCATCGGATAACGCTTCACCTGCTGCTTCTCGTCAAGCATGTTCAGAACGAGATGCTCACCAAAAACAGTCTTGTACTCAAGGTTAAAAAGTAACTTCATAATGAAATAGTTTTGATTTTTGGTCAAAATTACTGCATTTGAAGCAACATTCCTATTTTTTTAAACAATATCGAATACGGAAAAGGCGCAAACGTTTGCACATTTGCGCCCTTTTATTCGAGGTACAAGATCGAGGTACCGGAAAATATTATTTCGTCCGGATGGTGAAGACGCAGAGGGCACCTATCACCAACAGACAGCCTGAGACGAACATCATGTTTGCCTGATCACTGCCTACTAGCGAGAGCAGACTGCCACCCAGGAGGGCTGCCACAATCTGAGGAATACAGATGGTGCCATTAAAGAGGCCCAGGTAGGCACCCATGTGACCATAACCCTGCAGGGCATTGGTGACCAGCGTAAACGGACAGGCCAGCATAGCTGCCCAGGCACAGCCAATGAGCAGGAAGGGCACAATCTGCAGATACTTATCCGCACAGAAGGGGATGAGCGCAAAGCCCAGTCCACCCATGACGAGGCTCACTGCGTAGGCCTGCTTGATGTTACGGAAACGAGGAATGACCATCGCCCATACCACAGCGCCCACAGCCTGAATGGCATAGAGCACGCCCGTCCAGTTGCCCGCTGTCTGATAGGCCTCGGTAGCTGAGTCGGCAGTATCCCATACAGTCAGCGAGACTGCATCGACCACGTAGGTCCACATATAAAGGAAAGCGCCCCAGCAGAAGAACTGCACCAAGCCAATGCGCCAGAAAGCAGAAGGAGCATTCTTCAGCAGCGTAAACCAGTTGGCACTCGCTTCAGCAACAGGAGCAGGGTTATACTCGTTATACTCTTGGGGTGGCCACTCCTTGACCTTCATCACCGTATAGAAGACACAGATGATGAGTATGGCTGCACCCACATAGAACGACCAGATGACGGTGTCAGGCACCACACCTTCAGGAGCCACATTCTTCAGACCCATCCAGGCAAAGACAAAGGGGAAGATGAAGCCCACCACCGAGCCTGCATTACAGAGGAATGACTGGATGGAATAGGCCTTGCTCTTCTGCTCTTCGTTGACCATATCGCCCACCATCATCTTAAATGGTTGCATCGCCATATTGATACTGGTGTCGAGCAACATCAGCATCAGCAGTCCGAACGTCATCACCATGGAGAGCTGCAGACCCAGTGAACCCGCATTGGGCAACAGGCACATCACTGCCACAGCTACCGTTGCGCCCACAAAGAGATAAGGAATACGACGTCCAAAGCGCGTCCATGTCTTGTCAGAGAGTGTGCCCACGATAGGCTGTACGAGGATGCCCATCAACGGAGGCAGAATCCAGAAGAACGAAAGATCGTGGGGGTCGGCACCCAGTGTGCGGAAGATACGGGATATGTTTGCACTCTGCAGGGCGTAAGCTATCTGCACGCCAAAAAAGCCAAAGCTCAGGTTCCAAAGGTTCCAAAACGACAAATTAGGTTTCTGTTTCATAGTTATCTGTTTTATCTTGTTGTACCTCTTATTATCAGGCGCGTGCGCACGATGCGACGCTCCACCTTGTCAATCGGGATGCGCCCTTCCACATGTCCTATCAGCACACTGGCAGCCTCCTCGCCCACCTTCAGTCCGTTCTGCTCGATGGTGGTCAGCATCGGGTCGCACGAAACAGCCTCAATACCATTGGTAAAGCCACAGATGGAGATATCCTCTGGCACACGCAGTCCCATGTGCTTTACTGCATAGAGTACACCAAGGGCTGTATCATCGTTGACAGTGAAGAAAGCATCCGGATAGCTGTCGCCATCAAACAGGTCGGGCGTAATTCGCTCCGCCTCCCGACGATTATCACAGATACGCGTCAGCCGTTCATCATAGGGGATACCGTTTTTCAGGAGGGCATCCTTATACCCATTGAAACGATTCTTGGCAATCTCCATGTTCAGCTTCGAACCATAGTAGGCAATCCTCCGACAGCCTGTCTTCAACAGATGACTGACAGCATTGAAAGCCCCCATGTAGTCGTCGACCACTACCCTACTGGCATTCACGCCCGTACAGATACGGTCATAGAACACCACGGGGACGCCTGCATCTATCAGGCGCTGGAAATGGTCATACTGATGGGTGTCCTTGGCTTGTGAGACAATGACGCCACACACCATGCTCTCATAGAACCAGCGACAGAGCTTCGCCTCGTGCTCATAGCTCTCGCCACTCTGTGCCACGATGATGCGGTAACCACATGCCTCCGCTTTCTCCTCAATGCCATGCAGGATGGAAGAGAAATAGTAGTGAACGAACTCAGGGATGATGACACCAATAATCTTCAGGGGCTGCACCCTGCTGTTGCGCAGCGACTCAGCTAACACATTAGGTATAAAATTATGTTCGCGCGCGTATTGCTGAATCTGCTGTCTCCTGCTCTCCGAAATACGCGGAGAGTCTTGCAGCGCTCGCGATACCGTAGCTACCGACACGCCCAACTCGCGGGCAATATCTTTCATGGTTATCATCTTGTCACTCATATTGCGGTAGCCGCTCGGCGCTCTGCGACGCTTTCACAAAGCGAAGCGACTGAAAGAAACTCTACACTATTCCCTCATCACTTTTCCATTATAAATCGTGAGGCCGCTACGAGAGGACACACCTTCGGGGAGCTTGCGTCCCTGCAGGTCAAACCGCTCTCCTCTACTCTCTCTCCTCTCTCCTCTTAAAGGGGTGATCCCTGCCTCCCCACCCAGGAAGTTCTTCAGTACGTAGAGACCAGGATGCGCTCTATGGTTGCTGTTGTTCCAGAGTCCGCGGTTCACCCATCCGTTCAGCACCTTCACAGCACTGCTGCCATTGCCGTTCTCTTCAGGAAACCACCAGTAGAGACCATTCACGTTAGGATGCTTCTTCAGCTCATCAATAAGGGCCTGAGCAAAGGCTGCCTGTCCTTCCTTTGAGACGGGCCACGTAGAAGAGAAATCATAGTCAATACCCTGGCCTTTCTCAGGCTGCCACTGGTAGTAATAGGCTGTCTCCACAATCTGCACCTTCTTGTTGGGGAAATTGGTTGCCAGATTGTTAAGCGACGTTGCAAGGGTCGACAGTCCGTTGTGCCAGAATGGATAATAGCTCAGGCCAATCACGTCGTAGTCGACTTCCGCCAAACGGCTATAGATGCCTACCAGCACGCTCGGATTTCCAGCACGCTCGGTATGGATAATAATCTTGGCCTGCGGACACACCTCGCGACAAGCCTTCGAAGCCTGTGAGAGCAGCGCCACGAAGCGTGGCCAGTTAGCATTACTGCTGGTATAACAACGATAGCTATTCGAGCCCTCAGCACCCCACAGCATGCCGTATGAAATCTCGTTACCCGTCTGGATATAGTCGGGGGTGGCATCAGCATCGACCAATGCTTGCAGGCACTCTTTCGTATAGTCGTAGATCTTCTGTTTCAGTTCATCCTGAGTCAATGAGAGCCACGATTCAGGCGTCCACTGCTTGGAGGGGTCGGCCCAGGTATCGCTATAGTGGAAGTCAAGCATAAACGTATAGCCAGCGGCCTTGATACGCTTGCCCAACTTCACCACATAATCCAGATCCTGACACACCTGCGGGTCGCTGTCGCCAGAGGGGTCGACGAACAGACGAACGCGAAGGGCATTCCACCCTACTTCCTCGCTCTTCAGATACGTCAACATATCGGTAATCTTCTTGCCATTATTATCGTAATAGGATGTTTTGGCCTCTTCATAACGGGGCAATACAGAGATATCGCCACCCACGAGCAAAGTCTCCTGACACCAGGCAGAAAGGGAAATGCCCATCACAGCCAAGAGCGAAAGTAATGTCTTTTTCATCATCGAATCGTTTAATCAGCAGTTTTTAGTCTTTGATGTTTTGTGTCGACAAAAGTAAAGAAAATCACGTAAAATGCAAACGTTTGCATCCATATTTTTATAATTTTTATATAAGAATCGCACATGAAAGGTCAAAAGTAACATATCTTTGCAATTGAATTTACCAATCAACCCTTTCTTGTGTAGAAGAACTAAAAACGAATATAACATAATTACTAACAACATTAACTCAAAAATTACATGCAATGATGAAGCAGGCAAACAGTATGATCCTTTGTCTAGGCAAAGCGATGAATCGATTACCTGTCAGAATGCTGGCCCTTCTGGTGGGCTTGTTCATGACAATGGGAGCCTTTGCGCAAATCAGTGTGCAAGGACATGTGAAGGATTCGAGTGGTGAACCTGTTATTGGTGCTACCGTACGCGTAGTGGGTACACAAGTAGCAACCATCACCGATTTCGATGGAAATTTCTCACTGAAAGCCAATCAGGGCGCTGACATCAGCGTCTCGTTCGTTGGTTTCCAGACAGCAACTAAAAAGGCTGCTGCCAAGATGGAGTTTATCATGAAAGATGACCAGGCCGTTCTGGAGAATGTGGTGGTCATTGGCTACGGACGCGCGAAGAAGAGCGACCTCACGGGTTCTGTCACAGCCATCAAGCCCGATGACAAGAACCATGGACTGAACGTCAATGCGCAGGACATGATCCAGGGTAAGATTGCTGGTGTGAATATCACATCGGGCGACGGTACGCCTGGTGGCGGAGCCCAGATCCGCATCCGTGGTGGTTCGTCGCTGAATGCCTCTAACGACCCTCTGATCGTTATCGACGGACTGGCAATGGACAACTATGGTGTTCAGGGACTTGCCAACCCTCTCTCAATGGTCAACCCGAACGATATCGAGTCGTTCACCGTGCTGAAGGACGCTTCAGCTACTGCTATTTATGGTAGCCGCGCTTCAAACGGTGTGATCATCATCACCACGAAGAAGGGACGCTCAGGACAGAAGCCCACCTTTAATTATAGTGGTAATGTTTCTATTTCGTCCAAGAAGAAGACCATCGAGGTCATGGATGGTCCTGGATTTACAGACTTCATCAAGAACCTCTATGGCGAAGGTAGCGATGCCTACAACGAACTGGGCTATCTGGATGCCAATGGCAACAAGCAGTATGCCAATACTGACTGGCAGGATGAGATTTTCCGCACTGCCATCAGCACTGACCATAACCTGACCATGTCGGGCGGACTGAAGAACATGCCTTATCGTGTATCTTTAGGCTATACCAACAACCAGGGTATCATCAAGACCTCAAAATTTGAGCGTTATACCGCCAGCTTCAGCCTCTCTCCTTCCCTGCTGAAGGATCACTTGAAACTGAACATCAACGGTAAGGGTATGATTGCCAAGAACCGTTATGCTCCAGGTGTGGTAGGATCAGCCATCTCTATGGATCCCACCAAGGCTGTCACCAGCGACAACCCCATCTACAATGAATATTTCGATGGCTATGTGCAGAACTATACTGCAGCTGCCTATGATGGTGCTGCCAGTTGGAAATACACCAACAAGGGCACAGGCAACCCAATAGCTGCCCTCAATCAGACCAATGACCGCGCTACCTCAAAGACCTTGATGGGTAATATTGAGGCAGACTATGCCATTCATGGCTTTGAAGACCTGCACCTGCACATGAACGCTGCTATGGACCTCTCGACAGGTAAGCAGGAGAATGACAAGGAATACAGATCGGCTGTAGCCAACTATTATGGTTATACTGGTTGGAACACGATGGACACCTACAACCTGCAGCTGTCTCTCTACGCACAGTACATGAAAGACTTCACCAAAGACCACCACTTCGATATAATGGCTGGTTACGAATGGCAACACTACCATAAACAGACAGACTGGTATGGTCATGGCACATACCCTGCTGGCAATACCAAGTATGCTGAAGGCTCACAGTATGACGCCCCGAAGGAAGACCAGATTACAGAATACAAGACAGAGAACTACCTCGTATCTTTCTTTGGACGCCTGAACTACACACTGATGGATCGCTACATGCTGACCTTCACACTGCGTGCTGACGGATCATCACGTTTCAACTGGATGAAGGGCAACGAGAACCAGCAGTGGGGCTACTTCCCCGCCCTGGCGCTGGCTTGGAAGATGAAGGAAGAGCCTTTCCTGAAGAATATCAAGGCATTGAGCGACGCCAAGTTGCGCTTAGGCTGGGGTAAGACCGGTCAGCAGGAAGGTATTGGCGACTACACCTATATCCCCGTATTCAAGCCGAATACCAACGCACATGCGCTCTATCCCGTACTGGGCAATGGTACCACCTATCGTCCACAGGCTTACAATGCCCACCTTACTTGGGAGAAGACCACTACCTGGAACGCAGGTATCGACCTGGCATTCCTGAACAACCGTATCGAGTTCTCAGTAGACTGGTACTATCGCAAGACTACCGACCTGATTAACACTGTATTCGTAGCTGCAGGTTCTAACTTCCGCAACAAAGTAACGAGCAACATCGGATCACTGCACAACACGGGTATTGAGTTCATGACTACCGTTCGTCCCATCCAGAACAAGACCTGGAACTGGGAGGTTAGCTACAACTTCACTTACAACAAGAACGAAGTTGACGAGCTGATTTCTGGCGAAGGTGATGACTACTTCGTAGAGACTGGAGGCGGACTGACTGGTACTGGTGGCAACATCCAGGCACATACTGTAGGTAAACCTACGAGTTCTTTCCATGTTTACCAGCAGGTATATGACCAGAATGGCAATCCTATCCCCAACACCTTCGTAGACCGCAATGGTAATGGCTATCTGGACAGTGGTGACCGCTACTACTATTACAAGCCTGCTCCCGACGTGACGATGGGACTTTCATCGAAACTGAGCTACAAGAACTGGGACCTCGGCTTCTCAATGCGTGCCAGCCTGGGCAACTACGTATTCAATAGTGCTGCTTCAGGCTCCAGCAACGTGGGTGCAGGCAGTGTCTACACGAATGGAAACCTCAGCAACCTGCGTGTTTCTTCAGTAGAGCGCGGCTTCACGAATGTTTCTCAGCAGCAATATGCTTCCGACTACTTCGTAGAGAATGCATCCTTCCTGAAGATGGACAATATCACCTTGGGCTACAGCTTTGAGAAGTTCTTCGGAACTCCTCTCAGCGGACGTGTCTATGCAACAGTGCAGAACGTATTCACCATCACCAAGTATTCGGGCATTGACCCAGAGGTGGCCAGCGGTGTCGACGGTGATATCTATCCCCGTCCTATCACCACGATCCTTGGTGTAAGCCTGAACTTCTAAGCGCTGGGCTAATGGAAAAATGATAATTGATAAATGAAAAAGTAAAAGCTATGAAACTGAAATATATTTTACCAGCTGCATTGTTCACTGGCTCATTTCTTTTCACTTCCTGTGTGAAAGACTTGGAGGTGGATAATATCAATCCCCAAGAGTTGTCTGACTTCAATCAGGACTATGTCTTCAATAAGATTTATGGCAACCTCGTGCTCACAGGACAGACGGGTCCTAACGGTGACTCGGATCTGGATGATATCGATGAGGGTACATCTAACATGACACGTTTGATCTGGTATCTGAACGTGCTGACTACCGACGAGGCTCACTGCTGGTGGAACGACCCTGGCGCGCCTGAGCTGAACCGCAACTCATGGACAAACTCCAACGTTCTGATCAAGGCCCTCTACTATCGTCTGATGTTTGGCGTAACGCTCTGTAACTTCTATCTTGACAGCGCTACTGGCGGTGACAATGAGACCAAGACCAAACGTGCGGAGGCTCGTTTTATGCGCGCATTCCATTATTTCTACCTGATGGACTTCTATGCCAATCCTCCGTTCCTCACCAAGCTTTCAAGCGAGAATGCATCACAGATTCAGCGTCCAGACCTCTTTACGTTCCTGGAGAGCGAGTTGAAAGACGTGATTGGCGAGGGCTCAGGCGACGAAATTCTGGCTGATGCAAGACAGACTGAGTATGGTCGTGCAGACAAGGCTGCTGCCTATCTGCTGCTGGCCCGCCTGTATCTGAACGCAGAAGTCTACACAGGCACTGCTCGCTGGGCAGACGCTAAGACCTATGCAGAGAAAGCCATCAACACTGGCTATAAGCTCTGCGAGACGCCCAAGAACGGATTCAGTGCCTACCAGCTGCTCTTCATGGGCGACAACAACGAAAACGGTGCTCAGGAGGAAATCATCCTTCCTGCCCTCCACGATGGTGACAAGACACAGACCTGGGGTGGTTCACTCTATGTGATTGCCAGCAACATGTCATCAAAGATGCGCGATATGGACCTCTATGGCGCTACAGACGCCAATGGCGATCCTATCAAGGGCTATGGAACAACTGAAGCCTGGGATCGTGGCGTACGTGCACGCAAGCAGTTCTCACAAGTATTCTTCGGCAGTACAGCTTCCAGCGCTGCACAGGGAGCCCCCAAGGATATCGTTATCAAGGTGGCTGACGATCGTGCTATCTTCTATACAACCGGACAGAGTCTGAGCATCGAGGATGAGAAGTCGACAGCCAGTGGTCTGATCTACATGAAATACAACAACCTGCATGCTGACGGAACAGCTGGTCATGACCCCGGTGGTCGCTTTGTAGATACCGACTATCCCATGCTCCGACTGGCAGAGGCTTACCTCATTTCTGCAGAGGCAGACGCCCGCATCAATGGAGGCAACTGCTCAGCAGAAGGTGTTGAGCGCATCAAGGCGCTGCGCAAACGTGCCAACGTAAAAGCCAGCAACCCCTATGATGGCAAGAGTCCTGAATCACTCACCAGTGTATCATTGGAAGACATCTTCCAGGAATGGTCACGCGAGTTCGGCTACGAGGGTATGCGCCGTATGGTACTGATCCGCTGGAACCGCTTTGCAGGACAGAGCGACTACAAGTGGGAATGGATGGGAGGCACACATGCTGGAACACAGTTTGACAAGCGCTTCAACATCTTCCCCATTCCTGACAGCGAGTTGAACGCCAACCCGAATATTAAGCCTAATTACAATTAAGCAACTCAAAAAAACTGAACAGATATGAAAAAGTTAAGCATTATATTTCCACTGTTGGTAGGTGCTTTCCTGATGGCTGCCTGTGAAACGGACCGCGATGACAACCCAACCATCGACCTCACACAGAAGCAACAAGCCATTACATTGAACATACCAACCTTTGCCAATAGTACCTACGACCTGGCAAACACTGACTCAGTGACGCTGACTTGCACGGCTCCCAACTACGGATTCCCTGCAACAACGACTTACGTGGTTCAGCTGTCTATTGATGAAGACATGTCAAATCCCAGTGAGCTGACAACAACCTACTATCTGAACCGTATGGTGGTTCCTGGCAAGGAGATTGCTATGGCCACAACCAAGCAGATGATCAACAAGAAGGGACTGAAGCAGGAGGACTTTCCCGTGGAGACACCAGCCTATCTGCGCATTCGTGCCTTCATTGAAGGAACACCTGAGACAGAGACACTGTCAAACATCGTCAAGCTGAACAAGGTGAAGACGAAGTTCGCCCTGCCTGATGTAGCAATGCCCGACTCAATGTTTGTCAATGGAACATTCACTGATAACGACTGGAGCAAATCAGTGAAGACCATTCAGGTGAACAACTCTACTCAGAACCATTGGCGCATGGTTTGGATGGACAGCAAGGGCGTACGTCTCAGCCCCATCCAGGGTGAACCTAACTTCAGCGACAATATGATTACGCCTGTCCATGTATGTAACACGACTGGATTCAAGGTTTCTTCCGATGGTCTTGTTACTGCTGAGAACCCTGGCTGGTATGTTATGCTCATTGAGGGCACTGGTAACAACGAAAAGCGCCAGCTGACGTTGACCTACAGATTCTACGAAGCTACGGTATGGCTCATTGGTCCCAGCCTGAACAATGTGCTTGGCGATGACATCAAGGATTGCTGGACTGAGAAGGGACTGCGCGAGAACTACACACAATACGTGAAGTTCACTACTCCTACGACGATGGATGGAGTATTCGTTTCTCCCCCACTGGTTGGTAATGTGACTGGTGACGATGGTGGCGTACGCGCCTATGTCAGCATCAAGTGGGACTGGTGGCAGACAGAGTTCATGGCCTACACGAACGACAAAGACCGCACCAGCAGCACACGCATCATCAAGTATCGTGGCAATGGCGAAGAGGTGAAACCTTTCGTGGACGGAATACAAGGTCAGCGCGTCTACCTGAACTTCCGTAACGACACGGGTGAGATTAGAAATGAATAATAACCCATTAACAGAGAATCGATTATGAAAAAGATATCATTATTACTGATGCTCGTCATCGCAGGCTGGTCACTGACCGCCTGTGACGAGAGCCATAACGACTATCCTATGCCACCCGTTTATCCGCAGGAGCCTCTTATAACGGTGGAAGGCTTTGAGGCTACAACAACCCCGGCAGCCACACAGCCTATTGACTTAGGAACGATGACCGAAGATTCCATCCAGCTGTTTACCCTGAAACAGGGAACACTGCCAGAAGGCATGACGCTCAAGAATCTCCGTCTGGAGGCAAAGGCCAACGACAAGCCCAAGGAGCAGCCCCATAATGTGATGGCCAGCAGCGACGGCTATGTCAAGAAAGAGGAATTTTCAAAATTGGTCTACACATTCTATGGCAAGAAAGCCACAGAGCGCACCTTCACAGCACAGGTCTTTGCTGATGCTGTCAAGGGTAACGAGGCACAGCTGATCTATCTGACAGCTCCCTTTACGCTGAGGGTTACGCCTGAGAAACTGGAAGATCCATACTACTATCTGTTCGGACTGGCTACCGGCAACGTATCAGCTGCCAATGCCTACAAGTACGTGATGACTCCTATTGAAGGCAACGATATGGGATTCACTTTCACCACCAAATACACTTCCAAGAAAGCGGGCGACCTGCTGGTATGGAATATCAGCTACTGGAAGAACGACTTCCCCAAGAAGGACTTCTCAAAGGTATATGCTACGGAGACGAAATACGACAAGTCTGAGAAGGGTTTGGTTATTCAGGGTGAGAAGGACAACTACTTCATCGCGCCTACAGCTGAGTATTACACCTTTAAAATTGACCTCGAAGCACTCACCTTCGAATGGCAAAAGCTCGATGATCAGAATCCTGCCACGTATACAAATATTTCTATAATTGGTGCCTTCAACGCATGGAACGAGACTGATAACAGCGAGATTGAACTGGCTGCCGTTGACCCCAGCAAGCACAACTGGTACGTGCGTCATACCTTTGCCAGCGACACAGAGCTGAAGTTCCGTGCCAACCATGACTACTCAGTAATGAACTGGGGCTATGGCAACAACGACAAGGACTGGGATGCTGGCGAGGACTGGGCTAAGATCTGCGAAAAGGACAAGAAGAACATCGCAGTACCCGCTGGTACCTACGACATCTACTTCTGCGACATTACTGGAGCAGCCCACTTCGTACCTGTTGAAGAATAATCTGACTCCATTCTGATGAACAAGAGGGTGTGTCACAAAATGACGCATCCTCTTGTTTTTTAGAAACATTCGATACAATGTAATCGTTTGCGCACGAACTTTTATATTTTTTACATGCGCACGTGAGCACTCTATTGTAAAAATACTTAACTTTGCCCTTGAAAACCAGTAAGACATTCAAAACGAAAACGTTTTTACAACTAACACTATTAATTATTTTAAAACAAACAGATTATGAAGAAAATCTTTACTCTTTTAGTAATGCTCTGCGCTGCACTTGGTATGCAGGCACAAGACAAGTATGTTGTTGCAGGTGCTTCCACCTTGCTCGGTGAGAACTGGAACGCTGATACTGAGATCAACGTGATGACCACTGCAGACAATGGAGCCACCTATACCCTTGAAAAGCAAGGCGTAAAGCTTCAGAAAGGCAATAACTACGAGTTCAAGGTTGTCAAAGTAGAAGGCGAAAACAAGACTTGGTATGGTACTGGTGATGACGGAAACACCAACTACAGCGTTGCTGTTGAAGCTGATGGCGAGTACACTGTTAAATTCACATTCACCGTTGAAACCACAACAGCTACTTGTGAGGCTACAAAGACTGGTGAAGCAGTATTTGATGAAGACGTATGGACACTCGTAGGTTCAAGCGTTCTCTGCGGAAAGAGCTGGGATTTGGAAGATGCAGACGGTGTCAACAAGTTCAGCACTACTGACAAGATCACCTACACTCTCGTAAAGGAGAACCTGATTCTTGAGGCTGATACTCCTAACGAGTTCAAGATTGCCCTGAACCACTCATGGGACGTAGCTTACGGTAAGGACGGTGGCAAAGACAACAACTCGCTGACTGTTTCTGAGACTGCTAAGTACACTGTAACCTTCACATTCGTCAATGACGACACCCACCTGCTGACTGCTGTTGCAGTGAAGACTGGCGAGGCTACTGTTGCTGAGAAGACCTGGACGATGGCAGGTAGCGGTGTAGAACTCTTTGGCACAGAATGGGATCCCGCAAACACCGATAATGATTTGGCAAAGATTAGCGATGGATACTATGAGCTGGTTAAGGAGAATGTAACACTTGAGGCAAAGGACTATAAGTTCAAGGTTTGCGCTAACCACGCATGGGACGAGTCTTATGGTGACAATGGCGCCGATATGGTTCTGACTGTTGAGAATGCTGGTCTGTACAATGTTACCTTCACCTTCTTCTCTGAGGCTAAGACTTTGACTGCTGAACTGGGTGAAGCTTCTGGCATCCAGAATGTGAAGCTGAACAACACCAATGCTAACGTCATCTTCAACCTGAAGGGTCAGCGTGTGAACGCTAACTATCGTGGCATCGCCATCAAGAATGGTCACAAGATGATTGTAAAGTAGAAATAACAAGCCTTTTATCTAACTAATAAAAAAACACTTCAGACGGGCACGCCAAATAGAGCGGCCCGTCTTTTTTTTGTTAATTTTCTTTGTCATATTCTTCCTTTTTTGTACTTTTGCCGCATTATTCACAAAAAAAAGAAATATATGGCTCGAATCAACAATCACCTTGTCATCATGGCAGGCGGCGTAGGCAGCCGTTTCTGGCCTATGAGTACTGCTGAATGTCCCAAACAGTTTATCGATGTATTAGGATGCGGAAAAACGCTCTTGCAACTCACCGTTGAACGCTTTGGCACACTGGTAGCCCCTGAGAATATCTGGGTGGTTACCAATGAGAAATATGCTGACATCGTGGCTGAGCAGTTGCCTTCGATGCCCCGCACCAACATTCTCTGCGAGCCTTGTCGACGCAATACGGCTCCCTGTATCGCCTACGTTTCATGGCGCATCAAGTCGACTGACCCGAAAGCAAATATCGTGGTGACTCCCAGCGACCATATCGTGATGAATGTGCAGGAGTTCCAACGCGTCATTGGCGACTGCATGAAGTTCACCAGCGATACCGATGCCATCATCACACTGGGCATGAAGCCCTCACGTCCGGAGACGGGCTATGGTTATATCCAGGCGAACCTGGCAGCACCTTCACTGCGCAACAAGGGCATCTTCCGTGTGGACTCGTTCCGCGAGAAGCCCGACCTGAAGACTGCTCAGGAGTATATCAAGCAGAACAACTACTTCTGGAATGCGGGAATCTTTATCTGGAACGTGAATACGATTGTGAATGCTTTCCGTATGTATCAGCCTAAGCTGGCCAAGATCTTCGAGTCAATGTTGCCCGTCTATGGCACGCCTGAAGAGCAGGCCACCGTCAACCAGAAGTTCCCCACCTGCGAGAACATCTCTGTCGACTACGCCATCATGGAGAAGGCTGAAGAGATCTTCGTCTGCCCTGCCGACTTCGGATGGAGCGACCTGGGCACATGGGGCTCGCTGCAGACGCAGAGCAAGCGCGACCTGTATGGCAATGCTATCATTGGCTCAGATATCCAGTTGTACGAGTGTCACGACTGTATCGTTCATGCCACCCAGGAGCGTAAGGTGGTTGTTCAGGGACTTGATGGCTACATCGTTGCTGAGAACAACGACACACTGCTCATCTGCAAGCTCTCTGAGGAGCAGCGCATCAAGCAGTTCAGTGGAGAGAACTAATCATCAAAGAAAAGGATTCCCCCAAAGAGGAATCCCACTACTGTAATCAATAAAGGCTCGTTGGAATAACGAGCCTTTTTGTTTTCTATCTTCTGAATCTCAGTTCATCCAGACTATGGGTGCCCATGAAGCGGCTCTTGTCTACATTGCCCGTGACGCCATTGATCGTACCGCGCCCCGTGTATTGCCACAGTAGGAAGTCGCGCTCATCAGCCAATACGGGCGCCTCGTCAGTATACATGGCTATCATCAGCTGATAGTCATCCACTTCGCCCACCAGATACTTATTGTAGAAATTTCGTCCCGTATAGATGAGCGGCTTCTGTTGGTAGGTATCTTCCAGCATCCACAGGAATTTATGGAGCGAGTCGCAGAACTCCTCGACAGGCAGTCCGCCCGTGCTCTCTACGTCGAGCATCGGTATCAGGTCCTGTTCACCTGGTAGACACTGGGTACGGAAGTTCAGCAGTTGTGAGGTCAGGTCTGTCTTCGGACGGAAGAAATGGTACGAGCCCACCTTCAGTCCGTGGCGATGGGCCATCTCGATGTTATGTTCATAGCGTGCGTCAATACGGTCACCACCCTCGGTAGCCTTCAGGTAGACATAGGAGGTACGCGTGCGTTCGCCAATGGTATGCCAGAACACCTCTCCCTGATAGTGGCTCAGGTCGATGCCATGGATATGGCTGCACGTATCCTCGCATTGTATGAAGCGGTTCTCGTGGATGGTAGGCTTATGGACAGGCACTCTTCTGCGCTTTTTGATGACTCGGTGCGTACGGGCTTTCTTACGTTTCTTTTTGGGCGCAGCGTCGACATTGCCTACAATGAGGAATGATAAGAGCAATGTCAATATGATGGTAATTTTTCTCATTCTTCTATATTTTGGTGCAAAGTTACGAAATAATAAAGAATTTTCCGTAACTTTGCAAACAAAATCATACGAGAATGAAGAAATTACTGCTTTTCATGTCTGCATTGCTCCTGATGACGGCTTGCAGCAAAGATGAAGATAACGATGACGATTCTGTTCCCAGTACTGAACCCAGTTGGGCAGGTGTACCTTCTAAGCCTCACGAAATGTTCGAACGTACAGTACTTGTCTATATCTCAGGTGAGAACAATCTGAGCAAGCAGATTGCCACGGAATTGTCAGAGTTGCGTCAAGGTTCGAAAGGTATTGGCAATAATGCACTGGTTGTCTATGTTGACGATGCTAATAGTAGGCGCAATCCTTATCTGCTATGGATACGTGAGGGCGAATCTGTCGATTCTGTCACCTTGGATAGTGATCCCTATTCCTCTTCGCCAGAGGCGATGAGTCGCATCCTGAATTTCACCTCTACCTATTATCCTGCTCAGGAGTACGGGCTCGTGCTTTGGGGTCACGCCTCTGGCTGGATGATCGGCGATTCGATAGCTACGTCCAGTTCAGCACGCATAGGCTCATGGGATGATGATACTGTCAACAGCCGCAGAGCATTTGGTGTTGACAACGGGGAAAACACGACCTCAGTCGTTGGTAAATGGATAAATATGCCTACGCTGGCAAACACGCTGGCTCACTGGAAGCACCTGAAGTTCATCTTTGCAGACTGTTGCCAGTTCCAGTGCATAGAGAGTGCCTACGAATTGTTGGGCGTCTGCGACTACCTCATCGCCTCGCCGGCAGAGATTCCCGATCGCGGTGCTCCTTACGATACTGTGACGAAAGGATTCTTCGAGAAGAGTGAGAAGTTCTACGAGACCATCGTAGACAGTTACTTCGCACAGGTGGTGCCCTGGTCTCTGCCCTGGTATGAATACAACTCGCGTACTCCTCTCTCCGTCATCTATATGCCTGAGATGCTTAATCTGGCAACAGCTACCCATGAGGTGCTCACCCATTTCGTAGGCGAGGAGTATCCCGATATGAGTTCGCTGATCTACTATATGGGCAATCAGAATAGCTCGAAGGAAAGCGTGATGTATGACATGAACGACTTCATCCTGAAACACACCATGAGGAAGAGCCCAGCTACAACTGCTGATACTGCTGCCTACGAGAAATGGAAGGAAGTGTTCGATCGCACTGTCATCTACAAGAAGAATGCCAAGAACGGATGGGCGAGCTCCGGACAGGTTGTGCCATCTATGTTCCAGTATCTGAAGGATGACGCCCGCTATGGTGGTGTAAGCATGTTCGTCCCGCAGAACAGACCCAATTCATGGTATGAGCCTTATACCTCTAATGGCGTAGCTTTCGATGGCTATAACAAGTCCATCAAACAGACTGCCTGGTATTATGCTGCCCATCTGAACGATTTCGGATGGTAAGAGGCATTCTCTCCTCTCTTTCCTCTATACCGTGATTTCTCCCGACCCGTAGCAGCGGTGATGGTCTGCATCATAGACGACGCAGAACTGTCCGGGGGCTACGCCATGAATAGGGGCATCAGCATGAATGCTGTAAGAACCCTCCTCCCTACCCTGCTCTATCGTAGCTGTCAGGTAGTCGGGGGTATGACGAATCTTGAAGGTGATGCGCTGGGGCAATGACTCTCCCTCAAGCAGGGGCGTCAGATGATGGAAGTCGCGGATATTGAAGTCCTGCTTATAGGCTGTCTCAGGGTCGTAGCCATGACTGACGTAGAGGATATTCTGCTCCACATCTTTCTTCACCACGAACCAAGGACCACCTCCGAATCCCATTCCCTTACGCTGTCCGATGGTGTGGAACCACAGTCCGCTATGCTGACCTATGCAGCGTCCGGTCTCCAGTTCAATGACGTCGCCAGGCATCTCGCCCAGGAATCGACGGATATACTCGTTATAATTGATCTTTCCCAGAAAGCAGATACCCTGAGAGTCCTTACGACGGGCATTCACCAAGTGTTCGCGCTCAGCTATCTGGCGCACCTCATCCTTCATATAATGGCCTATCGGAAAGAGAGCTTTCTCCAACTGCCAGTCGTAGATCTGTGCCAGGAAATCAGTCTGGTCCTTCACTGGGTCGGGACTGGTGCAGAGCCATTTTCTCCTCTCTCCCCTCTCCTCTACATACTCTATCTCCGTCTGTGCATAATGGCCTGTGGCTATGAGGTCGTAGTCATGTCCGCGCTTCTCGTGGAAGGCACCGAACTTGATCAGTCGGTTGCACATCACGTCGGGATTAGGCGTCAGCCCTGCCTTCACCTTCTCCATCGTATAGCGGGTCACGTTGTCCCAGTACTCGCGATGACAGTCAACGACCTCCAGGCGGCACCCGTACTTATGGGCAACGGCAGTGGCCATCTCCAAGTCTTCCTCACTGGAGCAGTCCCACTCTTCGTTCTCTTCAGGACCAATCTTGATATAGAAGCAGTCGGGCGTCAGTCCCTGCTGTGCCAGTTCATGAACCACCACAGCACTGTCGACACCGCCTGACAACAGTACGGCAATCCGCTTGTCATTCAGATTCTCAGCAGTTGGAAAACTCATACTATTCAGCCTTTCCGATAATGACTTTGATCTTTGAAATGCGATGCTCGTCCATCTCTACCATTTCAAACTTAAAGGTATCGAACTCCAGCGTCTCATGCAGTTTGGGGAAGTCGCCCTTCAGTTCAAGCATCAGTCCTGCCAGCGTATCGGCATCCCCCTGCACCTCCTCGAACACATCGTCTGAGAGGTTGGTAATCTTATAGAAGTCAGTGAGCAGGGTCTTTCCCTCAAAGATATAGGTGTTGGCGTTCAGACGCACGTAGTTCTTCTCCTCCTCATCGTATTCGTCGTTGATCTCGCCTACAATCTCCTCCAGGATATCCTCCAGGGTGACGAGTCCGCTGGTACCGCCAAACTCATCGACGACGATGGCGATGTGCACCTTGTTCTCCTGGAAGTCACGCAGCAGGTCGTCAATCTTCTTCGTCTCCGGTACGAAGTATGGCGGACGTATGAGCGACTGCCAGCGGAAGGCAGCGGGCTTGCCCAGATGGGGCAGCAGGTCCTTGATATAAAGGATGCCGCGCACGTTGTCCATCGATTCCTGATAGACGGGGATGCGCGAATAGTTGTTCTCAACGATGCACTGCAGCACTTCGGGGAAGGTGGAGCGGAAATCGAGTGCCACCACGTCTTGTCGACTGGTCATCACTTCCTTGGCAGTCTCGTCGCCAAAGCGCACAATGCCTTCCAGCATGTTCTTCTCTTCCTTCAGCTCTTCCTTGTCAGTGAGTTCCAGCGCCTGCTCCAGGTCACTGGCACTCAGTGCGTGGCTCTCTTTCTCTGTCACCTTCTCAACCAGCACACCAGTGCGAATCAGCACGGATGCCAGGGGATAGAACACCTTGCGCAGCATCATGATGGAGCTGGCAAAGGTGCGACAGATGGCCAGTGCATGCTGACTGCAATACACCTTCGGCATGATCTCGCCAAAGAGGAGCAGCAGGAAAGTGAGCAGTACGGTGATGACGATGAACTCCAGCCAATAGGCGCTACCGAAATCAATCACGTGGGCAAAGAAATAGTTGCACAGCATGATGATGGTGACGTTCACCAGGTTGTTTGTAATAAGGATGGTGGCCAGCGTGCGCTCTGAATCCGCACGCAGTGTCTTGATATCAGCGTCTACAGGGCGCTTCTCCTCATCCAGGTCGTTCAGATCGACGGGTGTCAGCGAGAAGAAAGCTATTTCCGATCCGGAGGCAAAGCCTGAAGCAATCAAGAGGATGCCTGCCAGGACAATAGAGATGATGGCTCCAACGGTTGGAACCAAGAATTGTACTTCACTGAATAATTGTTGAAAATAGTCCATCAGTCATTCGGTTATCTGTCAGAAGAGCATCAGTCGTTCGGTTATCTGTCAGAAGCGCATCACTCTTCCGGTTGCTGGGCCTTGGGCGAGAGCATCTCCATATTGTCGGCCCAAATCTCCGTGTAGTACTGGCGCTTGCCCTGCTTATCATCATAGGAGGCATAATGGATGCGCCCCTCAATATAGAGCTTGTCGCCCTTGTGTACGTACTTATCGACGATTTCAGCCAACTTCCGCCAGAGTATAACGTTATGCCATTCGGTACGGTCGGGCACCTGTGTACCGTTCTGCAGCGTATAGCCGCGCTCGGTAGTAGCCAGGGCAATACGTGCCACAGGCTGTCCCTGGTCGACGTAGCGCACCTCAGGGTCACGTCCCACATTTCCTATCAGCATCACCTTATTCATGGTCTGTCAAGTTGTCTGGTCCCAATAGCAGCAGTGATTATCTTAACATCTCCTTCGCCATTCCCATGTAGCGGAACTTGAAGTTCTTGCCCTTGGCTGAGGGGAACTGGCTGCGCTCATCCACACGCGAACGAAGATGGTCAACGATACGGTTGTAGCAGTCCTGACCCGAAATGGCACGAACGATGGCTACGAAATGGGTGTCGCGATACTGGAACTTACCCGTGCCTGGCACTGGCTGAACGCGCTTGAAGTCCATCGTTCCCTCATACCATCCGTCACGCTCCTCGTTCAGGCGCATCATCACAGGTATATTGCTGCGATCCTTCTCAGCAGGCGTCCTCACGGCACGCTTCTCCTTGAAGTCCTGCATCGTGGCTGCCTCTGTCTTGATGATAATAAAGTACACGCGTGAGCGAATCTTATAACGCTTCGGAATGCACACGTTGCTTGCAGCATACTCACGGATGTCTGCCTCAAGCATCGGGTTCATCTCAATTTCGTCAATACTTCTCAGAAAATCAATGGCTTCATCAACAGTATTGACAAGGGTCTCGCTGTTAAAATATCTAATGTATAAATTCATTTTTAAGTTAAGATGCGTTGTTTTCCTAAATAGAAGAAAGAGCGGAAAACGGGACTCGGACCCGCGACCCCAACCTTGGCAAGGTTGTGCTCTACCAACTGAGCTATTTCCGCCTAAAACAAAAAAAATGTGAAGAGGAGGAGACTCGAACTCCCACGTCGCAATTGACACTACCCCCTCAAAGTAGCGCGTCTACCAATTCCGCCACCTCTCCAACATGAGAGTTACCATGTTGAAAAAAAGAGTGCCCAGAACAGGACTCGAACCTGCACGCCTCGCGGCACACGCACCTGAAACGTGCGCGTCTACCAATTCCGCCACCTGGGCATTTTTCGAAAGGGCCCATCGCCCTAACGTCTCTTTGTTTCAAAATGTTGAGCGGAAAACGGGACTCGGACCCGCGACCCCAACCTTGGCAAGGTTGTGCTCTACCAACTGAGCTATTTCCGCCTGTTATACCGAACGCAGCAGCGTTCTTTTATGCTATCTCTCTCGATTGCGGGTGCAAAGGTACAACAAATTTCCGAACCGCCAAAACTTTTCCTCGTTTTTTTTAAAAAAAAGTGCTAATCCATCCTATTTCGATAGTCTTCATAGTCAAATTCGCGCAAAATCTCCAGTTTCCCGTCTTGATGGAGCATGCCGATGGCGGGGTGGCTGATGCCATTAAACGTATTGGTCTTCACGGTGGTGTAGTGAATCATGTCCTCAAAGATAATGGTCTCGCCCACCTGCAGTTCGTGGTCGAACTCCCAGGAGCCCATGAAGTCACCGCTCAGGCAGCTGTTACCGCCGAGGCGATAAATGAAAGATGAAAGATGAGAGATATGATTAGACTCATCAATATGTTCGGCGTTGCGCACAGCGGGATAATACGGCATTTCCAGACAGTCGGGCATGTGACAGGTGAAGCTGACGTCGAGGATAGCCGTGCGGACGCCCTTGTCCTCCACGATGTCTACCACGTGGGCCACCAGCGGTCCTGTCTGCCAGGCAAAGGCGCTGCCAGGTTCCAGGATGATCTTCAGCCAGGGATAGCGCTCGTGCAGGCCCTTTAATATATTAATAAGGTGTTCGGTGTCATAATCCTTGCGGGTCATCAGGTGTCCGCCGCCCAGGTTCAGCCATTTCAGCTGCGGGAACCAGCGCGAGAATTTCTCCTCGATATGCACCAAGGTACGCTCCAATACGTCGGGTCCGCTCTCGCAATGACAATGGCAATGAAATCCCTCAATATCCGCTGGCAGCGTGCTCGGCAATTTATTTGCCGATACACCGAATCGCGTGCCGGGCGCACAGGGATTATACAGCAGCGTCTCCACCTCACTGTATTCGGGATTGACGCGCAGACCTATCGAGGCCTTCCCCACTACCCTTTCATGGAAACGCTCATACTGCGACAGCGAGTTGAAGGTCAGATGACTGCTGCAGCTGACTATCTCGTCTATCTCTCCATCGGTATAGGCGGGCGAATAGGTATGGGCCTTGGCACCAAATTCCTCCAGTGCCAGTCGGGCCTCGCTCAGGCTGCTGGCCGTGGTGCTGTTGATATACTCACGGAAGATGGGGAAAGTCTTCCAGAGCGCGAAGGCCTTGAAAGCGAGGATAATCTCCACGTCAGCGCGTTTGGCAACACTGGCTATGAGCTCCAGGTTGCGTCGCAGTCGCTGCTCTTCTATAATATAAATAGGTTTGGTGATGTTGCTGTAATCCATATCAATATACGCGTGGACCAAATATCATTGTACCGATGCGAACCATCGTAGAGCGGTTCTTGACGGCTATCTGGTAGTCGTCGCTCATGCCCCACGAACGTTCGCAGAAGGCGTCGTCATCAGCGAAATACTGGGCTTTCAGTTCGTCGAAGAGTGCGGCTGCCTGTTGGAATTCAGCGGCTATCTGTGCCTCATTGTCGGTATTCGAGGCCATCATCATCAGTCCGCAGATCCTGACGTTCTTCATCTCGCGCCATTCGCCGTCGGCCAGTAGCTGTCGGCAGTCGTCGGGGGTGAGTCCGTATTTCGTGGCTTCCTCAGCGATATGCAGTTCCAGCAGCACCTTAACTACCCTACCCGCCTTTTCAGCCTGCTTCTGAATCTCACGGAGCAGTTTCAGCGAGTCGACGGCCTCAATCATTGAGATATAGGGCACGATATACTTCACCTTGTTGGTCTGCAGGTGTCCGATGAAGTGCCACTCAATGTCCTTGGGCAGAGCCTCATGCTTCTGGCGGATCTCCTGTTCGTGGCTCTCGCCAAAGACGCGCTGGCCTTCCTCGTAGGCTGCCATGATATACTCGGCAGGATGATACTTGCTGATAGCCACCAGGCGCACACCCGCAGGCAGCGACTGCAGCACGGTCTTCAACTCTTCTTTAACTGGATACATTCTTTTTTACTCAAGTTTCGCGTTTGCCCTACTTCCCCTGGGGGTTCAGGCGTTATTATCCCTCGAACTCAGGCTTGTCGTTCTGTTCCTTCTTATGGTACTCAAAGACGTCCATCAGTGTGGTCTCAGCTACGGAGGCAATCACGTAGTCAATCATCGTACCACCCATCACCTCGTCGATGTTCTTCACGGCGCTGTTCAGCGTACCTGCCTGTACCAGGTAGTTCACGTTGCTGCGCTTCTCCTTCTCGGTCTTCTCGTCGATGGTGATAAACTGCAGCTTCGTCTTATACCAGCGGTCGGCCATCTCGTCGTCACTGAAGAAGATCTCCTTGTAGGCTGCCTTCTTGATGTCGGCCACTTCAAATTCGCCACTGATATAGTTCGACATCTCTTCCATGATGCGCTGCTCGGCCTCGGTAAAGCTGAGGGCGTCAACGGTGTATGTCTCTGTCACTTTCTTCTGCAGGCCGTCATCCATCGTCTTCTCGTATCTGATGCGGCACTCAAACCATTCTGCTGTTCTACTTCTCATTTGATAATATTATTTTTTCTGATGTTTCGGATTCGTATACTTATCCAGCGCCTCCGTCTTCTCGCGCGTCAGCTGGTCGATCACCTCGGTGGCAATGCGTCCTGCACGGTCGTCAGAGATGCCTGCATGCACTGCCAGTTCGTTCTGCACCTTGATCAGTTCGTCGCGCATGGCGTTGCTGCTGGCCATGAAGCTCTTCTCGCTGGCATTCATCCGCTCGTTGTTATACACTTTCGAGAGAATGCGGTCGGCCTCCGTACGGAACTGCTTCCGGTAGATATCCTCCGCCTTCTTCATGTAGACGTCAATCATCTTGCGCTCTGCCAAAGTGACAGTGTCACCATCGATGGTATCAGTAGAGTCGGCCTCCTCATTGAGCAGCGACTCCTCAGGGTCGAAGGTCTCTCCGAAGGGGTCTTCCTCAGTCTCCTTCGGGGCGGGGTCGACGAACTCTATATCCTCTGCTTCAGGCATCAGCTCGAAATAGAGACCGAAGCAGAGCAGTACCACCAACAGGGCTCCCACAAACGAGAACAGGCTGCGCTTGCGCATGCGCATCTTCGTCAGGTCGGCCTTCATCGCCTCCACCGACTCATAGCGCTGCGAGGGGTCGGTCTGCTTGGCTTTGCTGACTATCTTCTTATATTCGTATGGCATGTCGCCCTGCTGGAAGAGCCACTCGATGAGCATGCCCAGTGAATAGACATCGCTGGCTGCCGAGGGGGATGCTTCTTCCTGCAGCTCCGGTGCCAGGTAGTCTTTCTGAGCGCCATAGATAGCGTCCTGCCAGTCGCGCAGGGTTGCAAACTGTGAACCGTAGAGCATCATCATCGGCATCTCGTCGCCCTTGCGTATCAGCACGTTCTGAGGCGACAGGCAGGCGGCATAGATGCCCTGCTCGTGCAGCTGTGAGAGCAGTACGCAGAGCTGCTCCACCACATTGTCGACGAAGCCCGACTTCGCCACCACCGCTGGGTTCAGGTTCAGCAACTGTGCAAACGTCTGGTAGCTGCCTGGCTCCAGTTCCAGTCTTAAGCCGCCCTTCTCGTCTTGTCCCTGCTGGAAGTGCAACTGCTGTTTCAGTCGCAGGCCGATGGTCTGTCGCTGGGCATTCTCCAGTGCTGCCTGGAAGTCACGCCGGTCGGCCAGACTCTTCCGCACTGCCAGCACCTGACAGTACTTCTTGTCTATCTGCTCTCTCTGCAGCGTGCCGAACGATGTCTGATCGTGATGAACAGAGCCTTCCTGTGCGTTCACTATCTCTTCGAAATTCATTTTTTCTTTCCGCTTTATTCGTTTGGGTCAGCAAAAGTACTAAATAATCACGAAAAAAGCCTTCATTTTTCAGAACATTAACGCTATATTTTTTGATTATCAGAAATCATCAATCAGATACTTCTCAATGGTGCGAGTCTCGCGTGAGAAGTTCACACCGATGAGGAATATTTTCTTTTCATCAACCTGAAATGGCAGTTGATAGTCCTTGGATTTGATTTGTTGCAGGGCTTCTTCGGCAGTACCGTCGAGCTTAAACTCCATAATGTAGCGATAGAGCGTCGTTTCTACCAGCAAGTCGATACGACCATCAGATGTGTGATATTCTGTATGAGAATAGAAGCCCATCATCTTGAACACCACCCACATCATGTTCTGGAAGTGATTCTCCTTGTCACCAGTAGTACTGTCGTAGGGCGCACTGGCAAAGAGCGACTTCAGTCGTTCAAGGAACTGTTCGGGCTTGCCGCTACGCACGTCCATTGTAAACTCCTCTGCATTGAAAGAAGTTTTTCTGTCAATATTATTCAGATAGTATGGAGCCAGGTATTTGACAAACCCCTCTTCTACCTCTTCATTGGGAAATCCGAGCACGTATTTCTTGAATTCTGCGTTATACCCTTTCAGCGTCAGATAACCGCTTTGGTAGATGACGGGGATAGGATCTTTTGAGTCAGCGTCAATACTGTTCAGCACATCGGCAGTCACTTCAGCCTGTGCCATCTTGTCCAAATCATAGTAGTAGTTGCGAAGCAATTCTACAAGATAGGTGGGAGTTCCAGTCTCAAACCAGTAACTGCCAAACTTATTCTTCATAAAGGTGTTCAGAACACTGAAAGGATTATAAATGCCTGGAGCGTTTTCTTCAAAATGGTAGCCATCATACATCTTGCGAAGCTTGGCCACGCATTCTTCATGAGTGAGGCCGTTACGCTGTGCAAGCATATCTATACGTTCTGCAAAAACGCTTAACAACTCCTCTTCTGTAATACCACAGATGTCATAGGCATCATAGTCGAGCGATATGTCAACCAGGTTGTTCAAATCGCTGAACACACTGACTTTTCCAAATTTGGTTACACCTGTCAGCAGGGCAAACTTGATGCATCCATCCATTGACTTCAGGGCGCCATAGAAGCCTTTCAGCGTAGCGCGATACTCTTCCTGTAGTTTATTGTTGCCGATGGCTTGCAGCATGGGCTTATCATACTCGTCAATAAGGATGACCACACGCTGACCAGTCACTTTATAGGCCTGTTCTATTACTTTTTCAAAGCGCATACCCAGTGGCAGGTCGGGGCGCGGATTGCCATATTCCTGCTCCCATACGCGAAGTGATTCGCCCAGTTTCTGCTCCAGCACCTCTGCCCGGTCGTACTTGTTGGTGTTCAGGTCAAGATGCAATACGGGATGAACAGCCCAGTCCCAGTCTTCCTTTTGGTCGATGGCTAATCCTCGGAACAGTTCCCGTTTGCCCAGGAACAATGCTTTCAGCGTAGTGATGAGCAACGACTTACCGAATCGTCTTGGACGCGACAGGAAATAGTACCGCCCTTCTGAAATGAGGCGATATATTTGTGCAGTCTTATCTACGTAGGCATAGCCGTCTATGCGGAGGCTTTCAAAGTCCTGTATGCCAATAGGAAGTTTCATGTTGTTACAATAGTTGTTCGTATATGCATGCAAAGATAATCCTTCATTTTCAATTTTCCAAATATAACGGCAATTTTTTCTGTTTTATTCAAGTTTCTGGACTTTTCAAAAAGCATGTACCACCGCTTCATCACGAGGCAGTGGTACACTTAAAATTTTCTTTATAATTAAATTACTAAAAACGGTGCGCCGGTTCTCACGAAGGGACGACACCTAAATATATTTGACTATATTAATAATCTTCTTCGTCGTCCTCGTCCCAATCAGAATTGCCGCGACGAGAGCCCCATTCCGAGGCAGAGCCTGACTGTAGGTTCACCTCATTAGATGCAGACTGCAAAAGTACTGGTTTAATCTCCAAAATGCTTACTGTTGGATTGATATATTGCTTTTTCATAATCATGTCCTCCTTTCTTACTTAAACATTACTTTCTTACCATTAACGATGTACAGACCCTTTGTAGGCTGAGCCACACGCTGACCACGCAGGTTGTAGACTGAATTGTCAATTCTCTCAGAATTCTCAATTCGAAAGATACCCGTTGTCTCGCTATCGTCAAACACCATTGTCAGTGCGCGAGCAGCAGCACTTGAAACGTTCAGGATTACTGCGCCTGAAGCAGGAGTACCTGAGTAAGGATAGAAGCCTACGCCGCTTGCACCATAGCCCAAACGATACTTCTCGCTAACAGCACTTGTCGTATATTCCAGCTTGTTTGTGCCAGTGTAGCTGAATGGAGAACCCGTTTCCTTTGTCAGCGTCATCTTATGGCTGTCAGCACTTGATGAGGTGTGCAGGATTACAGGAACGTTAGCGGGAATACCTGTAATGCTCTTCATCGTAATGGTTGAGCCTACGGGATCAACATCTGCCACATACACCTTCGTATTTCCATCTACGCTATAGCTATTGGTTGCATCATAGAACGCACGCCAGCCCGCCATGTTGTCGGAAGTAGTGAGGTAGGTCTCGTCGCCGCTGGTGGTGGGGTCAGCAGGTACGGGAACTTGACGAATGGCGATGAGAATATCATAACAGTCTATCGTGTTAGAACCGCCTTTCACAAATGATAATTTTCCGGCTGTGGGAACCACTTTGTCTGTTAATTCAACGTCTGTCCAAGATCCTGTTCCTGCATTAACATCTGTAATGGTGAACACGGTTGTCTCGCCAACCTTTACGCTAGAACCTCTACCCTTATTCTGGGCTTTAACGATGAATTTGTATGTTCCTGAAGGCAGATCGTTGACAGAAGTATAAGCAGTGTTATTATAAGCGCTACAATTAGAGGCTCTAATATTGGCGTTTTGGCTTGCATCGCCGTCAAAATCTTCAAACAGTTCGATAGTTCCACCCTCCAGGTCAACTGTACTTAGCGACTTGGTAACTGTAGTATTGTATGCCAATGTTACTGCATCGCCATAGTATGGATTTGATCCATTTGCCGTTGTCTTATACAATGCACCGTCTTTCTCTACATACATGCGGAAAGGAACGGTATAAGAAGCGCCGACCTTCAAACCTGTAACATCAAGATTTTCTTCTTTAATGACAGTTGAACTATATTTGTACTGAACCTTTATGGCATTGATATTGCCGCAAGGAGCCTTAACCGTATAGGTTGTTCCGTCGATTGTTACTGTACCAGTAAAAAACTCACCATTTGGATTACCGAATGGTACCACCAAATTCTGATCTTCTGTAGAAGCATCGGCGAAAACGATGTGATTCACCAAAACCACATTAGGAGCTTCGGTGAATGTACCATCAAGCGTTATGGTGCTTCCCTCGATTGTGTAATCATCATCTACGGTTGCTGCACTACCGTTTATCTTTACTCCTGTGAATTCCTCCGATGTGGCTTCTGTGAGCTGACGGATAACAAACGAAGTCATCGTTGTGTTTGTTCCATCGTAGCGTCCAATATAAAGTTCGCCTGTCTCAGAAGCAAGTGTCAATGTTCCTGACACGTTACATGCTGCACCCGCTGCTACGTAAAGGTCAGTGCCGAGATCAGTCGTTGAACCGTATTTGATACCATATTTCTTTGAAGTATTTCCTATAGTGCCTGAGAATGATATAGCATCACCATTTTTAAACTGGAATCCAGATGCAGCGGTGAGTTTGATGCGACCAGCTGTATTTGAAAACGACCTAGATGTGGTACCATCTATAGCTGCATTATCAGCAGTTTTCGTTTGAGATCCAATTCCATCATTCAGTGAATAGATGGTCTTCAGAGCCATCTTAACTGGTGTGTAAGATGCAGAACCGTAAGTATCACCATTTGTATTAGAAGCCTTTACCGAAAGAACTGTGTTAGTAGAACCAGCGGTAGGTACTACGGGCTTATGGTCGGCATCGTAGGTTGTTGCAGAAGACCAGTCACCTTCACCGTTTATTGCAGAAGAACTCCACTGATATTTGATGGTTGTCGCACCTGTAGATGTCAAGGTAATAGATGTTCCTTCAGCAACACTTCCTGCTACTGGGCTGAAAGAGACTGCAGCAGGAGCAGCAGCGGAACGTGTGATGGTAAAATCTGTAAAATATGTACCTTTGCTTTGTGTGCGCTCCACTTTTATCTCCGTTTTACCAATAAGGGCATCACCTATTGTTACCGTATACTCTGTCGCAGCTGTCCATGAAGAAGAACTTGACCCCATAGTTACATCACCAATGATGATATTATTGAGTTTAAGGCCTACAGTATTGCCTTTACTACTATATAGAATGAAATTAATTTTATCGCCAGCTTGTAGTGCATTAGTTGTCGTAATAGTAAAAAAAGCACTGCCCGTAGCTATACAGAACGCTCCTTTACCGCCTTGCCTGTCAACGTATTTTTGAGCATCTTTATGACTGTTTGTAACAGTCATAGAACCTCCTGAAATTGTTGCTTGGGTTGATGTAATTGCTTGGTTTGTTGTACCAGATGCAACATTTTCGCTTGAAGATACATTACAAACTGCCGAGAAAATTGTTTCATCTGCCCACGCCCCACTGCACACGCACAGCAGTAGCGTCAATAAAGTAAAGATTTTCTTTTTCATTTTTGTTTGTTTTAGTTAATAACTTGAATAAATTGGTTTTCGTTTTAGTCTCGCGTGCGTACATTTATATTATAAATCACACACAAAAGTAGCGTGGAACTGTTTGCTCCACATCCCTAACTCGCGGCTCTGGTAAACCTAATAAGAAAGATACAGAATAACAGTCCACGCTTATCGCGTGAACCGTTGATATCTCCGTCTTGTCTTATTGTTTTGAAATTTACCAGATTTCGAGTTACAAGATCGAAGCACAACGCTTCATTTTCAACAATGTATGAAAAGTGGCAAAACCACTAATCGGATGCAAAGTTATATTATTTTGTAAAAATCCCAAAAGAAAACGATGAAAAAATTTACGCAAACGTTTTTTGAATGCAAAATGACTCGCAAATAATTATGGCTCATTCACGTGCTCTTTACGGATATTCACGTAGCGTCGCAGACAAAGAAAAAACCTCATAAAGTCATCAAACAGGGTTGAAACGCCGATATACAAAGGGATTCACGCAAATGAGGTTTGAACAAAAACCTCATTCAAACCTCATAAAACCTCATGATGCTGTCAAGCGAGATTCATGCAACCTTCAACGGGATAACGTTGTAATAAAGTACATGACAGCGTTCGGTATGCTCATAAGCCAACTCCCTCATAGCCTGACCCAGATGGATCTTAGCACTGTGATCAATCTTCAGCACAGGATATTCCGTCTGGATAATCTGCAGAATCTGCTTGCTGTTCATCGACCTTGGCATCTCGCCCTCCTTGGGCTTACGGAAACAAGCGGTAACCATATCGGCCAGGTCTTTCTGCTGCATGTAGCCGAGATTCAGCTCCTGAATGCGCGCCACCTCCTCGTTGTTGAACCAATACGGAGACTTCAGCTCGTTCAGCTCATAAAGCACTTGGGCATACAGCTGCTCGTAGTCGATGATGCCCGCATTGTCGATGTACTTCCCCTGCGGAATGGTCAGACAGATATAGCGGCGCGAACCTGTGGCATCTGTCAGCGGATGGGGATTGTTGGTTGTGGCTACGAACGAGGCATAGCGCAAACGGTCCTCCTGCGAACAGCCATAGATGGGGCGTCCGTTCACCTTACTCTTAGAGAGTGTCTGCTTCAGCGATGCATGCTGACTGGGACGGATGGCGTCCAGCTCATCGAGGTTCACCAGCAGATTGTTGGTCAGCGCCATCTCCTTATCGAACTTATTCGAAAGGTTCAGATGGTCCAGATAGTACTGGCGCAGATGCGGCGGCAGCAGACGGCGCAGGAAGGTGGTCTTTCCGCAGCCCTGGGCACCAATCAGCGTGGGAACGCATTCGTTACCGTGAAGCGTGTCCATCTGCCGCCAATGGGCCACCATCGAGCGCATCCAGACAGTCAGAAAGTACAGCTGTTCGCTACCCAGACCTGGCAAACGGCTGAACAGCTCTGCTACGTGGTTCTTGCCGTCCCAGGCAGGCAAGCCGTCCAAGAACTCCTCAACAGGATTAAACGCGGGTACCTCCTCAGAGTGGATCACCTCAAAAATCTCAGTCTTCGGATTACCCTCACAGATCTCTTCGCGCTTGGCTCGAAGCACTATACTGTTTAGCGCCTCTTGCGTAAGCACTCGGAAGTCGAGGTCATCATTTTTCACTTCAGCATCGTTCTCATCACGAGGCTTCAAAACCGCAAACTCCACTTTTCCATTCAGCACATTGCGACGGAAACGATAATTCTCACTCAGGAACAACTCTACTGAGAGCATCCCTTCAACTGAGGCATTCATAGCCTCTCCATTAACCACTAATTCGTTCTTTTTCATGGTAATTGTTGTGTTTAAAAAGTTAATAAAATGTGTGTATTTCTATTGTGCTTCCCGATGATGTCCGTCTCATCGATTAACTATGCAAAGGTACGAAAAATAATTTAGACTTGCAAATAATCTGACCAATAATTCAGATAACATTGCAAAGAAATCAAGGAAATCAGACGGTATGAGGTTTCATGAGGTTCCTATGAGGTTTTTACTTAAACCTCATAGGCCTGAAATCCTTTGTAAATCGGCATTTCCAGCATATTTGATGACTTTATGAGTTTATTTGCAAGAACAACTTTTCAAAAGCCAATCTCACTGATACTGAAAGCCAATTTCATTGATACTGAAAGCCAGTATCATTGATACTATAACCCAATTACAATGCTATCACAACCCAATTCCTAAACTATTGAATCGTTATTACTTAAGTATTGAACTGTAAGTACTAAGTAATTGCAGTCTAATTGCACAGTAATTAGAACAGAAAAAATCCTGCCTTTTTCTTTGCCATTACCGCAATAATTCATATTTTTGCAGCATGGATAAGACAGAGGACAACGGTAATAGCAATAGCAATCAGGAAAGTCCCCGACTGCCAAAGGTGCACAGCATGAAGCGGCGCAGTTATGCACATGACTATAGCCGTCGGGGCTATTACCATATCACCATCAGCGTGACACGAGGACTGTATCAGCCATTAGGACGAATGGCAGGACGTCTCGACAAGCCCGATGGGGATAGCGAGGCACCGCACGTAGAGCTAACCCCCATTGGCGAAATGGTGGAGGAAGAACTACGCGGAAGCATCCAGCGCGAATATTCTATGCTGGAAGTACAAGAGTACATCATCATGCCGGAGCATCTGCATTTCCTGCTCGTTGCGCACAGCGATATTGTTTCGAAAAAAGGGAAGCCGACCCACCTGGGCCACGTCATCGCCGGCTTCAAGTACGGATGCAACAAGCGCTACTGGGCAATAACGGGAATCATTGACCAGGCGCCCAAATTGCCTAGCGCACTGAGCACCACTGTGCTTTGCGATTCAGTCGCCAAGCCGAATAATGCTCATCCCCGACAACAGCTGCCGCCCCTCTTCGAAGCGGGCTACTGCGACGTGATGCCTCTAAATGAGGATCAGCTGGCTACCCAACGCGCATACATACTGGCAAATCCCCGTAGCCGCCTGCTCAGAACCGCCAACCGCTCCTGGCTGCAACCACAACGAAACACCATTGATACAGCCGTAACGATGCGAGGGTTGTTTCGGTACCTGACGACCGAATCGTCAGGCACACTAACAGTAGAGCAATGGGCCATACTTGAGCACAGGCTATTGCTAAAGGACGCACGGATTATCTGCGACAGCTACGGTTCATCAGAACTATTAAGACGGCGTTTGCTACCCGTAGTGTGCCACCGCAAGGATGCATTCCTATTTGCCCAACAGAAAGCTCGCTGCCTGGCAGAAGCAGTGGCAGGAACCGTACTTGTATCCGCACGCATATCAAAAAGCGAACAGGAAATCATGGACAGCGCGCTACATTCAGGTTTCCCCATCATACTCATTGAGGACAACGGCTTTCCGGAAATCTATCATCCATCAGCCAATCGAATAGATCACTGCACAAGTGAACACCTGCTATTGTTAAGCCCCTGGCATTACGAGTTTAAATCACATAACGAAAGCATCAGCCGAATAGCCTGCAAAACCATGAACTGCATAGCTCAGGCCATCTGCAAGACAAGAGACGACTGGTGGAAAACCGAAGAAGCCCTGACTCATTGCTGAATCAGGGCTTCTCTCTGAAAAGACGGCGGCCTCCTACTCTCCCGCATTGCATTGCAGTACCATCGGCGCAGGCGGGCTTAACTTCTCTGTTCGGAATGGGAAGAGGTGGGA